>NZ_JAEKGB010000004.1:0-609888 GCF_016918385.1 Pseudomonas sp. ICBG1301
AACTTCAACCACTTGCGCTTCCGATCTCTCGTTAGCGGGAGGCGAATTCTACAGCGTTACACGCTGCTGTCAACACCTCTTTTTCTCCGCTTTCGACCGAGAAGATCGAACCGTTGATAGAGCCAAACAACACCGCCCTACCAACTCCTTCTGGGCTTCGATGAACTGAAGCCATTCGCTGCCTAAATCTTCGTAACCTCTTGTTTACCAAGGAGTTTTAAGTTTCGACTGCACCGGAAGTGGGGCGAATTATAGACAGATATAATTCGCCGTCAACCATTAATTCTTCTTTCCTATCAAACAGTTGCCTTTGTTCAAAAAACAACCAAGCCGCTCCAGCGCCTTCTATATAGAAGACCGCTTTCAGATTACTCCTGCCTCTCTTAAAGCAGCGACACTGGCCGGCATCAATCCCAGAACGTCTTGCAGCACCTTGACGGTATGCTCACCTAATAGAGGAGGCGCACTCCGATACTCCACTGGAGTCTTGGACAACCTGATCGGGCTGGCAACCTGAGGTACCACCCCCGCCAAGCCATGGGGTAGCGTCATCGCCAAGCCACGCGCCCTGACCTGAGGGTCGGCGAACACCTGTGCCAAATCATTGATCGGCCCACACGGCACGCCCACTTGCTCCAACTGTGACACCCACTCAGCCGTCGTCTTGAAGACCGTAGCCTGGCGAATTAACGGAATCAGCTCCGCACGGTTGGCCACTCGCGCCTTATTGGTTGCAAAGCGCGGGTCATCTGCCCACATCGGCCGGCCGGCCACTTCAGCGAACTTACGAAATTGACCGTCGTTACCCACCGTCAATATGAAGTCACCATCAGCCGTGGGGAAATCCTGATAGGGCACGATATTCGGATGCGCATTACCAAGACGCTTTGGCGGCACTCCCGTCGTCAGGTAATTCATGGCTTGGTTAGCCAGGCATGCCACCTGCACATCCAACAGAGCCATATCGATATGCTGGCCGCCACCGTCATGATCCCGATGAGCCAGCGCGGCGAGGATCGCTACGGTCGAGTAAAGCCCCGTCAGGATGTCGGTCAAAGCCACGCCAACCTTCACCGGCCCAGCCCCATCATCACCCTCGGGTCGACCGGTCAGACTCATGAGTCCGCCCAGCCCCTGAATCATAAAGTCGTAACCGGGACGCGTCGCGTAAGGCCCCGTCTGACCGAAGCCCGTTATCGAGCAATAGATCAGCTCCGGATTGAGCTCCTTGAGCGACTCATAATCCAGCCCATAGGTTGCCAGCCCACCTACCTTGAAGTTTTCGATCAGTATGTCGGACTTGGCCGCCAGGTCGCGTACCAGTTTCTGCCCCTCTGGCCGCGTGAAATCGATGGTCACCGACTCCTTGTTACGATTCGCCGACAGATAATACGCCGCCTCGCTGGTGCTCTCGCCATCAGCATCCTTGAGGAACGGCGGACCCCATGCTCGCGTATCGTCGCCCACACCTGGCCGCTCGACCTTGATGACTTCCGCCCCAAGGTCCGCGAGAATCTGCCCGGACCATGGCCCCGCCAACACTCGCGATAAATCCAGCACCCTCAGGTGCGAAAGCGCGCCCATGCCGTGCTCCTATTTAGTAGAAGGCCTGAAGACCGGTTTGTGCACGCCCCAGGATCAGGGCATGCACGTCATGAGTACCTTCGTAGGTATTCACCACCTCCAGGTTGACCAAGTGACGTGCGACGCCGAACTCATCGGAGATACCGTTCCCCCCCAGCATGTCCCGCGCCATACGCGCGATATCCAGGGACTTGCCACACGAGTTTCGCTTCATGATCGAGGTAATCTCAACCGCGGCCGTACCCTCATCCTTCATACGCCCCAGACGCAGGCAGCCTTGCAGAGCAAGAGTGATCTCGGTTTGCATGTCGGCCAGCTTCTTCTGGATCAGCTGGGTCGCCGCCAAAGGACGGCCGAACTGCTGACGATCGAGGGTGTATTGACGGGCGGTATGCCAGCAAAACTCAGCCGCACCCAGCGCCCCCCAGGAAATACCGTAACGCGCAGAGTTGAGGCAGGTGAACGGCCCTTTCAAACCTCGCACATCCGGGAAGATATTCTCTTGCGGCACAAACACGTTATCCATGACGATCTCGCCAGTGATGGAAGCACGCAACCCAACCTTGCCATGAATCGCCGGAGCGCTCAGACCTTTCCAGCCTTTCTCCAAGACAAAACCACGGATATCGCCGGCATCGTCCTTGCCCCACACCACAAACACATCGGCGATGGGACTATTGGTGATCCACATTTTGGCGCCCGTCAGGCTGTAGCCACCCTCCACCTTGCGCGCGCGGGTAATCATTGCGCCCGGGTCAGACCCATGATTGGGTTCGGTCAGACCAAAACAGCCAATCCATTCGCCAGAGGCCAATTTCGGCAGGTACTTCTGCTTCTGTGCCTCAGTACCAAATTCATTGATCGGCACCATGACCAGTGACGACTGCACACTCATCATCGAACGATAGCCGGAATCTACGCGCTCCACTTCACGCGCAATCAGCCCATAGCTGACGTAGTTCAAACCACTGCCACCGTACTGTTCGGGAATCATCGCCCCCAGCAGGCCGGTTTCCCCCATTTCGCGGAAGATCGCAGGGTCGGTTTTTTCATGGCGGAAAGCTTCGAGGACACGCGGCGCCAGCTTGTCCTGGGCAAATTGCTCAGCACTGTCACGCACCATGCGCTCTTCTTCGGTGAGCTGTTGATCCAACAACAGCGGATCGATCCAGTTGAAGCTTGCCTTGCCAGCCATGAATAAGTCCTCGCGCAAAGAATCAGAAGTCGTGGATGGAGCCTAGGCCGAGCAAACGCAGAGGGCAAACGAGGTTTCCTCATAGGGTTGTGCTAATTTCTCACTTCGAAATCGCCAAGAACCACACACACGCGCTTTAGTAAGTGAGTACACCGTACATGCGCAGAAAAATCCCCAGTACCACCGCCCTCGTCAGTTTCGAAGCGGCGGCCCGCCACGAGAGCTTTACCAAGGCGGCGCATGAGCTTTCCATTACCCAGGGCGCCATCTGTCGACAGATCGCCAGTCTTGAAGAGTTTTTAAGTGTCGAGCTGTTTCGGCGCTCGCGGCGCGGGGTAAAGCTGACGGAAGCAGGGCTGTCCTATAGCCGTCGCGTCGCCATGCAATTGGATGCCGTGGAACGCGACACCTTGTCGGTCATGGGGCAGCAGGGCACTAATGTCATCGAACTGGCCGTAGTCCCTACTTTCGGCACTCAATGGCTGATCCCACGGCTCAAGGATTTTCAACGCCAGCACCCGGAAGTCACGGTCAACCTGACCAACCGCACGCGCCCCTTTCTGTTCGCCGACACCGAGTTCGATGCCGCAATCTACTTTGGCGATGCCGACTGGTCCGGCACCGAATCCCATCGACTGATGGGTGAAAACCCGGTTCCCGTGTGCAGCCCGCGCTTACTGGGTACCCACACTCACTTCAGCCCTCAGCAGATCGCAGAACTGCCGCTGCTGCAGCAAACCACTCGACCCTATGCCTGGCGCCAATGGTTCAACGCGCAACACTTGAACATACCCCGCGACATGACAGGCCCCCGTTACGAGCTATTCTCGATGTTGTCCCAGGCAGCCATGCATGACATGGGCATCGCCCTGATTCCACCCTTTCTCATCCAACGCGAGCTGGATGAGAGGCAGTTGGTGATTGCCAACGCCAAGGCACTGAGCAGCTCGAAGGCTTACTACCTGATGATTCCCGAGCGAAAAGTCGAATCAGCGTCATTGCACGCATTCAGGGATTGGCTGATCGATCAATCACAACGCTACATCCCAAGCATTTAAAGGGGAAATCCCGGATTATTGACCGTGTAGTCAAAAAAATTTCAATCCTACAGATATACGTATATGTCGCATTTAAGCAGACTGTACTGATTGATAAAAAATGAGGCCAAAAGCCACAATCTACATGGCCTGTAGCGACTTAAAACGGCCAATACGCGACCATTCACAGCAACGATGCAAAAAAACCAAAAAAACACCTGAATACCTTTAAACACCTGTATTTAAAGAGGTTATTCCAGGGCATTGCGACAATCAGTCACAGGGTGACTTGTAGTTAATTTTTCGTCACCCGTCATAATCTCTTGAAGGCCGTAAAGTTCGCCTGCAAAATGCCGCGCCCCGCTGTCATTTCAGCGGGATCGTGCTGATCGGCCGCCCCAGATGCGCCACTCGCGGTGCACTGGCCTTTTTACAAAAAGATCAAAAGCAAAAAGATCATGCAGGAGATTTGACGTGCACATTGGTGTTCCTCTCGAAACCCAGACCGGTGAAACGCGGGTGGCTGCCACCCCGGAAACCATCAAGAAGCTGATCGGCCAGGGCCATAAGGTCACTGTGCAAAGCGGAGCGGGCGTCAAAGCCAGCATCGTCGACAGTGCCTATGAAACGGCAGGCGCAACCATTGGCAGTGCCAACGATGCATTGGGTGCCGAGCTAATTCTCAAGGTGGTTGCCCCCAGCGACAGCGAACTGGCGCTGATCAAAAGCGGTACCGTATTGGTGGGCATGCTCAATCCGTTCAGCAACGAAACCATCGCCAAGCTGGCCGAGCACGGCATCACTGCATTCGCACTCGAAGCCGCTCCACGCACGTCGCGGGCCCAGAGCCTGGATGTACTTTCCTCCCAGGCCAACATTGCCGGCTATAAAGCCGTGTTGCTCGCCGCTCACCACTACCCACGCTTCATGCCGATGCTGATGACCGCCGCAGGCACCGTTAAGGCTGCCCGTGTACTGATCCTGGGTGCCGGGGTTGCCGGTCTCCAGGCTATCGCGACAGCGAAACGTCTGGGTGCAGTGATCGAAGCTTCCGACGTGCGCCCGGCCGTCAAAGAGCAGATCGAATCCCTCGGCGCCAAGTTCGTCGACGTTCCGTACGAAACCGATGAAGAGCGCGAATGCGCCGTCGGTGTCGGTGGTTACGCACGCCCGATGCCGAGCAGCTGGATGCAGCGCCAGGCCCTGGCGGTGCACGAACGCGCCAAGCAGGCTGACATCATCATCACCACCGCGTTGATTCCAGGCCGCAAGGCACCGACTCTGCTGAGCGCGGAAACAGTTGCACAAATGAAGCCGGGGTCAGTGGTCATCGACCTCGCGGCCGCCCAAGGCGGCAACTGCCCGCTGACCGTGGCTGACCAGGTGGTGGTGGAAAACGGCGTCATCATTTGCGGCCCAACCAACCTGGCCGGTGCCGTCGCCGCGGACGCGTCTGCCTTGTATGCGCGCAACCTGCTGGACTTCCTGAAGCTGGTCTTCACCAAGGAAGGGCAGTTTGAAATCAACCTCGAAGACGACATCGTCGCCGCGTGCCTGATGTGCCGCGACGGCCAAGTCATCCGCAAAAACGCCTAAGCAGGGATTCAGACGATGGAAGAGCTTATCTCCCCCGGTATCTACAACCTGATCATCTTTGTGCTGGCCATTTATGTCGGTTATCACGTGGTCTGGAACGTTACCCCCGCACTGCACACGCCTTTGATGGCCGTGACCAACGCTATTTCCGCAATTGTCATCGTCGGCGCCATGCTGGCCGCGGCACTCACCGTGACGCCACTGGGCAAGACCATGGGCACCTTGGCTGTCGCCCTGGCGGCGGTCAACGTATTCGGCGGCTTCCTGGTCACTCGCAGGATGCTGGAGATGTTCAAGAAGAAAGCGCCCAAAGTTAAAGAAGAGGTGCAGAAGTAATGAGTATGAACCTGGTAACGACGCTCTACCTGATCGCGTCGATCTGCTTCATCCAGGCCCTCAAAGGCCTGTCGCACCCTACCACTTCGCGACGCGGCAACCTGTTCGGCATGCTCGGCATGGCGCTGGCTGTACTCACCACCGTAGGCCTCATCTATAAGCTCGGCGCGGAGCTGGCCACCGCCGGTATCGGCTACGTGATTGTCGGCCTGCTGATCGGCGGCACCGCCGGCTCGATCATGGCCAAGCGCGTAGAAATGACCAAGATGCCGGAGCTGGTAGCCTTCATGCACAGCATGATCGGCCTGGCAGCCGTGTTCATCGCGATTGCCGCCGTGGTCGAGCCGCAATCCCTGGGTATCGTCAAACACCTGGGCGACTCGATCCCTGCCGGCAACCGCCTGGAGCTGTTCCTCGGTGCCGCCATCGGTGCGATTACCTTCTCAGGCTCAGTGATCGCGTTCGGCAAACTGTCGGGCAAGTACAAGTTCCGCCTGTTCCAGGGCGCACCCGTACAGTTCGGCGGCCAGCACAAGCTGAACTTGGTGCTCGGCCTCGCAACATTGGGCCTGGGCCTGGCGTTCATGTTCACGGGCAACCTCACAGCGTTCGCGCTGATGCTGGCCCTGGCCTTCGTGCTCGGCGTGCTGATCATCATCCCGATTGGCGGCGCCGACATGCCCGTCGTCGTATCGATGCTCAACAGCTACTCCGGCTGGGCAGCGGCGGGTATCGGCTTCTCGCTGAACAACTCGATGCTGATCATCGCCGGCTCCCTGGTAGGCTCCAGCGGCGCGATCCTCTCGTACATCATGTGCAAGGCAATGAACCGCTCCTTCTTTAATGTATTGCTGGGGGGTTTCGGCAATACCTCGGACGCCGGCGCGGCGACCGGTTCCAAGGAAGCGCGCCCAGTGAAGTCGGGCTCGGCCGACGACGCGACGTTCCTGCTGACCAACGCCGACACCGTGATCATCGTGCCGGGCTATGGCCTCGCGGTGGCTCGGGCGCAACACGCGCTCAAGGAGCTGACCGAGAAGCTGACCCACCACGGCGTCACCGTGAAGTACGCGATCCACCCGGTGGCCGGTCGGATGCCAGGGCACATGAACGTGCTGCTCGCCGAGGCCGAAGTGCCTTACGACCAAGTGTTCGAGATGGAAGACATCAACTCTGAATTCGGCCAGGCCGATGTGGTGCTGGTGTTGGGCGCCAACGACGTGGTCAACCCAGCCGCCAAGAACGACCCGAACTCACCGATCGCCGGCATGCCGATCCTCGAAGCGTTCAAGGCCAAGACGATCATCGTCAACAAACGTTCGATGGCCAGCGGTTATGCCGGCCTGGATAACGAGTTGTTCTACCTGGACAAGACCATGATGGTCTTCGGCGACGCCAAGAAGGTCATCGAAGATATGGTCAAGGCCGTCGAATAACACTGCGCCAGCGCAATACCCAGAACCCTGGCCTCCGGTAGGCTGGGGTTTTTTATTGGCCTGATGAAACCCGACCAAAGGCTCTAAATCGCTGCCCGGCATTCGACCATGGTAGCGGGCCGAATTTTTTTGAAATCACTAAACTGCGCACCTTGCTTCCGTAGCCTGAGATAACCATTCATGTACCGTGATCGTATCCGCTTGCCTTCGCTGTTGAATAAGGTCATGAGCCCGGCCGACGCCGCCGCACTGATCGAGGACGGCATGACCGTCGGCATGAGCGGCTTCACCCGTGCCGGTGAAGCCAAGGCCGTTCCGCATGCACTGGCGGAACGCGCCAAGACCTCTCCACTGAAAATCACCCTGATGACCGGCGCCAGCCTGGGCAACGACCTGGACAAACAGCTGACCGAAGCCGGCGTGCTGTCCCGCCGCATGCCATTCCAGGTCGACAGCACCCTACGCAAGGCGATTAACGCCGGCGAAGTGATGTTTATCGACCAGCATTTGTCGGAAACGGTCGAGCAACTGCGCAACAACCAACTCAAGTTGCCGGACATCGCGGTGATCGAAGCCGTGGCGATTACCGAACAAGGGCACATCGTACCGACCACCTCCGTGGGCAACTCAGCCAGCTTTGCGATATTCGCCAAGCAGGTCATCGTCGAGATCAACCTGGCGCACAACCCGAACCTGGAAGGGCTGCACGACATCTATATCCCGACTTACCGGCCGACGCGCACACCGATTCCGCTGGTCAAAGTCGACGACCGCATCGGCAGCACTGCAATTCCGATCCCACCGGAGAAAATCGTCGCCATTGTGATCACCAACCAGGCCGACTCAGCCTCAACCGTGACGCCGCCCGACAGCGACACGCAGGGCATCGCCAATCACCTGATCAACTTCCTCAAGCAAGAAGTGGACGCTGGGCGCATGACCAACAAACTGGGTCCGCTGCAGGCCGGTATCGGCAATATCGCCAACGCAGTGATGTGCGGCCTGATCGAATCGCCGTTCGAAGAACTGACCATGTACTCGGAAGTGTTGCAGGATTCGACGTTCGACCTGATCGACGCCGGCAAGCTGAGTTTTGCATCCGGCAGCTCGATCACGCTGTCGGAACGGCGCAATGCCGATGTATTCGGCAACCTGGAACACTATAAAGACAAGCTGGTACTGCGCCCGCAGGAGATCTCCAACCATCCGGAAGTGGTGCGTCGCCTGGGCATTATCGGTATCAATACCGCGCTGGAATTCGACATCTACGGCAACGTCAACTCCACCCACGTCTGCGGTACGCGGATGATGAACGGCATTGGCGGCTCCGGGGACTTCGCCCGCAACGCACACCTGGCGATCTTTGTGACCAAGTCGATAGCCAAGGGCGGCGCGATTTCCAGCGTGGTACCGATGGTCAGCCATGTGGACCACACCGAACATGATGTCGACATCCTGGTAACCGAAGTCGGCCTGGCCGACCTGCGCGGCCTCGCGCCGCGGGAACGGGCCCGCGTGATCATCGACAATTGCGTGCACCCGGCCTACCGCGATGCGCTCAACCGCTACTTCGACGCGGCCTGTGCAATCGGTGGGCATACCCCGCACATCCTGCGCGAAGCACTGAGTTGGCACATCAACTTGGAAGAAACCGGGCATATGCTCAAGGCTTGATTGGTACAGATCCGGGCTGATGCAAACACAGTTTCATCAGCTCGGCAGGTCAAACCACACATCCGTAAAAAACTGTACTGCTGTACCGGTCTTTTCCTACCGAATTATCCTACTCCCTTCACCGAAAATGCCTATTTCGCACTGTTTCAGTGCAGACAGGTACAGTTGCCCCATTTCCGTACAGTACAGCACCTATAAACAGTTAACTGGCCTCTCACAATACAGGTGAACTGTATCTAGAGAGTCTTGCGCGAGAGGAGGATCATTGGCATCAGTTAAACCACTACCTAATCCCGCCACAAGCGGAAGGATGTCATCATGGAACGTACACTCAGTTCCGAACTGTTCTTCGAAGAAAAAGCTGTAAACTCCCAGGCTTCCCTGCCTTTGCGCGTTCTCGCCAACCTGATGTTGTGGCAGCGCCGCATCTCCAGCCGCCACCAACTGGCTCGCCTGGATTCGCGTCTGCTGGCTGACGCCGGTATCAGCGAAGCTCAACGCTACGAAGAGCTGAGCAAGCCGTTCTGGCGCTAATTGGCGCTCGCTGGCCCTGACCCGCCGGGTCCACCGCCAGCACCCTGATTTGTCAAAGCAAAGCCCGCCCCGGGAAACCGGAGGCGGGCTTTGCTGTTTATGGGCGCCGAATCAGCGGCCTGGTTTACGTGGACTAGTACAGTTTTATAAATCCCAAAAAACACCAGTACAATTAAATTGCAGGCTTCCGAACGGACAGATGACGGCTTAATATCCACCACCACGTGGCGAACTTTGTAGAACAGACGTCTGATGCCCAATAGCACCCATGTCCGTTTCACAGTGGCCGCTCTGCGCCGCATTATTTGTCTATCTACAGGAGTTAACCCATGTCCCGTCTCCGCCTGCTGAGTGCTGCTGCCCTGTTGGCCATCACTGCCAACGCCAACGCGAGCAGCCTCATCGTGACCACTGACTCGATCGTCGGTGCGCTCAAAGCCACTTCCGATGCCAGCTCCGATGCAACCTCCTCCTTGCGTGACCACAAGGTGGTACAAGCCGCCCGTGACGACGCCGCCAGCTTCGTCGCCAGCGAAGGCGCCATCCGTGGCGTGAAACTGGAAAGCGCCCTGGCTCACATCCGCCAACAAGCGCCACAGTTGAATACCGCGACTGATGCGCAGTTGGCCCAGGCAATCCTGGCAATCTGATCGCAGATGAAATTCCGGGAGCGCCGCCGCTCCCGGACGCATCGCCGCTGGCTCTCGCCCGGGCATTGCGCTAGCCTTGGCGCTCGCTTTCAGTTGTCGAGACCCATGGCATTTTCATACCGCCTGTTGTTTGTTCCTGTATTGATTTGCGCCTGCTGGTCACCACTGGCATCAGCCTTTGATGTGTCCACCCAGAGCACCGTCATCAGTGCCTATGCCACCAGCAAGGTGACATCAGCGCCCTTTGACAGAAAAAGAATACTGGCCGCCCGGGATGACGCTGCCGCGTATATAGCCACAGACGGCCAATGGCGGGGCGCCCGACTGGAATCCGCACTGGATTACCTGCGCCGTACCCAGCCAAAACTTAACGCCAGCGACCTTGAACTGGCGCAAGCAATTCTCGTCCAATAGTCATCTTTGTATTCTGGAGTTAGTCCATGCGTAGCCCGCTGATCGCCGCCGCTCTCGGCCTGCTGTTGTTGGCCGATGTCGCCCACGCGCAAACCCTGAAAGCCACCAGTAACATCATCGTACGTGCTTCGGCCCGCACGATTGATTTCACTTCGGACACCACCACCTCCATCCGCGATTCCAAAATCGTGCGTGAAGCCCACGATGACGCAGCCAGTTTCGTCGCCTCCAATGGCGAGATCCGCGGCGCCCAACTGGAAGCTGCTTTCGACACCCTGCGAACTCGCGTACCTGAAGCCCGCGATGCCAGTGACCAGACTCTCGCTGAAGCCATCCTCGCACTGTGAGGCGCGTCGCCGCCTGGCTACTGGCCTGGGCTGTGCTGTTGTGTGCAGGTACCGCCCAGGCCAGCCTGCAACTGAGGCTCATAACCGAGGGTTTGAGCCCGGCCGAACAGCAGGCCAGCCAGGCGTTGCTCGATGAAGCGATGCGCTCCTTGCCGCCGCGCTTTATCGAGCAGTTGGACCGGCGCATCGATGTCGGCTGGACCGACAAGATGCCGAAAAACGCCTACGGCCAGGCTTCTCTGGTGTCCGAGTTGGACCTCAACCGGAACCTGCTCGCCAGCCTGACCGATGGCAGCGCCGCCACCCAGAAAACCAATCGCCCCCACGGCACCGTGCGCCGGGAAATGCTCGCCACTGTGCTGCATGAACTGACCCATATCTACGACCGTGCACGCCTGTGGTCCAAAGACGACCGCGCTCTGATCAATCGCTGCAGCCGCCAGAACAACATCACCGGCCTGATCGGCCTGCCCGATCAATGCCGGGGTCAGAATGACCGCCGCTTTACCCTCAGCGACGACCCCCGCCTGCTCGACCTTGCCGGCTGGCCGCAATACGTCGGCCGTCGCGGTGAGCGTGAGCAACACAACCATCAAGTTGCGCGCAGCCCGGATCTCTACGAAACCACCAGCCCACTGGAGTTCGTAGCGGTCAACATGGAGTATTTTCTCCTCGACCCCAGCTACGCCTGCCGCCGCCCTGCGCTGTTCCGCTACTACAAGGAACACTTCGGCTGGGCACCACCTGAGCAGGACACCTGCGCCAAGACCTACGCGTTCCTGAACGCCGGCAACGACTTTGCCAAGACGCCGCTGGGTCAGGTCGACCCCGAGCGCGTCTACGAAATCGACTACCTGTTGGCCGAAGCCAACCAGAACCTGGTGAGCCGCTGGGGCCACAGCATGTTGCGCCTGGTGATCTGCGCACCGGGCCGCCCGCGCGGCCCGGACTGTCGCATGGACCTCGACCAGCACCTGGTGCTGTCGTACCGCGCTTTCGTGGGTGACGTGCAACTGTCGAGCTGGGATGGCCTGGTCGGCAAATACCCGTCGCGATTGTTCGTACTGCCGCTGGCCCAAGTGATTGATGAGTACACCAAGACGGAACTGCGCGGCCTGGCCTCGGTGCCACTGAAGCTCAACCGCCAGGAGATCACCGACACCGTCGAGCACGCCGCCGAAATGCACTGGAGCTACGACGGCAACTACTTCTTCATTTCCAACAACTGCGCGGTGGAAAGCCTGAAACTGTTGCGCAGCGGCAGCGCCAATCCACAACTGACCGGCCTGGATAACATCACCCCCAACGGCTTGCTGGAAGTACTCAGCGCCCGCGGCCTGGCCGACACCAGCGTACTTGACGACAAGCGCGAGGCATTGCGCCTGGGCTATCACTTCGACTCGTTCCGCGAACGCTATCAGGCGATGTTTGATGTGCTGCGCAAACGCCTGCCAATCCAGCAGACCCAGGTTGAAGATTGGCTGTCCCTGAGTGCGGCCGAGCGACGACAGTGGTTCAGCCAGGCCGACTTACGCACCAGCGCTGCCCTGCTACTGCTGGAACAAGCCAGCTATCGCAGGCAACTGATGCTGGCCCAGGACGAAGTCAAGCAACGCTACCTCAGCGCCCGCGAGCTGAAAAACGGTGGCATGGAACAAGCCAACAACACCCTGCAGCAAATCCTCGCCAACAGTGGCTTCCTCAGCCGTCCGGCTGAACTGCTGGGCAGCGGTGGCTACGGCTTGCCGCAACCGTCGGAGTCCAAACGCCTGGAATCGGAAAGCGCCGAGCGCCAAAAGCAATTGCAGTCGTTGACCGGCGATCTGGATAAAGAGGTCAGGGCGCTGCTGGACCCTTCCCGTGCCGACGAGATTGCCGCCTGCGAAGCCAACCTCAAGCAAATGGGCGAGCATCTGCGCCAACTGCACAAGGCCGCCGGCGGCCTCGAACTGCCCTGAAAAATCACTGCCAAACACCGTCCAAATGTGGGATCTACATAAATTCATAGACCGCGTATCTGCCCACCACCACCTGTTTACTCAGCGAAAGCTGGTTGAAAGGTTTCAAGTCTAGGATCGCCCCACTGTCGGCAACAGACCGACTGTTAACAACAACAATGGTGATTCCCGATGTCCGTCCGTACCCGCCTGTTCAGCCCTACTCCCCCCGTACGCCTCGTGCTTTTCGTTCTGCGCTGACCCCACCCGGTTCGCCATTCCCTAGCCGCGCTACGCCTGGAGTTTCCCTATGCTGACTTTCCTTGGCTTTGCCATGGTCATTACGTTCATGTTCCTGATCATGACCAAGCGCCTGTCCGCGCTGATCGCCTTGATCATCGTACCGATCCTGTTCGCCTTGTTTGGTGGCTTTGCACCGGAGATAGGCCCGATGATGCTCGCGGGCATTACCAAGCTTGCGCCGACCGGCGTGATGCTGATGTTCGCCATTCTCTATTTTGCCCTGATGATCGACTCCGGCCTGTTCGACCCGGCCGTGCGCAAGATCCTCAAGATGGTCAAGGGCGACCCACTGAAAGTCTCGGTCGGCACCGCCGTCCTGGCCCTGGTGGTGTCCCTCGATGGTGACGGCGCCACCACTTACATGATTTGCGTGGCCGCCATGCTGCCGTTGTACCAGCGCATCGGCATGAGCCCGCGAATCATGGCCGGCTTGATCATCCTCGCCGGTGGCGTGATGAACATGACGCCTTGGGGCGGCCCGACCGCACGCGCCGCCAGCGCACTGCATGTGGACCCCTCGGACATCTTCGTGCCGATGATCCCGGCCATGGCCGCTGGTGTGGTTGCCATCCTGGTGATTGCCTACCTGTACGGCAAGCGTGAGCGTGCCCGCTTGGGTGAGCTGCATCTGCAGGGCGACGAGATCGACCACAGCGAGATCAGCGTCTCGCAATACCCGGACGCCCGCCGTCCGAAGTTGATCTGGTTCAACGGCGCGCTGACCTTCGCCCTGATGTGCACCCTGATCGCCGGCCTGCTGCCGCTGCCGGTGCTGTTCATGGTGGCGTTCAGTATCGCCATGATCGTCAACTACCCGTGCCTGCAACAGCAAAAGGATCGCGTAGCGGCCCACGCAGGAAGTGTGCTGGCGGTCGTCGGGCTGATCTTCGCCGCCGGTATCTTCACCGGCATCCTGTCCGGCACCGGCATGGTCGACGCCATGTCCAAGAGCCTGCTGGCGGTCATCCCGGATGCGCTGGGCCCTTACCTGGCGGTGATCACCGCTTTGGTGAGCATGCCGTTCACCTTCTTCATGTCCAACGATGCGTTCTACTACGGCGTACTGCCAGTACTCGCCGAAGCCGCCAGCCACTACGGCATCACCGCCGTGGAAATGGCCCGCGCCTCCATCGTTGGCCAGCCCGTGCACTTGCTGAGTCCGTTGGTACCCTCGACCTACCTGCTGGTGGCCCTGGCCGGCATCGAGTTTGGCGATCACCAGCGCTTCACCCTCAAGTGGGCAGTGCTGGTGTGCCTGTGCATAATGTTCGCCGCGTTGCTGATGGGGATTTTTCCGCTGTTCAGCACTCTATAACCGTAACAACCCCACCGCGCGGCGCGACAGCCGCGCGGTTTAACACTCGCTCAAAGGAATACACATGGAATGGCTGACCAATCCGGAAATCTGGATTGCCTTCTTCACCCTGACGGCCCTCGAGATCGTCCTGGGTATCGATAACATCATCATGATTTCGATCTTGGTCAGCCGCATGCCCAAGCATATGCAGGCCCGCACCCGGATCTTCGGCCTGGCTCTGGCCATGGTCACGCGAATCCTGTTGCTGCTGTCGATCACCTGGGTGATGCAACTCACCGCCGATCTGTTCGTGGTGTTTGGCCAAGGCATTTCCGGGCGCGACCTGATCCTGTTCTTCGGTGGCTTGTTCCTGTTGTGGAAAAGCTCCCAGGAGATGTACCACGCGCTCGAAGGCGAAGACGAAACTCACGACGAGCCCAAAGGTGCCGGTGGCAAGTTCATCTACACCATTATCCAGATCGCGATCATCGACATCGTGTTCTCCCTGGACTCGGTGATCACCGCCGTCGGCATGGTGTCCCATGTGCCGGTCATGGTGGCCGCGATCATCGTCGCCGTACTGGTGATGATGATGGCCGCCGGCACCATCAGCGAATTCATCGACAAGCACCCGTCGCTGAAAATGCTGGCGCTGTCGTTCCTGCTGGTGGTGGGTACAGTGCTGATCGCCGAATCCTTCGACGTGCACGTGCCAAAAGGCTACGTCTACTTCGCCATGGCGTTCTCGCTGGCGGTGGAAGCGATCAACATCAAGATGCGCACCGCCATTGCGAAAAAGAAGAAACAGCAGGAGCCGGTGAAACTGCGCAAGGACATTCCGGGTCAATGACCCGAGCCAGACAAAAAAAGAGGCTTTTTAAGCCTCTTTTTTTTCATCCACGAAAAGTCGATTTCATGACAGTTTTATTTCAAACCTCACTTTAGCTATGCGATGCTGGCGCAGAGCCCATTCGCCAACTACAGCTTAACTACAAGACGTAGAACGGCACGCGGCAACTTTCCTTCGCTCTTTTTGGAGCGCACCTATACGGGGGGCCGAGCATGCTGACCTTGCTCAATCTGCTTTCCGCCGTGACCCTGCTGATCTGGGGCACGCACATCGTCCGTACCGGCATCTTGCGGGTCTACGGTTCCAACTTGCGCCAAGTCATCGGGCAGAACATGTCCAAACGCTGGTTGGCGTTTGTCGCCGGGATCCTGGTGACGGCCATGGTGCAGAGCAGTAACGCCACGGCCATGCTGGTGACTTCGTTTGTCGGCCAGGGCTTGATGGGGTTGATGCCCGCCCTGGCAACCATGCTCGGCGCCGACGTCGGTACGGCGTTGATGGCGCGGGTGCTGACGTTCGATTTGTCCTGGCTTTCGCCGCTGTTGATTTTTCTCGGGGTGATTTTCTTCCTGTCGCGCAAACAGACGCGGGCAGGGCAGATGGGCCGTGTCGGCATCGGCCTGGGCCTGATCATTCTGGCGCTGCAATTGATTGTCGAAGCTGCTGGGCCGATTACCCATGCCCAGGGCGTCAAAGTCATCTTTGCCTCGCTGACCGGCGATATCTTGCTCGATGCCCTGGTCGGCGCCCTGTTCGCGATGATTTCCTACTCCAGCCTGGCCGCTGTGCTGCTGACCGCGACCCTGGCCGGTGCCGGGGTGATCGGCCTGCACGTGGCCATCGGCCTGGTGATCGGTGCCAACATCGGCAGCGGCGTGCTGGCCTTCCTCAGTACCAACATGCAGAACGCCGCCGGACGCCAGGTGGCCCTGGGCAGCCTGTTGTACAAACTCATCGGCCTGTTGCTGATCATTCCGATACTCGACCCCCTCGTACGCTGGATGGATGGTTTGGACTTCAGCACCCAGGGCATGGTCATCACCTTCCATCTGCTCTACAACGTCAGCCGCTGCTTGATCCTGCTGCCCAGCATCGGCCCGATGGCCCGTCTCTGCGCCTGGCTGCTGCCGGAACAGCCGGAGACCAATGGCAAAGCCAAGCCGCGCCATCTGGACCCGGCCGCCCTGGATACACCCAGCCTGGCCCTGGCCAACGCCGCCCGCGAAACCCTGCGCCTGGGCGACCTGATCGACAACATGCTCACCGCCATGCAAGAGGTGCTACGCGGCAAGCAGACCGCCATCACCCAGGAAATGCGCAGCCTCAGCGATGACGTCGAGGCGCTCTACAGCGCAATCAAGCTGTACCTCGCGCAAATGCCCCGCGAAGACCTCAGTGAACACGACAGCCGCCGTTGGGCCGAGATCATCGAGTTGTCGATCAACTTGAAACTGGCCGGCGACCTGATCGAACGCATGCTGCGCAAAGTCCAGCAGCAGAAAACCTCCCAGCGCCGGCAGTTTTCCGAAGTGGGCCTGGAAGAACTCACTGGCCTGCACGGCCAGTTGATCGCCAACCTGCGCCTGGGGCTGTCGGTATTCCTCAGCGCCGACCCGGAAAGTGCCCGGCAATTGCTGCGCGAGAAGCGCCGCTTTCGTGCCCAGGAACGGCGCTTGGCTCACGCCCATGTCAGCCGCCTGCAACGCAAGATCGTACAAAGCCTGGAGACCAGTTCCCTGCACCTGGAACTGATTGCCGACATGAAGCGCCTCAACTCGCTGTTTTGCAGCAGCGCTTATGTGGTGCTGGAAACCTCTGACACCGGTGCGCTCTCCACTGAAGATATTGCCGACATCACCCATTCGCCCTGAACGTACGATGGTGCGTGAAGTCAGTTAACAGTGGACCTCACCCGCCGGGAAGTTTGTTATGCGTCGCCTGTTATTCGCCTGCCTGCTCATGGGTTCGGCATATACCTTTGCCTTTGACCGCCTGCACGTCGAGGGCTACACCTTGCCCAACGGCCTGCAAGTGCTGCTCAAGCCGGGCACCGAACGCGGGCACGTGGCCATCCGCCTGGTGGTCGGTGTCGGCCTGGATGACTTCGGTTGTGAGGACAAAGAACTGCCGCACCTGCTCGAACACGTGCTCTTCAGCGGCATCGACGGCGCAGGCGAGGGTGACCTCGAAGACCGTATGCAAGCCTTGGGCGGCGAATGGAATGCCTATACCAGCAACGCCGACACCACCTTTGTGATCGAGGCGCCGGCACAAAACCAGCGCAAGGTGCTGGACCTGCTGCTGGCCATCATTACCCGCACCGAACTCACCGACGCGCACATCAATGCGGCCAAGCAAGTGGTCGAACGCGAAGACGGAGGCCATTACTCGCACCTGCAACGCTTGCTCGACCGCCAGGACCTGGGCCACAGCGCCAGCAATCAACTGGCTGTCGAACTGGGACTCAAATGCGCCGAACGGGCTCAGGTCAACCACCTGACCCGTAATCAGTTGCAAGCGCTGCGCAAAAATTGGTATGCCCCCAACAACATGACCCTGATCGTCGTCGGCGAGCTCGACAAGGTACTGCCGGCTTATCTGGAACGCACCTATGGTCAACTTGAGCCGGTGGAGCCGAGCGAGCATCGGCCGCTGCCGGAGATCCAGCACGCCGCCGCCAGCCACCGTGACTTGATCCACGGCTGGCTCGGTAACGGAGCCAAGTTGCACTGGCTGTTCCCGGAACCGGTGCTGGACGACCAGCACGATGAAACCTACGACCTGCTCAAGGACTACCTCGACTGGGCGTTGTACCGCCAACTGCGCCTCAAGCACGGTTTGTCCTATGGCCCCTGGAGTGAGCGCGAAGTGCTCGGCGGCGTAGGTTTCCTGAGCCTGAATGCCGACCTTGAACGGGGCGACCTCGGCGAAGCGGAACAGGTACTGCAAGACCTCAAGACGCAATTGCTCAAGGACGGCCTCGACCCGGCCACTTTCAGCCGCCTGCAACAAGCCGCCATCGCGCGCCAAGCCTGGGCCGTGCAGGGCAACAGCGAGTTGGCCGACTATTACTGGCGCGCATCGGGCGACTACGCCGACGGACACTTCAGCGACCCGGTCAAACGCATCAAGGCGGTTAACCTTGAGCAAACCAACCAGGCCATGCGCCAAGTATTCAACCAGCCGGGCTATTGGCGCATCGAAAAGCCGCTATTGAGCTATGACGCCCTGACGTGGATCGGTGCCGGCGTGCTGGGACTGATCGCCATGCTATTGATTGGCCTCAGGCTTTATCGCAAACGGATCACGCAATGAAGCACCGCACACCAGGCTAAGACGTTATTCTGTCCGGCGATTTTTCCTACTCCGACTGTGAACCGCCCATGCCAAACCTGCCGCCCCTTATCCAGCGAATCCTGGAGCTGATCAAGCGCTACCCCGGGGTGATCGCACTCGGCGGTTTTATCTCGGGCGTGTGCAGCTTCATTCTGGTGGATCGCCAGCAAGGCATGGCCAGTTGGATCGCGGTGATCATGCTAGTGAGCTGGCTGTGGCTGATGCTGGAGAACAGCTTTACCCAACTGTTTGCCAAAGTCTTCAACCGGGAAATCCCCGAGCCCCTGTTGCGCTACGCCACCCAGATGATCCATCAGGAGAGTCTGTTTTTTGTGTTGCCGTTTTTCTTTGTCACCACCACATGGAACAGCGGCCAATCGATCTTCACCGGTTTACTCGGCGCAGCGGCACTGGTGTCGATCACCGACCCGCTGTACTACAAGTGGCTGGCGCCCAAGCGCTCGCTGTTCCTCGCACTGCACACCTTGACCCTGTTCGCCGCGCTGCTCACTGCGCTGCCGATCATCCTGCACCTGACCACCGCCGAAAGTTACAAATTGGCCCTGGGCGTGGCCATGGCACTGTCGATCCCAAGCCTGGCCGCAAGCCTGCCGCTGCGCAGCGTCAAAGGCTGGGCGATGCTGCTGGGGGTGACGGCGGCCATTGGTTGCGCCGGCTGGTTCCTGCGCACCTGGGTGCCGCCGGCCACGTTGTGGATGACCGAGGTGGCTATCAGCACCCAACTGCAAGATCGCACGCCCGGCGATGACCTCAAGGAGGTCAACGCCGCCCAACTGCGCAGCGACGGGCTGTACGCCTATACCGCGATCAACGCGCCGCGCGGCCTGGATGAGCGGATCTATCATGTGTGGAAATTCAATGGCAAAGAGGTTGATCGCATTGCCCTGGATATCCACGGCGGGCGCAAGGAAGGCTATCGCGCCTGGACCCATAAGCAGAACTTCCCAGCGGATTCGGTGGGCCGCTGGCAAGTGCGCGTGCTGACCGAAGACGGGCAAGTCATCGGCGTGTTGCGCTTCAAAGTCACTGACACCGCACAAACGGACAACCCGAAGTAGGGCGGATCGTGCTATTACGTAGCAATTGTGGATAACCAGACAAGCTCGGAGCTTATGACCACCAGTACGACGGCCGGCGCAGCCCACCTCGATACGTCCACCACTCCGCCGTTACTCAGGATTACGGGGGACTGGACGCTTGCCCACTACGCCCACCTGAAAAAGCTGTCGAACACGCTCGACGGCCAATACGACGCCGGTGCCCACATCGACCTCAATGGCCTCGGCACTTTGGATACCGCCGGCGCATCGCTGCTGGTGGAACTGCTGGGCCCGGACCGTATCGAGCACTCCGCCGAGCGAGCCGATTGCAGCCTGTCCGCCGCCGACCGCGCCTTGCTCAAGACCGTCTACCACTCGTTGAATGATTTCTGCGTGCCGCTCAAGGAACCCGAAGAAGCCACCGGCATTCAACTGCTGGCCCGCATCGGCCGAGCGGTAGACACGGTGTGGCAGGACGCGATGAAACTGCTGGGTTTTATCGGCCTGATCCTCGAAACCTTCGCCCGTGGCATTTTGCGCCCCAAACGCTGGCGCCTGACGCCCATGGTGGCGCATATCGAACAAACCGGCCTTGACGCCGCGCCCATCGTGGCCCTGCTGACGTTTCTGGTGGGCGCCGTGGTGGCGTTCCTTGGGGCCACGGTGCTCAAAAGTTTCGGCGCGACGATATTTACCGTGGACCTGGTGGCCTTCTCATTTCTGCGCGAATTCGGCGTATTGCTCACCGCGATCCTGATCGCCGGCCGCACCGCCAGCGCCTTCACCGCGCAAATCGGCTCGATGAAGGCCAACGAAGAAATCGACGCCATCCGCACCCTGGGCCTGGACCCGATGGAACTGCTGGTCCTGCCTCGTGTGTTGGCGCTCTTGGTGGCGCTGCCGATGCTGACCTTCCTGGCGATGCTCTCGGGGATCATCGGTGGCGGCGTCGTGTGTGCGGTGGCGCTGGATATCTCGCCGGCGATGTTTCTCTCGCTGCTGCAATCGGACATCGGTGTGCAGCACTTTCTGGTGGGCATGGTGAAGGCACCGATCTTCGCCTTCCTGATCGCCGCCATCGGTTGCCTGGAAGGCTTCAAGGTCAGTGGCAGCGCCGAGTCGGTCGGCGCCCACACCACCTCCAGCGTGGTGCAATCGATTTTTGTCGTGATCGTGCTGGATGCGGTCGCGGCGATGTTTTTCATGGAGATGGGCTGGTGAGTCGTCTACACCGTGCGCCCACTGAGGCGGTCATTGAAGTACGCGGGCTGTGCAACCGCTTCGGCAGCCAGAGCGTGCACGAGAACCTCGACCTGGATCTGTATAAAGGCGAGATCCTTGCGGTGGTCGGTGGCTCCGGCAGCGGCAAGTCGGTGCTGTTGCGCAGCATCGTCGGCCTGCGCCGGCCCAACGAAGGCGAGGTGCGCGTGTTCGGCAAGAACCTGCCGAACCTGTCGGAACATGAACGCTCGCTGGTGGAACGGCGCTTTGGCGTGCTGTTCCAGAAGGGCGCGCTGTTTTCTTCGCTGACCGTCACCGAAAATGTCGCCCTGCCATTGATCGAACACGCCGGCCTCAGCCGCGCCGACGCCGAGCATCTGGCGGCGGTCAAACTGGCGCTGGCCGGGCTGCCGCTGTCGGCGGCCGACAAGTACCCGGCGTCACTGTCCGGCGGCATGATCAAACGCGCAGCCCTGGCCCGAGCGCTGGCGCTGGATCCGGACATCCTGTTTCTCGATGAACCCACCGCCGGCCTCGATCCGATCGGCGCGGCGCAATTCGACCAGTTGATCCTGACCCTGCGCGATGCCCTGGGCTTGAGCGTGTTCCTGGTCACCCACGACCTCGACACGCTATACACCATCACCGACCGCGTCGCGGTGCTGGCTCAGAAAAAAGTGCTGGTGGCGGACGCCATCGATATCGTCTCGGAAACGGACGACGCCTGGATTCACGAATATTTCCACGGCCCCCGTGGCCGCGCGGCGTTGGATGCCGCTCAATCGCTCAACGAGGTATGACATGGAAACCCGAGCCCATCATGTGATGATCGGTCTGTTCAGCGTAATCGTGGTGGTCGGCGCGATGCTATTTGGCCTGTGGCTGGCCAAGTCCAGCGTCGACAGCGCCTTCCAGGATTACGAGGTCGTGTTCAACGAGGCGGTCAGCGGCCTGTCACAAGGCAGCTCGGTGCAGTACAGCGGGATCAAGGTAGGGGATGTCACCAGCCTGCGCCTGGACCCCAAAGACCCCCGCCGCGTCCTCGCCCGCATCCGCCTGGCCGGGCAGACGCCGATCAAGGAAGACACCCAGGCCAAACTGGCCCTGACCGGTATCACCGGCACCTCGATCATCCAGCTCAGCGGCGGTACACCGCAAAGCCCAGTACTCAAGGGCAAGGACGGTAACCTGCCGGAAATCATCGCCTCACCGTCGCCCATCGCACGCCTGTTGAACAACAGCAACGACCTGATGACCAGCGTCAACCTGTTGCTGCACAACGCTAATCGCGTCTTCTCCGGCGAGAACGTCGAGCGCTTGAGCAAAACCCTGGACAACTTGCAGCAAACCACCGGTGCCATCGCCGACCAGCGCGGCGATATCAAAGTGGTGATGCAGCAGTTGCTGCAGGTGAGCAAGCAGGCCGGCGCCGCGCTGGAGCAAACCACCACGCTGATGCGTAGCGCCAACGGGCTGCTCAATGAGCAAGGCAAGCAAGCTTTCGGCAGCGCTGAGCAGGCGATGAAATCCCTCGAACAAAGCACCGCGACCCTCAACACCTTGCTGACCGACAACAAGGACTCGGTGAACAGCGGCATGCAGGGCCTCAACGAACTGGCACCGGCGGTGCGTGAACTGCGCGAAACCCTGGGTTCGCTGCGCGCCATCTCCCGTCGCCTGGAAGCCAACCCCAGTGGCTACTTGCTGGGCAGCGACAAGAACAAGGAGTTCACGCCATGAAGCGTGCTTACCAAATGATCGCCCCTCTTGCACTAGTGCTGGTCGGCGCGTGCTCGATCCTGCCCAAGGCCGACCCTTCGGACGTGTACCGTCTGGCCTCGACCCAGACAGCGACCCAAGGTGCAGCGGTCAGTTGGTCGCTGCGTATCGCCAAGCCGCAAACCAGCGAATTTCTCGACAGCCCACGCATTGCCGTGGTGCCTGATGGCAACCTGATCAGCAGCTATGCCAATTCACGCTGGAGCGACCCATCGCCCGTCTTGCTGCGCAATCGGTTCATGGACGGCTTCCAACGTGATGGACGGGTGACGCTGCTGAGTACCGATGAGACCAACTTGCAAGCCGACTATGAGCTGGGCGGGCAGTTGCAGGCGTTTCAGAGCGAATACCGGGGCGGGGCGGTGGAAGTGGTGATCCGTCTGGATGCGCGGCTGGTGCGCGGCAGTGATCAGCGGATCATCGCCAGCCGGCGATTTGAGGTGCACCAGCCGGTAAGTGATACCAAGGTGCCTGCGGTGGTTGCTGCATTCGGGCTGGCGGGAGACCAGTTGAACAGGCAGGTGGTGGATTGGGTGGTGGCGCAGGGCAATGCTACTGCGAAACGCTGAGGGCCTCATCGGGAGCAAGCCCCCTCCCACAGCTTGAATGTATTCACAGATCAAAATGTGGGAGGGGGCTTGCTCCCGATAGCGGTCTAAGGGTTAGCCAAAGAACCAGTAGCACACCGCAATAGCCGCCACCACACCGGCAAACTCCGCCAGCAACGCACACCCCACCGCATGCCTGGCTCGCTGGATGCCCACCGAGCCGAAGTACACCGCCAACACATAAAAGGTGGTTTCCGTACTGCCCTGGATCGTCGCCGCCACCAGCGCAGGAAAGCTGTCCACGCCCTTGGTCTGCATGGTCTCGATCAACAGCGCCCGCGCCGCGCTGCCGGAAAACGGCTTGACCATTGCGGTCGGCAGCGCGTCGACAAAGCGCGTGTCCATGCCCGTCCAGGCCACCACATGACGAATGCCTTCCAGGCCGAAGTCCAACGCTCCGGAGGCGCGCAGCACACCCACGGCGCAAAGCATCGCCACCAGGTACGGCAGCAGGTTCTTGGCCACGTCGAAGCCTTCCTTGGCGCCCTCGACAAACGCTTCGTACACCTTGACCTTGCGCAACGCACCGATTACCAGGAACAGCATGATCAGGCCAAACAGCGTCAGGTTGCCGAGGATCGAAGACAAGCTTGCCAACGCCGTGGCAGACAAGGTCGCCAGCAACGCCATGAAACCACCCAACACCAAGGCGCCGGGAATCAGGTAGGCCAGCACCACCGGGTCCCACAGGCGCAAGCGCTGCATGATCGCCACCGACAGCAGGCCGACGAGGGTCGAGGCGCTGGTGGCCAGCAGGATCGGCAGGAACACCAGCGTCGGGTCGGCGGCGCCTTGCTGGGCGCGGTACATGAAGATGGTCACCGGCAGCAGCGTCAGCGACGAAGCGTTGAGCACCAGGAACAGGATCTGTGCGTTACTTGCGGTGTTGGGGAGGGGGTTGAGTTCCTGCAGTGCCTTCATCGCCTTGAGGCCAATCGGCGTGGCGGCGTTGTCCAGGCCCAGGCCGTTGGCGGCGAAGTTCAGGGTGATCAAGCCAATGGCCGGATGGCCGGCGGGCACCTCGGGCATCAGGCGCCGAAACAGCGGGCCGAGGGCCTTGGCCAGCCAGTCGACGATGCCGGCTTTTTCAGCGATGCGCAAAAAACCCAACCACAGCGTCAAGGTGCCGAACAGCAGCACCATCACTTCCACCGACAGTTTGGCCATGGCGAAAATGCTTTCCACCATCGCCGCGAAAATCCCGGCGTTACCGCCGACCAGCCATTGCGCCAGTGCCGACACCATTGCCACGACAAAGAAGCCAAGCCACAGGCCATTGAGCATCAGATGAATCCCCCGAAAGATGGGGCGAATGATAGCGGGGCTGACAGAAACGACAAACCCCGGATTTCCCGGGGTTGGTTCAGATCACATTGCTATCAGCTACGGCTGGTCTCGCCGATCACCGAGGCTGTCTTGCTGCGCCAGTGCGGCAGGGAGTTCCAGTAGCGCTCACCCTTGGCGTCGTCGTACATGCCTTCCCAACGGGAGATGACCAATACGGCCAAGGCGTTGCCAATGACGTTGAGTGCGGTACGCGCCATGTCCATGATGCGGTCGACACCGGCGATGAACGCCAGGCCTTCCAGCGGAATACCCACACTGCCCAGGGTGGCCAACAGCACGACGAAGGACACACCCGGCACGCCGGCGATACCTTTGGAGGTGACCATCAGGGTCAGCACCAGCATCAGCTGCTGGCCGACCGACAGGTCGATGCCGTACAGCTGGGCGATAAAGATCGCCGCGATGCTCTGGTACAGCGTCGAACCGTCGAGGTTGAACGAGTAGCCGGTCGGCACCACAAAGCTGCAGATCGCTTTCGGCGCGCCGTAGGCTTCCATCTTTTCGATCACGCGTGGCAGCACGGTCTCGGAACTGGCAGTGGAGTAGGCCAGTACCAGCTCATCCTTGAAGATGCGGATCAGCTTGAGGATCGAGAAGCCAAACAGACGAGCGATCAGGCCCAGCACCGCAAAGGCGAAGAACAGGATGGCGACGTAGACCAGGATCACCAGCTTGGCCAGCGGCAGCAAGGAAGCAAAGCCGAAGTTCGCGACCGTCACCGCGATCAGTGCAAAGACGCCGATCGGGGCGTACTTCATGATCATGTGGGTGACTTTGAACATGCTCTCGGAGACGCCCTGGAACATTGTCACCAGCGGCTCGCGCAGCTCAGGCTTGAGGCTCGACAAACCCAGGCCGAACAGCACCGAGAAGAAAATGATCGGCAGCATTTCGCCACGGGCTACGGCGGCAAAGATGTTCGATGGAATCAGGTTGAGAATAGTCTCGATGAACGCATGCTCATGCTGCACTTCAGCTGCCGTGGCGGTGTACTTGGAGATATCGACAGTGCCCAGGGTGCTCATGTCGATACCCGCGCCCGGGTGGAACAGGTTGGCCAACAGCAGGCCGACCACGATGGCAATGGTGGTGACGATTTCGAAGTAAAGGATGGTTTTGACACCAATCCGGCCGAGCTTTTTCGCGTCACCGACCCCGGCAATGCCGACGATCAGCGAGGAAATCACAATCGGGATCACGATCATCTTGATCAGGCGGATAAAGATATCGCCCGCCGGCTGCAACACATTGCTGATCCACCAGGCTTTTTCAGCACTGAAATGGTTGAGCACTGCACCGATTGCGATCCCCAGCACCAAACCGATGAGGATCTGCCAGGCGAGGCTTAGCTTTGCCTTCTTCATGTCATTACCCTTACTTCAAGTGGACTTAAGGCGAATGCGCCAGCTGGAACGCTCGAAAGCGAAAAAGTGTGAGCATCGGCCTCCATGGAAGGTCACCGCAGCGTGGCCGAAATGGCTTACTGGCAGGCGAAAAAAGGCGCAACTATTCCGATGCAAGGGAGCGACGTCTAATGCCGTAAACGCCTACCCTATGCCGAATCGGCATGAGTTTTTTTGATAATAACTGTCCGAATGGTCAGTTCAAATGCGACATATTGTCTGGCAAATATGCCGTGAACCTGCCAAACCCGGCTCGCTCAGAGATGCTGGACGACTTTCAGGCGGTGGCGCAATTGCCCGGAAAATCCATGACCTAGCGCCAGAAGTGTCCTATGGCGCGGCAAAAAATTTCTCGATAGATGGTCACGCCGACATACCCAGTAATGGTTAGTCAGCAGCGAAAGAGAAAATAGTTGCTATGCGCGGTATGCGAAGAGCGGCATGCGAGGCGGATGATGAGAGTCATAAGCTCGCCGCAAGTTCAGCAAGCAAAAAAACACTTGTGAACTTGCGTCGCAGCTTTTCGCCTGACCCGGCCCTCGCGCAGGCACTCCCTGTGCCCGTAGGTCACGCCGATCTCGATCGATCAGAGCAACCCGGCCCCCTGGTCATGCATCGCCCTTGGCGAGCGATGCAGACAGAAAGAAGCGCAGTGGCTTCTTTCTATGGATGCAGGTTTCGTAGACGCGGCAAGCGTCAGACGCAACCTAGTACCAATTCGGATCTTTCTTGAGCTGCTCCATCAGCAGCTTTTGCATGCCTTCATCCGGCTTGCCAAGGAAACGGTAGTCCGCGTGGCGTGTCGGCGACTTGTCCGCCGGCAACCCGGCCGGTACCTGTACCAACATGGCGTAGGCGTGCTTCTTGTCATAACTGAACGCGACGATCAGACGTTTGCTGCGACAGGTATCGGCGGTCTCGCAAAGCGGCCCCACCAAGTACTTGTCGCCATCCTCTTCGACGGCATTCATCTGCTCAGCCGCGCCCGACAAGTTCATGACCCATTCCGGCAGGCGCTCTTCTTTCTTCACCACGCCTTGCCAGGTCTCACGAAACTGCGAGTCGGAACTCAGCAACTCGTTGGCCCGGGATTGGCCGTCATTGGCGGCCATTGCCCAGCTACTGCCGCCCAGAAGCAGGACGGCAGCCAAGGTTTTAAAGGACGAAGTGGTCATAGTCAGCCTCGGCCGCGACGACCAAAGAAGAACGAAGCGATGAACATCACCAGGAAAACCACGAACAGGATCTTGGCGATACCCGTAGCGGTGCCCGCGATACCACCGAAGCCCAAGACGGCAGCCACAATGGCGATGATCAGAAATGTGATAGCCCAACTCAACATGGTGATTCTCCTTACGCTTCTATAGGGGTAACAGGGGTATTACCGTGCAGCCGCTCAACAAGAACGACCTTTTCTTGCCTAGAACACCCAACGTTCTTGGACGGGCAGTTCGCCCAGGGTGGAATCCTGATCGACCACTCTCAATTGCGGAGCCGTCAAGTTGCCAAGAGAACGGCTCTCAAGAGAAGAGAAATGGGTCTGGGTCATGATCGGACGTTCAAACTGAGGGACTTGCTGCTGATGACTCTGCTGCCAAGCCTGCATTTGCTGCCCGACAATCAACGTGACCATCAGCGCCAGGCTGGCAAAAAGACCTTGCTGCAAACGCAGGGACGAAATACGCAGTTGGCTGAGGTGTTGACGAGTCATGCTGTATTTCTCCCGCATTCTGATTATTCGTTCATGACACTGTTGGGAGAGTTATTGCAGAGTGCATGCCAGTTTTTTTAAACAAAAAAACTCAATAAAATCAGAATGTTAGGACTTTGCTTTGAAGGCGCCGCCCAGCATCCTGCACGATGCCCTGCCCAGGGCCGTGCGAATTGCACGATAGCCAATGGTCGGGTAAAGGGATCGAAAGCCTTCATCGAGTTGCCGAAGTGGCACGAAGGCATGAATACGCCACCAATCAGCGGGTTTGTAGGAAGGCGCGCAGATAGCTGCACGAAGATGCTTTTTATGAATCAGAATGAACCATGCAACTTGCCCGATTATTCCGGGACTAACCACCATCATTCATAGTTAAGGAGCGCGGGACAGATGGAATCAGCCAAGGAACTTCAAGGCCGCATTCTTTTAGTGGATGACGAATCCGCAATCCTGCGCACGTTCAGATACTGCCTGGAAGACGAGGGCTACACCGTAGCCACAGCCAACAGCGCCGCCCAAGCCGATGCCTTGATGCAACGCCAAGTGTTCGACCTGTGTTTCCTCGACCTGCGTCTGGGCGAGGACAACGGCCTGGATGTACTGGCCCAGATGCG
This sequence comes from Pseudomonas sp. ICBG1301, assembly GCF_016918385.1. NCBI lineage: Bacteria > Pseudomonadati > Pseudomonadota > Gammaproteobacteria > Pseudomonadales > Pseudomonadaceae > Pseudomonas > Pseudomonas sp. ICBG1301. The sequence goes on from NZ_JAEKGB010000004.1 coordinate 28,271, forward strand.
CATCCAGGCACCGTGGATGCGTGTGGTGATCGTCACCGCGCATTCGGCCGTGGATACCGCCGTGGACGCCATCCAGGCCGGTGCCGCCGATTATCTGGTCAAGCCATGCAGTCCTGACCAATTGCGCTTGGCCACGGCCAAGCAGTTGGAAGTGCGCCAATTGTCGGCACGCCTGGAGGCGCTGGAAGGCGAAGTGCGCCAACCCAAGGACGGCCTCGACTCTCACAGCCCCTCCATGATGGTGGTGCTGGAAACCGCACGCCAAGTGGCGGGTACCGACGCCAATATCCTGATCCTGGGCGAGTCCGGTACCGGTAAAGGTGAATTGGCCCGCGCCATTCATGGTTGGAGCAAGCGCGCGAAAAAATCCTGCGTCACCATCAATTGCCCGTCTTTGACAGCGGAGTTGATGGAGAGCGAGCTGTTCGGCCACAGCCGCGGTGCGTTTACCGGCGCCAGCGAGAGCACATTGGGCCGGGTCAACCAGGCCGATGGCGGTACGCTTTTTCTCGACGAGATCGGCGACTTTCCACTCACGTTGCAACCCAAGTTACTGCGCTTTATCCAGGACAAAGAGTACGAGCGTGTCGGCGACCCGGTGACCCGACGGGCCGATGTGCGCATCCTCGCAGCCACCAACTTGAACCTGGAAGACATGGTGCGCGACGGCCGCTTCCGGGAAGACTTGCTCTACCGCCTCAACGTCATCACCCTGCACCTGCCGCCGCTGCGCGAACGCAGTGAAGACATCCTGACCCTGGCCGACCGTTTCCTGGCGCGGTTCGTGAAGGAGTACGCACGGCCCGCCCGAGGGTTCAGTGATCAGGCACGCGAAGCGCTGCTCAACTATCGCTGGCCGGGCAATATCCGTGAGCTGCGCAACGTGGTGGAGCGGGCCAGCATCATATGCCCTCAGGAGAAGGTCGAGATCAGCCATCTCGGCATGGCTGAACAGCCGACCAACAATGCGCCACGCATCGGCGCGGCGCTGAGCCTGGACGAGCTAGAGAAAGCGCATATCGGCGCTGTGCTCGCCACCAGCGACACCCTGGACCAGGCGGCACGCACGCTGGGCATCGACGCGTCGACCCTGTACCGCAAACGCAAACAGTACAACCTGTGAAACACACCCTATGAAGCTTGCGATGAAACTGCGTACTCGGTTGTTCCTGAGTATCTCAGCGCTGATCAGCGTCGCCCTGCTGGGGTTGATCCTGGGCCTGGTCAGCGTCATGCAAATGGCCAAGACCCAGGAGTCATTGATCCGCAGCAGCTTCATCAACCTGGAACTGGGGCTCAAGCTGCGCCAGAGCCTGGGCGACCAGTTGATCATGATGCTGGAAAAGCCGCCTGACACGCAGGCGTTGCAAGCCTCCAAGCAACACTATTTCGAACTGCTGGACCAGGGCATCGCCCATGAACAGCAAAACGGTCGCGGCAATGGCTTCAGCCAGGCGCGCATCGACTACCAGAACCTGCTGGAAGCGTTTGACAAATCCCAGCAGCCATCGCCGCCGCCCGGCAGCAGAGAACAACTCACCGAAGCCTTCAACGTGTTGCGCAACGGCCTGATTGTCGATCATAAGCAGGCTCTGGAAAACATCAGCAACAGTGAACACGAGTCCCGGGAACGCGCGCTGGTGATCTCCGGCCTGCTCGGGCTGGTCGGGCTTGCGGTGCTGATCATCGGTTTCATCACGGCACATGGCATCGCTCGACGCTTCGGCGGGCCTATCGAAGCGCTGGCTAAAGCCGCCGACAGGATCGGGCAGGGCGACTTTGAAGTCACCCTGCCCATCTCCTCAGCAGCAGAGATGAACCAGCTGACGCGCCGCTTCGGCATCATGGCCGAAGCATTGCGCCAGCATCAGGCGACCAATGTCGACGAGCTGCTGGCCGGTCAGCAACGCCTGCAAGCGGTGCTCGACAGTATTGATGACGGCCTGCTGATGATTGACCGCCAAGGCTGCCTGGAACACCTCAACCCCGTGGCACAGCGCCAGTTGGGGTGGGACGAGGAACGCCTCGGCCAAGGCCTGGGCGAGGCTCTCGCACGCCCGGAAATGGATGAACAACTGCAACTGGTGCTGCGCGGCGGCAATCTGGAGCGAGCACCGGAGGATCTAGAGGTGGAAGTCGAAGGCGAGTTGCGCCTGCTGACCTACAGCCTGACCCCGGTGAGCCATACTCAGGGGCATATTCTCGGAGCGGTGATGGTGCTGCACGACGTTACGGAGCAGCGCGCCTTTGAGCGAGTGCGCAGCGAGTTTGTCCTGCGCGCCTCCCATGAGTTACGCACGCCGGTGACCGGCATGCACATGGCCTTCGGCTTGTTTCGCGAGCGCGCAAAGTTTCCTGAAGAGTCCCGGGAAGCGGACTTGCTGGATACGGTCAACGAAGAAATGCAGCGCCTGATGCAGTTGATCAACGACTTGCTGAATTTTTCGCGTTACCAGAATGGCCTGCAGAAACTCACTCTGGCGCCGTGCGATATCACGGACTTGCTGGAGCACGCCCAAGCGCGGTTTGCGGAACCGGCGAATGCACAACACATCGAGTTGCTGGTTGAAGCCCAAGCCGATTTGCCGCGACTGCACGCTGACCAGGCCCAACTGGAGCGCGTGCTCGACAATCTGCTGGCCAATGCCCTGCGCCATACCGCCGAAGGCGGGCAGATTCGCCTGCAGGCCCGTCGCCATGGCGAACGAGTGATTATCAGCGTGGAGGATAACGGCGAAGGTATCGCGTACGGCCAACAGGGACGCATCTTCGAACCTTTCGTACAAGTGGGCCGCAAGAAAGGCGGCGCCGGCCTTGGGCTGGCGCTGTGCAAGGAGATCGTGCAATTGCACGGGGGCCGAATGGGTGTGTACTCACGGCCAGGGCAGGGCACGCAGTTCTACATGGCACTGCCCTTGTAAGCGAGCATTTACCCGCCTGGCGATCAGCGATGGTTCAACGCACTCAGGATCGCAGCACTTTCGGCATCCGGCGTGCCGTCAAACAGCGATGGCCTGAAATGCATCTGGAAAGCCGCTATTACATGGCGCGTGGCGACATCCAGCTCGCCGGTTTGAGGCGTCTGGTAGCCCAGGCGCGCCAGCTCTTCCTGGAACCAGGCCACGCTCGGCAACTGCGCTACATACTGCGCCTGGAAACGAGCCACTGCCTGCGCGTCCGGCCAGACTCCCAACCCTTCAGCCGCCAACCGCTTCCACGGAAACAGTGGGCCTGGATCAAGCTTGCGCAGCGGCGCGATATCGCTGTGACCGATGATGTGCTTAGGGTCAATTCCGTTGCGCTTGCTGATGTCTTTCAACAGCACGATGAGTGACTGTACCTGCGCCTCGGAGTACGGGTACCAGACGCGGCCCGTCGGGGTGTCGCGATACCCCGGGTTGACGATTTCGATACCGATGGAACTGGAGTTGAGCCAGGTGCGCCCCAACCACTCGCTCTCGCCTGCATGCCAGGCCCGCTGGCTCTCATCCACCAACTTGTAGATAGTGCCCGAGGCATCGTTACCAATCAGGTAATGGCTGCTGACCTGGCCGTGGGTCAACAGGGCCAAGGAACGCTCAAGGTTGGCGGAGGTGTAATGGACGATGACGAACTGTATGCGGTTGTCGTGGTTCGCCGAAGGGTGGCTGGTATCGAGACGGGGGCCGCTTGCACAGCCGGCGAGTAGTAGAAACACAAAAGCGATGTACAGGGATTTCATGGCAGATCACGTTACACTGAAGACGATAATGCAACAGTGTAACGTATGAAGGGTAGCGCGGCGGTCAAATCACAAAATGGAACATCTTTTAAGCCGCCAGCACCTTGTTACGTCCCGCCGCCTTGGCCCGGTACAACGCCTCGTCAGCACGCTTGAGCGCTAGATCACTACGCTCACCCGGCAGAAACTGCGCCACGCCCATGGACACCGTGATCGTCACCGGCTCGCCTTTGAAGTGGAACGGACACGCTTCAATCGCCGCACGCAGCACCTCACCCACGGCCAAGGCATCGGCCAGCAATGAGTCAGGCATCAGCAACACAAACTCCTCGCCACCAAAACGCGCAATAAAATCGCTTGGCCGCAGGCGCTTGCTCAGCACGTTGGCGATGATCTTCAAGACTTTGTCACCGGCCAGGTGCCCATAACCGTCGTTGATGCGCTTGAAATGGTCCAGGTCCAGTATCGCCAGCGACAAGCTGTTGCCGCGCTGGTGCCAGGCATTGACCTCCTGATCCAGGCGCTCACTCCAGGCGGCGCGGTTAGGCAGGCCGGTGAGCGGGTCAATCAAGGCTTTCTGACGCTGCACCTCCAGGTGTTCGCGATAGCCTTGAGCTTCCTGCTCCATGCTCGCAACCCGCTCAGCCAAGCCCTTCAAACGCGCCGCCACTTCCTGTTCACGCTGGTCGCGCTGCTGCTGATGCTCATCCATGGTGCCGAGCAAACCTTCAAGATGGCTTTCCAGCACCTGCTTGAGGCTGTTCAGGTCGGACGCTTCCTGTACGCTGCTTTGCAAGCCATCGACCTGTTCACGAATCTGCGTATCCAATTCGCGCGCGGCCGAACGGCTATCGGCGTGGCCGTCACTGGCAACCTGCAAATGGCCTTGAAACGCTTCGAGACGCTCGTTGAGCTGCTTGAGATAAGCCTCGAACTCATGCTGGCCGCTGTCGGTGATCGCCAGCATCAACACCGCCAGGTCATCCAGGATCGGCAGCAGCTCGTACCAGTTCAAACCATTGGCCAGACGCTCGCGCATGGCCTCGGCCTGGGGCCGGTGGCGTTCGGGCAGGTCAAGGTCTTCCAGCAAGCCGAGCAAAGTGCTTTCGATATGTTTGGCGACCGAGCTGTAGGACGGCTCGGGCGAGTCGGGCAGGGCGTAGACGCCGTCCGCTTGCAACGCATCAGGGTCGGGTTCGGCGCTGTCCAGCACAGGCGGGAGCGACAGGCTGCCGATGGTCGTTGCCTCCACTCTGTCGACCTGCACCTCGGGCGCTTCGATAAAAGCGGCGAGCGCACTCTCGGATGCCGGCGCCTCCAGAGTTGGCTCCGGCTCCTCAACGTCAGGGGCTTCGACAGGTGGGGCAGCGGCCACCGACTGCGCAGGGGCTTCGAAGACAAACGTTTCGCTGGCGACCTGGGCCTGCGCAACGGGCACAACGGGTTCAGGCGGCGACGCCGTCGGCGCTGATGGCGCTGGCTCGAATGCCCGCAACGCTTCGGCCAGCACCTCGGACTGCGCCGGCTCCTGAGGCTCGGGCGCAGACTTTGGCGCCACCGGCTGCGGCGTAGCTGTAGGAACCGGTTCGCCGGCTTCGGTTGCAGCATCTTTACTGCCGAACAGGCGCTGCAGCAGACCCGGCCCTGAACGGGGGTTTTCGCTGTCCGGCTCCAGGTTGTCCAGTGCCTGCCCTTGTAGACTACTGAGCTCACTCAGGAGCAACGGTATCTCCCGCGCCTGCCCGACACGACCATCGAGTTGCTTGGCGAAGGCTTTCAGCGGGCGGGCCACTTCACGGGGCAGCGGTAACTTCTGCAACTGCGCGACCAGTGCCGTGAGCGCAGTGCTGATCTGGTCAACCCGGGTTTCGCGGCGCTGCTCTGAATCCAGCACGGCTTTTTCCAGACGCGGCAGCAAGGCGGCGAGGGCGGCATCCATGTCGTCGCTGCGCACGATGTCGCGCATTTCCTTCATGCATTGATCGACTGCGCGGTCCGTTCCTTCAGCGGCCAGCGTGCTGCGTACCAGCCCACGGCGCAGCAGGTCGAGGCGGGCAGCCCAGCGGCGTTCGAGCTTGTCTTGTTGCTCGATGCTCTTGAGGTATTTCTCTTTCCAGCGCTGGGCGTCGTCGCTCATGCAAGGGGTCCGCTGGTGCCTGGGCTCAACGCGGGCAATGCATCTGCCGTGAGCGAACCCGGCAGACGAATCTCGACCGCGACCGGCAGGTGGTCGGAAATGGGCTGCGCCAAAACCTGCACACTTTCGAGCGTGAGGGTAGGGCTCAGCAGGATATGATCCAGACAGCGTTGCGGGCGCCAACTGGGGAACGTGGCTTCGACTTGCGGCGCCAGTAACCCAAGGTCACGCAACGGGGAATTCTGCAACAGGTCATTGGCATGGGTGTTCATGTCACCCATCAGCACCTGATGCTTGTAGTTGCCAATCAGCTCACGCACGTAGGCAAGCTGGAGGTTGCGCGTACGCCCTCCGAGCGCCAGGTGCATCATCACCACCACCAGGGCTTCGGGGCCTTCGCCGAAGCGCACCAGAATCGCCCCACGCCCTTTGGGGCCTGGCAATGGATGGTCTTCGATGGCAGTTGGCTTCAGGCGGCTGAGCACACCATTACTGTGCTGTGCCAGGCGCCCGAGGTTGCGATTGAGTTGCTGATACCAGTAGGGGAAGGCCCCCAACTGAGCCAGGTGCTCCACCTGATTGATGTAGCCGGAGCGAATGCTGCCGCCATCGACTTCCTGCAAGGCGACCAGATCGAAGTCGTTGAGCAGGTTGCCGATTTTTTGCAGGTTGCCGGCCCGCCCGTTATGCGGCAGCAGATGCTGCCAGCCACGGGTAAGGTAGTGGCGGTACTTCTCGGTACTGATGCCCACCTGAATATTGAAACTGAGCAGGCGCAAGCGACTGTCAGCCGGCAAGCCCGTGGACTCCAGATGATGCTCGTTGACCCGCGGCTCATGCAGGCCTACGACACGTTCGGTACCCCGGCGGCGCATGGTGAGCCCCCTTACTTGGCGGCGCGCTCTTTGGCGATCAATTGGTCTGCAACGTTGAGGACAGCTTCCGGACCACCAGCAGTGCCGAGGTCGAAACGGTATTTACCGTTGACGATCATGGTCGGTACGCCTTGCACGCCATACTTCTGCGCGAGTTCCTTGGCCTGCTTGATCTGGCCCTGGATAGCGAAAGAGTTGAAGGTGGCGAGGAACTTGTCCTTGTCGACACCCTGGGTGGCGACGAAGTCGGCCATTTCTTCCGGCTTGGTCAGGCGCTTGCCTTGTTTCTGGATCGCGTCGAATACGGCGTTATGGACCTTGTGCTCAACACCCATGGCTTCCAGGGTCAGGAACAATTGGCCGTGGGCATCCCATGGGCCGCCGAACATGGCCGGGATGCGCTTGAAGTTCACGTCGGACGGGAGTTTTTCAACCCAAGGATTGATGGTTGGCTCAAAAGCGTAGCAATGCGGGCAGCCGTACCAGAACAGCTCCACGACTTCGATCTTGCCAGGCACCGAAACCGGTACAGGGTTAGTCAATTCGACATAGGTTTTACCGGCTTCAAGCGGCACATCGGCAGCTTGTGCCGTCATGCCGAAGAGGCTGGCGGTAACGAGAGCGGCGCTGAGGATCAGATTACGCATGCTTTACTCCTGGACAAATAAAGTCGCCTCACGCGACCTTTGTTATGACAGGTCTACGCGGACATGATTTCGTTAGTGTAACGGCAGCGGCCACAAAAAAGGGCGGCCTAAGCCACCCTTTTTATGCTTGCATCGATGGATTAATCGAGCGTTAACGTCGCCGGCCCTGTCAGTGCAGCCCTTGGATGTAGCTGGACACTGCGTCGATATCTTTATCCGAAAGCTTGGCAGCAATGTCGCCCATCATTTTGTTACCCGCATCGCCATCGATATAACGAACTTTCTCGCGGAAGTCCTTCAATTGCTTGGCGGTGTATTGGGCGTGCTGGCCACTCAGATGAGGGAAGCCTGCAGCGGCGAGACCACCGCCGTCCGGGATGTGGCACGCCTTGCAAGCGGGCATGCCGCCAATAGGCTGGTCTTCAGCGAGCTTGCCACCTTGGAACAATGCCTGGCCTTTTTCGACCAGTTTCGGATCGGCAGCTCCCACACTGCCTTTCTGGCTGGCAAAATACGCCGCGATATCTGCCAGGTCCTGATCACTGAGGTTGGTCAGCAAGCCGGTCATTTCCAGCACCGTGCGCTTGCCATCCTTGATGTCGTGCATCTGCTTGGTCAGGTAACGCTCACCCTGGCCGGCCAGTTTGGGGAAGTTCGGCGCCGGGCTGTTGCCATCCGGTCCATGGCAAGCACCACACACGGCGGCTTTCGCCTGGCCCGCTGTAGCGTCGCCTGCAGCATGGGCAACACCGGTGATGCCCAAGGTCAACAGCAGACTCACGATCAGTTTGTTCATCAGCTAATCCAACTACGGCTAAGGGTTTAAGAGTTATCTACCGGGTTTACTCGCCATCAATTCAATGACGGCCTGGTAATCCTCAGTACTGCAGTCCATGCACAAACCACGCGGCGGCATTGCCTTGAAACCCTGGGTTACGTGTTGCACCAGCGTATCCATGCCCTGCGCCAGTCTGGGCGCCCACGCTACCTGATCACCCCGCTTAGGGGCGTTGGGCAGTTGGCCGGCATGGCAAGCCACGCAAACTCGGTTGTACACCGCTTCCGGTTCCTGTGTAGCCTGAGCGCCATAAAGCGGAATCAGGACACCAAAAGCGAGCAACCTGCGGGTCATACATCGACCTTTTCAGGGTTTGAGAGCGTTTTGCGTTCTAATGCGCAATGAAGGTCTTTCGCTCCCGTGAACTTCATCCTTCGCTGGGACAAAGCACACACAAAATCTGCGGCATTATATACTGGCGCTACTGAAACGGAAACGACACCGCTTGCCGCACCCATTCTCGGCACCGCCCACATCGGAAATCTCATGCAACTCAAGAATCCCATCCTCGGTCTGTGCCAACAGTCCACGTTCATGCTCAGCGCCGCCAAAGTTGACCAATGCCCCGATGACGAAGGTTTTGAAGTCGCCTTTGCCGGTCGCTCCAACGCCGGCAAATCCAGCGCACTGAACACCCTGACCCATGCCAGCCTGGCGCGCACCTCGAAAACCCCGGGCCGCACGCAGCTGCTCAATTTCTTCAAGCTAGACGATGATCGGCGTCTGGTCGACCTGCCGGGCTACGGTTACGCAAAAGTACCTATCCCGCTGAAGCTGCACTGGCAGCGTCACCTGGAGGCTTACCTGGGTGGCCGCGAGAGTTTGAAGGGCTTGATCCTGATGATGGACATCCGTCATCCAATGACCGACTTCGACTTGTTGATGCTCGACTGGGCCGTAGCCAGCGGCATGCCGATGCATATCCTGCTGACCAAGGCCGACAAGTTGACCTACGGCGCAGCCAAGAACACGCTGCTCAAGGTCCAATCGGAAATCCGCAAAGGTTGGGGTGATGCGATCACCATCCAACTGTTCTCGGCACCCAAGCGCATGGGCCTGGAAGAGGCTTACACCGTGCTGGCCGGCTGGATGGAATTGACGGACAAGGGCGCTGAAATCGCGGAATAACTTTTCTGCGGGCAAAAAAAACCCCGGACTTCGTATGGGGAGGGGAAGTTCGGGGTTCAAGTTCCGGACCGCTAGGGCGGGGTCCAGATATCTGCCAACACTTAACACAACATAGGAGCATTGAAGGGCTTCACCACCCATTCAGTAACTCTGAGTGGCAGTTCACGGGTTAAGTTCCGGCAGATCAAAAAAACTATTGGAAATAACCAGTATCGATTTCTGATCTAAAGCGCCCTGCCATCACGGTTGGTGATGGCAGAGCCGCCAAATCAGTGCGCCTCGTCCCAGTTATTGCCCACTCCCACATCCACCACCAACGGCACATCCAATTGCGCCGCCGCACTCATGTGTTCGCGGATCTTTTCGCTGACTTGCGCCACCAGGTCTTCACGCACCTCAAGCACCAGTTCGTCGTGCACCTGGAGGATAACCTTGGCATCCAGACCCGATTCCGTCAGCCAGTCATCCACCCGCACCATGGCTTTCTTGATGATGTCCGCCGCAGTGCCTTGCATCGGCGCGTTGATCGCCGTGCGCTCGGCGGCTGCGCGGTCCTGGGGTTTATTGGAGTTGATGTCGGGCAAATACAGCCGACGCCCGAAGAAGGTTTCTACATAGCCCTGGTCGGCAGCCTGGGCGCGGGTGCGCTCCATATATTCGCGAACGCCCGGGTAACGTGCGAAGTACACATCGATGTAGGCCTTGGCGGTCTTGGTATCGACTCCAATATCCTTGCCGAGCTTCTGCGCCCCCATCCCGTAGATCAGGCCAAAGTTGATCGCCTTGGCACTGCGACGCTGGTCGGACGTGACCTCGGCCAACTCGACCTTGAACACCTCGGCGGCCGTCGCCGTATGCACGTCCAGGTTGTTGCGGAAGGCATTCATCAGGCCCTCGTCCTTGGACAAGTGCGCCATGATCCGCAATTCGATCTGGGAATAATCCGCCGCCAGCAGTTTGTAGCCCTTGGGCGCGACGAATGCCTGGCGAATCCGCCGCCCTTCGGCGGTGCGCACCGGTATGTTCTGCAGGTTCGGATCGCTGGAAGACAAACGCCCGGTTGCCGCCACCGCCTGGTGATAAGACGTGTGAATGCGCCCGGTGCGTGGGTTGATCTGCTCCGGCAGCCGGTCGGTATAGGTGCTTTTGAGCTTGCTCATGCTGCGGTACTGCATCAGCACCTTGGGCAACAGGAAGTCATCTTCGGCCAGCTTGGCCAGAACTTCTTCAGCAGTCGACGCCTGGCCTTTGCCGGTCTTCTTCAATACCGGCAGGCCCAGTTTCTCGTAGAGAATCGCCCCTAGCTGCTTGGGCGAACCCAGGTTGAAAGCCTCACCGGCGATCTCGAACGCCTGACGCTCCAGCTCGACCATCTTGTTGCCCAGCTCGATGCTCTGAACGCCCAGCAGATCCTTATCCACCAAGGCCCCCTGACGCTCGATCCGCGCCAACACCGGCACCAGTGGAATCTCGATGTCGGTCAATACGCCGGCCAGGCTTGGAATGGCCGCCAGTTGCGCATGCAGCGCCTGATGCAGACGCAATGTCACATCGGCATCTTCCGCCGCGTAGGGACCGGCTTGTTCAAGCGGGATCTGGTCGAATGTCAGCTGCTTGGCGCCCTTGCCGGCGATGTCCTGGAAACTGACGGTGTCGTAGTCCAGGTACTTCTTGGCCAGGCTGTCCATGTCATGCCGGGTTGCCGTGGAGTTGAGCACATAGGATTCGAGCATGGTGTCGAAGGCGATACCACGCACGGTAATGCCCTGCGCCGGGTCGCCACCGATGGCGCAGTTGGCCAGGATGTTCATGTCGAACTTGGCGTGCTGGCCGACCTTGAGCTTGGTTGGGTCCTCCAGCAATGGTTTCAACGCGAGCAACACGCTGTCGCGATCCAGCTGCGGCGGCGCGCCGATATAGGAATGCGTCAACGGAATGTACGCGGCTTCATGGGGCTGCACCGCGAATGAAACCCCGACCAACTGCGCCTGCTGGGCGTCGATGCCGGTGGTTTCGGTATCGAACGCGAACAACTTCGCATCATTGAGCTTCTTCAGCCAGACATCGAAGGTCGCCTGGTCAAGGATTGTGGTGTAACGCGCCTCGACAGGCGCAACCACCACCGCCTCCACAACGGCTTCAGCAACGGGCGCCGTGTTGAGTTCCACGCGCTTGGCATCACGCTGGATCTCGTCAAACCAGCTCTTGAACTCCAGCAGCGTGTACAGCTCCAGCAGCTTTTCACGATCGGGTTCGATCAGGTGCAGGTCTTCCAGGCCGACGTGCAGCGGCACATCACACTTGATCGTCGCCAGTTGGTAAGAAAGGAACGCCATCTCCTTATGCTCTTCCAACTTGGCCGGCAGGGCCTTGGCCCCACGGATCGGCAGGGTCGGCACGATATCCAACTGCTCATACAGCTCTTTGATCCCACCATTCACGCCCACCAGCAAGCCGGAAGCGGTCTTCGGACCAATACCCGGAACGCCCGGAATGTTGTCAGACGAATCCCCCATCAACGCCAGATAGTCGATGATCTGCTCCGGAGCGACGCCAAATTTCTCCTTTACGCCTTCGATGTCCATCGAACTACCGGTCATGGTATTGACCAAGGTAATGTGCCCATCGACCAGCTGCGCCATGTCTTTGTCACCGGTGGAAATCACCACCGGTCGGTTGGCCGCTGCGCTGCTGCGGGCCAGGGTGCCGATCACGTCATCGGCCTCGACGCCTTCGACGCACAACAGCGGGAAGCCCAGGGCAATCACGCTCTGGTGCAGCGGCTCGATCTGCAGGCGCATGTCATCAGGCATGCTCGGGCGATTGGCCTTGTATTCGGCGTACATGTCATCGCGAAAAGTCCCACCCTTGGCGTCAAACACCACGGCGAAAGGGCTGTCCGGGTACTGCTTGCGCAGGCTTTTGAGCATGTTCAACACGCCCTTGACCGCACCGGTCGGCAGGCCTTTGGAAGTGGTGAGCGGTGGCAGCGCGTGGAACGCGCGATACAGATAAGAAGAACCGTCCACCAGGACGAGGGGGGCTTGGCTCATGAGCAGGATCAACCTTTTCGGCGGGTCAGGCGCTAGAATAGCCGGACCAATGACGACAAAGGGACAAGGTTATCATGCGTACATTCAATCGCCTGCTCCTCACTGGCTTGATTGCACTCGCTCCGATGGCTGCCATGGCGGCAGACAGCGCCCCTTCGGGCGATCCGGAAGTTACCATTCGCACGGAAGGCGACAGAACCATCCAGGAGTACCGCCAAAACGGTTTCCTGTACGCAATCAAGGTCACTGTAAAGGGTGCCCCACCGTATTTCCTGGTGCGCGCGGACGGGACCGACGCGAACTTCATCCGCTCTGACCAACCGGATATGCTGATCCCGTCATGGAAGATCTTCGAATGGAAATGATTTCTTAACTTCAATTGGCGCCGCACATCGCGGCGCCCGTACTGGCAGTTTTAACCATGTCTGTGTTTACCCCCCTGGCTCGGCCCGAGCTGGAAACCTTTCTCGCCCCTTACGGGCTCGGCCGCCTGCTTGATTTCCAGGGGATTGCCGCTGGCAGCGAAAACACCAATTTCTTTATCAGCCTGGAACAGGGCGAGTTTGTCCTGACCCTGGTTGAGCGCGGCCCCGTCGCGGAGATGCCGTTCTTCATCGAGTTGCTCGACGTGCTCCACGACGCTGACCTGCCAGTGCCTTATGCCCTGCGCACCACCGACGGCGTCGCCCTGCGCACGCTGGCCGGCAAACCGGCGCTGCTGCAACCGCGCCTGGCCGGCAAGCACATCAAGGACGCCAACGCCCAACATTGCGCCCAGGTCGGTGACCTGCTGGGCCACCTGCACCTGGCCACCCAAGGCGAGAAGGTGCTGGAACGCAAGACCGATCGCGGGCTGGAGTGGATGCTCAGTGAAGGGGCACAGCTGATTTCGCACTTGAACGAAGCGCAGCAAAGCTTGCTGCAAGCGGCATTGACCGAGATCGACGCCCACAAGGCCGAGATCCTGGCCTTGCCACGCGCCAACGTGCACGCCGACCTGTTCCGCGACAATGCGATGTTTGAAGGCACGCATCTCACAGGATTGATCGACTTCTACAACGCCTGCTCCGGCCCGATGCTGTACGACGTGGCAATCGCCCTGAATGACTGGTGCTCGGATGCGCAAGGCGTGATTGATGGGCCGCGTGCCCGCGCACTGCTGGGCGCCTACGCGAGCCTGCGGCCGTTCACGGCGAAGGAGGCCGAATTGTGGCCGACGATGTTACGGGTGGCTTGTGTGCGGTTCTGGCTGTCACGGCTGATCGCCGCTGAGTCGTTTGCCGGGCAGGATGTGCTGATTCACGACCCCGCCGAGTTCGAGCACCGTTTGGCGCAGCGTCAGCAGGTCACGATCCAACTGCCGTTCGCCCTTTAAAGGACCCACTCGGTCAAAAAATGTGGGAGCAAACCCGCTCCCACATGGGTTTTGCGTTAACCGTCAGAGCGACTCCAGGCACCCAGCCAAATCGTTACCGAGCTTCTCCAGCACCTGCTCGTACCCTTGAGCCGTGGCCGGTGTGTAGCCGCCCAATGCATCCAACTCCGCCAACTTCACCGGCAGGCCGGCCACCAGCGTCTCAGCCAAACGCGGACGCAACGGCGGCTCACTGAACACACATGTCTTGCCCACTTCCTGCAGGCGCGTGCGCATCGCCGCGACGTGCTGGGCACCCGGCTGTACTTCGGCAGCCACGCTGAACACACCGGTGTGCTTGAGCCCATAGGCGTCTTCGAAGTAATCAAAAGCTTCATGGAACACGAAGTAGGGTTTGTCGCCGATGGTCGCCAGGCGGGCCTTCAACCGTGCGTCCAACGCATCCAGACGCTCATCGAAAGCCTTCACGTTACTCTGATAACGCGCGGCATTGGCCGGGTCGGCAGCGCTGAGATCAGCAGCCATGCGTGCCGCAATCACCCGCGCGTTGACCGTCGATAGCCACAGGTGCGCATCCAGGCTGCCCGGGCGATGGTCGTGGTCATGTTCGTCGGCTTCGTCAGCGTGGGAGTGGCTATCTTCGGCGAAACGACGCAGCTTCATGCCTGGAAGATCCTGTACCGCGACGGTCGGCAGGCTACGCCCCTTGAGCACACGCGGCAGGAAGCTCTCCATGTCCGGGCCGATCCAATACAGCAGGTCCACCGACTGCACGCGCCGTACGTCGGATGGGCGCAAGGCATAGTTATGCGGCGATGCGCCAGGCGGCAACAAGACCTCCGGGATCGCCACGCCATCCTGCACGGCAGCGGCAATCAGCTGCAACGGCTTGATGCTGGTCAACACCTTGACCTCAGCCTGAGCGGCTGCGGTAACGAACAAACTGGTGACAAATACGACAAAAACGGGAAAAAGTCGGAACACGATGACCACTCGATGGCGTAGGAACGGGTAACATAATAACGTCTCTATCAAATGTCTGTCGCCGCTCATGCCTAAAACACCGCTTGCCAGCCGTCCCCACGACCACTCCCACTGCGTGCATACCGCGCTGTCGGAAGCCGACACCCTGTGTACGCAGAAGGGCCTGCGCCTGACCGCATTGCGCCGTCGGGTACTGGAACTGGTGTGGCAAAGCCACAAGCCGCTGGGCGCCTACGACATTCTTGGCGTGCTCAGCGAGCAGGACGGCCGCCGCGCCGCGCCGCCGACCGTATACCGCGCGCTGGACTTCCTACTGGAGAACGGCTTGGTGCATCGCATCGCCTCCCTCAATGCCTTTGTCGGCTGCAGCCATCCGGAGCACGCGCATCAAGGCCAGTTCCTGATCTGCCGGGAGTGCCACGCCGCCATCGAGCTTGAACAGAAAAGCATCAGCGACGCCATCATCCAGAGCTCCGCCGACGTCGGCTTCAAGGTTGAAGGGCAAACGGTCGAAGTGGTCGGGCTCTGCTCGGGTTGCCAGGGGGCTTGATGAGCAACGCGTTAATCCGCCTGGAACAGGTCGCGGTCACGTTCGCCGGGCAAAACGTACTGGATAACATCGCGCTGAGCGTCGAGCCCGGGCAGATCGTTACGCTGATCGGCCCCAATGGCGCGGGCAAGACCACCCTGGTGCGTGCCGTGCTCGGTTTGCTCAAGCCCGACAGCGGCCGTGTATGGCGCAAATCCAAGCTGCGTGTCGGCTACATGCCGCAGAAGCTGCACGTCGATCCGACGCTGCCCCTGTCGGTACTGCGCTTTCTGCGCCTGGTGCCCGGTGTCGACCGTACCCGCGCGCTGGCCGCGCTCAAGGAGGTCGGCGCCGAGCAGGTCATCGACAGCCCGGTGCAAAGCATCTCCGGCGGCGAAATGCAGCGCGTATTGCTGGCCCGCGCCCTGTTGCGCGAGCCCGAACTGCTGGTACTGGACGAACCTGTACAAGGCGTCGACGTCGCAGGCCAGGCCGAGCTGTACAGCCTGATCACCCGCCTGCGCGACCGCCATGGCTGCGGCGTGCTGATGGTCTCCCACGACCTGCACCTGGTGATGAGCACCACTGACCAAGTGGTGTGCCTCAACCGCCATGTGTGCTGCTCCGGCCACCCGGAACAGGTCAGCGGTGACCCGGCCTTCGTCGAGTTGTTCGGCAAGAACGCGCAAAGCCTGGCGATCTACCACCACCATCACGATCATGCCCATGACTTGCATGGCGCCGTCGTGACTGATCCGGCCAAACCTCATACCCACGTTCATGGAGATAGCTGCAAGCATGGCTGATTTTCTGCTGTACGCCCTGCTGGCAGGCTTGGCTTTGGCATTGGTGGCGGGCCCATTGGGCTCGTTCGTGGTCTGGCGGCGCATGGCCTATTTCGGCGACACCTTGTCCCACGCCGCCCTGCTGGGCGTCGCCTTGGGCTTTTTGCTGGATGTGAGCCCGACCCTCGCCGTCACCGTGGGCTGCCTGCTGCTGGCGGTCCTGCTGGTGACGCTGCAACAACGCCAGCCGCTGGCCTCCGACACGCTATTGGGCATCCTGGCTCCAAGCACCCTGTCCCTGGGCCTGGTGGTACTGAGCTTCATGCACGAAGTACGCATCGACTTGATGGCCTACCTGTTTGGCGATCTGCTGGCGATCAGCCCTAGCGACCTTGCCTGGATACTCGGCGGCAGCGCCGTCGTACTGGTTTTGCTGGTAACCCTGTGGCGCCCGTTGCTGGCAATCACAGTGCATGAAGAACTGGCCACGGTGGAAGGTTTGCCCGTGCCAGCGCTGCGCATGGCCCTGATGCTGTTGATCGCGGTGGTGATTGCTGTTGCGATGAAGATAGTCGGCGTATTGTTGATCACGTCGCTGCTGATCATTCCCGCCGCAGCCGCCCAGCGCCATGCCCGCTCCCCCGAGCAGATGGCCATCGGCGCCAGCCTGCTGGGGATGCTGGCAGTGTGCGGGGGCCTGGCGCTGTCCTGGTTCAAGGACACGCCCGCAGGACCGTCGATTGTGGTAACGGCGGCCGCCCTGTTTCTGCTGAGTTTTGTCCTGCCCCGTCGAGGGGTGTAGACTTGCTCGCTTTTTGCGCAATTAGAGAGTCGCAGGAATGAAGCCGTTCAACGCCCGTTATCTGCTCCTTGCCGCATTTTCCCTGCTGCTGGGCGCCTGCCAAAGCACACCGCCGGCCGCTCCCGCAGCCCCGGATGCGCGTGCCGTGGCCATCGCGCAACTGGAGCAAAACCTGGCCAGCAGCGAGCTGGCCACCGCTGAAGATCAACTCGCCGCATTGCAGGCCCAGTCGCCTGACGACCCGGCCCTGGAAACTTACCAACGCCAGTTGGCCGAAGCCTACCTGCAACGCAGCCAGATCGTCTTGCAAAAGGGTGACGTCAACGCCGCCGCCACGGCGCTGAGCCGTGCACGCGCATTGATGCCCAAGGCGCCCGCGCTGACCGGCGGCGTCAACAACGCCATCAGCCACGCCCGCAAAGCCGAGCTGGATAAGGCCGAAGCGGCGTTGAAAGCCGCCGAAACCAAGCCTGTCGCCAAAGTCATCGACCCGGCAGCCGAAAGCACGACCGTGGCGCTGAACCTCACCGACATAGAAGAACTTCGCCATCAACTGGATGCGATTGCCACCGACGTGGTGAATTACCAGTGCGACGTGAGCATTCAAGTGCCGCGCACCCAGGACTACCCATGGCTGTCCACCTTGCTGAGCAAACGGGTGAAGCGAATTGATTCGGGATATGACCTGAAGATCCACCGGCAGATTCTGAAAAGGATCCCGGCGCAGGTTGTGCTGATTCCGCGCAAAACCCAGTAAAAGCATCGGGAGCAAGCCCCCTCCCACACTTGAAAACTTCATCATTCAAGTGTGGGAGGGGGCTTGCTCCCGATAGCGTTCTGCGATCACTTAAGCCGGAATAGCCTTGGCCTTCGGTTCACGCTCCCACACCCGATGCTGGGCAATCGCGGCAAAAAACGCCTTGAACGCTTTTGCATCCGCACCCACGATCAACCCCGCATCCACCTCAAGCTTGAGCAGCTCCAACAAGGGTTTGGCATCACCGGCAACGGCAATCGCCTTCAGGTGCTTGTACGCTTCCAACAGGTAGTGCAACGCCACGCCATCCCCGCTCAGCGCCTTGATCGACTCCTTACCGCCCGGAACAAACACCGCATCAAACGCAATGGACGGCATGCCCTCCATCGACGCATCTACCGCCAGGCTCTTACCATCAGCGGTCTTCACCGGTGCTGAAGTCGGCCCCAGCAACTTGGCGTGCGCACCTTCGGCTTCCAGCGCTGCCTTCAACGCCGCAATCGCCGCACCATCCACACCGTTAGCCGCCAGAATCGCGACTTTGCGCGTTTTGATATCGCCCGACAGCAGGTTCACCTGGCTCAAGGCCGGCGACACTTTCAACGACGCCTTACGTGGCGGCACCGTACCTTTGGTCGGCGCCGGCAAGCCCAGGTTCTGTGCAACGCGCTTGGCCAGTTCCAGGTCGATATTGGCCAGGATCTCATTCACCTGGCGAGCACGGATGAACTCGCGCTCCACCTTGCCCAACTCGAAGCTGTAGGCCGCGATGATGTGCTCTTTCTCGTGATGACTCATGCTGTTGAAAAACAGCGTGGCTTGCGAGAAGTGATCACCAAACGACTCGCTGCGCTCACGCACCTTGTTGGCGTCGACGCGCTCGTAATAGCTTTCGAAACCACCATTCTCGGCAGCCGGAGGCGTTTCTTTCGGCCAACCTCCGTCAATCGAATTCGGTTCGTATGCGGCACGCCCCTTGTCGATCACCGTACGGTGTTGGGCATCGCGCTGGCCGTTATGGAAAGGCACGACCGGACGATTGATCGGCAATTCGTGAAAGTTCGGGCCACCGAGTCGGCTGATCTGAGTATCCGTGTAAGAAAACAGACGGCCTTGCAGCAACGGATCATTGGTGAAGTCGATACCCGGCACGATATGGCCTGGGCAAAAGGCGACCTGCTCGACTTCGGCAAAGAAGTTGTCCGGGTTGCGGTTGAGCACCATCTTGCCCAGCGGTGTCACCGGCACCAGTTCTTCGGGGATGATCTTGGTCGGGTCGAGCAGGTCGAAGTCGAACTTGTGCTCATCCTCTTCGGCTACGATTTGCACGCCCAATTCCCACTCAGGGTAGTCGCCACTTTCAATCGCTTCCCAAAGGTCACGACGGTGGTAATCGGTATCTTTACCGGCAAGCTTTTGCGCCTCGTCCCACACCAGCGAGCAGGTGCCGACTTTCGGGTGCCAGTGGAACTTCACAAAGCTCGACTGACCTTCGGTGTTGATCATGCGGAAGGTGTGAACGCCAAACCCCTGCATG
Source organism: Pseudomonas sp. ICBG1301 (assembly GCF_016918385.1). Classification (NCBI taxonomy): domain Bacteria; kingdom Pseudomonadati; phylum Pseudomonadota; class Gammaproteobacteria; order Pseudomonadales; family Pseudomonadaceae; genus Pseudomonas; species Pseudomonas sp. ICBG1301. The sequence goes on from NZ_JAEKGB010000004.1 coordinate 47,439, forward strand.
GCGCGCAGGCTTTTTGGGATGGCGCGGTCGGACATGGCCCACAGCACCATGTGCGCCGACTCCGGCTGCAGCGAAACGAAATCCCAGAACGTATCGTGAGCCGAGCCACCGGTAGGAATCTCGTTGTGTGGCTCAGGCTTCACCGCGTGTACGAAGTCAGGAAACTTGATGGCGTCCTGTATGAAAAATACCGGCATGTTGTTGCCCACCAAATCGAAGTTGCCTTCGTCGGTAAAGAACTTCACGGCGAAGCCGCGCACATCGCGCACGGTGTCGCCCGAACCCCGAGGGCCTTGCACGGTGGAGAAGCGCACAAATACCGGGGTTTTATGCTCAGGATTGCGCAAAAACCCGGCCTTGCTCAGCGCCGAGTGGTTCTCATAAGTCTGGAAATAACCATGGGCCGCGGTACCCCGGGCATGCACGATGCGCTCCGGGATGCGTTCATGGTCAAAATGCGTGATCTTTTCACGCATGATGAAGTCTTCCAGCAACGAGGGGCCACGGGTGCCAACTTTCAGGGTGTTCTGGTTGTCGGCAATCTTCACACCCTGGTTGGTGCGCAGGGCCTGGCCGGTAGCATCGGAGCGAAACTCCTCCAGCGCCTGCAGCTTGGCGTTGGTATTGCCACGGTCCAGGGTGTCGGTCCCCGCAAGTTCACTCTTTGGCGGGGTGACTGGCTTTTTAGTACTCATCGGGCAAAAACTCCTTCTTAAAGTGGCCAGAGCGATCCCCGGCTCTTCTAGAACAACCCCCAGGCACGGCACCTGGGGATTTCGAATTGCCTAAGTAGTGACTGATCCCTTTTTGCACCGTTCCTTTTTTATGACCTTTGATCGCGTTATTGCCAAATCGCTGGTTGAATGCGAAATAAATGCTAAGAAACGCTATACGGACAGGCTAAAATGCGCGCCCGGCTAACCGCTGATCCCTTTTCCATGCGCCCCACAAGGTTCGCTACGTGATCGAGTTTCATAACGTCCATAAAACCTACCGCGTCGCCGGTAAGGAAATCCCCGCCCTGCACCCCACCAGCCTGCGCGTCGAAAACGGCCAGGTATTCGGCCTGATTGGCCACTCCGGTGCGGGTAAAAGCACACTGCTGCGCCTGATCAACCGCCTGGAGCAACCCAGCGGCGGCCAAATTACTGTCGACGGTGAGGAAGTCACCGCCCTGGATGCCAACGGCCTGCGTCGTTTCCGCCAGCAAGTCGGGATGATCTTCCAGCACTTCAACCTGCTGGCCTCCAAGACCGTCGCCGACAACGTGGCGTTGCCGCTGACCCTGGCCGGCGAATTGTCACGCAAGGACATCGACCTGCGCGTGGCCGAGCTGCTCGCCCGCGTCGGCCTGTCGGACCACGCCAGGAAGTACCCGGCGCAGTTGTCCGGCGGCCAGAAGCAACGCGTTGGCATCGCCCGCGCCCTGGCGACCAAGCCGAAAATCCTGCTGTGCGACGAAGCCACCAGTGCCCTCGACCCACAGACCACCGCGTCGGTGCTGCAACTGCTGGCCGAGATCAACCGCGAGCTGAAGCTGACCATCGTGCTGATCACCCATGAAATGGACGTGATCCGCCGCGTTTGCGACCAAGTAGCCGTGATGGACGCCGGTGTGATCGTCGAGCAAGGCTCGGTCGCCGAAGTATTCCTGCACCCTCAGCACCCGACCACCAAGCGTTTCGTGCAGGAAGCCGATCAGATCGATGAAAGCGAGCAACGGGATGATTTTGCCCATGTACCGGGTCGAATCATTCGCCTGACGTTCCAGGGCGAAGCGACCTACGCGCCGCTGCTGGGCACCGTCGCTCGTGAAACCGGTGTGGACTACAGCATCCTGGCCGGTCGTATCGACCGCATCAAAGATATTCCCTACGGCCAACTGACCCTCGCCGTTACCGGCGGGGACATGGAAGCCGCTTTCGCCCGCTTTACTGCGGCAGACGTCCACATGGAGGTTCTGCGCTAATGGAAGTCCTGTTGAGTTTCTTCGCCAATATCGACTGGTCCGAAATCTGGCTCGCCACCGGCGACACCATGACCATGCTCTTCGGCTCGCTGTTCTTCACCGTACTGCTCGGCCTGCCGCTGGGCGTGCTGCTGTTCCTGTGCAGCCCGCGCCAACTGTTCGAACAGAAGGGCCTGTACGCGTTGCTGTCGCTGATCGTGAACATCCTGCGCTCGTTGCCGTTCATCATCCTGCTGATCGTGATGATCCCGTTCACGGTCCTGATCACCGGCACTTCGCTGGGTGTGGCCGGCGCGATTCCGCCACTGGTGGTAGGTGCTACGCCGTTCTTCGCACGCCTGGTGGAAACCGCCTTGCGTGAAGTGGACCGCGGCATCATCGAAGCCACCCAATCCATGGGCGCCAGCACGCGCCAGATCATCACCAACGCGTTGCTGCCCGAAGCACGCCCCGGCATTTTCGCGGCGATTACGGTGACAGCAATTACACTGGTTTCCTACACCGCCATGGCCGGTGTGGTCGGCGCCGGTGGTTTGGGTGACCTGGCGATCCGCTTCGGCTACCAGCGCTTCCAGACCGATGTGATGGTGGTCACCGTGGTGCTGCTGTTGATCCTGGTGCAAATTCTGCAAACCGTCGGCGACAAGCTGGTGGTGCACTTTTCTCGAAAATAACGGCCATTGCCGGCCCTGCCGGCACATGCCCGAACAAGGAGCTTGCTGGATGAAAAAACTACTGGTTGCTTTCGCCGCCGTTGCCGCGTTTTCCGCCCATGCTGCCGAGACCCTCACGGTCGCCGCATCGCCGGTGCCACACGCAGAGATCCTCGAATTCGTGAAGCCGGCCCTGGCCAAGGAAGGCGTGGACCTGAACGTCAAGGTCTTCACCGACTATGTACAGCCGAACGTACAAGTGGCTGAAAAGCGCCTGGATGCCAACTTCTTCCAGCACCAGCCATACCTGGACGAGTTCAACAAGGCCAAGGGCACTCACCTGGTGAGCGTCGGCGCGGTGCACCTGGAACCCCTGGGTGCCTACTCCAGCAAGTACAAAAAGCTGGAAGACCTGCCGGACGGCGCCAACGTGGTAATCCCGAACGATGCCACCAACGGCGGCCGCGCACTGTTGCTGCTGGCCAAGCACAACCTGATCACCCTGAAGGACCCGACCAACATCCTGTCGACCCTCAAGGACATCACCGCCAACTCCAAGCACCTGAAATTCCGCGAACTGGAAGCCGCCACCTTGCCGCGCGTGCTGACCCAGGTCGACCTGGCGCTGATCAACACCAACTACGCCCTGGAAGCCAAGCTGGACCCTTCCAAGGATGCGCTGGTGATCGAAGGCAACGACTCGCCTTACGTGAACATCCTGGTGACCCGTGAAGACAACAAGGATTCGGATGCGGTGAAGAAGCTGGTGGCAGCCCTGCACACGCCTGAAGTGAAAGCGTTCATTCTAGAGAAGTACAAGGGCGCGATTCTGCCGGCGTTCTGATCCAACCTAGTGATCGTTCCCACGCTCCGCGTGGGAAAGCAGCCCGGGACGCTCTGCGTCCCGCTTCATTTGCGCTGTAGCAAAACCGGCAACTGCGCCACCAGCTTCTGGTTGTTCAACGGCGCGCGAATAAACCCACGCTGCGTTCCATCCGGCCCGATCAGCGCCAGGTTGCCGCTGTGGTCGACGGTGTAGTTCGGCTTGCTGGTATCAGCCGGAATGAACGGAATGCTCACGGCATTCGAGACCTTCTGCACCTCCTCGACATTCGCGCCGGTCAGGCCTTGGAACTGCGGGTCGAAATAGCCCAGGTACTGTTTGAGCTGGGTCGGCGTATCGCGGTTCGGGTCGACACTGACCAGGATCACCTGCAGCTTGTCCAGCGCCTCCTTGGGCAGTTCGCTCTTGATCTGACGCAGCTGCGCAAGCGTCGTCGGGCAGATGTCCGGGCAGAAGGTGTAGCCGAAGAACAGCAGGCTCCACTTGCCTTTCAATTCGTTGACCAGCACGGGCTGGCCGTCCTGATTGGTCATGGTCACCGGCGGCAACTGGCGACTCTGGGGCAGCAAGATGATGCCGGCGTCGATCAGCGCGGTAGGATCACCCTGACCCTTGCCCGAAAGCACTTTATTGACGGTCAGGCCCATGATCAACGCGACGATGGCCACCAGGATAAACACGGTTTTTTGAGTTCGGGTCATAGGTTCAACAGTAAGTAGTGGTCTACGAGCAGGGCGATAAACAGCAAAAACAGGTACCCGATAGAGTACTTGAAGGTGCTGACCGCCGCGTGCGGCTTGCTGCCACGGTACAGCACCCAGGCCCATTGCAGAAAGCGTCCGCCCAATACCAGCGCACAGGCCAGGTACAGCAGGCCGCTCATGTGAATCACATACGGCATCAAGCTCACCGCCAGCAATGCGAAGGTATAGAGCAAGATATGCACCTTGGTGTAATGCTCGCCGTGGGTAACCGGCAGCATCGGAATATCGGCCTTGGCGTATTCCTCCTTGCGGTGAATGGCCAGGGCCCAGAAGTGGGGCGGGGTCCAGGCGAAGATAATCAACACCAGCAACAACGGCTCGGCGCTGACGTGCCCGGTGACGGCAACCCAGCCCAGCAGCGGCGGAGCCGCACCGGCCAGGCCGCCGATAACAATGTTTTGCGGGGTCGCACGCTTGAGAAAACCGGTGTAGATCACCGCGTAACCGAGCAACGAGGCCAACGTCAGCCACGCCGCCAGTGGGTTGGTAAACACCAGCAACAGAACCAGGCCCGCAACCGCCAGAAACAATGCAAAGGCCAACGCGGCCACTGGAGAGACCCGCCCCTCGGCTAATGGCCTTTTGTGGGTGCGCGCCATCACCGCATCGATCCGTCGATCCACCACATGATTGACCGCCGCCGCGCCACCGGCACACAGGGCAATGCCCAGGTTACCGAAGACCAGCACCGTCCATGGCACGCCCGCCCGGGTGGCGAGGAACATGCCCACCAGAGACGTGATGAGCATCAGCACCACTACCTTAGGCTTGGTCAGCTCCAGGTAGTCACGCCAGATCGCCTGATCGTGACGTGCGCCGATCAAGGCCGCCATGGCATTTCTCCCTTGAGCGTAATGATGCCCGACACCTGTTTGCGCGCAATGAAGCGCCAACCGAACGGCAACTGATTACGCACCTGAACCAGGCTGGTACGCGCGTGATAATTGACCAGCACCAGCGTCAGCAACAACGCCGCGCCCCCTGCGTTATGCGCAACGGCCACCGGCAGCGGCAGATGGAAATACACGTTGCTCAGGCCCAGGCCGATTTGCACCGCCAGGGCGATCAGCAGCAAGCCCGCCAGCCGGGTCATGCCCACGGCGCGCAACTGCCAGGCCAGGCCGAATAACACCACCGCGACGATAACCGCGCCGATACGGTGGGTCAGGTGGATGGCCGTGCGCGCATCACTATCAAGCTGCCCGCCCAGGTAGTTGGGGCCGATGTGCTGGGTCAGGTGAAAACCATTGGCAAAGTCCGCCGCCGGCCACCACTGGCCGTGGCACGTCGGCAGGTCGATACAGGCCACCGCCGCATAGTTGGAACTGACCCAGCCGCCCAGCGCAATCTGCCCTATCACCAGCACCAACCCTGCCGTTGCCCAATATTGCAGGCGCTTGGGCACGATCAACGCGGGCAACACGCCGGACAAGCGCAGGGTCAGCAGGAACAGCAGGCTCAGGGTCGCAAAGCCGCCCAGCAGATGGCCGGTGACCACCTGCGGCCACAGCTTCAATGTCACTGTCCACATACCGAATGCCGCTTGGGCGAACACCACCGTCAGCAAGAACAGCGGCAATTTTACCGGCTGGCCGGGGTCACGCCGATGGCTCCACGAACGCGCCGCCAACAGCACGATCAGCACGCCCAAGGTGCCGGCAAAGTAGCGATGAGTCATTTCGGCCCAGCCTTTGTCCGCCTCCACCGGCGAGTCGGGAAAATGCAGCTCGGCATGGGCCAACTGGGCTTCGGTCTTGGGCACGCTGATAAAGCCGTAGCAACCGGGCCAGTCCGGGCAACCCAGGCCGGCGTGGGTCAGGCGGGTGTAGGCACCCAACAGCACGACCAGCAGCGCCAGCAAGGTGGCAAACAACGCGAGGCGAAATCCAGGTTTGGCCATGACGATGCCCTTATCCGATGTTCGACAGTTTCAGCAGCAGGCGCAGGTCGTTGAGCAGGTCCTTGCCCTTGACCTTGGCGTCGTAGCGCAACACCAGGTTGCCGTGAGGATCGACGATCCACAGTTGCGCCTCACCCGGTGCGGCAGCGTCTTTGGTGAAGGTCGACAGGTCCAGCGCGTAGCGCTGCAGTTGCGGGTACTCGGCCTTGAGCCTGGCCTCGTACTCAGCGCTCACCGGCTGGGCACTGGCCAGTGCGTGGCTGGCCCGGGAAGCATCGCGGCCCAGGCTGATTTGCAGCTGGCGCGCCAGGTACACCAGTTGCCGGCAATCGTCGGCGCAGGGGGCGGGCGCGGTGACCAGCAGTTGCCAGCGCTCTTCATCCGCCTGCACGCCGATGTCGGCGCGGGTCTGGCCGTTGCCGATCATTTCACCGTGGTAGCTGCGACTGTCCGGCACCCAGAACTGCAACTTGTACATGAAGGTGGCCAGCACCATTGGCCCGATGACCATCATCAGGATCAACATCAGCTGCCAGCGGCCTTTGCGCCGGGCAGGGGCCTCAGACATGCTGGGTGGATTCATGGCCGCTCCCATGGGACTTCTCCTTCTTGTTGTGCCATCCGAGGTAGAGGTAAAGCGCCAGCAACGCCAGTGCCATGGCGAACCACTGCACGGCATATCCCAAGTGTTTTTCCGGGCCCATGGCGACCACCGCCCAGGTGGTGTCGTACGTACCAGGGCCGGGCTCGGCGCGCAGCTCGTAGGCGAACCCGCTACGGCCCAACTCGGCCCACAACGCGGCGGGGTGCAGGGCGGTGAGCAGGCGCGGCCATTGCCGGGTTGCCGGGTCGGCCTGCAACTGGAAAGTTTCGCCAGGGGCGACGTATACCCAGGCGTCCAGATTCACTGGGTGTTCAGGTGTCGTGAAGACCGGTGGCGTGCGCCGGTCCGGCCAGGGCAGCCAACCACGATTGAGCAGCAACCACAGGTCGCTGGCCTGGTCGTGAAACGGCTGCAGCAGTTCCACCCCCGCACGGCCGTCACGCATGCGGTTGTCGAGCAGCACGCTATGTTCGCCGTCGAACTGACCACGCAAGCGCACACGGTGGAAGGCGGGATCGGCCATGTCACCGAGTTGCGCGCTGCTGATCGGGTCGGCCACCCGCCGCTCGGCGTAACGGTCCACCAGAAGCTGTTTTTCATGGCCGCGAGCCAACTGCCAGAACCCCAGGCCCACCATCAACGGCAGCAGCACCAGCACCACCAACGTGGGAGCGATACCGGGGCGAAAGCGCGCGATAGCACTGGCTATACTGGTTTTCATCGCCCCTCCCTATAAACGCCCTGGAGCCAGACCATGCTCAAAGCCGCCATTGCCCTGATGCTGATTGCGACTGTCGTGAGCCTGTTCAGTGGCTTGTTCTTTCTGGTCAAGGACGAGGGCCACTCCAACCGCCTCGTCACTGCCCTGACCGTGCGTGTCGTCCTGGCCGCAATCACCGTGGGCTTGATCGCCTGGGGCTTTTTCAGCGGCCAGCTGGTTTCTCATGCGCCGTGGTAAGGCACCTCACAGCACATAAACGAAGAAAAACAGGCCGATCCACACCACATCCACGAAATGCCAATACCAACTGGCCGCCTCGAAGCCGAACTGATGCTCGGCATTGAAATGCCCACGCAAGATGCGCATCAGCATCACAAACAGAATCAGGGTTCCGATGGTCACGTGAGCGCCATGAAAGCCTGTGAGCATGAAGAAGGTTGCTCCATACACCCCCGAACCCAGGGTCAGGCCCAGCTCCTTATAGGCATGCATGTACTCCTCGGCCTGGAAGCCCAGGAACGCCCAACCCAGTAGCACGGTGAGCGCCAGCCATAATTTCAGCGCGCCACGATGACCTTTACGCAACGCGTGATGGGCAATGGTGATGGTCACGCTGGAGCTGACCAGCAAGATCGTATTCACCAGCGGCAAGCCCCACGGACTGATGGTGCCTTCCGGCGGCGGGAAGAGTTTCGGGTCCGGATTGTTGAGCAGCGGCCAGGTGAATTCGAAATTCGGCCACAGCATGTGTGCGATGCCTTTATGACCCTCACCGCCCAGCCATGGCCCGGACATGTGCCGTACATAAAACAGCGCACCGAAGAACGCGATGAAGAACATCACCTCGGAGAAGATGAACCAGGTCATACCCCAGCGAAACGAACGGTCCATCTGCGGGCTGTACAAACCGGCGCGACTTTCCTTGATCACCGCGCCGAACCAGCCGAACAGCATGTAGGCCAGCAGCAGGCCACCGACGAAAAAGATCCACGGCCCGTGGGATTCCGGGCGCGCCGCCTTCAGGTCGTTGAACCACACGCCCAGGCCGTACACGGTGATCAACATGCCAAACGTGGCAATTATGGGCCATTTGCTTTGCGCTGGTACGTAGTACGTATCATGAGACGACATGTATTCGCTCTCCTGATTGAGGGGGCAAACAGTAGCTAGCCGCCGCTGCGGACGGCCACCGGCGGCTGGCGCGCAGTGATGTCAAACAGCGTGTACGCCAGGGTCAGATGCTTTACATCCTTGGGCATCGCCCGGTCGACGATGAAGCGCACCGGCATCTCGATACGCTCACCTGGCTGGAGCACCTGCTGGGTAAAGCAAAAGCATTCGGTCTTATGGAAATACATCGCCGCTTCGGCCGGCGAAATGCTCGGCACCGCCTGGGCCGTCATAGCTTTGTCGGTGGGGTTGTAGGCCACGAACAGCATCTCGGTGACCGCTCCTGGGTTGACCACTACCTCGTCAGCCTTGGAGTGAAACTCCCAGACCATATCGATCGCGTTGGTGGACAAGAACTGCACGCGCACCTGGCGCGTCGGGTCGACCACCTGCTCACCCTCGTACTGCCCTGCGGTCTTGCCGTTGATGCCGAACGCCTTGCACATCACGTCGTAGATCGGCACCAGGGCGAAGCCGAAAGCGAACATCGCCACCACCAGGATCAGCAGTCGCGTGACCAGGCGCTTGATCGGTACTGACTCAAGCATGGCGCATACCCAATGTGGGAGGCGAGTTGCTCCCGACAGCCGTATCACTGCAAATAATAGTGTCGACTGGCACACCGCCATCGGGAGCAAGCCCCCTCCCACAGGGAGCCGGTTCGCCATACAGAAGGGGGTTCATTTGACCTCCGGCGGCGTGGTGAAGGTGTGGTACGGCGCGGGTGAGGGGATACTCCACTCCAGGCCCTCGGCCCCGTCCCACGGCTTGGCCGGCGCAGGGGGGCCGCCGCGGATGCACTTGATCACGATGAACAGGAAGAAGATCTGCGTGGCGCCAAACATGAATGCACCGATGGACGACACCATGTTGAAATCGGCGAACTGCAGGTTGTAGTCCGGCACCCGGCGCGGCATGCCGGCCAGCCCGACGAAGTGCATCGGGAAAAACGCCATGTTCATGCCCACGAAGGACAGCCAGAAGTGCAGCTTGCCCAGGGTTTCGTCATACATGTGACCGGTCCATTTCGGCAGCCAGTAATAGGCCGAAGCGAAGATGCCGAAGATCGCCCCAGGCACCAGTACGTAATGGAAGTGCGCCACCACAAAGTAAGTGTCGTGGTACTGGAAATCCGCCGGAGCGATTGCCAGCATCAGCCCGGAAAAACCGCCGATGGTGAATAGAATCACGAAGGCCACGGCGAACAGCATCGGCGTCTCGAAGGTCAGCGAGCCTTGCCACATGGTGCTGACCCAGTTGAACACCTTCACCCCTGTCGGCACCGCGATCAGCAGCGTGGCGTACATGAAGAACAACTCGCCCACCAACGGAATGCCGACCACGAACATGTGGTGCGCCCACACGATGAACGACAGGAACGCAATGCTCGCCGTGGCGTACACCATCGAGGTGTAGCCGAACAGCGGCTTGCGCGAGAAGGTCGGGATGATCGAGCTGACGGCGCCGAAGGCCGGCAGGATCATGATGTACACCTCCGGGTGGCCGAAGAACCAGAACACATGCTGGAACAGCACCGGGTCACCACCACCGGCCGCGCTGAAGAAGCTGGTGCCGAAGTGGATGTCCATCAGCATCATGGTCACACAACCGGCCAGTACCGGCATCACCGCGATCAACAGGAACGCCGTGATCAGCCAGGTCCACACGAACAGCGGCATCTTCATCAGCGTCATGCCCGGCGCGCGCAGGTTGAGGATGGTGGCGACCACGTTGATCGCGCCCATGATCGAACTGACGCCCATGAGGTGGATGGCGAAAATAAAGAACGTCACGCTTTCCGGCGCGTAGGTGGTGGAGAGCGGGGCGTAGAAGGTCCAGCCGAAGTTCGGCCCGCCGCCCGGGGTGAACAGGGTCGAGACCAGCAGCAGAAACGCCGCCGGCAGCAACCAGAAGCTGAAGTTGTTCATGCGCGGCAGGGCCATGTCCGGCGCGCCGATCATCAGCGGGATCATCCAGTTGGCCAGGCCGACGAAGGCCGGCATCACGGCGCCGAACACCATGATCAAGCCATGCATGGTGGTCATCTGATTGAAGAACGCCGGCTGCACAATCTGCAGGCCCGGCTGGAACAACTCGGCACGGATCACCATGGCGAACGAGCCGCCAAGCAGGAACATGGTGAAGGCAAACCACAGGTACAGGGTGCCGATGTCTTTGTGGTTGGTGGTCAGCACCCAGCGCATCAGGCCCTTGGCGGGGCCGTGGGCATGGTCGGTATGACCATGGTCGATCACAGTGCTCATGGCCGTTCTCCTGCACGCGAGTGGGCGGATGGGTTCAAGGCATACGCAGTGAAGGCAGTCATTGGCTTTGCGCCTGTTTCAGGGCCAGCACGTCTTTGGGCGTGACCATGTCGCCTTTGTTATTGCCCCAGGCGTTGCGTTCGTAGGTCACCACGGCGGCGATATCCACTTCCGATAGCTGCTTGCCAAACGCAGCCATGGCGGTACCGGGCTTGCCGAAGTAGACGCGGTGCAGGTGGTCTTCCTTCGGCCCGGTGGCGATCGGCGAGCCTTTGAGTGCCGGGAACATCGGCGGCAAGCCCTGGCCTTCGGCCTGGTGACAGGCCACGCAGGTGGTGTGGTAGATCTTGTCGCCACGGGCCACCAGTTCGTCGAGCGTCCACTCTTTGGAGGTCAGTTCCTGCAGCTTGGCCGCTTCTGCTTTGCGTTCGCCAAGCCAGGTGTCGTAGTCGGCCTTGGATTTGACATCGACCACGATCGGCATGAAGCCGTGGTCCTTACCGCACAGCTCGGCGCACTGGCCACGGTAGATGCCGGGCTTCTCGATACGGGTCCAGGCCTCGTTGACGAAGCCGGGGATGGCATCGCGCTTGACCGCAAAGGCCGGCACCCACCAGGAGTGGATCACGTCGGCAGCCGTCACCAGAAAGCGCACCTTGGCCCCCACTGGCAGCACCAGCGGCTGATCGACTTCCAACAGGTAATGCTCGCCCTTGGTGGCCTGGTTATGAATCTGCTCGGCGGGCGTGGCCAGGTTGCTGAAGAATTCCACATCCTGGCCCAGGTATTTGTAGTGCCACTTCCACTGATAGCCGGTGACCTGGATATCGATATCCGACTCACTGCTGTCATAGATGTTGATCAGGGTCTTGGTCGCCGGAATGGCCATGGCCACCAGGATCAGAAAGGGCACCACGGTCCAGAGAATCTCCACGGTCGTACTCTCGTGGAACTTCGCCGCCACTTGGCCGGTAGAGCGACGGTGCAGGATCATCGACCAGAACATCGCGCCAAACACGACGATGCCGATCACCACACAGATCCAGAAAATGGTCATGTGCAGGTCGAACACGGCGTGACTGACTTCAGTCGCCCCTGGCGCCATATTCGTTGTCCAGGCGGCGTGCGCCTGGCCGAATACCGACCACAACAGGAGGCCCATCCAAACATGTGGATGTCGCGTCATTGCGGGTTCCCCTTTATGTTTCTTGTTATCCCGCCGGTTTGCACCTGCGGCGAAGGGAGCGGCTTCCATACTGCTTACAACCGCCAAGCCTTGCCTGCTTCATGCAGTTGGGCGTCATCAGCTAATTGCGTACAAATCCGAGTATAGACAGCACCTGCAACCCCGCAATGTGTAGGGGCAAATCAACAAAAATCGACGGGCGGAGCTAATAAAACAGGGGGCGCAAACGTTTATCCGACGCGAGATGGCAATTCGATATAACCGCTGTGCATAACCATGAAATAATTATGACAAATGCATCTTAGGTGCTCGTATAAACGAGCTACCTTATCCTCTCCCTTTTCCTACGCCTGTTTCACTGGAGTTTTCATGAACACCGCCGCATTGCGCGAGCAGATTTCCCGTGCCCATCAACACGAAGCCACTACGGGCCAGCTTGCCCAGCAGCTGGAAAAACAATTGCCGCACCTGCATTCGGCCATCGCCTTGGCTGACGGTGATCGCAACATTGTCATGACTCGCTTCGTGACGGCCTACATCGACCTCGTTCCCGATTTGCTGGAAGCCGCCAACGACGTGGCCCGCGAAGCCGGCATTGAAAGCCAGATCAAGCCGGTGCTGAAGATCGCCGAGCACTTCTTCCTGCAGCCCCCTGCAATACTGGCAGGGCACGAGGGCCTCGACGGCCTGCTGGACGAAGCCTACCTGGCCCATCGCCTGGTGGAAGAGGTCAACGATCTGTATATCAAGCACTTCGGCCAACCGCTGATTCCAACCGATACCACCGTGGCCAATTTGATTGCTCACCAATTGATCGGCGAGCAATTCGCCAATCAGCTGGATGAGGCGGTGCATCTGGCGGTAGATGAAATGCTCAACGAAGAGAACTTTGCGCTGGAGTCGGTAGAGGCCTATCGCGAGACACTCAAAAGCCCGGATACGGAAGCGGCGTGGAAACGCTGGCCGTGCCTGTCGCGGCAGCTGGGGGTGGAGTTATCGCTGGATCAGCCTGCCTGAATTTTCCGGCCTGCAAAGATCAAGTGTGGGAGGGGGCTGGCCCCCGCCCACAGTTTCCGGCTGAATCAGGTAGTAGAAGGCGCCGACCCGATCCCCACGGTGGTACGCACCCTACCTTCCAAACGTCGTTTCAACCCACGCGCCTCGATCACCAGCGTCGACCCCTTGGCCGCATTCGCCCGGCCCCATTCCTCCAGCAACTCCAGGCAGGAATGGTCGATATAACTCAGGTTGTTCAGCGGCACATGCACGGTAGTCCCCGCCGGCACTGTCGACAGCACCTGGGTCAGTACCGGCACCTTCAAGAAGGTCGCCGCACCCGTCAGGCGCAACTCCATCTCGCCCTCTTGCGGCAGGTCGATCAGGCTCACCTTCAAGCGTGACGCCTTGAACGCCAGCTTCACCAACGTGAGCCCGAAGCCCACCAGCACGCCCGTCAGCAGATCGGTGAAGATGATCGCCAACGCCGTCGCGGCATAGGTGAACATCGGCATGCGCCCATAGCGTCCCAGCGCCTTGAACGCCTTGATGTCCACCAGTTTGATCCCGGTATACACCAACACACCCGCCAGACTCGCCACCGGAATACTTTGCAGTACGCTCGACAGCAGCAAGACGAAAGCCAACAGCCACAAACCGTGGAACATGGCCGACATGCGGGTGGTGGCGCCGGCTTGCACGTTGGCCGAACTGCGTACGATCACACCCGTCATCGGCAACGCGCCGACCAGGCCACACAGCATGTTGCCCACGCCTTGAGCCGACAACTCCTTATCGAAATCGGAGCGCTGGCCGCTGTGCATCCGATCGACCGCCGCTGCAGAGAGCAAGGTCTCTGCGCTGGCAATAAACGCCACAGCAAACGCGGCGATCAACAACTGTGGATCGGCCAGGTTCAGCAGATCGCTGGGGCGCAGCCAGTCGATGGCATCGGCAAGGTTTTCCGGCACTTGCACGCGCTTGACCTGCAAGGCCAGCACCAGGCTGACAACGGTCGTCAGCCCCACACCCAATAGGGCGCCGGGAACGAAACGCAGGCTTTGCGGGCGCAATTTATCCCACCCATACATCACCAACATCGTCGACAAGCCGAGCAGGCCGGCCTGCCAACCAAGGCCACCGCCAAGGGTCGGCATCGCCTCGCCCAGCGCAGCCGGAAAGCCCGCCAGGTTCGCCAGCCCCGAGGGCTGGGGCGCGCCGTCGAGCATCACGTGAATCTGCGACAGCACGATCAGTACGCCGATCCCCGCCAACATGCCGTATACCACTGCCGGCGCCGTCACGCGGAACCAGCAACCCAGGCGCAAGCGGCCCGCCACCAGTTGCAGAAACCCCGCCAGCAGCAAGATCGGTCCCAGCATCACCATGCCGTGCTGGCGTACCAGTTCAAACACCAACACCGCCAACCCCGCGGCCGGGCCACTGACCTGCAACGGCGAGCCCGCCAACCAACCCACCACCAGGCCACCGATGATCCCGGTGATCAGCCCCTTGGCCGGCGGCATGCCGGAAGCGATCGCAATGCCCATGCACAGGGGCAGGGCAACCAGAAACACAACCACGGAAGCCAGCAGCTCCCGTGGCAGTACAGCTTTCAATTGAGCAGCACGCATGATGACTCTCCCGAGGCATTCGCCGGGCGCGGCAAAGCCTGGCTGCATCCATGGCAGCCACCGCTCTACCCGGCAGGGAAGTGTTTTAAAAGCGCGCTTTAGGCGTCGCGGAAGGGATCGGCTCGGTGCCGTTCAACGGTCGAAATGCCGCTGTTTCCGCATCGTAGGCCCGGATTTCGCTGGTCTCGATGTTGTAGATCCAGCCGTGGATGAACAAGTGACCATTGGCCATGCGCGAAGCCACGGACGGGTGGGTGCGCAAATGTTGCAGTTGGGCGATGACGTTTTCTTCGGTCACCAACTTCATGCTCTCGCCTTCAGTGGCGCAGTCGCAGTTGTCATGGACCATGGTCTTGGCGACCTCGGCATGACGCAACCAGGCTTTGACCGTCGGCATCTTTTCCAGCGTGTGCGGGTTGAGTACCGCACGCATGGCGCCGCAATCGGAATGCCCGCACACAATGATGTGCTGCACACCCAGGGCGAGTACCGCGTACTCGATCGCGGTGGAAACACCCCCGTTCATCTGGCCGTAGGGCGGCACTACGTTGCCGACGTTACGGGTCACGAACAGGTCGCCAGGGGAGCTCTGGGTGATCAGTTCGGGCACGATGCGCGAGTCGGCGCAGGTAATGAACATCGCTCGTGGGCTTTGGGCCGTGGCGAGTTTCTTGAAAAGCTCTTCCTGCTGCGGGAAGACGTCGTGATGGAAATGCAAAAAGCCGTCAACGATATGCTTTAGCGCTGCATCGGCGGATTCCGCCACCTGAGGGGCTGAAGCCGACGCAGCCAACGGCTGTTTATCCTTGTCACTCATGATTCATCCTCTTGATTAATGCAGGGGGAGTATTCAGGTCAGATCGACGCCAGCCAGTAAAATTCCTACAGCGGCGACGCAGACTTATCAGTCACTCGCGGAACAAGGTAACCATCGAAACTTAACTCAAACTGAATGAACCGCTCTAGATCGCGGGTTTCAGTGATATCAAAACGCGACTATTCCTACATAAACAGTGCGACATTCCTAGGCAGTTTACAGCAATGCCATTTGTCTGCCCGGTGGGCAGAACGCTGTGCAGTCCAGGTTGAAGCCTTCCCGACGGTTCAGGCCCAACCGCTTGAGCGCCTTGCTGAAGCGCTGCGCCAGCAAATCGGCAAACGGCCCTTCGCCGCGCATGCGCACGCCGAAACGGCTGTCGTACACCTCGCCACCCCGCACCTGGCGCACCAGGCTCATCACATGGGCCGCACGCTGCGGGTAATGCGCGGCCAGCCACTCCTCGAACAGCGGCGCCACTTCCAGCGGCAGGCGCAGCATCATGTACGCCGCGCTTTGCGCGCCGGCCGCGTGAGCTTCAGTGAGCAGGCTTTCGAGTTCGCTGTCGTTGATCATGGGAATCATCGGCGAACACAGCACCCCAACCGGGATGCCCGCCTCACGCATCACCCGAATCGCCCGCAACCGCGCCTTGGGCGCCGCCGTGCGCGGCTCCAGGATGCGCTTGAGTTCGTCGTCCAGGCTGGTGAGGCTGATCATCACCGCCACCAGGCGCTGGCGGGCCAACTCGGCCAGCAGGTCAAGGTCGCGCAATATCAGCGAGCCTTTGGTGATAATCGTCACCGGGTGCCGGTAGCGCAGCAGGACTTCGAGGGTTTGCCGGGTGATCTTGTACTCACGTTCGACAGGCTGGTACGGGTCGGTGTTGGACCCCAGGTTGATCGGCGCGCAGACATAGCCGGGCTTGGACAACTGTTGCTCCAGCACATCGGCGGCATTGGTCTTGGCGATCAGCCGGGTTTCGAAATCCAGCCCTGGCGACATGTCCCAATAGGCATGACTGGGCCGTGCATAGCAGTAGATACAGCCATGCTCGCAGCCGCGATAGGGGTTGATCGAACGATCAAACGGCAAGTCCGGCGAGTTGTTGCGAGTGATGATGGACTTGGCCGTCTCGATACGCACTTCGGTGCCTTGGGTCGGCGGCACCTCCTGAAACCAGCCGTCGTCCTCGGCCACGCTGACGGTAGGCGCAAAGCGGTTGTGCAGGTTGGTGGCCGTGCCCCGGCCACGGGGCGGCAGCGCAGTAGACATGAAAACGCCTCGATACTGTTTTTATATACAGTATCGAGGCGCAAGGTTTCTGACCAGTGCCGTTTGGCGGCCATTGCGGATCAGTGCTTGTTCGTCACTTGCCCAAGGTCATCGCCGGAGGTGGTGCGCATATCACTCTTGCGCAGGTTTGCCACGTCGCTGGCCTTCACGGGGGCCCCCTTGTTACCCCAGCTGCCGCGAACGAAACTGACCACATCCGCGACTTCCTGGTCCGACAGACGCCAGGCGAACGCGGGCATGGTGAAGGTCGACGGCGCGGTGTGGGTCGCCGGCAAGGTGCCGCCATTCAACACGATGTTGATCAACGACGTGGCATCCGTCGTCTGCAGTACCGGGTTACCCGCCAACGCCGGGAACACCCGCGTATAACCATGGCCGTCCGTGCGATGGCAGGCCGCGCAATTGTCGATGTAGACCGACGCGCCCGGCTTGCTGTCATCGCCTTTCCACAATGCCTCAGCCACCTGTTTGTCGTACTGGTGCGGCTGATCCTGCGGATCGACCGCCGGCAGGCTCTTGAGGTAACGGGCGATCGCCGTCAGGTCATCTTCCGACATGTACTGCATGCTGTGGACTACAACGTCGCTCATGCCACCAAACACAGCGCTGCGATCACTGCGGCCGGTCTTGAGGAATTGCACCAGTTGCGCTTCGCTCCAACTGCCAAGGCCGTCCTTGTGGTCGCCACGCAGGCTTTTCGCGATCCAGCCTTCCAGTGGCGCACTGCCGGACAGGAACGCGTTGCCGTCAGTCGCACTCAGGGCTTTTTCCTGCATGGTCAAGGCACGCGGTGTATGGCAAGCGCCGCA
This sequence comes from Pseudomonas sp. ICBG1301, assembly GCF_016918385.1. Classification (NCBI taxonomy): domain Bacteria; kingdom Pseudomonadati; phylum Pseudomonadota; class Gammaproteobacteria; order Pseudomonadales; family Pseudomonadaceae; genus Pseudomonas; species Pseudomonas sp. ICBG1301. The sequence goes on from NZ_JAEKGB010000004.1 coordinate 65,066, forward strand.
ATGGCCGAGACCTTCTACCAGGTAAGCGCCACGGCTGATCACCGGGTCGGCCGCAGCCTGGGCCGGTTGCGCCTGAACAGCCGGGGCAAACATCCAGCGCCACGCCGCCAAAGGCCAGCGCATGCTCAAGGGCCAGGGAATCTCGCTGTCCTTGTTCGCTTGGGCGACCGGCTCGACACCCTTCATGAAATACGCGTACAAGGCCTGCATGTCGCTGTCGCTGACGCGTGCATAAGACGGGTAGGGCATCGCCGGGTAAAGCGTACTACCGTTCTTGGCGACGCCATGGCGCACGGCCTTGTCGAAGTCTTCGAAGCTGTAGTCGCCCAGGCCCGTCTTGTCCGGCGTGATGTTGGTGGAATAGATCACGCCGATCGGGGTTTCCATCGGCAGGCCACCGGCAAAGGGCTTGCCGCCCTTGGCGGTGTGACAGGCCACGCAGTCGCCGGCGCGGGCCAGGTATTCGCCCTGTTTGATCAAATCGGTTTCAGCCGCACTGACCGAGCAACTGCTGAATAACCCCAGTGAGGCCGCCAGAGAGGCGATAACGAATGCTTTCATGCTCATCGCTCCTTATGCCTGTACCAGCGGGCCGGGGTTTTTCAGGTACTGCTCGCGGATCGCCCGCGCCGACCAATAGGTCAACGCCGCCACCAGGCCGGTAGGGTTGTAGCCCAAGCCTTGTGGGAACGCGGAAGCCCCCGGAACAAACACGTTGTGCACATCCCAACTCTGCAGATAGCGGTTCAACGCACTGGTCTTCGGGTTGGTGCCCATGATCGCGCCGCCGTTGAGGTGGGTGGTCTGGTAGGACGCCGTGTTGAAGTGCTCCCCGACCTTTTTACCGAGTACGGCAATGGCTTTGGGGTTCATCGCTTCGGCGACCTTGCCCATCTTCTCGATCATGAATCGGTTCATCTTGATGTCGTTTTCCTGCCAGTCGAACGTCATCCGCAGCAGCGGTTGGCCGTACGCATCGCGGTACACCGGGTCCAGGTCCAGGTAGTTACCCCGGTAGGATTGATGGGCGCCGTGGGCATCCATCGATACTTGGTGGGTGTAGTAATCGGCAGTGGCGCGTTTCCAGGCACTGCCCCAGGCCGGGGTGCCCGGTGGGTTGGAGGTACCGGCAATCGGCCGGCTACCCGCCTGGTTGACCCACATCGGCGAGCCGCCCACAAAGCCGTGTGGCCCATGGTCGAAGTTGTCCGCGTTGAAGTCGTCGATGGCCACGCCATTGCCGCCCGCACCGATGAAGTTGTTGGTGTGGGTGTCCTTGTCGAAGAAGGCTTTGATGGTACCCATGTTCTGGTAGGCGAAGTTCCTGCCCACCACGCCCTCATTGGTAATCGGGTCGTAGGGTTTGCCGATGCCCGACAGCAGCATCAAGCGCACGTTATGGAACTGGAAGGCGCCGAGGATCACCAGATCCGCCGGCTGCTCGCACTCCCGGCCCTGGGCGTCGATGTAGCTCACGCCGGTGGCTTTTTTCCCGGTGCTGTCGAGGTTGACCTTGAGCACGTGGGAATTGGGCCGCAGCTCGAAATTCGGCACCTGGCGCAGAGCCGGCAGAATGTTTACGTTCGGTGAAGCCTTGGAGTACATGTAGCACACGTAACCGCTGCAGAAACCGCAGAAGTTGCACGGCCCCATCTGCGCGCCGTAGGGGTTGGTGTACGGCCCCGACGTATTGGCCGATGGCAGGTTGTAAGGCTTGTAACCGACCTCGGTAGCGGCTTTCTGAAACAGCTGAGCGGAAACGGTATTTTTTTGCGCCTCCAACGGGAACGGGTTGGAGCGGTCCGGCGCATACGGGTTGCCGCCCCGGCCTTCACCCACCAACTGGCCTTTGACGGTCCAGGCCTGGCCGGAGGTGCCGAAGACTTTTTCCGCATAGTCGAAAAAAGGCTCCAGCTCTTCGTAGCTGACGCCGAAGTCCTGGATGGTCATGTCTTTGGGAATGAAATTCTTGCCGTAGCGCTCTTCATAGTGGCTGCGCATGCGCAGCTCGATCGGGTCGACGCGAAAATGCACCCCCGACCAGTGCAAACCCGCACCACCTACGCCATTGCCCGGCAGGAACGCACCCAACTGACGGTTAGGCAGGGCGACATCATTCACACTGTGGCGAATGGTCACCGTCTCCTTGGAGATGTCCTGAAAGAGTTTTTTACGCACGCTGTAGGTCAGTTCGTCGATGACCTGGGGATAGTTGCCGTCCGGGTAAGTGTCCTGCATCGGGCCGCGCTCCAGCGCTACCACGTTGAGGCCAGCCTCCGTCAGCTCCTTGGCCATGATCGCGCCGGTCCAGCCAAAGCCTACGATCACCGCATCCACTTTCTTCATGATGGTCGCCACGTTTATGCCCTCTCGCCGCGGATGGAAACAGCCGGGAAGGGGTATTGCTCGTTGCGTTCCACCCAATCCATGAAATCGGCGCGGGCGCCGGGGAAGCCGATCATGGTCCAGCCGACCATACCTTTGTTGCCCCCGTGGATCGGGTCGCAAAAGAAGCCTTCCTTGGTGTTTTGCAGCAGCAGGTTGAAGAACATCTTCGCCGGCACCGCTTCAAAATGTGCACTCACTTCACTGCCGCCCGCCTCAAGACGACGCAACATGTCATCCTGGGTAGCGCTGTCTTGCGCAGCAAAAACTTTACCGTTGAACGCTTTCGACCATGCATCCGTCGCGGCGATACCCAGGCGATAGATCTCCTTGGGCACCAATTTGCTCTGCCAGCCCATCTCGGGAGCTGCATCGGCATTGAACGGGCCTTGCATGAACCACAGCGCGCCACTGGCGTAAGGCGTGTTCATCTGACGGTCGATATATTCCGGGGCTCCCGCTTCCAATGCGCCAGGGCCCTGGGCATCGGCGGGAATCAGTCGGGCGACGGCAGCGTTGATAAACGCCCATTCTTCAGCGGTGAAATAACTCGGCTCGTAGGCTTTATCGCTCGCAGGCACCTTGGCCGGTGCCGCCTGGGCGGGCTCCGGCGTGGCCATCAGCATTGAACCGCCAAGGCTGGTGCTGGCAACCGTGACCACCGGGATCAAGGTCAAGGATTTGCGCAAAAAGTCGCGCCGCGGGTTGTCTTGATCTTGATCAGACATGGGGGCACCTCATCATGGGGTCACGGGTTTGTCCGCCACTTCTGGGAGCAGCGTGAAGGCATGGATTCCCAGGCATGACACATCCTGGCAACCAATAGTTACAAATGATAGCAGCCTAAGGATTTGGAATAGTCAACTGAGCTGCAAAAAAACAGCAGATCAGTACCGACTGTTCACAATTCTTTGACGAGGGCCTCACGCCCTGTTGACCGCCTGTAGGCGAATCTGTGGCCCATCAGCCATTTCCCTATTCGGTTACAAAGCGCATGTTCAAGATTCGATTGCTGCCCGCCTTCGGCCTGGTGTTCATGGCACTGTTCGCAAGCGTTCACGCTCAAGCCGAGGACGCCCCATCGACGCGCTCGCCGGAATGGGCCCAGCCCGTGGGCGACCAATTCAACCTGCACCAGATGACGCCCACGCTCTATCGCAGCGCGTTGCCGGACAGCAGTGCAGTGCCTGTGCTGGAAAAACTCAAGATTGGCACGGTCATCAACTTCCTGCCGGAATCGGACGCCAGCTGGCTGAAATCGACGGATATCAAACAGGTTCAACTGACCTATCGCACCAACCATGTCGACGACACTGACGTGCTCGCGGCCCTGCGCGCCATTCAGCAGGCCCAGGCCAACGGCCCGGTGTTGATGCACTGCAAACACGGCTCTGACCGCACCGGCCTGATGGCTGCGATGTATCGCGTGGTCGTGCAAGGGTGGAGCAAGGAAGATGCGCTGAACGAAATGACCCTGGGCGGCTTCGGCACCAGCAATGGCTTCAAGGACGGCGTTCGCTACATGATGAAAGCCGATATCGACAAATTGCGCACCGCCTTGGCCAATGGCGATTGCAGCACCAGCGCCTTCGCCCTGTGCTCGATGAAAAGCTGGATCACCACTTCGCAAAGTGACGAGAAAAAGCTCTGACTACACGCTGTTGAGTCGCAAAAAAAAAGCGGGGCACTGGGTGCCCCGCTTTTTTTAGTCTTTTTTCAGCTTCGGATTAGGAAAAAACTGCACCGCCTGCACCTTCGGGTCAGGCGCTTCCAACGCCGATGTATTGACCCGCGTGCCCAACTCCCTGGGCACCGACAGCCCTTGATCATTGAGCGTATCGGTATAGCCGCAGGCCACGCATTCACGATGTGGCACGCTGTCCTCGGTCCACATCTTCAGCTTGTCCGGCTCGCTGCACGCCGGGCAGACCGCCCCGGCGATAAATTGCTTTTTGGTAATCACAGGCCCTTCACTCATGCTGCCGCGTCCTCACTCAGGCCGCTGTGGCGCAAGAGTGCGTCAATCGACGGCGCGCGTCCGCGGAAATCGACGAACAGCACCATCGGTTCCTGGGAACCGCCACGGGCCAGGATCGCCTCGCGGAAGGCACGGCCAGTCTCGGGATTGAGCACGCCGTCTTCTTCAAATTTGGAGAAGGCATCCGCCGACAGCACTTCGGCCCACTTGTAACTGTAATAACCCGCCGCGTAACCGCCCGCGAAGATATGCGCGAAGCTGTTGGGGAAGCGGTTGTAGGCCGGCGGGCGCATCACCGAAACCTCATCACGCACGCCTTCGAGCACCTGCGCGACGGTGCGGCCATCGCCGTGGGTGGCGTGCAGTTCGAAGTCAAACAGCGAGAATTCCAACTGGCGCACCATCATCAGGCCCGACTGGAAGTTCTTCGCCGCGAGCATTTTCTCCAGCAAGTCCTGCGGCAGCGGCTCACCGGTTTCATAGTGACCGGAGATCAACGCCAGGCCTTCCGGCTCCCAGCACCAGTTCTCCATGAACTGACTCGGCAACTCCACCGCATCCCAGGCCACGCCGTTGATGCCGGACACGCCGGCGTGCTCAACGCGGGTCAGCAGGTGGTGCAGGCCGTGGCCGAACTCGTGGAACAAGGTGGTCACTTCGTCGTGGGTCAGCAGCGCAGGCTTGCCGCTGTCGGCCGGGGTGAAATTGCACACCAGGTTAGCCACCGGGCTTTGCAGCACGCCGTCGATCGTGCGGCGACGGTCGCGGGCGCCGTCCATCCAGGCACCGCCACGCTTGTTGGCGCGGGCGTACAGGTCGAAGAAGAAGCGGCCGACATGCTGGCCGTTTTCCTTGATTTCAAACAGACGCACGTCCGGATGCCAGGTATCGAAACCTTTTTGCTCGGCGATCTCGATGCCGTACAGACGCTGCACAATGGCGAACAACCCGCTCAACACTTTGTCGATCGGAAAGTAGGCGCGCAGGGCCTCCTGGGACACGCTGTAGCGCTGCTCACGGAGTTTTTCACCGTAGAAACCGCTGTCCCAGCTTTGCAGGTCGGCGCAGCCTTGTTCGGCGGCGTAAGCCTTGAGCTGTTGCAGGTCCTGAGCGGCAAACGGCTTGCTGCGCTTGGCCAGGTCACGCAAGAAACTCAGCACCTGGTCACTGGACTCGGCCATCTTGGTGGCCAGGCTCAGTTCCGAGAAAGAGGCGTAGCCCAGCAGTTGAGCAAGCTCCTGACGCAGGTCGAGGATCTGTTCCATCACCGGCCCGTTATCGTTCTGACCGGCATTCGGGCCTTGGTCCGACGCACGGGTGCAATAGGCCGCGTAGACTTCCTCGCGCAGGGCGCGGTCCTGGGCGTAGGTCATCACCGCGTAGTAACTCGGGAACTCCAGGGTGATCAGCCAACCGTCGAGCCCCTTGGCCTGGGCGGCAGCGGCCATTTGCGCCTTGGCCGAGTCGGTCAGGCCAGCGAGGCGGGCCTCATCGGTCACATGCTTGGTCCAGGCCTGGGTGGCGTCCAGCAACTGGTTGGAAAATTTGCTGCCCAGCTCCGACAGCTTGCTCTGCACTTCGGCGTAACGTTTTTGCTGCTCAGGCGGCAAATCGATACCCGACAGGCGGAAGTCACGCAGGGCATGTTCCAGGATAGTTTTTTGCGCCACATCGAAGCCGGCCGCTTCCGGGCTGTTGGCCAAGGCTTCGAAAGCCTGGAACAGTGCGCGGTTCTGGCCCATTTCAGTGGAGTAGGCGCTCAACGCAGGCAGACATGCCTCGTAGGCTTCGCGCAGTTCGGCGCTGTTGCACACGGCGTTGAGGTGGCTGACCGGGCTCCAGGCGGCGCCCAGGCGGTCGTTCAGTTCGTCCATCGCCAGGACCAGCCCGGCCCATGTCGGATTTTTACCCTGGCTTTGCAGGATGCCTTCGATGGCGACACGGTTGTCGGCGAGGATCTGTTCGATGGCCGGCTGGACGTGCTCGGCACGGATCGCCGAGAACGGCGGCAGGTCGTAGGACTGCAGAAGTGGGTTGTTCGCGCTCACGGTTGGCACCTTGGCTGAGGAAACGGATAAGACAAAGATGGGGCCATCTTAATTACAATCAATGCCCACCGCAGCTATCAGCAAAAGAGAGAGAGGCTATCGTGACCCTTCGCAGCTATCAGAACCACACGCCAACCCTGGGCGCCGGGGCGTTTGTCGATGTTTCGGCGGTGGTGATCGGCGATGTCGAAATTGGCGCCGACAGCTCGGTATGGCCATTGACCGTGATTCGCGGCGACATGCACCGCATCCGCATCGGTGCGCGCACCAGCGTGCAGGACGGCTGCGTGTTGCACATCACCCATGCCGGCCCCTTCAACCCGGACGGTTTTCCACTGCTGATCGGCGATGACGTGACGGTCGCCCATAAAGTCATGCTGCACGGCTGCAGCGTAGGCAGCCGGGTGTTGATCGGCATGGGCAGCATCGTCATGGACGGTGCCGTGGTCGAAGATGACGTGATCATCGGTGCTGGCAGCCTGGTGCCGCCAGGCAAGAAACTCGACAGCGGCTTTCTGTACGTGGGCAGCCCGGTTAAACAGGTCCGCGCACTGACTGACAAGGAGCGCGCCTTTTTCACCTACAGCGCCGCGAACTACGTGAAGCTCAAAGACCTGCACCTGGCCGAAGGATTCGATCAATGACCTTGCATTACCCCACCGTACTGTTCGACCTGGATGGCACCCTCACCGACCCGCGCGAGGGCATCACCCGCTCGATCCAGTACGCCCTCGGCAAGCTCGGCATTGATGAGCCGGACCTGACCAAGCTGGAACACTTCATCGGCCCGCCGCTGCTGCAAGCGTTCATGCAGTACTACGGTTTCGATGAAGCCAAGGCGTGGGAAGCGGTGAACTTCTACCGCGAGCGCTTCAAGGTCACCGGGCTCTATGAGAACCGCGTGTTCGACGGCGTGATGCCCTTGCTCGAAGCGCTGAACGACCAAGGCCGCCAGCTATATGTGGCGACCTCCAAGCCGTGGGTATTTGCCCGCGAGATCGCGCGGCATTTCGACTTTGCCCGGCACTTCAAGGTGATCTACGGCAGCGAGCTGGATGGTACGCGCACCAACAAGGTCGAGCTGATCGCTCACTTGATGCACGAAGAGCAGCTGGACCCGGCCACCACCTTGATGATTGGGGATCGCAAGCATGACCTGATCGGTGCACGAAGCAATGGGTTGGATTCGGCGGCGGTAGGGTATGGGTTTGGCAGTTTTGAAGAGCTGAATGCCGAGAAGCCGACTTGGCATTTTGAAACCCTGGATCAGATGCATCAGGCGTTTATGCGGCGCCCTTGAGGGCGCTATCGGGAGCAAGTCGAATCGTCGCACCGAGCGTACACAGTGAAAATGTGGGAGGGGGCTTGCTCCCGATAGGGCCCTAGAGGCCAGCACCTTCCAACTGCTTCAACGCCACCTTGCGCTGCGCCACCGGCAACCCGCCCAGCTTTTCCACCGCCGCAAAGAACTTCACCCAATCCCCACCTTGCTGCCTGAACAACGCGGCAAACGCAGGCACCCACTGGTCATACAGCCCGAACGGCAATAGCCGCGCGTTGTTCATCGGCTGGTTGATCCACCCGTCATACCGCTTATCGCCACCCCACTGGCTGTCGCGCATCCGCCGGTACTCACTGCGCAAGCGCTCGAATTCCGCCGCCTTGGCCTGGCGCATCACGTCCGCGGCCAATGGCTGGGCGTAGAGTTTTTCCAGGCGTTTGCGGGTGTCGAGGATCAGCCGGATAAATTGATCACGTTGCAACAACGCCGCATCACCCACCGGCGCCAGACCGCGTGCCGCACGCCATTGACGGGTGCCTTCCTGCTCCACGAAGTTGGCGTAGGACTCATTGAACTCAGTGTCGTCCTTCACATAAAAGCGCTGGTGCGCCAGCTCATGGAAGATCAGCGTCGCCAGGCGCTCATCACCCCAGTTCATCATGGAGCTCATGATCGGGTCATCGAACCAACCCAGGGTCGAATAGGCTTCTACGCCGCCAATCGACACATCCATGCCACGCTGGCGCAACAACGCCGCTTCACCTCGCGCCGCGCTTTGGTTGTAGTAACCGCGATAAGCCACGCAGCCGGCGATGGGGAAGCAATGGGTCTCGGGCGAGAGAGAAAATTCCGGCGTGGCGAAGACGTTCCAGACTACATAAGGCCGACCAATGTCGGCATACAGCCGGTAACTCCGGTTGTCAGGCAGGTGCAAGTGTTCGCTGGCAAAGGCCCGCGCCTTCTGCGCTTGCTTGAGGTGATCGCGCAATACCTGTGGGCGAGACGGGTCTGCGATGACCTCGGAAACCGGCTCCCTGGCCCGCAATAGTTGCCACTGGCCGCTGGCCAATTGGCTGTAATAGCTCACACTGGAACAGCCGCTGAGCAGCACCACCAGCAACCCTGGAAGAAAACGCCTGACCATGCCCCAATGACTCCTGGGTAAATTGCCCGCCAGACTAGCCTGCCTGCGCGGCATTTTTCCATGGCGTGGCATGTTTATACTGGTGGCGAGCCTGCTTGTATCTTTCCCACCGCCTGAGTGCCCGCCATGCGCCAGCTTTTGTTTTGCACCACTGCCTTGTTTCTCAGCGCTTGCGCCTCAACCCCGATTCCCCCGGTCGACCCGCATCAGGCCTGGATTGATTTCGCGACGCCGACGCCGGGCGCCAAACTGGTCATGGCCCAGCGCCTGGACGGCAAGAACCTCAACGACGGACGCTTCTTCCAGGTGCCACCCGGCAGCCATGAGCTGATGGTGCGATTTGATTTTGAGGTGCCCACGGGTGGCAGCTTGGGTGGCCTTGGGCAGATGACTGACCGTACCTGCTTCATTACCCTGCAGTACGATCATTTCGAGGCTGGCCAACGCTATCGCCTGGAGGGGCGCTCATTGGCCTACACGCCGAATATCCGTTTGTATAACGCCGCCCGCCAATTGCTGGCTGAAGAGCGCAGCGTCAACTGCCTGTGATCAGTCGTTGTTTTTTTGGTAGATGATGCGCTTGGTGCCGTTTTCACAGGAACCGACAATCATGGCGATGTCATGCTTCTCGGCTTCTTCGGCGGTGATGATTTCCAAGGTGTAGGACGGAATCGCCTTGGCCTGGATCTTCACCTCGATCTCTTTCCTGAGCTCTTCACAATCTTTTGGCGCGGCCACAACCGAAGTAGCCAACGCACCGCAAATGATCGCCAAGGCAAAACGTTTCATGTGTGAAGCTCCCTGAATGCCTGCGCACGGGTGTGCGCTCGAGGCTGCATAGCCTATACGACCGCATCCGGGAAACACGAGTTCTGATTTAACGCAGAACAAAGTGTGGAAGGGGCGGTGCGGCTTGGCCCCTTCCACATTGGATGGGCTGAGTCAGTTGACGAGCGTGGCATCCAGGCTGATTTTCGCATTCAGCACCTTGGATACCGGGCAGCCTTCCTTGGCCTTTTTGCTCAGCTCATCGAACTGCGCCTGGCTCGCGCCCGGGATCTTGGCTTTCAAAATCAAATGCACGGCGGTAATCGCAAAACCACCGTCCACTTGGTCCAGGGTGACCTCCGCCTGGGTGTCGATGCTGTCAGCCTTGAGACCTGCATCGCCAAGAATCATGGAGAACGCCATGGAGAAACAGCCGGCATGGGCAGCGCCAATCAATTCTTCAGGGTTGGTGCCTTTGCCGCCCTCGAAACGTGCCTTGAAGCCGTAGGGCGCTTCGCGCAACACGCCGGTTTCGGTCGAGATGGACCCCAGGCCTGTCTTCAGATCGCCTTCCCAATGAGCCGATGCTTTTTTCTTGATACTCATAGCTATCTCCTCGAACGGTGGTTTTGCGTCAGTAGGGTTCTGAGGATAGAAGCTTTTGCAAAGTTCACTTTGTCGGAAAAACCTAGTGCGCCAGTAGGAAATTTATGATCACCTATTGAATCTCGGGTATATGCCCTCATTGCATGAACATGCACAGAAGCGGCAGGTTTTGGTTGGTCTATTTAAGCCTGCGCACCCAATGGAGAAGCTGGCTTATGAAATCGCTGTCGGACGTGAAGTTCTCGACCCTCGACCTCGTACCTGTACAGGCTAATGGCAGTCCGGCCCAGTCATTGCGCAATTCCCTGGACCTGGCCCAGCACGTAGAAAAATTCGGCTACAACCGTTTCTGGGTGGCTGAGCACCACAACATGGATGGCATCGCCAGCTCGGCCACCTCAGTCCTGTTGGGCTACCTGGCCGGTGGCACCTCGACCATCCGTGTCGGTTCCGGCGGCGTGATGCTGCCCAACCACGCGCCGCTGGTGATCGCCGAACAGTTCGGCACTCTGGAAAGCCTCTACCCCGGCCGTATCGACCTGGGCCTGGGCCGCGCCCCCGGTTCCGACCAGATGACCGCCCGTGCCCTGCGTCGGGAGCGTTCCGGCAGCGCCGACGATTTCCCGGAAGACGTGGCCGAACTGATGGCCTACCTCGGCCCACGCACGCCTGACCAACGGGTGATCGCCGTGCCGGGGACGGGCACCAACGTACCGGTGTGGCTGCTCGGCTCGAGCCTGTTCAGCGCGCAGTTGGCGGGAGAGCGGGGGTTGCCCTACGCCTTCGCCTCGCACTTCGCTCCGCGCCTGATGCATGAGGCTATTCGCGTCTACCGCAATCACTTCAAGCCTTCAGCCGTGTTGGATAAGCCCTACGTGATGCTCGGCATTCCGCTGGTAGCGGCCGATACCGACGAACAGGCCGATTACCTGGCCACCTCGGTGTACCAGCGCATCCTCGCACTGATGCGCGGGCAGAGCCTGGTGCAGCGCCCACCGGTGAAAACCATGGATGGCCTGTGGCTGCCGCATGAGAAGGACGCGGTTGGCAGCTTCCTCGGCCTGGCGATGGTGGGTAGCCCGGCGAAGATCCGCGCCAAACTGGAAGTGTTGATCGAGCAGACCGGCGCCGATGAGCTGATCTTTACGTGCGACCTGTACGAACACGCTGATCGCATTCATTCCTACGAGCTATTGGCGCAGTTGATGAAAGCCTGAAGCCAGGCGAAAAAAAACCGACGCACTTGCGTCGGTTTTTTATGTCTGGAACACGGAATCAACCGCGCTTGTAGACAATTTCCTTGGTGCCGGCTTCGCAGCTGCCAATCACTTTGCCATCGGCGGCAGCGCCTTTAGCGACCACATCCAGCGAGTAATGCTGAACGCCTTTCGCATCAAGCTTGGCTGCGAGTTCGCTTTTCAGCTCTTCACAAGGCTTGCCAGCTGCCATTGCTGTGCCGGCAATGCTCAACAAACTTACCGCTAACAGAAACTTCTTCATCCGTTACTTTCCTTGCGCTGATCGAAAAGAGCGTGCCGACGCACGTTGCATCGGCACCCTAAGGTTGTAGCGCAGGTTATGGCAATCGGCCAGTCAGCAAGTTCAACCGGCGAGATCAACTACTGGCAATTCGGAACCCCACCTTGAGCGTGACCTGGAAGTGCGCGGCCTTGCCGTCCTTGATGTGACCGCGGGTTTCAGTCACTTCAAACCATTCCAGGTGCTTGATGCTCTTGTTGGCCTCGGCCAGGGCATTGTTGATGGCGTCTTCGATGCTGGTGGTCGAAGAGCCGACCAGTTCGACTTTCTTGTAGGTGTGATGATCAGACATGGCGTTTCTCCTGAGGGCTTTAGTCAGCGTAGCAGTCAATGTTGGTAATGCTTCTGGCGACTGCTCGTAGGTAAAAGTTCAGATTTACTGCACTTTCTGAAACCGCCGCAGTCGGTATCTACACACGTCACTCAATCACTTCAGGAGAGTCCAAATGGCCAACACTTCTCTACGCAAAGCCTCGCTGGAAAGCATGGAAGCGGAGATTTCCAGCCTGCTCAAATCCCTTGAAAGCCTCAAGGATGATGCATCCGATGAGTCGCGCAAAACCCTGAAGGCCCTGAAAAGCAATGCCGAGAATGCCCTCAAGCACTCCCGCCACCTGATCAGCGACGCCTACGAAGAAAGCAAAGTCAAACTGCGTGAAACCGGTGTTGCTACCCGCGACTACGCACAAGAGCATCCCTGGACAACCGCCGGTGTCGCCGTTGGCGCGCTGGGCCTGCTGGCCGCTTACCTGCTGTGCAAACGCGGTGACTGATTAACCGGCTATACCGGCTCGCGCAACAGCTCAGCCTTGAGCCACTGCGCCAGCTGCCGAGCGCGCCCGTCCGCGGCGCGCTTGGGTAGCCACAACGCCAGGTGCGCCGGGGTTTCACTGAAACCCCACGGCGCCACCAGGCGCCCCGCACGCAGGTCCTCTGCCACCAGTGGCTGTGGCGCGATCGCCACCCCAAGCCCAGCTACCGCCGCCTCCAGCAAATAATACAAATGCTCGAAGCCCTGGCCGTGTTTCAAAGCGCCGGGATCGATGCCGTGGTGCCGCGCCCAACTGGGCCAGGCTTGCGGGCGTGAAGTGGTGTGCAATAGCGCCTGGCCGCACAAGGCTTGTGGCGCAGCCTCCCGCAATTGTTCGAAACCGGCGAAACGCGGGCTCATGACCGGCCCGATACGCTCGCTGGCCAACTCGTACACTTGCATATCCGCCGGCCACGGCGGCTCGGCGAAGACCAGCAGCGCATCCAAGCCTGGCCGGCGCGGGTCAAGGTCGCCTTCACCCGCCGACAGATGCAGACGCAAATCCGGCAGGTCGGCATTCAAACGACCCAGACGCGGGATAAACCAGCGCGCCAGCAAACTCCCCGACAAACCGAGCACAAAGGGTGCATCTGCGCCGCTTTGGGTGAGTTCCGCGCACACATCCCGCAAGCGTTCGAAAGCCTCGGCACTGGCATCTCGCAGCCGGATGCCCGCATCTGTGAGTTTAAGGCCCCGGCCTTCCTTGCTGAAAAGGCTGACACCCAAGTGCTCTTCCAGCACTTTCAGCTGACGGCTGACCGCGCCATGCGTGACGTGCAGCTGCTCGGCAGCCAGGCTGACGCTGTTGAGGCGGGCTGTGGCTTCAAAAGCACGCAGGGCGTTAAGGGGCGGGAGGTCTCGGCTCATCTGTGAGTTTTCCTGACAGGTTTCGGCGATCTTATCGGTTTTCAGCGTAGCGTGTGAGGGGTAGAGTGGCCCTCATTGTTTCTACACCCATTTTTTCCTGGAGCGTCCCATGACTCAGTCCCAGACCGATCTACGCAACGGCCCAGACGCCAACGGCCTGTTCGGCACGTTCGGCGGCCGTTATGTCGCTGAAACCCTGATGCCGTTGATCCTCGACCTGGCCCGTGAATACGAAGCGGCCAAGATCGATCCGGCGTTCAATGAAGAACTGGCCTACTTCCAACGCGACTACGTCGGGCGTCCAAGCCCGCTGTATTTCGCCGAGCGCCTGACCGAGTTCTGCGGCGGCGCCAAGATCTACCTCAAGCGCGAAGAGCTGAACCACACCGGCGCACACAAGATCAACAACTGCATCGGCCAGATCCTGCTGGCACGACGTATGGGCAAAAAACGCATCATTGCCGAGACCGGCGCAGGCATGCACGGCGTGGCCACTGCCACCGTGGCCGCGCGTTTCGGCCTGCAATGCGTGATCTACATGGGCACCACCGACATCGAGCGCCAGCAGGCCAACGTGTTCCGCATGAAGCTGTTGGGTGCCGAAGTGATCCCGGTGGTCGCCGGCACCGGCACCCTCAAGGACGCGATGAACGAAGCCCTGCGTGACTGGGTGACCAACGTCGACAGCACCTTCTACCTGATCGGCACCGTGGCCGGCCCACACCCTTACCCCGCGATGGTGCGCGATTTCCAGGCCGTGATCGGCAAGGAAACCCGCGACCAGTTGCAAGCCCAGGAAGGCCGTCTGCCGGACAGCCTGGTGGCGTGCATCGGCGGTGGTTCCAATGCCATGGGCCTGTTCCATCCGTTCCTGGACGACAAGAGCGTGCAAATCATCGGCGTTGAAGCGGCCGGGCACGGCATCGAAACCGGCAAGCATGCCGCCAGCCTCAACGGCGGCGTACCGGGCGTGCTGCACGGCAACCGTACCTTCCTGCTGCAGGACGACGACGGCCAGATCATCGACGCCCACTCGATTTCCGCCGGCCTCGACTATCCCGGTATCGGCCCTGAACACGCGTGGTTGCACGATATCGGCCGCGTGCAATACACCTCGGTGACCGACGACGAAGCCTTGGATGCGTTCCACAAGTGCTGCCGCCTGGAAGGGATTATTCCTGCCCTGGAAAGCGCCCACGCCTTGGCGGAAGTGTTCAAACGCGCGCCGACCCTGCCGAAGGATCACTTGATGGTGGTCAACCTTTCAGGCCGTGGCGATAAAGACATGCAAACCGTGATGTTCCACATGGAACACTCTCAACAAGAGCAGTCCAAGCAGGAGAAACACTGATGAGCCGCCTGCAAACCCGCTTCGCGCAACTGAAAGAACAGAACCGCGCCGCCCTGGTCACTTTCGTCACCGCCGGTGACCCGGGCTATGACACTTCGCTGGCGATCCTCAAAGGCTTGCCTGCCGCCGGTGCCGACGTGATCGAGCTGGGCATGCCCTTCACCGACCCGATGGCCGACGGCCCGGCTATTCAACTGGCCAACATCCGCGCCCTGACCGCCAAGCAGAACCTGGCGAAAACCCTGCAGATGGTTCGTGAATTCCGCAAAGACAATCACGATACGCCGCTGGTGTTGATGGGATACTTCAACCCGATCCACAAGTACGGTGTGCCGCAGTTCATCGCCGACGCCAAGGCAGCCGGGGTTGATGGCCTGATCGTGGTCGACATGCCGCCTGAGCATAACGCTGAGCTGTGCGACCCGGCCCAGGCCGCCGGTATCGACTTTATCCGCCTGACCACACCTACCACCGATGATGCGCGCCTGCCAACCGTACTTAATGGCAGCTCCGGTTTCGTGTATTACGTATCGGTGGCCGGCGTGACCGGCGCCGGTGCCGCCACCCTGGAGCACGTCGAAGAGGCCGTGACCCGCCTGCGTCGGCATACCGACCTGCCGATCAGCATCGGCTTCGGTATCCGCACGCCGGAACAGGCAGCGGCCATCGCACGCCTGGCGGACGGTGTGGTAGTGGGTTCGGCCCTGATCGATCACATCGCCACGGCCAAGAATGATCAGCAAGCAATCGATGGCGTTTTGAGCCTGTGCGCGGCGCTGTCGGAAGGTGTGCGTAACGCCCGTCGGTAAGCGTGGTAGGTGAAGTTCCTGATACAGAGGAATCAGCCCGCTCGTGCATGAGCCTGAACCGCAAGCCCAAGGGATTTCGAACCGCGTTCGAAATCCCTTTTTTGTTGTAGATGCGATGTCGTTAAAGTTCGATCCGCTCTACCTTGCCGACCAGCAACACGTAAGAAAGCGCCCCAAGCAATGCCAACACCGCAATGTAGGTAATCGCCGGCGCAAATGAGTCGCCACTGGCCAGGAAGCCAATCACGATCGGCGTGGCGATCGCCGACAGGTTGCCGATGAAGTTGAACACCCCGCCGGTCAAGCCCAGCAGGCGCGCCGGTGCCAGGGTCGAGACCAGCGACCAGGTGATCGACGCCAGGCCATTGCCGAAGAACGCCACCGCCAGGAAGGCGATGACCCACGCGGTGGAGTCGACATAGTTGGCCCCGATGATCGCCGTGGAAATCAACAGCCCGCCAATGATCGGCAACTTGCGCGCAAAACCCACTGACGCGCCCCGGCGAATCAGCCAGTCGGAAAAAATCCCGGAGCACAGTACGCCGACGAAGGCCGCGAGGAAGGGCAACGACGCCAGCAGACCGGACTTGATGAAGTCCATGCCGCGATATTTCACCAGGTAGGTCGGGAACCAGGTCAGGAAGAACCACAGCGTCGAGTTCAGGCAGAACTGCCCCAGGTAGATCCCCCAGAGTTTGCGCTTGCTCAGCACGATGCCCAGGTCGGCCCAACTGAACGGCGCCTTGACGGTTTTCGCCTGCATGTCCACCAGGCCGCCGCCCTCACGGATCAACGCGATTTCAGCCGCATTGGCGCCTTTGAAATCCTTCGGCTCGCGGTACACCGCATACCAGATCACCGCCCAGAGAATGCCCACGCCCCCCGTGACGACAAACACCATGTGCCAGCCGAAGGCGTGTTGCAGCCAGGCCAGTACCGGCGTGAGAAACGCCAGCCCGACAAATTGCCCGGAGGTGTAGACGCCAATGGCGGTCGCCCGCTCACGCTCGGGAAACCAGGTCGTGACCACACGGCTGTTGATCGGATAAGCCGGCGCTTCCAGCGCACCCACCGCCATGCGCAGCACGAACAGCGCGATGAAGCTTGCGGCAAAGCCCAGCATGACAGTGGCGATGGACCACAACAACAACGCAGCCGTATACAGAATTCGCGGCGGCACCCGGTCCACCAGCCAACCGCCGGGAATCTGCATGGCGGCGTAGGTCCAGCCGAAGGCGGAGAAGATCAGCCCGACATGCACCGGGTCGATACCCAGCTCACTGGTCAGCGCCGGGGCGGCAATCGACAGGTTGCTGCGGTCGAGGTAGTTGATCACCACGGTGATGAACAACAACAGCATGATGAAGAAACGCTTTCTGCTGGGCGTGACTAAAGAAGCCTGTCCAGTAAAGGATTCAGGGTGCATGGGGTGCCTCTTTTTTATGTTTGTTGAGGTCTGGCCTGACGGCCTGAAGAAACCGAATCAACTGTGGGAGGGGGCTTGCTCCCGATGGCGGCGCATCAGATTCAGATGTGCTGACTGACTCACCGCCATCGGGAGCAAGCCCCTTCCCACATTCAGCTGGAAGTCACCATTCGGCAAAGCTGCCGTCGGCATGGCGCCAGATCGGGTTGCGCCAGCGATGGCCGATGGCCGCGCGTTCAACCACATATTCCTCGTTGATCTCGATGCCCAGGCCTGGCCCGTTGGGGATCTTCACGAAGCCCTGGTCATAGTCGAACACGCCCGGATCGCGCACGTAGTCGAGCAGGTCATTGCTCTCGTTGTAGTGAATGCCCAGGCTTTGCTCCTGGATAAATGCGTTGTAGCACGCAGCGTCCAGTTGCAGGCACGCCGCCAGGGCAATCGGGCCCAGCGGGCAGTGCAGGGCAAGAGCCACGTCGTAGGCTTCGGCCATGTTGGCGATCTTGCGGGTTTCGGTGATGCCTCCGGCGTGGGACGCATCCGGCTGGATGATGTCGACATAGCCTTCGCTGAGCACACGCTTGAAGTCCCAGCGCGAGAACAGGCGCTCGCCCAGCGCAATCGGGGTGCTGGTCAGCGGTGCCAGTTCCTTGAGCGCTTCGTAGTTTTCACTGAGCACCGGCTCTTCGATGAACATCAGTTTGTACGGGTCCAGTTCCTTCATCAGCACCTTGGCCATGGGCTTGTGCACGCGGCCATGGAAGTCGACGCCAATGCCCACGTTAGGGCCGACCGCATCCCGCACAGCGGCAACGTTGGCCAAGGCCAGGTCGACTTTTTCGAAGCTGTCGACGAACTGCAACTCCTCGGTGCCATTCATTTTCACCGCCGTAAAGCCACGCGCCACCGCCTCTTTGGCGGCACGGGCGGTATCAGCCGGGCGATCGCCGCCGATCCATGAATACACGCGGATCTTGTCGCGCACCTGGCCACCGAGCAGGTCGCTGACGGACACGCCGAGGGCCTTGCCCTTGATGTCCCACAACGCTTGGTCGATACCCGCCAGGGCACTCATGTGCACCGCGCCGCCACGGTAGAAACCGCCGCGATAGAGCACGGTCCAGATGTCTTCGATATTGCGCGGGTCTTTGCCGATCAGGTAGTCGGACAGTTCTTCGACGGCCGCCGCCACGGTATGGGCGCGGCCTTCAACCACAGGCTCGCCCCAGCCGGTCACGCCTTGGTCGGTTTCGACTTTGAGGAAGCACCAGCGCGGCGGAACGATGAAGGTCGTCAGTTTGGTGATTTTCATCTGTTATCTCTCTTATAGATGCAGCGCCCGTGGGCGCGGAACTTGAAGTCAGCTCAGGCTGTTCCAGGCGGCGACATACGCCTGGGCGCGGCTCGCGACCTGATCCACCGTCATACCCGGCTTGAACAACCCGGAACCCAGGCCGAACCCTTTGGCGCCGGCATCGATGAACACCTGCATGTTGTCCGGGGTAATGCCGCCCACCGGCAGCAGCAACGTGCCCGCCGGCAACACCGCCAGCCACGCCTTGATCACCGACGGGCCCATTTGCTCGGCCGGGAACAGCTTCAACACGTCGGCGCCTTCGGCCAGGGCGGCAAATGCTTCGGTCGGCGTGGCCACACCGGGCGACAGGAACAGGCCCGCCGCTTTCGCTGCGCGCAAGACCTTGGCATCGCTGTGGGGCATCACGATGACCTGGCCACCGGCGGCTTTCACTTGCTCGACCTGCTCCGGGGTCAACACCGTGCCCGCGCCGATCAGGCAATCGGCAGGTAGGCCATCGCGCAGCGTGCGGATGCTGGTGTAGGGGTCGGGCGAATTCAGCGGCACTTCAATGACGCGAAAACCCGCCTGGTACAGCACCTGGCCGATCGCCAGGGCTTCGTCCGGTCGTACGCCACGCAGGATTGCGATCAAACCGTTGCGGGCGAGCGCTTGCTTGAGCATGTCAGGTCTCCAATGCAGGTTGAGTGAGCCCGGCGGCCACCGCCAATTGCCACAGGCCACGCTCGGTGGCTTCCTGCGCCAGGCTGACGTGGTCGAAGCCGCACAGGGCGAGGGCGCGTTGGTAGCGGGCGCAGAGGGCGGCGGCGCCGACCAGGATGATGGGTTGGTGTTTGGCGCCGACCGGCAGGCCGGCCAGTTCATGACCGATGAGCAAGCCGGACAGGTAGTCAGGCTGTTGTTCGGGCGCCAATTCGCCGGTCAGCCCGAGCGTGCGCGCACTGAACAACGTCGACAGCACGCCGCGTTGGCCATCTTTGGAGAGCGCCACCTGCACGCCCCGATCAAAAGCGTCGGCCTGGAAGTATTCGGATATTTGCTGAGTACGCCCAAGCAGGCTGTGTTTGCTCAACACCGCGAACAGCTCGCCGGTCATGAAGGTGTCGAAGTGGGTGATACGCCCCTCGACAACCTCGACCCATTTGGAATGGCTGCCGGGCAGGCCGATCAAAACATCGGCGCCTAGCCCCTGCAGCACGCCCAGTACCTGGGTTTCTTCGCCACGCATCACATTGGGCAGACCGACCTGCTCAATCACGCCGGGCACGATATGCACGTCGATTCCACGCAAGCTGCGTACCCGATGCAAAGCGTTGCCGAGGCTGGCGACGTCCACTGGTGTATTACGGTAGGCCGCCTCGCTCCAGCCCTGGGCGCTGCCGACCATGCCGCAAGCGATCACGGGCAGGTCGGGCCGGGCATCGAGCCAGTCACCACACGCCGCATCGAATGCCAATTCAAAGCCATCACGGCAGTACACACCCGCGATATCCCGGGGCTCGCTGGGCAAATGCATGATGCCCCACGCCAGCGAGCGCTGCTCCAGCACCACACCTGCGGGGCCGAGTTTATAAGCACGAAGGGAACTGGTGCCCCAATCGAGCGCGATCAATTGCGCCTGCATCGCTTCACCTGAATGAATGGTGATGAAAAAAGCTGATGGGCGAATATAAACCTATGCTTACGCACATCTCAATATATAAATATCTATCCCATATATTGAGATTGTGCAAAATAGAAGCTAACCACTTCCGCCGTTTGCGGGGCGTGGAAGCGGGCGTTTTTTGATAGGGGAAGTTAAAAAGCCGACAAGTCCAGCTCGCGCATCGCCCCCATCCAGATCGCATAGTCGGTGTGATCCTTCAGGTCATCGCCGGTTTCGGGGTGCAGGAACACCACCAGACCCTCGCGGTGCAAGGCCAACCACGGCAGCACCACACCGATGTACTCCGGCTCGAAAGCCAATTGGCAGCTCCAGTCCGGGTGCGGGCCCACCGGCCGTTCGTGCACTCGACCCATGCGTAACGGGAACAGCTTGGCCGCGTCTTCGCACAAGGTGCGCGCCTGCTCGATCGTACTGGCGTCGAAGTAGATGTGGGCGTGATAGCCCTTGATACGTTGCATGATGAAATCCGCGTCCACTGTGCGCCGATCCTAGACCGCAATCGACGGCAGGGCCAGCCCGGTCAGGGACTGCGCGCTGCTGGCCTGCTCCGCCAGTAGCCAATCGACAAAGCGCTCGATCAACTGCCCCCGGCGTTTGCGCTGGGGCTGCACGACGTAATAACCGAAACGCGAGATCACCGTGTCGCTGATCGGCCGGCACAGCCAGTTCTGCTGCAACAGGTTATCCACCAGGTGGCGCCAGCCGATGGCTACGCCCTGACCGGCAATCGCCGCCTGGATCAGCAGTGTGTAGTTGTCGAAACGCAACTGGCCTGGCGTGGGTGCCGTGGTGATCCCTAACTCGCGAAACACACCGCTCCAGTCGAACCACTGGCTGTTGTTCTCCTGACGCAGGTGCAGCAGGGGAAAATCCTGCAAATTCGCCAGGGTCAGCGCTGTGGTCTGCTCCTTGAGCCACTGCGGGCTACACACCGGGAACACTTCTTCGTTGAACAGCCACAAGCTGTCGCCCTGCTTGAAACGCCCGTCGCCGAACAACACCGCCACATCGATATCACTGCGCAAGGTGGCGTGGTTACGTTCGCTGGTGACCAGGCTGACATCGACCTGCGGGTTGGCCTGGTGGAAACGGTGCAGGCGCGGCATCAACCAGTAAGCGGCGAAAGCGAAGTCGGTGGCCACTTGCAGCACTTCATGCTGGCCCTGCTGGGTGATCGCGCTCAGGCCTTGGTTGATGGCCTGCAAGCCACCCTGGGCATGCTCGAACAGCAGGGCACCCGCGTCGGTCAATTCGATGCCACGGTAGATGCGATCAAACAGGCGAATCGACAGCTGTTCTTCGAGCCGCTTGATCTGCTGGCTGATGGCCGGTTGAGTGGTGCCCAACTCCATGGCGGCCGCCGTGAAGCTGCGATGTCGCGCCGCCGCTTCGAACACGCGCAACAGGTCGAGGGATAGATCACCGAGGGCTTCATACATTAGCTGTACTTATCCTAGACATTGTATTTCATGGGCTTTACCCAATTTTTCATGGGCTGCATGCTCATTCGCATAAACACCGCCTATGGAATGCCGAAGCCCCATGAAGCGCAAGAACATTCTTTTCATCATGGCCGATCAAATGGCCGCGCCACTGTTGCCGTTCTACGCACCGTCCCCGATCAAGCTGCCGAACCTGAGCCGCCTTGCCGCACAGGGCGTGGTGTTCGACGCCGCCTATTGCAACAGCCCGCTGTGTGCACCGTCGCGCTTCACCTTGGTCAGCGGCCAACTGCCGAGCAAGATCGGCGCCTACGATAACGCGGCGGATTTCCCCGCCGATGTACCGACGTATGCCCACTACCTGCGCCGCCTCGGCTACCGCACCGCGCTGTCGGGCAAGATGCATTTCTGTGGCCCCGACCAGTTGCATGGCTACGAGGAGCGCCTGACCAGCGACATCTACCCCGCCGACTACGGCTGGGCGGTGAACTGGGATGAGCCGGACGTGCGCCCCAGCTGGTACCACAACATGTCCTCGGTACTGCAAGCCGGTCCGTGTGTGCGTACCAACCAGCTCGACTTCGACGAAGAGGTGGTGTTCAAAGCCCAGCAATACCTGTTCGACCATATCCGTGAGGACGGCGATCAGCCGTTCTGCCTGACGGTGTCGATGACTCACCCGCACGACCCGTACACCATTCCCAAGCCGTTCTGGGAGCTGTACGACGATAGCCAGATCCCTTTGCCGACGACCCCGCCCCAGGCCGATCTCGACCCGCACTCCCAACGCCTGCTCAAAGTCTATGACCTGTGGGACAAGCCGCTGCCTGTGGATAAGATCCGCGATGCGCGGCGTGCTTATTTCGGTGCTTGCAGCTATATCGACAGCAATGTCGGCAAGCTCTTGCAGACCCTGGAAGACACCGGCCTGGCCGAGGATACGATCATCATCTTCTCCGGCGACCACGGCGACATGCTCGGCGAGCGCGGCCTCTGGTACAAAATGCATTGGTTTGAAATGGCCGCCCGCGTACCGTTGCTGGTCTGGGCACCGGGGCAATTCGCCGCCGGCCGCGTGGCCCACGCGGTGTCCACCGCCGACCTGCTGCCGACCCTGGTGGAACTGGCCGGCGGCGAGCTGGACCCACGCCTGCCGCTGGACGGCCGCTCGCTGGTGCCGCATTTGCAAGGGCAGGGCGGGCACGACGAAGTGTTCGGCGAATACATGGCCGAAGGCACCATCAGCCCGCTGATGATGATCCGCCGTGGCGCCTACAAATTCATCTACAGCGAAGACGACCCTTGTCTACTGTTCGATGTGCACAACGACCCGCACGAGCGGGAGAACCTCAGCCAGTCGCCGGAGCACCGCTCACGGTTCGAGGCGTTCTTGAGCGAGGCGCGAGCCAAATGGGACATCCCGGCGATCCACCAACAGGTACTCGCCAGCCAACGCCGCCGTCGCCTGGTGTTTGAAGCCCTGACCCAGGGCAAGCTGAAGAGCTGGGATCACCAGCCACTGGTAGACGCCAGTCAGCAATATATGCGCAACCATATCGACCTCGACGACCTGGAGCGCAAGGCACGTTATCCACAGCCCTGCCAAAACCAATAAATACACAGAGGGAAGGCCATGCAAAAGCTAACGGTAGTACTGGGTATCCTGGCGCTCGCCAGCGCCAATGTGTACGCAGACGCCAGTTGTGAAACGGTGAAAATGGCTGATCCCGGCTGGAGCGATATCGCCGCCACCAATGCCATCACCGGTTTTCTACTGACAGGCATGGGCTACAAACCCAAGGTCGACACCCTGGCGGTGCCGATCACGTTTGGCGGGCTCAAGGATGGCCAGGTGGATGTGTTCCTGGGCAACTGGATGCCGGCACAACAGGGCTTCTATGACAAATTCGTGGCCAATGGCGATGTAGTGCAACTGGCGAAAAACCTCGACGGCACCGAGTTCACCCTCGCGGTGCCGGACTACGTGTGGGACGCCGGCGTGCATGACTTCAACGACCTGAACAAGTTTGCCGACAAGTTCGACAAGAAGATCTACGGCATCGGCTCCGGCGCGCCGGCGAATATCTCGTTGCAGGAGATCATCAAGAAGAACGACTTTGATCTGGGCCAATGGAAGCTGATCGAGTCCAGCGAACAGGCAATGCTCGCCGAGGTGTCACGCTCGGTCAAAAAACAGAAATTCGTCACCTTCCTCGGCTGGACGCCGCACCCGATGAACGTGCAATTGAAAATGCACTACCTCAAGGGCGGCGAGAAGTATTTTGGTGACACCGGCAGCGTGTATACCTTGACCCGCAAGGGTTACGCACAGGCGTGCCCGAATGTCGGGAAGCTGCTGACCAATCTGAGTTTCACCCAGGAGATGGAGAACAGCATCATGGCCGAGGTCGCCAACAACAAGGTCAGCAATGCCGATGCGGCGAAGGCGTGGATCAAGGCGAATCCCGCAGTGTTGGACAAGTGGCTCGACGGGGTGAAGACCACGGATGGCCAGGAGGCCCTGCCGGCTGTCAAAGCCAGGCTCTGACATCCGACGCGATCCAAGTGCGGGAGGGGCGGAGCGACGATTCGACTTGCTCCCTCCCACCGGGATCGGTGCCTGCTGATATTCTGCGCCAAACCTACAGACCGAGCCTTTCATGCCCCGGCCCAACCGCCACACACTTTTTCCCTTTCTCGCCTGGCTCCCGCGCCAAACCCGCGCCAGCGTGGGGCGAGATGCAGTCGTTGGCCTCAGCGGCGCAATCCTCGCCCTGCCACAGTCGATTGCCTACGCACTGATCGCCGGTCTCCCGCCCGAATACGGCCTGTACGCGGCAATCATCCCGGTACTGATCGCCTGTCTCTGGGGCTCCTCCTGGCACCTGATCTGCGGCCCTACGGCGGCGATTTCCATCGTGCTGTACGCCAGCATCAGCCCCTTGGCGATACCCGGATCGCAGGACTACATCACCTTGATCCTCCTGCTGACATTCCTGGCCGGCGTTTTCCAGTGGCTGCTGGGCATGCTGCGCTTCGGCGCGCTGGTGAATTTCGTCTCTCACTCGGTGGTACTGGGCTTCACCCTGGGTGCCGCCGTGGTGATTGCCCTGGGCCAGTTGCCCAATCTGCTGGGCCTGGATTTGCCGAGCCAGGCCACGGCAATCAATAGCCTGCTGGCACTGATCGACCATGGCGGCGAGTGGGACCAGGCGTCACTGGCCCTGGGGCTGGGCACCTTGTTGGTGGGCGCGTTGCTCAAATACTGGGTGCCACGCTGGCCAACGCTGTTGATCGCCCTGGCCCTCGGCAGCCTGGCCGTCTGGCTGTGGCCGGCGATGTTCGGGCATGTTGCACGGGTCAGTTCGTTTGTTGGCAAGCTGCCGCCATTCAGCCCGCTACCGATGGACCTCGATCTGCTGCTGCGCCTGCTGCCCAGTGCCGTGGCGGTGGGCATGCTGGGGCTGGTGACCAGCCTGTCGATAGCCCGCTCCTTGTCGGCTCGTTCACAGCAATTGCTCGACGCCAACCAGGAAGTCCGCGCGCAGGGTTTATCCAACATTGTCGGCGGATTTTTCTCGGGCTACTTGTCAGCCGGTTCCTTTACCCGCTCCGGGCTCAGCTATGAAGCCGGCGCGTGCTCGCCGTTGGCAGGGGTGTTTTCCGCGCTGTGGGTGGCGCTGTTCGCGTTGTTCGGCGCCGCATTGATCGCCCACATCCCCATTCCGAGCATGGCCGCGAGCATTCTGTTGATTTGCTGGGGCCTGGTGGACCATCGCGGCATTCGTGCGTTGTTCCGGGTGAGCCGGGCCGAGTTTGTGGTGATGAGCCTGACCTGCGTCGCCACCTTGCTGCTGGAGCTGCAAACGGCGATTTATGCCGGGGTGCTGGCCTCGCTGTTTTTCTACCTCAAGCGCACCTCGCAACCGCGCGTCCAGCAGTGGCGTGACGGCGACGAAGATGTGCTGCGGGTAGGCGGCTCGATCTTCTTCGGCGCCAGCCATTACCTGCAAGTACGTCTGCAAAGTCTGCATGGCCAGCGGGTGGTCATCGAGGCGCAGCAGATCAACTTTATCGATTATTCCGGCGTGGAGATGCTGCACCAGGAGGCACGGCGATTGCGGGGCTTGGGACGCAGCTTGACCTTGCGCCGGGCCCGGCCGCAGGTGGTGGAAGAGTTGAAGAAACTGGAAGGAGCCGACAACTGCCCCCTCCCACAGTAGCGGTGCCCACATCAGATTGGAGCTAGATGAGTTGGCGGCGCAGTTCAGCCAGCACCGGTGCCGAAGCCGGGCGCACACCGCGCCACAGGAAGAACGCTTCCGCCGCCTGCTCCACCAGCATGCCCAGGCCATCCATCGCCACGGCCGCACCTTGTTCAGCGGCCCAGCGACAGAACGCGGTCGGCTCCTTGGCGTACATCATGTCGTAGCAAAAGGTCTTGCCGGGTTCGATCAGGCTGCCGGCAATCGGCGGTACATCGCCTGACAGGCTGGCGGACGTGGCATTGATGATCAGGTCTACCGGCTCACGCAGCCAGTCGAAACCGCTGGCGGATACTGGGCCGAGATCGTCGAACAGCTCCGCGAGCAATTCGGCCTTTTCGACCGTACGGTTGGCGATGATCAACGAGGCCGGTTGTTCCGCCAGCAACGGTTCCAATGCCCCGCGGACTGCACCGCCGGCGCCCAGCAGCAGGATGCGCGCGCCTTTGAGCGTCAACCCGGCGTTTACCGTCAGGTCGCGCACCAAACCCGCGCCGTCGGTGTTGTCGCCCAGCAGGGTGCCGTCGGCCAACTTGCTCAAGGTGTTCACCGCACCGGCGCGTTGGGCGCGCTCGGTCAAGGTATCGGCCAGACGGTAGGCTTCTTCCTTGAACGGCACAGTGACGTTGGCACCCCGTCCTTGCACAAAGAACTCACGGGCACAGCCGGAGAAATCCTCCAGCGGTGCGAGCAAGGTGTTGTAATCCAGTTGCTCGCCGGTCTGCTCGGCAAACATACGGTGGATCAACGGCGATTTACTGTGGCCGATGGGGTTACCGAATACGACATACCGATCCATCAGACAGCCGCCTTGGGCGCAATCAGGCCAAGCCAGTCTCGGTCTTGCAGGAAGTAGTCGGTGAGCCGCGCTTCTTCGCTGCCGGCTTCGGCTTTCCAGTCATAGCTCCAGCGCACTTGCGGCGGCAGCGACATCAGGATCGACTCGGTACGCCCACCCGACTGCAGGCCGAACAAGGTGCCACGGTCGTAGACGAGGTTGAATTCAACGTAGCGGCCGCGACGGAATTCCTGGAATTCGCGCTGTTGCTCGGTGTAGGGCATGGCTTTGCGGCGCTGTACGATCGGCAGGTAGGCATCGATGTAGGCATCGCCGATAGCGCGGATGAAGGCGAAACAGGTGTCGAAGTCCCATTCGTTCAAGTCATCGAAGAACAGCCCGCCGATACCGCGCGGTTCGTTGCGATGCTTGATATGAAAATAGGTGTCGCACCAGGCTTTGTAGCGCGAGTACACCTGCGGGCCGAACGGCGCACAGGCCTGCTCGGCCACACGGTGCCAGTGGATGCAGTCTTCTTCGTTGCCATAGTAGGGCGTCAGGTCGAAGCCGCCACCGAACCACCATACCGGCTCTTCACCGTCTTTTTCGGCAATGAAAAAGCGCACATTGGCGTGGGACGTCGGCACATGCGGGTTGTGCGGATGGATCACCAGCGACACCCCCAACGCCTCAAAGCCGCGCCCGGCCAGCTCAGGGCGATGGGCACTGGCAGAGGGTGGGAGGCCGCTGCCAAACACGTGGGAAAAGTTAACGCCGCCTTTTTCAATGACCGAACCGTCTGCAATCACACGGGTGCGACCGCCACCGCCGGCAGGCCGGGTCCAGGCGTCTTCGATAAAGCGAGTGTCCGTCTCGAAGGTTTCCAGGGCGCTGCAAATGCGGTCTTGCAGGTCGAGCAGGTAGGCTTTAACAGCCTCAGTGCGAGTAGTCATGGCATCACCTTGAATCGGGCAAAGCTACGCGAGGCCATTGGGCGTCGGCGGCAAATGGGCGCACAGGATAACACCGCACCCACGTGCGTCGCAGTTGACGAAGATCAAGCTTAGGAGTCCGATAGCAGGCCACGCGATTCGATCTCAAGGAGAAGTGCAGATGGCCAAACGTATCCAGTTCAGCGCCCATGGCGGTCCCGAAGTACTTGAATATGTCGACTACACGCCCGCAGAGCCGGGCCCGCAACAGGTTCGCGTGCGTAATGAGGCCATCGGCCTGAACTTCATCGACACCTATTTCCGCAGCGGCCTGTATGCACCGCCAGCGTTACCATCGGGGCTGGGCGCCGAAGGTGCCGGGGTGGTCGACGCGGTCGGCAGTGAAGTCTCTCAATTCAAAGTCGGCGACCGTGTGGCGTATGGCAGCGGCCCATTGGGCGCCTACAGCCAACTGCATGTGTTGCCCGCGGCCAACCTGGTGCACCTGCCGGACGAGATCAGCTTTGAACAGGCTGCCGGTGCCATGCTCAAGGGCCTGACCGTGCAATACCTGCTGCGCCAGACCTATGAACTCAAAGGCGGCGAAACCATTCTGTTCCACGCCGCGGCCGGGGGCGTGGGCTCCCTGGCCTGCCAATGGGCCAAAGCCCTGGGCGTCAAGCTGATCGGTACCGTGAGCTCGCCGGAAAAAGCCGCCCTGGCCAAATCCCTCGGCGCCTGGGAAACCATCGACTACAGCAAGGAAAACGTCGCACAGCGCGTATTGGAATTGACCGACGGCAAGAAAGTACCGGTGGTATACGACGGTGTGGGCAAGGATACCTGGCTGACCTCACTGGACAGCGTGGCACCGCGTGGGTTGGTGGTGAGCTTCGGTAACGCGTCGGGCGCGGTCGATGGGGTGAACCTGGGGATCCTGGCGGCCAAGGGTTCGCTGTATGTGACCCGTCCGACACTGGCGACCTATGCCAACAACCCGGAGAACCTGCAGGCAATGGCCGATGATTTGTTCTCGATGATCAAGAGCGGCAAGGTCCGCATTGATATCAACCAGCGCTATTCGCTGGCTGAGGCGGCGAAAGCGCAAACGGAGTTGTCGGGACGGCGCACCACGGGGTCGACCATTCTGTTGCCGTAACACGATAGATCTGTAGAGGTTGTGAGGGCCTTATCGCGAGCAAGCCCGCTCCCACATTTTGATCGGATTCCAACTGAAGGAACGCGGTCAAAATGTGGGAGCGGGCTTGCTCGCGATGGTCACACCTCGGCCTCAGGACGGCCGCACCACCTCACCCGTCGCCAAATCACGAATCAGGCTCGGGTTCTTGCGCCCACCCAGGGCGCCACCCAGCACCACGTCCAGTTGGCCACGGAAATATTGCTCTACACGCAGCCGCGTGCGCGCCGCCGGGCGCCCCTGAGGGTTGGCCGATGTGGAAATCAACGGCCCCACCAGCGAGCACAAATCCCGCACCAGCGGATGGTCACTCACCCGTACCGCCACCGTGTCATGCACACCGGTCACCCATTCAGGCAGCAAGCCCTGATGGGGCACCAGCCAGGTATTCGGCCCCGGCCAGGTACTGGCCATGCGTTCGATCCAGGTATCCGGGAAATCTTCAAAGAGAAAATCGAACTGGCGAATATTGTCCGCCACCAGGATCAAGCCCTTATCCACCGAGCGGTTCTTGATCGCCAGCAGCCGGTCCACCGCTTCTTCGTTCCACGGGTCGCAGCCCAGGCCCCAGACCGCCTCGGTCGGATAGGCAATCACCGCGCCTGCGCGAATTTCTCGTGCGGCTTCCAGCACACGCCACCTGTTGACCATTGTTCACTCTCCGGATTAAAGCTCTGCGCAGTTTACCGATCTTCGTTACAAAACCTAGGGGCGCGCGAGCCAGCGGCCACTCTCGCAGATCACTTGGCCTTCGAGCTCCAACTCCGTCAGCGTCGCCAGCACTTGGGATAACGGCCGCCCGCTGGCAATCGCCAAGCCTTCGCTGGTATGAGGCGCGGCATGCAGCAACGCCACCAGCGGATGGGTGACCGGCATGGGGGCAGGACGGGACAGGGCCTGCCAACCGCGCAAACCTTCCAGAATATGCTCGATGGTTTCGACCAACACCGCGCCATCGCGGATCAACTGGTGACACCCCTTGGCACCCGGATGATGAATGGAGCCGGGGATCGCATACACCTCGCGTCCTTGCTCGGCCGCCAGCCGTGCGGTAATGAGCGAGCCGCTGGCCATGCTGGCTTCAACCACCAACACGCCCAGCGACAAGCCGCTGATGATCCGGTTGCGCCGGGGAAAATTACCCGCTTGCGGCGCCGCATCCAGCGGAAACTCGGAAACCACGGCACTGCCTTGGTCAATCATTGCCGCCGCGAGCTTTCGATGGCGCTGTGGATAAAAATTTTCCAGGCCCGTGCCCAGCACGCCGATGGTCTGGCCACCCACCTCCAATGCCGCCTGATGCGCCGCGCCGTCTATGCCCAGCGCCAAGCCGCTGGTGATAACAAAGCCCGCACTCGCCAGGCTGCGCGAAAACGCGGCGGCCGTGTCCATGCCGGGGCGGGAAGCGCGACGGCTGCCGACCATCGCCAGCTGGGGTTTTTCCAGGATCGCAGGGTCACCGGCAACGAACAGCAACGGGGGGGCATCGTCGATCTGGGCGAGTAGCGCGGGATACTCAGGTTGGTCCCACATCAGTAAATGCTGGGCCGGGCGAGCTAGCCAGGCCAAGGCAGCACTCGCGCCATCACGGATTTCAGGGCTGCGTCGAGCCTCGGCACTGATGGCCGGCAACCCAAGGGAACGCCAGGCACTGGCGGGGGCGCTGATGGCCTTTGAAGCGCCGCCGAACGCTTCGATCAAAATGCGAAAACGCTTGGGGCCCAGTTCCGGCAGCCTGTGCAAGCGTAGTCGGGCTTCCAGTTCGGCAGGCGAAATTTCATCACTGTTTATCGGATACATCTGATCATCCTTGACCGGAACAAGCTGTGGATAACTCTGTTGGTAACTTATTTAGCAGGCTATTTATTGCGTTGAATTGGCCGTCACGAAACGGTCCATCACCGCCAGTGAGCGCGAGGCACTCAGTACCAGGCCGTAACTGAGTTTTTCAAAGGTACGAAACACCAGCAGGGTGCCAGCACGCTCGTCAGGAAGTGGCGTCGGGGCGCCGGTGAGGATGTCGCGGACAGTGGAACCGCTCTTGATCACCGTGAGCAATTGGCCTTCGACCATGCCGTCGCGCCGGCCTTTATTCAGGGTGACGGCGTCCAGCACGCCAATCTGAGTGACGCCCTTGGGGATATCAATGATTTGCCCTTCGATAAAAGGCGCGGATACCGCGGCTTGCAGCCTTGCCGGCGCGACGGGGTGCTCAGCGCGTAGCAGACGGTCGCCTGGGCGGACTTCCTGGGTCACGCGCTGCACGGCCAGGGTAGTGAGATCACCGGCCGTCACAAAACGTGCGGTGCCGATGTCGTCGGCATTGATGCCCAGCAGTTCCTGAGTGTGCGGGTCGGTGTAGGTTTTGCCGCGCCGGAAAATCCCATAGCTGGCCTGGGACGGGTCGAGAGCACCGCGGGCATGCACCCGCTCGCCATGGGCGCCCAACACCCGCCCCGCCTCAGCCGCAACAATATAGGGCGCCCGGTCCAGATCCTGGGGCGTATCGAGAATGCGGTTATGCAATAAGAAGCGCTGGATAGCCTGTTGCGTCGGTTGATCCAGGCGCTGTACAGGCTGGGGCAGCAGGGCCGTGGCGAACGGGGCCCACAGCAGCAAGACGAGTAGCGATTTCCTCATGGGGTCAATCTCCTTTATTATGTGCGTTCGCGTGAAATGCCATGGCCTGTGCGGCTTTTGAGCGTTTCACACCGGCTGTCTGGGTCCATCCCAACGCCGATTTGCCTCTACCTCACATGTGCAGCAATTACGCTTATGGCTATTTTGAACATCCTCGAATTCCCCGACTCGCGCCTGCGCACGATCGCCAAACCGGTGGCCGTAGTGGACGACAAGGTTCGTCAGTTGGTCGATGACATGTTTGAAACAATGTATGAAGCCCCGGGCATCGGCCTCGCCGCCACCCAGGTCAACGTGCATCAGCGCGTCGTGGTCATGGACCTGTCGGAAGATCGCAGCGAACCCCGGGTGTTCATCAACCCCGAGTTCGAACCGCTGACCGAAGAGATGGGCGAATACCAGGAAGGTTGCCTGTCGGTACCGGAGTTCTACGAAAACGTCGAACGCCCGCTACGCGTGAAGATCAAGGCCCTGGACCGTGATGGCAAGCCCTACGAGTTGATCGCCGATGGCCTGCTGGCGGTATGCATCCAACATGAGTGCGACCACCTCAACGGCAAGCTGTTTGTCGATTACCTGTCCACGCTCAAGCGCGACCGAATCAAGAAGAAGCTGGAAAAAAAGCATCGCCAGCAAGCTTGATGCCCGTCTTCCAAAGGCTTGCTGCGGCAAGCCTTTTTCTTTTGTGACTGCTTTTAACCGAGAACTCCCATGACCGAGCCACTGCGCATTGTTTTTGCCGGCACTCCCGAATTCGCAGCCGAACACCTCAAGGCGCTGCTTGCCAGCCCTTATGACATCGTCGCGGTGTATACCCAGCCGGATCGTCCGGCCGGGCGCGGGCAAAAACTGATGCCAAGCCCGGTCAAGCAGTTGGCGCTGGAGCACAACATCCCTGTGCTGCAACCACCCAGCCTGCGTAATGCCGAGGCTCAGGCCGAGCTGGCCGCACTGCAGCCGGACCTGTTGGTGGTCGTGGCCTATGGCTTGATCCTTCCACAAGTGGTGCTCGACATCCCGCGCCTGGGTTGCATCAACAGTCACGCCTCGTTGCTGCCACGCTGGCGCGGCGCAGCCCCCATCCAGCGGGCGGTTGAGGCGGGTGACCGCGAAAGCGGGGTGACCGTGATGCGCATGGAGGCGGGCCTGGATACCGGCCCGATGCTGCTCAAGGTCACCACCCCGATCACGGGCGAAGACACGGGCGGCAGCCTGCACGACCGTCTCGCCGAGCTGGGCCCGCCGGCGGTGATCCAGGCTATCGCCGGCCTCGCAACTGGCACACTGCCAGGCGACGTACAGGATGACAGCCTGGCCACCTACGCCCACAAACTGAATAAAGACGAAGCGCGTATCGACTGGAGCCGCCCGGCCGTGGAACTGGAGCGCCTGGTGCGAGCCTTCAACCCGTGGCCGATCTGCCACAGCACGCTCAACGGCGAAGCCTTGAAGGTACTGGCCGCGACCTTGGCCGATGGCAAAGGCGCTCCCGGCGAAATCATCGGGGCCAGCAAAGACGGCCTGTTGGTGGCCTGCGGTGAACAGGCGCTGTGCCTGACCCGTCTGCAATTGCCCGGCGGCAAGGCGCTGAATTTCAGCGACTTGTTCAACAGCCGTCGTGAGAAATTTGCCCTCGGCACGGTTCTCGGGACGGTCGCCCAATGAACCCGCGTCTGGCCGCCGCCAAGGCCCTCGCCGCCGTTCTCAACGGCAAGGCTTCGTTGAACAGTTCGCTGCCCACTCAGCTGGACAAGGTTGAGGACCGCGATCGCGGTTTCACCCAAGACCTGGCATTTGGCACCGCCCGCTGGCAGCCTCGCTTGTCGGCGCTGGCGGCCAAGCTGCTGCAAAAGCCGTTCAAGGCCGCCGATGCGGATGTGGAGGCGCTGCTGCTGGTCGGCCTCTATCAGTTGCTCTACACCCGCGTGCCGGCCCATGCCGCCATCGGTGAAACCGTCGGTTGCGCCGACAAGCTGAAAAAGCCCTGGGCCAAGGCCCTGCTCAACGCCGTGCTGCGCCGCGCCCAGCGCGAGAGCGAAGCGCTGCTGGCCGAGCTGGAGCACGACCCGGTAGTGCGCACCGCTCACCCACGCTGGCTGCAAAAAGCCCTGAAAGCCTTCTGGCCGCAGCACTGGGAAGCCATTTGCGCCGCCAACAACGCACACCCGCCGATGATCCTGCGGGTCAACCGCCGTCATCACAGCCGTGATGCCTACCTGCAATTGCTGAGCACGGCCGGCATCAACGCCACACCGTGCGTGTACAGCGTCGACGGTATCGTGCTGGAAGCCGCCACCGACGTACGCAGCCTGCCGGGCTTTGCCGAAGGCTGGATCAGCGTGCAGGACGAAGCCGCACAACTGGCCGCCGACCTGCTCGACCTGGCCCCCGGCCAACGCGTGCTCGACGCTTGCTGCGCACCGGGCGGCAAGACCTGCCACATCCTGGAAGTCGAAAAGGACCTGGCGGGTGTGGTCGCGGTCGACCTGGAAGCCAAGCGCCTGGTACGTGTGCGTGAAAACCTCGCACGCCTGGGCCTCAACGCCGACCTGATCGCTGCCGACGGCCGCGACACCGCCAGTTGGTGGGACGGCAAACCCTTCCAACGTATCCTGCTGGACGCGCCGTGTTCCGCCACCGGCGTCATCCGCCGTCATCCGGACATCAAGCTGACCCGCCAGCCCGACGACATCGCGGCCCTGGCCGTGCTGCAAGGCGAACTGCTCGACGCCTTGTGGCCGACCCTGGAAGTCGGCGGCATCCTGCTCTACGCCACCTGCTCTACCTTGCCCACCGAGAACACCGAGGTGATCCAGGCCTTCCTCGCCCGCACCAGCGGCGCGCGCGAACTGGACCTCGCCACGGCCGCCGGGATCAAGCAGCCCCACGGCCGCCAACTGCTCGCACAGGAAGGCGGCCACGATGGCTTCTACTACGCCAAACTGATCAAAATCGCCGCCGCACGCGGCTGAATGGTTTTAAGGGAGTGACCGGATGAAAATCATCATCCTTGGGGCAGGGCAGGTTGGCGGTACGCTGGCCGAGCATTTGGCCAGCGAAGCCAACGACATCACGGTGGTCGACACCGACAGCGAACGCCTGCGCAACCTCGGCGACCGCCTGGACATCCGCACTGTGCAAGGCCGCGCATCATTCCCGACGGTGCTGCGCCAGGCCGGCGCCGACGATGCCGATATGCTGGTGGCCGTGACCAACAGTGACGAAACCAACATGGTTGCCTGCCAAGTCGCCCACACCCTGTTCCACACCCCGACCAAGATCGCCCGCGTGCGTGAAGCGGCCTACCTGACCCGTGCGGGGCTGTTCGACAACGACGCGATTCCGGTGGACGTGTTGATCAGCCCGGAGCAGGTGGTGACCCACTACATCAAGCGCCTGATCGAGATACCCGGCGCCTTGCAGGTGATCGACTTCGCCGAAGGCAAGGCACAATTGGTGGCGGTTAAGGCTTACTACGGTGGCCCGCTGGTCGGCCAGCAACTGCGCCAGTTGCGCGAACACATGCCGAATGTGGAAACCCGCGTAGCGGCTATTTTCCGACGCGACCGGCCGATCCTGCCCCAGGGCGATACGGTGATCGAGGCTGACGACGAGGTATTTTTCATCGCAGCCAAGGCGAATATTCGCGCAGTGATGAGCGAAATGCGCCGGCTCGACGAGAGCTACAAACGCATCGTGATCGCGGGGGGTGGGCAGATCGGCGAACGCTTGGCGGAGGCGATTGAAAGCCGCTACCAAGTGAAGATCATCGAGATGAGCCCGACACGTTGCCGGTATTTGTCCGACACGCTCGACAGTACCGTGGTGCTGCAAGGCAGTGCCTCGGACCGCGACCTGCTGATGGAAGAAAACATTGCCGACGCGGATATCTTCCTGGCCCTGACCAACGATGACGAAGCCAACATCATGTCTTCCCTGCTGGCCAAGCGACTGGGCGCGAAGAAGGTGATGACCATCATCAACAACCCGGCCTATGTCGACCTGATTCAAGGGGGCGATATAGACATCGCCATCAGCCCGCAGTTGGCCACCATTGGCACCTTGCTCGCCCACGTGCGCCGTGGCGATATCGTCAGCGTGCACTCCCTGCGCCGGGGCGCGGCGGAGGCCATCGAGGCGATCGCCCACGGTGATGCGAAATCG
Organism: Pseudomonas sp. ICBG1301; assembly: GCF_016918385.1. Classification (NCBI taxonomy): domain Bacteria; kingdom Pseudomonadati; phylum Pseudomonadota; class Gammaproteobacteria; order Pseudomonadales; family Pseudomonadaceae; genus Pseudomonas; species Pseudomonas sp. ICBG1301. The sequence goes on from NZ_JAEKGB010000004.1 coordinate 100,483, forward strand.
AGCAAGGTGATCGGCAAGGCCATCCGCGATATCGGCCTGCCACCGGGCGCCACCATCGGCGCGATCATTCGTGATGAAGAAGTGATCATCGCCCACGACGACACGGTGATCGCCACGGGCGACCATGTGATTTTGTTCCTGGTGGATAAAAAGCATATCCGCGATGTGGAGAAGTTGTTCCACGTGGGGCTGAGCTTTTTCTGACGCAAAAGGAGTACGCCGGCATGCTCGAATCCCTGGAGAAAATGCTCGCCAAGGGTGTTGATAATTCCCTGCTGCGCTTTGGCTTGGGCAAGGGTTACCTGGACCTGAAGGACAACGCCAAGGCCGTGGAGCATTTACGCAAGTGCGTCGAGTTTGACCCGAAGTATTCGGCGGCGTGGAAGTTGCTGGGCAAGGCGCAGGCGGGATTGGGTGATATCGCTGCGGCGCGGCTGGCGTGGGAGAAAGGGATCGAAGCGGCCCAGACCCATGGCGACAAGCAGGCCGAGAAAGAGATGACGGTGTTCCTGAAGAAACTCGACCGTCAGCCCTGACCGGAATGAAATGTGGGAGGGGGCTTGCTCCCGATTGCAGTGTGTCAGCCAAGAATTACTTAGCTGAACCACCGCTATCGGGAGCAAGCCCCCTCCCACATTGGGTTTTGCTTGGGTATTGAGCCAGTGGGGCCTAGTACCACCGCGCCTCGCCCGGCGGGCGCTTCTTGAAGCGCTTCATGCTCCACATGTACTGGCTCGGGTACGCGCCGACATAACGCTCCACCACCTTGCTCATGGCCGCGCAGGACGTGGCGGTGTCGGTGCTGTACATGTCTTCCGGCGCCGCTTCCAGGATCACTTTGTAGCCTGAGCCATCCGGCAACCGCAGCGCATGCAGGAAGACACCCACAGCCTTGTGGCCTGCGAGCATGTTCGGCACGAACTTGCTGGTCAGCGCCTGGGTGGCGAAGAACGGCACGAAGATCCCTGCCGATTCGGCCGGCTCCGGGTCGGCGGGGATGCCGACCTGGCCGCCTTTGCGCACTTCCTTGATCACGCTGAGAATGCCTTCCTTGGTCGACGCCGCCACGCGGTTACCCAGTTGCACCCGCTGTTTTTGCAGGAGTTCATCCACCGCCTTGAGCTTCGGCGGGCGGTAGAAAATGATCGGTTTGCATTGGTTGCAATAGAAGTGATTGAGCACTTCCCAGTTGCCCAGGTGGCTGGTGATGCCCACCACGCCTTTGCCTGAGGCCAGGGCTTGGTGCAGCACTTCCAGGCCTTCGACTTCGCGCACCAGGTCGATGGAGCGCTGGGCCGGCCAGATCCAGGCACAGGCGCTTTCGGTCAGGGACTTGCCGATATCCATCAGGCTCTGGCCGACCAGCCGCTCGCGAGCGGCCGGGTCCATGTCCGGGAAGCACTTGGAGAGGTTGATCCGCACCGTGTCGCGAGAGCGGTTGGGGGTTTTCCACATGATCCAGCCAATCGCCGTGCCGACGGCTTGAACGGCGCGCCAGGGCAGCAGGGCAAACAACCGGAGAGCGCCTACCAGCAAGGCGCCTTTAAACTTTTCCACAGGTCACTCCTGATCGTGTGTGGTGCGCAAAGCGGGCATTCTAACCGGCGTTGGCCAACTGCGCGTAACGGTCACAGTCCTGGGTGTGGTCCATGACCATGCCGCTGGCCTGCATGAAGGCATAGCAGATGGTCGGCCCGACAAAGGTGAACCCGGCCTTTTTCAGGGCCTTGCTCATGGCTTCGGCCTCGGGGGTAATTGCCGGGACTTCGCTGCGGTCCTTGAAGTGATTGACCTTGGGCACGCCGCCAACGAAGGACCAGAGCCACCCCACCGGGTCTTCCAGGGCCAGCCAGGCAGCGGCATTGCGCCGGGTGGCGTTGAGCTTCAAGCGATTGCGCACGATACCCGGATCGAGCATCAAGGCATCGATTTCAGCATCGGTCAGTTTCGCCAACCGCTGCGCATCAAAACCGAACAACACCTTTCGATAATGCTCGCGTTTGCGTAAAACGGTGATCCAGGACAGGCCCGCCTGGAACCCTTCGAGCAAAAGCAACTCGAACAAACCCTGCGCATCGCGCAGCGGCGTTCCCCACTCCTGATCGTGATATGCCATGTACAGCGGATCTTCAGAACACCAAAAGCAGCGTGGCATAAGGCTCCAGGGGGTGGTAGCAGGGCCGAATCGGGTATACTCCCGCTCTTTAAATCGCAGCCCAAGTAACAGGTGAATTTCGTGAGCCAGCCTACGCCAGCCGTGCGTACCTTCCAAGACTTGATCCTCGCCCTCCAGCAATATTGGGCCGAGCAAGGTTGTGTGGTACTTCAGCCCTACGATATGGAAGTAGGCGCCGGCACTTTCCACACCGCCACATTCCTGCGGGCCATCGGCCCGGAAACCTGGAACGCCGCTTATGTGCAGCCCAGTCGTCGCCCGACTGACGGCCGCTACGGCGAAAACCCCAACCGCCTGCAGCACTACTACCAGTTCCAGGTGGTCTTGAAGCCGAACCCGGACAATTTCCAGGAGCTGTACCTGGGCTCGTTGAAACATGTCGGCCTGGACCCACTGGTCCACGATATCCGTTTCGTCGAAGACAACTGGGAATCGCCGACCCTGGGCGCCTGGGGCCTGGGCTGGGAAGTGTGGCTCAACGGCATGGAAGTGACGCAGTTCACTTACTTCCAGCAAGCGGGCGGCATCGAGTGCTACCCGGTGACCGGCGAAATCACCTACGGCCTTGAGCGCCTGGCCATGTACCTGCAAGGCGTGGACTCGGTCTACGACTTGGTGTGGGCGGACGGCCCGTTCGGCAAAGTGACCTACGGCGATGTGTTCCATCAGAACGAGGTGGAGCAGTCCACCTACAACTTCGAACACGCCAACGTCGACAAGCTGTTCGAACTGTTCGACTTCTATGAAAGCGAAGCCAAGCGCCTGATCGAACTCGACCAGCCGCTGCCGTTGCCAAGCTATGAAATGGTGTTGAAGGCCTCCCATACCTTCAACCTGCTCGACGCCCGCCGTGCCATCTCGGTAACCGCGCGTCAGCAATACATCCTGCGTGTCCGCACCCTGGCGCGTTCCGTCGCCCAAGCCTACCTGCTGGCACGCGCCAAGCTGGGCTTCCCGATGGCAACCCCGGATTTGCGTGATGAAGTGTTGGCTAAGCTGGAGGCTGCACAATGAGTGCTCAAGATTTCCTGGTTGAACTGGGCACCGAAGAGCTGCCACCCAAGGCACTCAATACCCTGGCCGACGCCTTCCTGGCCGGTATCGAAAAAGGCCTGCAAACCGCCGGCCTGAAGTTTGAAGCGAAGAAAGTCTACGCCGCGCCACGCCGCCTGGCCGTGTTGCTGACCGCCCTGGAAACCCAGCAGCCGGACCGCAGCATCAACCTTGACGGCCCACCGCGCCAGGCCGCTTTCGACGCCGAAGGCAACCCGACCCAGGCCGCCCTTGGTTTTGCCAAGAAGTGTGGCGTGGAGCTGAGCGATATCGACCAGAGCGGCCCGAAACTGCGCTTCAGCCAGGTCATCACCGGCAAGCCGACCGCAAGCCTGCTGCCGACCATCGTCGAAGATTCGCTGAACGACCTGCCGATCCCCAAGCGCATGCGCTGGGGTGCGCGCAAAGAAGAATTCGTACGCCCGACCCAGTGGCTGGTCATGCTGCTCGGTGACCAGGTCATCGACTGCACCATCCTCGCCCAGAAAGCGGGCCGTGATTCCCGTGGCCACCGCTTCCACCATCCCGAAGCCGTGCGCATTACTTCGCCGGCCAACTACCTCAACGACCTGCGTGCCGCCTACGTGCTGGCCGATGCCAACGAGCGTCGCGAGCTGATCAGCAAACGCACCGAAGAGCTGGCTCGCCTGCAGGAAGGCACCGCCATCGTGCCGCCAAGCCTGCTTGATGAAGTGACCGCCCTGGTTGAATGGCCGGTGCCGCTGGTGTGCTCGTTCGAGGAACGTTTCCTCGAGGTGCCGCAAGAAGCGCTGATCACCACCATGCAGGACAACCAGAAGTACTTCTGCCTGCTGGACGTGGACGGCAAGTTGCTGCCGCGCTTCATCACAGTGGCCAACATCGAGAGCAAGGACCCGCAGCAGATCATCGCCGGTAACGAAAAAGTCGTTCGCCCGCGCCTGACCGACGCCGAGTTCTTCTTCAAGCAAGACAAGAAGCAGAAGCTCGAAGACTTCAACCTGCGCCTGCAGAACGTGGTGTTCCAGGAAAAACTCGGCAGTGTCTACGACAAGGCCGTACGCGTTTCCAAGCTGGCTGCCTACATTGCGCCACGTATCGGCGGTGATGCTGCACGGGCTGCGCGTGCGGGCCTGCTGTCCAAGTGCGACCTGGCCACCGAGATGGTTGGCGAGTTCCCCGAGATGCAAGGCGTCGCCGGTTACTACTACGCCCTCAACGACGGCGAGCCGGAGGATGTGGCCCTGGCACTGAACGAGCAGTACATGCCGCGCGGTGCCGGTGCCGAGCTGCCAAGCACCCTGACCGGTGCGGCCGTGGCCATCGCCGACAAGCTGGACACCCTCGTTGGTATCTTCGGTATCGGCATGTTGCCCACCGGCAGCAAAGACCCGTATGCCCTGCGCCGTGCGGCCCTGGGCGTGCTGCGTATCCTGATCGACAAGAAGCTGGACCTCGACCTGACCCAGGCCGTGGTGTTCGCGGTCGGCCAGTTCGGTGCCAAGGTCAAGCAAGCCGGCCTAGCCGAGCAAGTGCTGGAGTTTGTGTTCGACCGCCTGCGTGCGCGTTACGAAGACGAAGGCGTGGATGTTTCCGTCTACCTGTCGGTACGTGCCCTGCAACCGGGTTCGGCGCTGGACTTCGACCAACGCGTGCAAGCCGTACAGGCGTTCCGCAAGCTGCCGGAGGCCGATGCCCTGGCCGCCGTGAACAAACGCGTGTCGAACCTGCTGAGCAAGGCCGAAGGCTTGGGCAACGCCGAAGTCGACCCGGGCCTGTTTGCCGATGCCAAGGAGTTCTCGCTGAACTCGGCCATCGCCAAGGCGGAAAACGCGGTGAAGCCGCTGATCGCCGAGCGTAACTACGCCGAAGCGCTGGCGCGCCTGGCGAGCTTGCGTGAGCCGGTGGATGCGTTCTTCGAGGCGGTGATGGTCAATGCCGAAGAGGCCGGCGTGCGGAAAAACCGTTATGCCATGCTGGCGCGCCTGCGCGGCTTGTTCATCGGCATCGCTGATATTTCCACACTGAGCTGACTATGTTGAAACTGCTGATTCTCGATCGGGACGGGGTGATCAACTATGACTCCGACGCTTACATCAAGTCGGTGGAGGAGTGGGTTCCACTGCCCGGCTCGATCGAGGCCATCGCGCAGTTGAGCAAAGCCGGCTGGACGGTGGCGATCGCCACCAACCAGTCCGGCATTGCCCGTGGCTACTACGACATCGCCACCCTGGACGCCATGCATGCGCGATTGCGCACGTTAGTCGCCGAGCAGGGCGGTGAGGTGGGGCTGGTGGTGTACTGCCCCCACGGGCCGGATGAGGGCTGCGATTGCCGCAAACCCAAGCCTGGCATGTTGAAAACCATTGCAGAACATTACAAGGTGCCCTTGGCTGGGCTATGGTTCGTCGGGGACAGCCTCGGTGACCTGGAGGCGGCCAAAGCCGTCGACTCTCAGCCAGTTTTGGTTAAGACCGGGAAAGGCGAAAAGACCCAGGCGAAAAACCTGCCGGTAGGCACTTTGATTTTTGACGATCTGGCGGCGGTTGCCGCAGAACTTATCAACAACTAGCCGCCCTCGACTTCCTGGCCAAGGACTGTTCGGGAGTGCGCTTTTAACAGGCGGGCCGTGTCCCGCAACGGTAAATGCCGCCATGTCGATCTTGCAGGCCATCAGAACCTTTTTCTTTTACCTGCTGCTGGGCACCAGTTCGTTTCTCTGGTGCACCCTGAGCTTTTTTATTGCGCCTTTTTTGCCGTTCAAGGCGCGTTATCGCTTTATCAACGTCTATTGGTGCCGCTGCGCGTTGTGGCTGACCCGGGTATTCCTCAACATCCGTTTCGAGGTCAAGGGTGCTGAAAACGTCCCGGACCAGCCCTGCGTGATTCTGTCGAACCACCAGAGCACGTGGGAGACGTTCTTCCTGTCGGCCTACTTCTCGCCATTGAGCCAGGTACTCAAGCGTGAGTTGCTGTACGTGCCGTTCTTCGGCTGGGCCATGGCCATGCTTCGGCCAATTGCCATTGACCGTGACAACCCCAAGGCGGCGCTCAAGCACGTGGCCAAAAAAGGCGACGAATTGCTCAAGGACGGCGTCTGGGTGTTGATCTTCCCTGAAGGCACTCGGGTGCCCTACGGCACCGTAGGCAAGTTCTCACGCGGTGGTACCGCGCTGGCGGTCAACGCGAACCTGCCGGTTTTGCCAATCGCCCACAACGCCGGCAAGTTCTGGCCAAAGACGGGTTGGGCAAAACGCGAGGGCACCATCACCGTAGTGATTGGTGAGCCAATGTACGCCGAAGGTGAAGGACCGCGTGCCATTGCTGCGCTGAATGATCGCGCTGCCGCGTGGAACGAGGCACAACAGCGAGCCATGGGTTCGTTGCCTCCGGAGCCGGTTGTGGTCGAAACACCGGCGGTGTGAGCTTCTGTGGATAACCTGTGTACGGTTTGTTGGCGAATTGATGATTTTCAAACTTAACAAACTGATTTTATTACATATTTCTTGATCTTATAAAATCTCGAAAAACGTGCATAAGTTTTTTCAGTCAAAAAAAACCGGTCCTTGTGACCGGTTTTTTATGCACAACGAAAAAGTACGTTTTTTATTCGTCCAAGAGGGGCAGGGAAAGGATGAAGGTAGAGCCTTTTTCCAACTCGCTTTCACACCGGATACGACCACCATGACGCTCGACCACGGCTTTGACCATGGTCAGGCCCAACCCCAACCCTTCGCTGCCCTGGGCCGAATCAAAGCGCCGGTACTGGTTGAACAGCTCGGGCAAGTCGTCAGGCGCAATACCCGGCCCCTGATCGCTGATGCGGCACTCCAGAACACCTTGCCCGCTGCTATGGCTCAAGCTGACGGTGGTACCGGACGGCGAGTACTTGATGGCGTTCTCCAGCACATTAAACAGCGCTCGAGTGAGCAATGATTGATCTGCCGACACCATGGCCTCATCGGCTTCATCCAGGTCGTGGACGAGGTGGATGCCCTTGAGCTGGGCGAGCAACGCCACCTGGTCAAAGGCGTCCATCACCAGCATGGCGAACAGCGTGGGCTGGAACTGATAGCCGTCGGCTTCGGCCTTGGCCAATTGCACAAAGGATTCCGTGAGGCTCAAGGCTCGCTTCACTTGTTGTTCGATTTGAGCAAACACCGGTGACTCGCTGTTGTGCACATCCAGCAGGGCCAATATTGCCGAATGCGGCGCACGCAGGTCGTGGGACAAAAAGCGCAACATCGTCTCACGGTGTTGCTGGGCCTCGCGCTCCTTGCTCAGGTCGGTCAGGCTCAGCAGCCAGCCGAGGGCGATATCGCCTTCAGCCGGCAGCAAGGGTGCGAGTTCCATGCGCAAGCTGCGTTGGTGGATGTCACGGAATTCAACAAGCTCCAACGCCGAGAGGGCAGGGCGAACGCCGTTGTGCAGCGGTGGATAACCCAAATCAGCGAGCTGTTCGATCAGATTGGCGCTGACCAGATCGCTACCGAACACCTCACGAGCGATGCGATTGGCCAGCAATATGGTGCCTTGGGGATCGGTAATCAGCGTTGCCACCGGCAGGCACTCCAGACCATCGGCCATGAAACGGCGCGTGTCACGTGTGCGGCTAACCGCCTGCTCCAAGGCAAAAATCCGCGCCTGTAACATATCCCCTTTGCTTGCGGGGGCGCGACGACGTTCGGGGAGAACCTTGGGTTCGTGATCCAGGCGCGCCAGTTCCCAGCCGAAATAAGCGAGGATCACGCTGAGACGACGCCAGTTCCAGATCAGGTAGCTGAGCAGCAAACCGATCAGACACGCCGCCGGCGGCCACCAGTGCCCCATGCGCAGCAGCAGCCATGCCCCCAGCAGAGCGCCAGCCATGCACCCCAGCGTCATCCACAAGGCGTACCGGGGCCGATACAGCAGCAGGCCCAGTAACACGGCCACCAACGAGGTCGCGATCAACGCGGCGAGCCAACCGGGCAGCTCGACAATGCTGCGCTCTTGCAGCAAGCCGTTGAGGACGTTGGCCTGGATCTCGACACCCGCCGTGGTGCCCGCAATCGACGACAGCGGGGTGACAAAACGATCGCCCATTCCAGAGGCGGTGGCCCCCACCAGGATCAGGCGATTGCGCAGCCGCTCAGGGGCGACTTCACCGCGTAACAGGCTGGCGTAGGAGACACTGGGAAAATGGGTATGGGCCGCGATGAACGGGATGCGTATAGCGTAGTCCCGATGCCACTGCGCGCTGGTTTGCGCCATCGGCTCGCCAGGCATCTCAGACGGTTGGCCGCTTAATGTGTAGGCCAGCCACGCCAATTGCGGTGTGGTAGCACCGGGCGGGCCTTCGCGCAGGTAGAGGCTACGAACCACGCCATCGCTATCCGCTTCAACGTTGATATGCCCAAGGCCCTTGGCGCATTTGAGCAGGGGCAAGAGTTGCGGGTCCGGCTCGCTATAGGTGGCGGCGCCTTCACGCAATAACGGCAATACCACGTTACCTGCGTTGCAAATCGCATCCGCCAGGCGTCGATCATTGGCGGGTACACCTGGCTCGCTGAAGATCACATCGAACAGGATCGCCGCCGGTTGTGCGTCACTCAGGCGGTCGATCAAGTCGGCGTGCAGGCTGCGCGGCCAGGGCCATCGGCCCAGCGCTTTGACGCTCTGATCATCAATCGTCACCAACAAGATGCGCGGGTCCACCGGCAGAGGGGCCAGGCGGCGAAGGCTGTCGTACAGCGGGTTGTTCAGCGCCAGCCCCGGGCTGAGGGACAGGTAGGCGGTGATCGGCAATAGCAGCAGACCTATCCACAACCATTCCCGAACCAGGCCGTGGAATAAACGCTGGGCATGGGTAGGCTGGCGTTTCTCGGCCTTGCGCCAGAGCATCATCGGTCAGCCACCGGATGCCTGCGCCTGGGTGGCGGGTGGGTAGTAGAAGATGTCATAAACCCCGGTTTCTCCCTCCAGGCCGTGCTCATCGTACGCCGACAAACGCACGTGATAGAACGACGCTTTGAGCCCAGTGAAGCTCATTTTCGGCTCGCTGGAAAAGTTTTGCTGCTTGATGTTCAGGAAGGCGCTATCCGTGGCAACTTGCGCGCGATAACGCTGCGCCCCCGGTAATGGTCGCAGGTACAAATGCCACACCGGCGCGTCGCCTTTCTGGCCGTCCTGCCCAACCAACACCGGCGCCGGCAGAAGCTCCACGGGCTTGAGTTCACCCCGTCTGGTGAACAACAGTCCCTGGCGCGCATCCACCTTCACTTCGCCGTCGACAGGACCGGTGACCCGCTTTGTGTTCACATCACGGTTGACCGCGACCTGCCCGTTGAGCACCTCCAATACCGATTGCTCACCTTCATCGCGTACTCGAAAGTGCGTACCGCGTACCCCCAGCACTCCCACGGGAGTCACGATCTGGAACCGATCATAGGCGCTGTCCCGCTTGATCACATAGGCTTCAGCCTGGCCTTGTTCGAGAACGACCTGGGGAATCGACAGCGGTTGCACCGAGCGCAAATGCACCTGCGAATGGGAAGGCAGGACCACTCTCGAACCGTCGCCGAACAACAGGCTGGTGAACGCCGATTCCGAGGTTCTCACGCCTTCTTGCTCATCGATGGTCATGCCTTCTTGCAGAGGGTGCGCCTTGCCCTGGCTGTCCAGCTTCCAGGCGTCCCCTGTCAGATGCAGGACAACCGCCGGCAGCGGCTGGGCACGACAGACAAAATGATCATCGATGTAGGCGGCGCGGGGCGCCGCGCAAACAGGTAGGGCAACCAAGGCCATGAGCAGGAACGAGGGGAGTATCCCGTACCCGCTGCGGGGAGAAAAACTCAGGGTGCTTATCGACATGGGGCTTCCATAGTGCGTCTCACAAAAACGCGCAGGTTTTACGCACGTTACGCATGCGTCGGCTGATCCTTTTCCTCAGGAGCAGGAGCCGGTATCTTTCCCACATTGGTACTGAAGACATTCAATGAGTTAACGGCTCTTTGCTATCAGCGTACCGATTGATCCACGGGGTGTTGCGTCTGGCCACAATTATTCAGATTCAACACCAGGTATTTGCTCTGTACGAAATCGCTGTCGAACAGGCCATCGACGGCCGCTATTTTAGTTGAAAGGACCCACCCATGCGTGTCGCAATACTGGATGACGAGCCTGCCGAACTACGCCGGGTTGAACAGACACTGCGACAGATCCCCAGCACTGCGGAACAGCCGTGGTCCCTGCATTTCTTTGAGCGCGGCGAAGACCTGTTGCGCCAGTTACGCCGGGAAACCTTCGATCTGCTGATACTCGATTGGCAACTGCCTGATATCAGCGGAATCGCCCTGTTGCGCTGGACCCGAGAACACATGGAGGTCCCCCCTGCGGTCATCATGCTGACCAGCCGGGACGCAGAGAGCGACATCGTCACGGCACTCAACAGCGGGGCCGATGACTACGTCAGCAAACCCTTCCGCCCCAATGAGCTCAAAGCACGGGTCAGTGCGGTGCTACGCCGTCATGGTTTGCAAAAGCCCGCCACCAGCGAGCTGCAAAGTTTCAACGACCTGACCTTTGACGATGCCGAGCTGACCGTCACCCGTGCAGGTAAACCAATCAATCTGACCGAGAGGGAGTATCGACTGGCCAGTTGCTTGTTCGCAAACCTCGCGCGGCCGCTGTCCCGTGAGTACCTGTATGAACGGTTCTGGACCCATGAGGAAATGGTGTCCTCCCGCCCGCTGGATACGCATATCTATCGACTGCGTAACAAGCTGGGGCTGACGGCGGATCGAGGCTGGCAGTTGCTGACTATCTATGGGTATGGGTATCGGTTGGAGAGTGTGGCGACGACCACGTCGGACTAAAATCGGCAATGTTCCACGTGGAGCATTTTAAAAATACATCCCCGCAGCAATAAAAAAGGCCAACGCATAGCGTTGGCCTTTTGCTTTAGCGCGTAGGCTTGATCAGAAGTCCAAGTTGGACACCGCCAAGGCATTGCTCTCGATGAAGTCACGGCGAGGCTCGACCGCATCACCCATGAGGGTGTTGAAGATCTGGTCTGCGCCAATGGCGTCTTCGATGGTCACGCGCAACATGCGACGCTGGCTTGGGTCCATGGTGGTTTCCCACAGCTGATCCGGGTTCATCTCACCCAGACCTTTGTATCGCTGGATGGTATGACGCTTGGTGCTTTCAGCCATCAGCCAGTCGAGGGCTTCCTTGAATTCCTTGACGGGCTTTTTGCGTTCGCCACGCTGGATGTAAGCGCCTTCGTCCAACAGAGTGCTCAGTTGAGCGCCCAGGGTAACCACGGTCTTGTAGTCATTGCTGCCGAAGAAGTCGCGGTTGAAGGTGACGTAGTTGGACAGGCCGTGGGAGATCAGTTCGACCTCGGGCAACCACACGCCACGTTCACGATCTTCACGCAGGCTGGCTTTGTAGACCAGGCCGGATTTCTCGACGGTACGCAAGCGCACTTCGTATTGAGCCAACCATTCCTGCATGGCCGCGTGATCACCCAACTGCTCCAGGCTGACCGCCGGCAGGTAGATGAAGTGCTCGGTCAGTTCCTGAGGGTACAGGCGCGACAGACGCTTGAGGGTCTTCATCACCATGCGGAAGTCGTTAACCAGACGCTCCAGTGCCTCACCGGAGATACCCGGCGCCTCGTCGTTCAAGTGCAGGCTGGCATCTTCCAGGGCCGACTGCGTCATGTACTCTTCCATGGCGTCGTCGTCTTTGATGTATTGCTCTTGCTTGCCCTTTTTCACTTTGTACAACGGCGGCTGGGCGATGTAGATGTAGCCGCGCTCGATCAGCTCCGGCAACTGACGGAAGAAGAAGGTCAGCAGCAGGGTACGGATGTGCGAACCGTCGACGTCAGCATCGGTCATGATGATGATGTTGTGGTAGCGCAGCTTGTCGATGTTGTACTCGTCGCGACCGATGCCGCAGCCCAGTGCCGTGATCAAGGTGCCGACTTCCTGGGAAGAAATCATCTTGTCGAAACGGGCTTTCTCGACGTTGAGGATCTTGCCCTTCAACGGCAGGATGGCCTGGGTACGACGGTTACGGCCCTGCTTGGCGGAGCCGCCAGCAGAGTCACCTTCCACCAGGTACAGTTCGGAGAGGGCAGGGTCCTTCTCCTGACAGTCCGCGAGTTTGCCTGGCAAGCCGGCAATATCCAGCGCGCCTTTGCGGCGGGTCATCTCACGGGCTTTACGTGCTGCTTCACGGGCACGTGCGGCGTCGATCATCTTGCCAACTACCAGCTTGGCTTCGTTCGGGTTTTCCAACAGGAAGTCGGAGAAGTACTTGCCCATCTCCTGTTCCACTGCGGTCTTCACTTCGGAAGACACCAGCTTGTCTTTGGTCTGGGAGCTGAACTTGGGGTCCGGTACTTTAACCGAGATGATCGCAGTCAAGCCTTCACGCGCATCGTCACCGGTGGTGGCGACTTTGTGCTTCTTCGCCAGGCCCTCGGCCTCGATGTAGGTGTTCAGGTTACGCGTCAGTGCGGAACGGAAACCCACCAGGTGAGTACCGCCATCGCGCTGTGGAATGTTGTTGGTGAAGCACAACAGGTTCTCGTTGAAGCTGTCGTTCCACTGCAGGGCGATTTCCACGCCGATGCCGTCTTCACGCTGGATATTGAAGTGGAACACCTGGTTGACCGCAGTCTTGTTGGTGTTCAGGTATTCAACGAACGCACGCAGGCCACCTTCGTACTTGAACAGTTCTTCCTTGCCGCTGCGCTCGTCCTTGAGGACGATACCCACACCGGAGTTAAGGAAGGACAGCTCACGAATACGCTTGGCGAGGATATCCCAGCTGAAGTGGATATTCTTGAACGTCTCGCTGGAAGCCTTGAAGTGAATCTGGGTACCGGTGGTTTCACTGTCACCCACGATCGCCATGGGTGCCTGAGGCACGCCATGCACGTAGGTTTGCTCCCAGATTTTGCCGCTGCGGCGAACGGTCAACACCAGCTCTTCCGAGAGGGCGTTTACTACCGAAACACCTACGCCGTGCAAGCCGCCAGACACTTTATACGAGTTATCGTCGAACTTACCGCCAGCGTGGAGCACGGTCATGATGACCTCGGCCGCCGAAACGCCTTCTTCTTTATGCACATCAACCGGAATGCCGCGACCATTGTCGCGCACGGTGATGGATTCATCCGGGTGGATGATGATGCTGATGTCGTCGCAGTGACCGGCCAGCGCTTCGTCGATGGAGTTGTCGACCACCTCGAACACCATGTGGTGCAGACCGCTACCATCATCGGTGTCGCCGATGTACATACCGGGACGTTTGCGTACGGCATCCAAACCTTTCAGCACTTTGATGCTGGTCGAGTCGTACGTGTTTTCTTCGCTCATGCCTTCACTCCCGATGGTCGTGGGTCTGGGTGATACGGCCCTGTTCCACGTGGAACAAAGCGACTGGCGTTTCCGTCTGCCAGCCTTCCCTCAATAATTCGTGGTCTACACAGGTGATGAACACCTGGCAGCGTAAGTCTTCCAACAAGCGGCATAGCGAACGGCGGTGCTGCTCATCGAGTTCGGACGGCAGGTCATCCACCAGATAAATACACTGACCGCGCCGGGCCTGGCTAACCAAGTGACCCTGGGCGATACGTAAAGCACACACCACCAACTTCTGCTGGCCGCGCGACAAGATATCCGCAGCGTTGTGTGCGCCCAATCTGAGACGCAAATCAGCGCGTTGCGGGCCAGCCTGTGTATGGCCAATTTGCTGATCCCGTTGCAGGGATGTGGCGAGCACTGCACTCAGTTCACGCTCTTTATCCCATCCGCGGTAGTAGCTCAGCGTCAGCCCTTCGAGATCCAACAGTTCTCTTAAGGTCTGCTCAAAGACTGGTTTCAAGGCTTTGATATAAGCACGGCGGTATTCATCTATTTCGTCGCTGGCCAGGCACAGTTCCCGGTCCCAGGCCGCTTGTGAAGCGGCGTCAAGTGTACCATGCCGCAGCCACGAGTTCCGCTGCCGCAGGGCCTTCTGCAGGCGCTGCCAAGTGGCCATGAATCGTGGTTCCACGTGGAACACACCCCAATCGAGGAATTGCCTGCGAATTTTGGGTGCACCTTCCAGCAAGCGAAAGCTATCAGGATTGATCAATTGCAAAGGCAGAATTTCGGCAAGTTGCGCCGCACTCCGCGCGTTTTGCCCATCAATGCGAATTTGAAACTCCCCACTGCGATCCCGAGATATCCCCAGGCTGCTATGTCCACCTTCAGCCAGCTCAACCTGGCCAAATACCGTGCACGCCAATTGTTCGTACTGGATGACGGGTAACAGCCGAGCACTGCGAAACGAACGGGCGAGCCCCAGCAAATGGATGGCTTCCAGCACGCTGGTTTTGCCACTGCCATTGGCGCCGTGGAGGATGTTGATGCGGGGGGAGGGGGAGAAGGTCACCGGGTGCAGATTGCGCACCGCGGTGACCGAGACGCGACTGAGGGACATCTAGCTTCTGCTGAGCATAATTACAGGCGCATCGGCATGACAACGTAAGCCGAGTCGTCGTTATCGGATTCTTGCACCAGGGCGCTGCTGTTGGAGTCCGACAGAATCAGGCGAACCTGTTCGGTAGTCATTACACCCAATACGTCCAGCAGGTAGCTCACGTTGAAGCCGATCTCCAGCGAGCCGCCGTTGTAGTCGACGCCCACTTCTTCTTCCGCTTCTTCCTGCTCCGGGTTGTTGGCCTGGATCTTCAGCTGACCGTTAGCCAGTTGCAGACGGATACCACGGTACTTTTCGTTGGACAGGATCGCAGTACGGCTGAAGGCTTCACGCAACGCCTGACGATCGCCGAGTACCAGCTTGTCACCACCTTTAGGCAGTACGCGCTCGTAATCCGGGAATTTGCCGTCAACCAGCTTGGAAGTGAAGGTGAACTCGCCGGTAGTGGCACGGATGTGGTGCTGACCCAGGACAATGCTGACGTTGCCATCGGGCTCAGTCAGCAGGCGCGCCAGTTCAAGGATACCTTTACGCGGGACGATCACCTGGTGACGATCCGGCTGGCCGATGTCGGCCTTCATCGAGCACATTGCCAAGCGGTGCCCGTCCGTGGCGACAGCACGGATGATGCCTTCCGACACTTCCAACAACATGCCGTTGAGGTAGTAACGCACGTCCTGCTGCGCCATGGCGAAGCTGGTACGCTCGATCAACCGACGCAGCTTGCTCTGTTCCAGGCTGCACGTCAGCGAGCCGGGGCCCTCTTCTACAGTCGGGAAATCATTGGCCGGCAAGGTAGACAGGGTGAAGCGGCTGCGGCCGGCCTTGACGACCAACTTGCCCTCATCCACCTTGATGTCGATCAGGGCGTCGTTCGGCAGGCTCTTGCAGATGTCCATCAGCTTGCGCGCCGGCACCGTGATCTCGCCAGGCTCGGCGGGCTCTTCCAACTGCACACGACCGACCAGCTCGACTTCAAGGTCGGTACCGGTCAGGGACAATTGCTGGCCTTCGACTACCAGCAATACGTTGGAAAGCACCGGCAAGGTCTGTCGGCGCTCGACGACGCCCGCGACCAGTTGCAGGGGTTTCAACAGGGCTTCGCGTTGAATGGTGAAATGCATGGTCTAGTCCCTTGCCTTAATAAGCTGCGCTGGTGTCATCACGTTGTCAGTGTACGCAGCAGGTTCTTGTAGTCCTCGCGAATATCCGCGTCGGATTCCTTAAGTTCGTTGATTTTGCGGCACGCGTGCAAGACCGTGGTGTGGTCACGACCGCCAAATACATCACCGATTTCCGGCAGGCTGTGGTTGGTCAGCTCCTTGGAGAGGGCCATGGCAACCTGACGGGGACGAGCCACCGAGCGCGAGCGGCGCTTGGACAGTAGGTCCGAAATCTTGATCTTGTAGTACTCGGCAACAGTGCGCTGGATGTTATCCACACTCACTAGCTTGTCTTGCAGTGCCAACAAGTCTTTGAGGGATTCGCGAATCAGCTCGATGGTGATATCGCGCCCCATGAAATGCGAGTGTGCGATAACCCGCTTGAGCGCACCTTCCAGCTCACGCACATTGGAGCGGATGCGCTGGGCAATGAAGAACGCAGCATCGTGCGGCAGTTCGACCTTGGCCTGGTCGGCCTTTTTCATCAGGATCGCTACCCGGGTTTCCAGCTCCGGCGGCTCGACCGCAACGGTCAGGCCCCAGCCGAAGCGGGACTTCAGGCGTTCTTCGAGGCCCTCGATTTCCTTCGGATAACGGTCACTGGTCAAGATGACCTGCTGGCCGCCTTCGAGCAGGGCATTGAAGGTATGGAAAAACTCTTCCTGAGAACGTTCTTTGCGCGCGAAGAATTGAATGTCATCGATCAGCAAGGCATCCACCGAGCGGTAGAAACGCTTGAACTCGTTGATTGCATTGAGCTGCAGGGCCTTGACCATGTCAGCCACGAAACGCTCCGAATGCAGGTACACGACCTTGGCGTTCGGGTTCTTCTTTAATAGGTGGTTACCCACAGCGTGCATCAAGTGAGTCTTACCCAAGCCAACGCCACCATAAAGGAAGAGTGGGTTATAACCATGCTTGGGATTATCGGCGACCTGCCAGGCCGCTGCACGAGCCAGTTGGTTGGATTTACCTTCGACGAAATTCTCAAAGGTAAAGGTACGGTTCAGGTAACTGGTGTGCTTGAGCGCACCTTCGACCTGCACGGTGCGCTGTTCGGCGCGGACCGGGGCCTGCTGCGAACTCGCACCGGCCATTGGGTCGAAGCTGTCGCGAGACGGCTCTTCATTTTCCGAAACATCTTTTTGCGCGGACGATTTGGCCGGCGCCGGCGTCGGGCTTGGCGTAGCAACAACCGGTGCAACCTGGGCCTGCGACGCGGCAGCGGCCAACGGTGCGTTCGGCGCCGCGCGCGGTGCCGAGCTGCGTTTGCTGCCTATTAATAAGGAAAGCGCAGGTGCAAGGCCGTTGCCATGTTCGTCGAGCAATTCGAGAACGCGGCTCAGGTACTTCTCATTGACCCAGTCGAGAACAAAACGATTCGGCGCGTAGACACGCAACTCGTCGCCTTCGGCTTCGACCTGTAGCGGACGGATCCAGGTGTTGAATTGCTGGGCAGGCAGCTCATCGCGCAATAGCTCCACGCACTGCTGCCAAAGTTCCACTGACACGGATATCCCCTAAGTTGAAAGCCGGTGAGGCAAAAACAGCCGCCATTGTAGCGGTCGGCCGCTCACTTATCCACATGTAGGTTGCCCACAGGGCACCCAAAATCAATGCGTTAACCGCAAAAAAGGCGACCAATGGTCTGTGTATAAGCTCTGTGGATAAACCTGCCTGAGCTCGTTGCAAAAGTGGGGGTGAAAGTCTGTGGGTAACTGGCCTGTGGATAACTAGCTGTTCCACCCACAGCTTATCCGATAGCGCAGCACAGGCAGAGCACCGTTTCTCCCCCGTGTTGTCATTCTCTGTACAGCACGTGAAATATGGCCTCAAGGTAGTTATCCACAGATGAAGGGCTGCCTAGCTTTTATAAGCTTTACAGAAAAGCTTTAAATAACTTCCTTCTCTATTTTTATATCTATGACACTCGACATGAAAGCGAGAAGGCAGAAAAGGGCGCTTTGCCTTATAGAGATCTAATTAAAGGAAAAGCTGGTTGGAAATTGACCTAGAGGCTTGCTTTCTCTAGAATCGCCGGTCTCTTAAAACGGGGGCCATTCCGGCCCGTTGTGGACGAACCAGGTAACAACGCCATGAAACGTACTTTCCAACCCAGCACCATCAAACGCGCCCGTACCCACGGCTTCCGTGCCCGCATGGCCACCAAGAACGGTCGTGCCGTCCTGTCGCGTCGTCGCGCCAAAGGTCGCGCGCGTCTGGCAGTTTGATAATCCGGCACTGGTGGTGAGTCAGGACTTCAGTCGGGAAAAGCGTCTGCTAACTCCCCGGCATTTCAAGGCAGTCTTTGACTCCCCCACCGGCAAGGTTCCGGGGAAAAATCTCCTGCTCCTTGCGCGTAACAACGATCTGGATCACCCCCGTCTCGGGTTGGTGATCGGCAAGAAGAGCGTAAAGCTCTCCGTTGAGCGCAATCGCCTCAAGCGTCTGATGCGCGAATCGTTTCGCCTCCACCAGGACACTCTGGTTGGTTGGGATATTGTTATCGTCGCGCGTAAAGGCTTGGGGGACGTAGAAAACCCCGAATTGATTCAGCATTTCGGCAAGCTCTGGAAACGTTTGGCGCGTACCCACAAGCCAGCACCAGCAGTCAGCACCGAAACTGTAGGGGTAGACAGCCTTGATGCGTAAACTGGCCCTCGTTCCGATCCAGTTTTATCGCTATGCCATTAGTCCTCTGATGGCCAACCACTGTCGTTTCTACCCCAGTTGTTCCTGCTACGCGTTAGAGGCCATAGAAAATCATGGTCTTCTGCGCGGTGGCTGGCTGACCTTTCGTCGTTTAGGTCGCTGTCATCCGTGGAATCCCGGTGGTTATGACCCGGTTCCGCCTATCCCTACCTCCCGTTCTTCTTCGATGGCCGAGTAATCATGGATATTAAACGCACGATCCTGATCGTCGCCCTGGCAATCGTGTCCTACGTTATGGTTCTTAAGTGGAACCAGGACTATGGTCAAGCTGCCCTGCCGACTCAGAATGTTGCTACCAATCAGGCTGCGCCGGCTATTCCGGACACCCCGCTGGGTAACAATGCTTCCGCCAGTGCCGATGTACCCAGCGCGAATGCCGATACCAGCACCCCTGTAGAAACGCCGGTGGTCACCAATAAAGACCTCATCCACGTAAAAACGGATGTGCTCGACCTGGCTATCGATCCACAAGGCGGTGACATCGCGCAGTTGAAACTGCCGCTGTATCCACGTCGTCAAGACCACCCGGATGTTCCGTTCCAACTGTTCGATAACGGTGGCGAGCGTATTTATCTGGCACAAAGTGGCCTGACTGGCCCCAACGGCCCGGATGCACGTGCTACCGGTCGTCCGGTTTATTCGACCGAACAAAAGAATTATCAACTGGCTGACGGCCAGAATCAGTTGAACGTCGACCTGAAGTTCAGCCTCGACGGCGTCAATTACATCAAGCGTTTCAGCTTCACCCGCGGTTTGTACGACTTGAAGGTCACTTACCTGATCGACAACGAAAGCGACAAACCCTGGAACGGCAACCTGTTTGCCCAGCTCAAGCGTGACAACAGCGCCGATCCTTCTTCCAGCACCGCCACCGGCACCGCGACGTACCTGGGCGCCGCCCTGTGGACAAGTAGCGAGCCGTACAAAAAAGTGTCGATGAAAGATATCGACAAGGGCGCTCTGAAAGAAACCGTCCAAGGCGGTTGGGTTGCGTGGTTGCAACACTACTTCGTGACCGCGTGGATCCCGAACAAGGGTGAAGCCAACCTGGTTCAAACCCGCAAAGACAGCCAAGGCAACTACATCATCGGTTTCACTGGCCCGTCGTTGACCGTCGCGCCAGGTGCCAAGGCTGAAACCAGCGCTACTCTGTATGCCGGCCCAAAAAGCCAGGCAGTGTTGAAAGAGTTGTCCCCAGGTCTGGAACTGACTGTGGATTACGGCTTCCTGTGGTTCATTGCCCAGCCGATCTTCTGGCTGCTGCAACATATCCACAGCATCGTCGGTAACTGGGGCTGGTCGATCATCTTCCTGACCATGCTGATCAAAGGGCTTTTCTTCCCTCTGTCGGCAGCCAGCTACAAGTCGATGGCGCGCATGCGTGCAGTGGCGCCGAAACTGGCCGCGTTGAAAGAACAGCATGGTGATGACCGGCAGAAAATGTCGCAGGCCATGATGGAGCTGTACAAGAAAGAGAAGATCAACCCGTTGGGTGGATGCTTGCCGATTCTGGTACAGATGCCGGTGTTCCTGTCGCTGTACTGGGTTCTCCTGGAAAGCGTGGAAATGCGCCAGGCTCCGTTCATGCTGTGGATAACTGACCTGTCGATCAAAGACCCGTTCTTTATCCTGCCGATCATCATGGGCGCGACCATGTTCATCCAGCAGCGTCTGAACCCGGCTCCACCGGACCCGATGCAGGCCAAGGTAATGAAAATGATGCCAATCATCTTCACCTTCTTCTTCCTGTGGTTCCCAGCTGGTCTGGTTCTGTACTGGGTAGTCAACAACGTGTTGTCGATCTCCCAACAGTGGTACATCACTCGTAAGATCGAAGCGGCTACCAAAAAAGCCGCGGCGTAACTTACTCTGTGGATAACCACTCAAGACGCCCCCTAGTGGGGCGTTTTGCTTTCCGTCACTTTTGTTCTGGAACCTGATGATGAGCGCTCCTCGTGAAACCATCGCTGCTGTCGCTACCGCTCAAGGTCGCGGTGGTGTCGGCATCGTTCGAATTTCCGGGCCGCTTGCGGGTGCGGCGGCGCGGGCAATCAGTGGTCGAGAGCTGAAACCGCGTTTTGCTCATTACGGTCCGTTTCTGGATGCCGATGAAGCCGTGCTGGACGAAGGTTTGGCCCTGTATTTTCCGGGCCCCAATTCCTTCACAGGTGAAGACGTGCTGGAACTGCAGGGCCACGGTGGCCCGGTGGTCCTTGATATGTTGCTGCAGCGCTGCCTGCAACTGGGCTGCCGGTTGGCACGCCCAGGCGAGTTCAGTGAGCGGGCATTCCTCAACGACAAGCTTGACCTGGCCCAGGCTGAAGCGATTGCCGACCTGATCGAGGCCAGTTCTGCACAGGCCGCGCGCAATGCTCTGCGCTCGTTGCAGGGCGCCTTTTCCCTGCGTGTGCATAACTTGACCGAGCAACTGATCAGCTTGCGCATTTATGTCGAGGCGGCAATTGATTTTCCGGAGGAAGAAATCGACTTCCTCGCCGATGGCCATGTCTTGGCGATGCTGGATAAGGTTCGTGATGAATTATCCACAGTACTGCGTGAAGCCGGGCAGGGGGCCTTGCTGCGCGATGGCATGACCGTTGTGATCGCTGGCCGCCCCAATGCTGGCAAATCCAGCTTGCTCAACGCCTTGGCAGGTAGAGAGGCGGCTATCGTCACGGAGATCGCCGGCACCACGCGGGATATCTTGCGCGAACATATCCACATCGATGGCATGCCCCTGCATGTGGTCGACACGGCGGGGTTGCGTGATACCGACGATCAGGTCGAAAAAATCGGCGTGGAACGGGCGCTCAAGGCTATCGGTGAAGCGGACCGGGTACTGCTGGTCGTCGATGCAACGGCACCGGAGGCTGTAGATCCTTTTGCGCTCTGGCCGGAATTCCTTGAGCAACGCCCCGACCCGAGCAAAGTCACCTTGATCCGCAACAAGGCCGACTTGACCGGCGAAGCGATTACCATGGAAACCAGCGAGGATGGCCACGTCACGCTCAGCCTGAGCGCCAAGTCGGCAGGGGATGGCCTGGAACTGCTGCGCGAGCACCTCAAGGCCTGCATGGGCTACGAACAGACCTCGGAAAGCAGCTTCAGTGCGCGCCGCAGGCACTTGGAGGCACTGCGCCATGCCAGCTCAGCGTTGGAACACGGCCGAGCTCAGCTGACTTTGGCGGGTGCGGGCGAGCTGCTGGCCGAGGACTTGCGCCAGGCGCAGCAGCTGTTGGGCGAAATCACCGGCGCGTTCAGCTCCGATGATTTACTCGGGCGAATCTTCTCCAGCTTCTGTATCGGCAAATAACCGAGTTATCCACACCGTCACCAGTTGTAGGACACCGTACCCAGCAAGGTACGGCTGTCGCCCCAGTAGCAACGCCCTGCATCGTTGCAACCAGACACATATTCCTTGTCGAACAGGTTCTTGGCATTCAGATCCACCGACCAGTTCTTATCGATCTGATAGCCAACGGACGCATCTACCAACGTCACACTTCCCGCGTCCAGTTTCCCGTACAGCGTAGGTGCTGTGTAGGAAAAAGTGCTGTCGAAATAACGCACGCCGCCGCCCAGGGACAGGCCCTTGAGTTGGCCATCGAGGAAGCGATATTTTCCCCACACTGACGCCTGGTTACGTGGGACGCCGGTCATCTGATGACCTTCCACCAGCGATGTTGCCGAATCCTTGGTGATCCGTGCGTCGGTATAAGTGTAAGCCGCCGTCACATTCAGATTGGGCGTGATATTGCTGTTGACCTCTACCTCCACGCCCTTGGCCCGGCTTTCACCCACCTGGCGGTAGCTATTGGTGGTGGCATCCAGGTAAGTGTCGTCCTGTTTGCGCAGGTCATACACCGACAGGGTCATCGCGGTATCCCAGCCGATCGGCTCGTACTTCACACCCGCTTCATATTGGCTGCTGGTGATCGGTTTCATCGGGGAGCCCGCGTTGGAGATCTGCTGCACCGGTACGAACGCGGTGGAATAGCTGACATACGGCGTAAGACCGTTGTCGAACTGATACATCACGCCACCCTGATAGGTGAACTTGCGGTCTTCGGAGCTGGTATTACTGGCCTTGTTCACCTTGTCGCGGAAATCGCTGTCGACCCAGTCCTGTCTGCCACCGAGCAGTAACAGCCAATGGTCGTACTTGCTTTGGAGCTGTGCATAAACCCCTTTCATCCGCTGTTCGAGCAAAGTGTTCTGCACTGCGATTGGGGTGAGCGGATCGCGCAGGTACACCGGGTTGTACACATTGATGGTGCCGGCAAATCCCGCGTCCCAGTCCTGATTGAAGGAGGTGCGGTCGTAGCTGGCACCGAACAGCACGGTATTTTCCAGCCCGCCCACCTGGAATTTGCCTTCGAGCTGGTTATCCAGGGAATAGACCATCGACTTGTTGTAGCGATCGTAGGCGGTCATGTTCAATTGTGTGCCGAAACCACCGTTATTCAAGGCACCAGGCCAGGTCTCATGGCGATTGATGCGTGACTGCATGTAGCGCGAATTCTGACGGAACTGCCAATCGTCATTGAAGCTGTGGCTGAATTCGTAACCGGTACTCCAGGCTTCGCGTTCAAAGGTGTTCCAGTCCGGATCGCCGAGCATGGTGTGCTTGGAGAGCTTGCCGTTGGGATTTTTCAGTAACGTGCCGGCGGCGGGCAGGCCGAGTTCCAGGTTGGTGTGGTCCTTCTGATAGTTAGCCAACAGCGTCAGGGTGTTGTAGTCATCGAAGTTCAGGGTCAGGGACGGCGCCAGGTAGAGGCGATCATCTGGCACGTGGTCGGTCTGGGTGTCGGATTTGCGACCGAGCAACACAACGCGGCCGAGGATATTGTCGCTGCCATTGAGTGGCCCGGAGATATCCACACCCAATTGGCGCCGATTGTTGGAGCCATAGCCCAGTTGCACTTCGCCTTGCGGAGTGGCGGTCGGGTGTTTGCTGACCAGATTGACCAACCCACCGGGCGCGTTTTCGCCGTAGAGCAGTGAAGAAGGCCCGCGGAAAACTTCAACCCGCTCCAGGCCATACGGCTCGCTGGTAGTGTCGTACCGATTGCCCTGTACACGCAGGCCGTCTCGCAGCAAGCCGTAGCCATAATCTGTGGCGTTGAAACCGCGAATGAAGAACAGGTCACCGGCCAAGCTATCGCCGGCCGCAAAGGGCGGCGCGAAGATACCCGGGACGTAGCCCAGCACTTCAGTCAGCGTCTGTGACTTCTGGTCTTTGATGCGCTGGCCCGTGACCACCGAGACGGAACGCGGGGTTTCCGACAGGGGTGTACTGGTCTTGGTGCCGATACGGCTGTTTTGCGCCTTGTAACCCACGTCCCGGGCGATGTCCTGATTGAACCCATTCTGTTGATAAGTGCTCACCGTAGTCGGGGCGAGGGTGAGTTGGCCGGAGGGCGCCGCTTGCAGTACATAGCTTCCCGAACCCTGGGCTGCCGCTTGCAACTGAGAATTCTGCAGCAATAGCGCAAAACCCTGTTCCACCGAATAGTCGCCCTCAAGGCCTGACGTCGTAAGGCCCGCAGTTTGCTGAGGCGAGAAGGACAGAATCACATTCGCCCTCGCGGCAAACTGGCTCAGAGCAGTGTCCAGGGAGCCGGCAGCAATGGCGTAGTGTTGAACCGAACTGGCAGCCATGGCACCACTGGATAGCATGGTGGCTGCAGTGACGGTGGTGAGCAGCAGACCATAGGTTATGCCATGGCAGGAGAGTCGTTGGCGAAGCGTAGTAGGAAGGCGCATTAGCGGATAAGCCCTGAAGGTAGCGTCGTGATTATCCTTAGGGCCGTGCCAGGTCAAAAAAAGATAACCCTCTTGTGGATTATTTTTTTGATCAAGCGACGCGCTTTACCGAAACCCAATAGCGTGTGAAGTATTTCACCTGAATCGGCAAGGTCGCTTGCAGGTTGGACAGCACGGCATCGGTGGAGTCCAGTCGAAAAGTCCCGGAAACCCGCAGTCGTGCCGAGGCCTGATCGCACTGCAGAACGCCGGGTCGATAGCGCGCCAAATCTTCGAGCAGATCGCCAAGCCGGGTATCCAGTACGATGACTTGCCCATCGACCCAGGCAGCCTGGGTTCCCTTATAGGGCTGGTTGGCCTCCACGGCCTGTCGATTGAAGTCCGCGCTTTCCCCGGCTACGAGTAAGCGAGCCTGATCCGGTTTATCCCCAGGCGACAAACTCACGCGGTCTTCCAGGACTCCGACCCGGGTGGAGTCCGGCAACTGGCGTACCGTGAACCGGGTACCTAATGCCTGTACGCGGCCCTGGCGGGTTTCTACATAGAACGGTGTTTGCCCGCCTGACTTGCCAGTATGGATAAGTACTTCACCTTCGCGCAGGCGGATCAAACGCTGGCGCCCATCAAACACCACATCGATGGCTGTGCGGGTATTCAGGTCTATCCGAGTGCCATCGGCCAGTTCGACGCGGCGGTGTTCGCCCACCCGTGTGCGGTAATCGGCCCAGACATTCCCCATCGACGTGTGTTGCTGGACGTTCCAACCCAGATAACCCGTGCCGCCCAGTGCCAGCATCCACTTGAGCACCTGCCGCCTTTGGTGCGTTGTGGATAACGCACGCCGAGTAAAATCCTGCGGCAGGGTGCCAAGGCTGCGTTGCAACTGCTCCATCTGACTCCAGGCGAGCTGGTGGGAGGGATCGTGGTCAAGCCATTGCTGCCAGGCCTGGCGCTCGGCGGCGGTGGGCGGTTGGGATTGAAATTGCACATACCAGATAGCCGCGGCTTCGAAGGTCTTGCGATCGGGGGCGACCATTACAGGCCTGCCATGATCAGAGTGCATTCAGTCAGGGCACGGATCATGTGTTTTTTAACGGTGGTCAGCGACACCTGCAATTGATCGGCAATCTGTTGATAAGTCAGGCCTTCGATCTGTGAAAGCATGAAAATCCGCCGAGCCCGTTCACCCAGCCCCGACAGGGCTTTATCCACAGCCACCAACGTTTCAATGATGATTGCCCGATCCTCCTCGCTGATCGCGGTGGCTTCCTGGCGCTCGGCCATGGTCTGCCGATAGGCCTGTTCAACGGCATGCCGGCGATATCGATCAATCACCAAACCCCTGGCAATGGTCGCCAGATAATCCCTGGGTTCCAGGATTTGCGCGGCGTTCCGGCCGCCCAGAATACGCACGAACGTATCGTGTGCGACGTCGGCTGCATCGCAGGCGTTATGCAATCTAGCCTTGAGCCAACCCTGCAACCAGGAATGGTGCTGCTCATAGATGTGCTGGACTGAAACCGTGTGTGGAGGAAGGGGCATTAGGCACGACAACACAGGTTAATGATAATCGCTATTATTAACTGCGCCGTTGACTTCTCACAATAGCCCGCTATCTGAAGCGTTACTCCCTGCATCGAAGGATCCGGGGGAGCTCTGACGTGCTCGAAACTTGAGCATATCGGTACTTTTCTGTGAGTTAAGCCCTGTGAATAACCGCCCTTGTGCCCGGTTGATAACAAGACCTGAAACCTGAGTAAAACCCCCTCTGTGGATAACAACGCATTTAATCCACAGGCTTAAAGCAGTTATCCAAAGGGCTCATTGGCACATGACCACAACCTTTTGAATCTCTGTACACTCCATAAATAAAGGGATATAGAGCTTTATCCACAGAAAGGTAGCTCAGTAGAAATAAACATAAAAACAAAGATCTTATAAATTTCTTTCTTTTTAATTTCTTTTGCACGTGACTCATCCACAGCTGGTTAAATTTTGTGCAAAGGGTTCTTTAGGAAGGTCTAAGTCCCTATACTTGCCGCCAAAGCTCTAAAACCAGCTCAACCAATCAATTCCTAATTACCTACATAAGCAGGCACGAGGTGCGTGGTGGATTTCCCTTCCCGTTTTGAAGTGATCGTCATCGGCGGCGGTCATGCCGGTACCGAGGCAGCACTGGCGTCAGCACGCATGGGTGTAAAAACCCTGTTGTTGACGCATAACGTGGAAACCCTCGGTGCCATGAGTTGCAACCCCGCCATTGGTGGTATCGGTAAAAGCCATCTGGTCAAAGAAATCGACGCCCTTGGCGGCGTGATGGCTATGGCTACTGATAAAGGCGGCATTCAATTTCGCGTGCTCAACAGCCGCAAAGGCCCGGCCGTGCGTGCTACGCGGGCACAAGCTGACCGCATCCTGTACAAGGCGGCGGTGCGTGAAACCCTGGAAAACCAGCCGAACCTGTGGATATTTCAACAGGCAGCAGATGACCTGATCGTTGAACAGGACCAGGTACGCGGTGTTGTCACTCAAATGGGCCTGCGTTTTTTCGCAGAATCCGTGGTGTTGACCACCGGTACCTTCCTCGGCGGACTTATCCACATCGGAATGCAAAACTATTCCGGTGGTCGTGCGGGTGACCCACCTTCGATCGCCCTGGCAAAACGCTTGCGTGAATTGCCGCTGCGTGTAGGCCGCCTGAAAACCGGAACCCCGCCACGTATCGACGGGCGTTCTGTGGATTTTTCGGTGATGACCGAACAAGCCGGTGATACGCCAATCCCAGTGATGTCGTTCATGGGGTCCAAAGAGCTGCACCCGAAACAGGTCAGTTGCTGGATTACCCACACCAATGCGCGTACCCACGAAATCATTGCCGCAAACCTCGACCGTTCGCCGATGTATTCCGGCGTGATCGAAGGCATCGGCCCGCGTTATTGCCCATCGATTGAAGACAAGATCCACCGCTTTGCCGACAAGGAAAGCCACCAGGTCTTTATCGAACCGGAAGGTTTGACCACTCACGAGCTGTACCCGAACGGGATTTCCACTTCGTTGCCGTTCGACGTGCAAATCCAGATCGTGCAGTCGATTCGTGGCATGGAAAACGCCCACATCGTGCGGCCGGGCTACGCCATCGAGTACGACTACTTCGACCCGCGTGACTTGAAGTACAGCCTGGAAACCAAAGTCATCGGCGGTTTGTTCTTCGCCGGGCAAATCAACGGCACCACCGGCTACGAAGAAGCCGGCGCCCAAGGTTTGCTGGCCGGGACCAACGCAGCACTGCGTGCACAAGGCAAAGACAGCTGGTGCCCGCGTCGCGATGAAGCGTACATCGGCGTATTGGTGGATGACCTGATTACCCTGGGTACTCAGGAGCCCTACCGGATGTTCACTTCCCGGGCGGAATATCGCCTGATCCTGCGCGAAGACAACGCCGACCTGCGCCTGACCGAGAAAGGTCGCGAGCTAGGCTTGGTCGATGACGTGCGTTGGGCGGCATTCTGCAAAAAACGCGAGAGCATCGCGCTGGAAGAGCAGCGTTTGAAAAGCACCTGGGTCCGCCCAGGCACCGAGCAAGGCGACGCGATTGCAGAAAAATTCGGCACGCCGCTGACCCACGAGTACAACTTGCTGAACCTGCTGTCCCGGCCGGAAATCGACTACGCTGGCTTGGTCGAAGTGACCGGACAAGGTGCAGAAGATCCACAAGTGGCCGAGCAGGTCGAAATCAAGACCAAATACGCCGGGTATATTGACCGCCAGCAGGATGAGATCGCCCGCTTGCGCGCCAGTGAAGACACCAAGCTGCCTGTGGATATCGACTACACCGGGATTTCCGGTCTGTCGAAAGAAATTCAAAGCAAGCTGGGGATAACGCGTCCGGAGACCCTGGGCCAGGCTTCACGTATTCCCGGTGTCACTCCGGCAGCGATTTCGCTGTTGATGATTCATTTGAAAAAACGCGGCGCGGGCCGTCAGTTGGAGCAAAGCGCTTGAGTTCGTTGGTCACCGTACAACACGCCGAAGAGTTATCCACAGGTGCACGCCAGTTGGGCGTCGACCTGACCGCCGCCCAGCATGAGTTGCTGCTGGGCTACCTGGCCCTGTTGATCAAATGGAACAAGGCTTACAACCTGACCGCTGTGCGTGATCCCGATGAAATGGTCTCCCGCCACCTGCTCGACAGCTTGAGCGTGATGCCGTTTATCGAAAACGGTCGCTGGCTCGACGTCGGCAGCGGCGGTGGCATGCCCGGTATTCCGCTGGCCATCCTGTTTCCAGAGTCGCAAGTGACGTGCCTGGACAGCAATGGCAAGAAAACCCGCTTCCTGACCCAGGTCAAACTCGAACTCAAATTGGATAACCTGCAAGTTATCCACAGCCGTGTCGAAGCCTTCACACCTGAACAGCCATTCAACGGTATCGTCTCCCGGGCGTTCAGCAGCATGGAGAACTTCAGCAACTGGACCCGCCACCTGGGCGACCGCGATACGCGCTGGCTGGCAATGAAGGGCGTTCATCCAAGCGACGAGCTGTTAGCATTGCCGGCAGACTTCCACCTCGATAGCGAACACGCCTTGGCCGTACCTGGTTGCCAAGGCCAACGCCATCTGCTGATACTGCGCCGCACGGCATGATTGGGAACACAAGCAAGAATGGCTAAGGTATTCGCGATAGCGAACCAGAAAGGTGGCGTGGGCAAAACCACCACCTGCATCAACCTCGCAGCATCCCTGGTCGCTACCAAGCGTCGGGTGCTGTTGATCGATCTTGATCCACAGGGCAACGCCACCATGGGTAGCGGTGTGGATAAACATGGCCTGGAAAACTCGGTCTACGACTTGCTGATCGGCGAGTGCGACCTCACCCAGGCCATGCACTTTTCCGAGCACGGCGGTTATCAACTGCTGCCGGCCAACCGCGATTTGACCGCGGCGGAAGTGGTGCTGCTGGAAATGCAGATGAAAGAAAGCCGTCTGCGCAGCGCACTGGCGCCGATTCGCGAAAACTACGACTACATTTTGATCGACTGCCCGCCGTCGCTGTCGATGTTGACGTTGAACGCGCTGGTGGCCGCCGACGGGGTGATTATCCCCATGCAGTGCGAGTATTACGCACTGGAAGGGTTGAGCGACCTTGTGGATAACATCAAGCGTATCGCCGAGTTGTTGAACCCGAACCTGCAGATCGAAGGTCTGCTGCGGACGATGTTCGACCCACGCCTGAGCCTGATGAACGACGTGTCGGCGCAGCTCAAGGAACATTTCGGCGATCAGTTGTACGACACCGTGATCCCGCGCAACATCCGTCTGGCCGAAGCGCCAAGCTATGGCATGCCCGCGCTGGCGTATGACAAATCCTCACGTGGTGCCATTGCCTACCTGGCATTGGCCGGCGAGATGGTTCGCCGTCAGCGCCGCAACTCACGTACCGCTGCAGCTCAGCCAACTTAAGGAATCCCCATGGCCGTCAAGAAACGAGGTCTCGGACGTGGACTGGATGCACTGTTGAGTGGTCCGACCGTCACATCGCTTGAAGAACAAGCGGTGCAGGCCGATGAGCGCGAGCTGCAACACCTGCCGCTGGACCTGATCCAGCGCGGTAAGTACCAGCCACGTCGGGACATGGACCCCCAGGCGCTGGAGGAACTGGCCAACTCGATCAAGACACAGGGGGTGATGCAGCCCATCGTGGTACGCCCCATTGGTGGTGGCCGTTTTGAAATCATCGCGGGCGAACGTCGCTGGCGTGCCAGCCAGCAGGCCGGCAAGGACACCATCCCGGCGATGGTGCGCGATGTGCCGGATGAAACCGCCATCGCGATGGCGTTGATCGAAAATATCCAGCGTGAAGATCTCAACCCGATCGAAGAAGCGATTGCCTTGCAGCGTTTGCAGCAGGAATTCCAGCTGACCCAGCAACAAGTGGCCGAGGCGGTGGGTAAATCCCGCGTCACCGTTTCCAACTTGCTGCGCCTGATCGCCTTGCCGGAAGTCATCAAGACCATGTTGTCCCATGGCGACCTGGAAATGGGCCACGCTCGTGCTTTGCTCGGATTGCCGGAAAATCAACAGGTTGAAGGGGCGCGACACGTTGTCGCACGCGGCCTCACCGTTCGTCAGACCGAGGCGCTGGTTCGCCAGTGGCTCAGCGGCAAACCTGCACCGGTCGAAGCGGCAAAACCTGATCCGGATATCGCTCGCCTTGAGCAGCGCCTGGCCGAGCGGCTGGGCTCGGCGGTGCAAATTCGCCATGGCAAGAAGGGCAAAGGGCAACTGGTCATCGGATATAACTCCCTCGATGAGCTTCAGGGCGTCCTTGCCCACATCCGCTGAAACATTTGCTTATGTAGCGCGCGATCGGAAAACACTACCCGACAGTTGAATAGGGGCTGAACCGCCCCTATACTCTGCGCGCATTTTGTCGGCACAAATTATGCCAAGTTATTGATTTCCGGCAGCCGACCATTGAGGAGCAAGAGTGATGGAAACCCGCACGCCAAACACGTTGCCGTTCCATCGCTTGGCCGTTTTTCCGGTTTTATTGGCTCAATTTGTCGTTTTGCTGATCGCCGCATTGGCGCTTTGGTACTGGCATGGAGTCGTAGCCGGATATTCAGGACTCTGCGGAGGCCTGATAGCCTTGCTGCCCAATATGTATTTTGCTCACAGGGCCTTTCGGTTTTCCGGCGCCCGAGCAGCCCAGGCTATCGTCCGGTCTTTTTATGCCGGTGAAGCAGGGAAACTGATTTTGACGGCAGTGTTGTTCGCACTGACCTTTGCAGGTGTGAAGCCATTGGCGCCGCTGGCTGTATTCGGCGCCTTCGTGTTGACCCAATTGGTCAGCTGGTTCGCTCCCCTGCTAATGAAAACAAGACTTTCGAAACCTTAGGGCGTTTGAGGCACACATGGCAGAAACAACCGCTTCGGGCTATATCCAGCACCACTTGCAGAACCTGACTTTCGGTCAGCTTCCCAACGGCGGCTGGGGCTTCGCCCATACCGCAGCTGAAGCCAAGGAAATGGGCTTCTGGGCTTTCCACCTGGATACTCTGGGCTGGTCGGTCGCACTGGGTCTGATCTTTGTCCTGATTTTCCGCATGGCGGCGAAGAAGGCGACCTCCGGTCAGCCAGGTGCATTGCAGAACTTCGTTGAAGTACTGGTCGAATTCGTCGATGGCAGCGTGAAAGACAGCTTCCATGGCCGTAGCCCGGTGATTGCACCGCTGGCACTGACCATCTTCGTCTGGGTGTTCCTGATGAACGCCGTCGACCTGGTACCGGTCGACTGGATTCCTCAGCTGGCCATCCTGATCTCCGGCGACCACCACATTCCATTCCGTGCGGTTTCCACCACGGACCCTAACGCCACCCTGGGCATGGCCCTGTCGGTGTTTGCGTTGATCATCTTCTACAGCATCAAGGTCAAGGGCATCGGCGGCTTCATCGGCGAACTCACCCTGCACCCGTTCGGCAGCAAGAACATCTTCGTTCAAGCCCTGCTGATCCCGGTGAACTTCCTGCTGGAATTCGTGACCCTGGTCGCCAAGCCTATCTCCCTGGCCCTGCGACTGTTCGGCAACATGTATGCCGGCGAGCTGGTGTTCATCCTGATCGCTGTGATGTTCGGCAGCGGTCTGCTCTGGCTTAGCGGCCTGGGCGTGGTTCTGCAGTGGGCGTGGGCTGTGTTCCACATCCTGATCATCACCCTGCAGGCCTTCATCTTCATGATGCTGACCATCGTCTACCTGTCGATGGCGCACGAAGAGAACCATTAAGACCAGTCTCGACTAGTCTGATGTCCTTCCCGGTAATACGGGAAGGTGGCCCTAGCGGGCTATGAAACGATTTGTTTTACCGCTTTAAAATCTAAAAACCTAAACCATACGACGTAAAAGTCGGGAGGAAAGATGGAAACTGTAGTTGGTCTAACCGCTATCGCTGTTGCACTGTTGATCGGCCTGGGCGCTCTGGGTACTGCCATTGGTTTCGGCCTGCTGGGCGGCAAATTCCTGGAAGGCGCAGCGCGTCAGCCAGAAATGGTTCCAATGCTGCAAGTTAAAATGTTCATCGTCGCCGGCCTGCTCGACGCCGTGACCATGATCGGCGTTGGTATCGCTCTGTTCTTCACCTTCGCGAACCCCTTCGTTGGTCAACTCGCTGGCTAATCACTCGAATTTTCGAGTGATTAGGGTGATGGACAACGAATGAGCGAGGTGTTGGCGTGAACATTAATGCAACCCTGATTGGCCAATCCGTTGCGTTCTTCATTTTTGTAGTGTTTTGCATGAAGTTCGTGTGGCCTCCGGTCATCGCGGCTTTGCACGAACGTCAGAAGAAGATCGCGGATGGTTTGGACGCTGCCACCCGTGCAGCTCGCGACCTGGAGTTGGCCCAAGAGAAAGCGGGTCATCAACTGCGCGAAGCTAAAGCACAGGCAGCTGAAATCATTGAGCAAGCCAAGAAACGCGGTAACCAGATCGTCGAAGAGGCTGTTGAAAAAGCCCGCGTCGAAGCTGACCGTGTGAAGGCTTCGGCTCATGCCGAGATCGAACAGGAACTGAACGGCGTCAAAGACGCGCTGCGTGCCCAACTGGGTGCCCTGGCGGTCGGCGGTGCTGAGAAGATCCTCGGTGCCACAATCGATCAAAACGCGCACGCGGAGCTGGTTAATAAACTGGCTGCTGAAATTTAAGCGAGGGCGATCATGGCAGAACTGACCACGTTGGCCCGACCTTACGCCAAGGCAGCCTTCGAGCACGCCCAGGCCCACCAGCAGCTGGCCTCTTGGTCAGCCATGCTCGGCCTGGCTGCAGCAGTGTCGCAAGACGGCACCATGCAGCGCGTGCTCAAGGCCCCGCGCCTGACGAGCGCAGACAAGGCCGCCACTTTTATTGAAGTGTGCGGCGACAAGTTTGATGTGAAAGTGCAGAACTTCATCCACGTCGTTGCCGAAAACGACCGTCTCCTGCTTTTGCCGGAGATTGCCGCTCTGTTCGACCTGTACAAGGCCGAAGAAGAGAAGTCGGTAGACGTTGAAGTGACCAGTGCTTTTGCATTGAACCAAGAACAGCAAGACAAACTCGCCAAGGTTCTCAGTGCACGACTCAATCGGGAAGTGCGCCTGCAAGCTTCGGAGGACGCATCACTGATCGGTGGTGTTGTTATCCGTGCCGGCGACCTGGTTATCGATGGCTCGATTCGCGGCAAAATCGCGAAACTTGCCGAAGCATTGAAATCTTGAGTTTGAAGGGGCAGCAGAGCAATGCAGCAACTCAATCCTTCCGAAATAAGTGAAATCATCAAGGGCCGCATCGACAAACTCGATGTGACCTCCCAAGCCCGTAACGAAGGCACTGTCGTCAGCGTATCTGACGGTATCGTGCGGATTCACGGTCTGGCCGACGTCATGTCCGGCGAGATGATCGAGTTTCCGGGCGGCGTCTACGGTATGGCCCTCAACCTGGAGCAGGACTCCGTAGGTGCCGTTATCCTGGGCGCATACCAGTCTCTGGCTGAAGGCATGAGCGCCAAGTGCACAGGCCGCATCCTGGAGGTTCCGGTTGGTAAGGAACTGCTGGGTCGCGTAGTCGACGCACTGGGTAACCCTGTTGACGGCAAAGGTCCACTGGGCAACACCGAGACCGACGCGGTCGAGAAAGTTGCTCCAGGCGTGATCTGGCGTAAGTCGGTAGACCAGCCTGTACAGACTGGCTACAAGGCTGTCGATGCCATGATCCCTGTCGGCCGTGGCCAGCGTGAGCTGATCATCGGCGACCGTCAGATCGGTAAAACCGCTCTGGCCATCGACGCGATCATCAACCAGAAAGACAGCGGCATTTTCTGCGTCTACGTAGCCATTGGTCAGAAGCAATCGACCATCGCCAACGTGGTTCGCAAGCTGGAAGAAAACGGTGCACTGAAAAACACGATCATCGTGGCTGCCAGTGCTTCGGAATCTCCTGCGCTGCAATACCTGGCACCGTACGCCGGTTGCACCATGGGTGAATTCTTCCGCGACCGCGGTGAAGACGCGCTGATCGTTTATGACGATCTGTCCAAGCAAGCAGTGGCTTACCGCCAGATTTCCCTGCTGCTGCGCCGTCCACCAGGCCGTGAAGCTTACCCAGGCGACGTGTTCTATCTCCACTCCCGTCTGCTGGAGCGCGCATCCCGCGTTTCGGAAGAGTACGTAGAGAAGTTCACCAACGGCGCAGTGACCGGCAAAACCGGTTCCCTGACCGCTCTGCCGATCATCGAAACCCAGGCTGGCGACGTTTCCGCGTTCGTTCCGACCAACGTGATTTCCATCACCGACGGTCAGATCTTCCTGGAATCGGCCATGTTCAACTCAGGCATCCGTCCTGCTGTGAACGCCGGTGTTTCGGTATCCCGTGTGGGTGGTGCCGCTCAGACCAAGATCATCAAGAAGCTCTCCGGTGGTATCCGTACCGCTCTGGCTCAGTACCGTGAACTGGCGGCATTCGCCCAGTTCGCTTCTGACCTGGACGAAGCGACCCGTAAGCAACTTGAGCATGGTCAGCGCGTTACCGAGCTGATGAAGCAGAAGCAATACGCCCCTATGTCGATCGCTGACATGGCGTTGTCGCTGTATGCCGCTGAGCGTGGGTTCCTGACTGACGTCGAAATCGCCAAGGTCGGCAGCTTTGAACAAG
Organism: Pseudomonas sp. ICBG1301; assembly: GCF_016918385.1. Lineage (NCBI taxonomy): Bacteria > Pseudomonadati > Pseudomonadota > Gammaproteobacteria > Pseudomonadales > Pseudomonadaceae > Pseudomonas > Pseudomonas sp. ICBG1301. The sequence continues at coordinate 135,497 of NZ_JAEKGB010000004.1, forward strand.
CGCTGATTGCTTACTTCAACCGCGATCACGCCGACTTGTTGGCCAAGATCAACGTGAAGGGTGACTTCAATGACGAAATCGACGCTGGCCTGAAAGCCGGTATCGAGAAGTTCAAGGCCACCCAAACCTGGTAAGCCGCAGCGGGAGCCGCAAGGCTCCCGCTTGCTAACCTGATAGGTGTTACATGGCAGGCGCAAAAGAGATTCGCAGTAAGATTGCGAGCATCAAAAGCACGCAAAAAATTACCAGCGCCATGGAAAAAGTGGCGGTCAGCAAAATGCGCAAGGCACAAATGCGCATGGCTGCTAGCCGTCCTTATGCGGAGCGTATCCGCCAGGTAATTGGGCATCTGGCCAACGCCAACCCGGAATACCGCCACCCGTTCATGATCGACCGCGAAGTCAAGCGCGTTGGTTATGTGGTTGTGAGCAGTGACCGTGGTTTGTGCGGTGGTTTGAATACCAACCTGTTCAAGGCCCTGGTCAAGGACATGGCGGTAAACCGCGAAAAGGGCGTCGAGATCGATCTGTGTGTTGTTGGTAGCAAGGGTGCGGCCTTTTTCCGTAACTTCGGCGGTAACGTCGTTGCAGCTATCAGCCACCTGGGTGAAGAGCCGTCGATCAATGATTTGATCGGCAGTGTGAAGGTGATGCTGGATGCATACCTGGAAGGCCGGATTGACCGTCTCTCCGTGGTATCCAACAAGTTCATCAACACCATGACCCAGCAGCCAACCGTGGAGCAATTGATTCCACTGGTGGCGACTCCGGATCAGGAACTCAAGCACCACTGGGACTACCTCTACGAACCAGACGCCAAAGAGCTGCTTGACGGCTTGATGGTGCGCTACGTGGAGTCGCAGGTGTACCAGGCGGTGGTCGAGAACAACGCAGCTGAACAAGCGGCGCGGATGATCGCGATGAAAAACGCTACCGATAACGCCGGTGATCTGATCAGCGATTTGCAGCTGATCTACAACAAGGCGCGTCAGGCTGCGATCACCCAAGAGATCTCGGAAATCGTCGGCGGCGCTGCCGCGGTTTAACGGTTCAAATATTCAGAGGATCCAGCTATGAGTAGCGGACGTATCGTTCAAATCATCGGCGCCGTTATCGACGTGGAATTTCCACGCGACAACGTACCGAGCATCTACAACGCGCTGAAAGTACAAGGCGCGGACACTACTCTGGAAGTTCAGCAGCAGCTGGGCGACGGCGTAGTTCGTACCATTGCGATGGGTTCCACCGAAGGCTTGAAGCGCGGTCTGGACGTTGTCGACTCTGGCGCAGCCATCTCCGTACCGGTCGGTAAAGCGACCCTGGGCCGGATCATGGACGTACTGGGCAACCCGATTGACGAAGCTGGCCCGATCGACACCGAAGAGCGCTGGGGCATTCACCGTCCAGCACCTTCGTTCGCCGAGCAAGCTGGCGGCAACGATCTGCTGGAAACCGGCATCAAGGTTATCGACCTGGTTTGCCCGTTCGCCAAAGGCGGTAAAGTCGGTCTGTTCGGTGGTGCCGGTGTAGGCAAGACCGTAAACATGATGGAACTGATCCGTAACATCGCCATCGAGCACAGCGGTTATTCCGTGTTCGCGGGTGTGGGTGAGCGTACTCGTGAGGGTAACGACTTCTACCACGAGATGAAGGACTCCAACGTTCTGGACAAAGTGGCACTGGTTTACGGTCAGATGAACGAGCCGCCGGGAAACCGTCTGCGCGTAGCACTGACTGGCCTGACCATGGCCGAGAAGTTCCGTGACGAAGGTAACGACGTACTGTTGTTCGTCGACAACATCTACCGTTACACCCTGGCCGGTACTGAAGTATCCGCACTGCTGGGCCGTATGCCTTCGGCAGTAGGCTACCAGCCGACCCTGGCTGAAGAGATGGGCGTTCTGCAAGAACGTATCACTTCGACCAAGGAAGGTTCGATCACCTCGATCCAAGCGGTATACGTACCTGCGGATGACTTGACCGACCCGTCGCCTGCGACCACCTTCGCCCACTTGGACGCCACCGTCGTTCTGTCCCGTGACATCGCTTCCCTGGGTATCTACCCAGCGGTCGATCCACTCGACTCGACTTCGCGCCAGCTGGACCCGAACGTGATCGGCCAGGAGCACTACGACACCGCTCGCGGCGTTCAGTACGTGCTGCAGCGTTACAAAGAACTGAAGGACATCATTGCGATCCTGGGTATGGACGAGCTGTCGGAAGCCGACAAGCAGTTGGTAAACCGTGCTCGTAAGATCCAGCGTTTCTTGTCGCAGCCGTTCTTCGTGGCTGAAGTCTTCACCGGTGCTTCGGGTAAATACGTTTCCCTGAAAGACACCATTGCTGGCTTCAAAGGCATCCTCAACGGTGACTACGACCACCTGCCAGAACAAGCGTTCTACATGGTCGGCGGCATCGAAGAAGCGATCGAGAAAGCCAAGAAACTGTAATCCAGGCGCCCGGAAACGGGCGCTCATCAGGTTGAGGCAATCAGATGGCTATGACAGTCCATTGCGATATCGTCAGCGCGGAAGGGGAAATCTTCTCCGGTCTGGTAGAGATGGTGATTGCACACGGCGAACTCGGTGACCTTGGTATTGCCATGGGTCACGCGCCGTTGATCACCAGCTTGAAGCCAGGTCCGATCACTCTGACCAAGCAAGGCGGGGAAAAAGAGGTGTTTTACATCTCTGGTGGTTTCCTCGAGGTTCAGCCGAACATGGTCAAGGTACTTGCCGACACTGTGCAACGTGCTGGCGACCTGGATGAAGCCTCCGCTCAGGAAGCCGTCAAGGCTGCCGAGAAGGCCCTGAACGAAAAGGGTGCGGACTTCGACTACAGCGCTGCTGCTGTACGTCTGGCCGAGGCTGCAGCTCAGCTGCGCACGCTCCAGCAGATCCGCAAGAAGTAAACGGCCATGCCGTCATGCTTCATGCGCGATTGATTAAAAAGGGTAGCCTCGGCTACCCTTTTTCTTTTTTTGTAAAACACTTCTTTGGTCTGAACTCGGACCGCCCAGGATTGGTAGCCATTCATGTCTCTTGAAATCGTCATTCTCGCCGCAGGCCAGGGCACTCGCATGCGTTCGGCCCTGCCCAAGGTGCTGCACCCGGTCGCGGGGAACTCCATGCTCGGCCATGTTATCCACAGCGCTCGGCAGTTGGACCCGCAGCGGATTCACGTGGTGATCGGGCACGGTGCCGATGTGGTACGTGAACGTCTCGCCGCGGATGACCTGAATTTCGTATTGCAAGACAAGCAACTGGGTACTGGCCACGCCACGGCACAAGCCGTGCCGTTCATCAGTGCCGACACGGTGCTGATCCTCTATGGCGATGTGCCGCTGATCGAAGTGGAAACCCTGCAACGCCTGCTCAAACACGTAGTACCCGGCCAGATGGGCCTGCTCACCGTGGAGTTGGACGACCCTACCGGCTACGGGCGCATTGTGCGGGACGCCGACGGCAAGGTTGCGGCCATTGTCGAGCACAAAGACGCCACCGAAGCCCAGCGTGCTATCACCGAAGGCAACACCGGCATTCTGGCGGTCCCGGCCAGTAAGCTTGCTGACTGGATGAGCCGTCTGTCCAACAACAATGCTCAGGGCGAGTATTACCTCACCGACGTGATTGAAATGGCCGTCAGCGATGGCTTGCTGGTCGCTACCGAGCAACCTCACGACCCGATGGAAGTGCAGGGCGCCAACGACCGCAAGCAACTGGCCGAACTGGAACGTCACTACCAACTGCGCGAAGGTCGCCGCCTGATGGCCCAAGGCGTGACCTTGCGCGACCCGGCGCGATTCGACGTGCGCGGTGAAGTCACCGTGGGCCGAGACGTCCTCATCGACATCAACGTGATTCTGGAAGGTCGCGTCGTGATCGAGGACGACGTGGTGATTGGCCCGAACTGCGTGATCAAGGACAGTACCCTGCGCAAAGGTGTGGTGGTCAAGGCTAACAGCCACCTCGATGGCGCGGTGATGGGCGAGGGCAGTGATGCAGGCCCGTTTGCGCGGTTGCGTCCGGGTAGCGTGCTTGAAGCCAAAGCCCATGTGGGTAACTTTGTTGAACTGAAGAACGCCCACCTGGGCCAAGGCGCCAAGGCTGGTCACCTGACTTACTTGGGTGATGCGGTTATCGGTGCACGCACCAACATCGGCGCTGGCACCATCACCTGCAATTATGACGGCGCCAACAAGCACCAGACTGTATTGGGTGAAGATGTGTTTATCGGCTCTAACAATTCACTGGTCGCCCCGGTGAAAGTCGGTAATGGCGCGACCACAGCTGCAGGTTCCACCATCAACCAGGATGTGGATAACTTGCAGCTCGGCGTAGCCCGTGCTCGCCAGCGCAATATCGAAGGCTGGAAACGCCCGGTCAAGATCAAAAAGAGCTGAGTTATCCACACTCTCCCCAGCAACAAGACTCCAGTGTGGGAGGGGGCTTGCTCCCGATAGAGATAGATCAGTCAACGCAGGCGTCGACTGAAACACCTCCATCGGAAACAAACTCCCCTCCCACATTTTCAAGAAATGTTGCTTGACGATCTTTCGACAATAGGTTTTGATTGCGTCCGTTATCTTTCGAACCGAAACTTATCATCACCATGTCGAAACGAAATACCCCCCAACGACGCCACAACATCCTGACCTTGCTCAATGAGCAGGGCGAAGTCAGCGTGGACGTATTGGCCAAGCATTTCGAAACGTCGGAAGTGACCATCCGCAAGGATCTGGCTGCCCTTGAGAGCAACGGCCTGCTGCTGCGCCGTTACGGTGGTGCTATCACCATGCCGCAGGAACTGGTCGGCGACGCCGCTCAGCCCATCTCGACCTACAAGCGCGCGATTGCCCGTGCGGCCGTGATGCGTTTGCGTGAACACGCACGCATCATCATCGACAGCGGCAGTACGACCGCCGCGATGATTCCCGAACTGGGTCATCAACCCGGCCTGGTAGTGATGACCAACTCCCTCCACGTGGCCCGTGCGTTGAGTGAGCTGGAACATGAGCCGGTGCTGTTGATGACCGGTGGCACCTGGGATCCGCATTCGGACTCGTTCCAAGGCCAGGTCGCCGAGCAAGTGCTGCGTTCCTACGACTTTGACCAGTTGTTCATCGGTGCCGACGGCATCGATCTGGAACGTGGCACCACCACTTTCAACGAATTGCTCGGCTTGAGCCGCGTAATGGCCGAAGTCGCTCGTGAAGTGGTGGTGATGGTCGAGTCCGACAAGATCGGCCGCAAGATTCCCAACCTGGAACTGCCCTGGAGCAGCGTCCATACCTTAATTACCGATGATCGCCTGCCGCCTGAGGCCCGCGACCAGATCCAAGCCCGCGGCATTACGCTGATATGCGCGGCAGTCATCTAGGAGAAACACCATGTGTGGAATTGTTGGCGCAGTCGCTGAACGTAGTATTACGGCCATCCTGATCGAAGGCCTCAAGCGTCTCGAATATCGCGGCTATGACAGTGCCGGCGTGGCGGTTTTCACCAACGCGGGCAAGCTTGAGCGCATGCGTCGCCCAGGTAAGGTCAGTGAGTTGGACCAGGCATTGGCCGGCGAGCCGCTGGTAGGTCGCCTGGGCATCGCCCACACCCGCTGGGCGACTCATGGCGCGCCGTGTGAGCGCAATGCTCACCCGCATTTCTCCGGTGACCTGGCTGTGGTGCACAACGGCATCATCGAAAACCACGAAGTGCTGCGCGAACAGCTCAAAGGCCTGGGGTATGTGTTCACTTCGGACACCGACACCGAAGTCATCGCGCACTTGCTGAACCACAAACTCAAGGACCACAGCGACCTGACCAATGCCCTCAAGGCCACGGTCAAGGAACTGCACGGTGCCTATGGCTTGGCCGTGATCAGCGCCAGCCAGCCCGACCGTGTGGTTGCCGCCCGTAGTGGCAGCCCGCTGGTGATCGGCCTGGGCCTGGGTGAGAATTTCCTGGCGTCCGATCAACTGGCACTGCGCCAGGTCACCGACCGCTTCATGTACCTGGAAGAAGGCGATATCGCTGACATTCGCCGTGAAAGCGTGCAGATCTGGGATATCAACGGCCAATCTGTCGAGCGCGAGGCCGTGCAATACCGTGATGGCGCCGAGGCAGCTGACAAGGGTGAATTCCGCCACTTCATGCTCAAGGAAATCCACGAGCAACCGTCCGTGGTGCAACGTACCCTGGAAGGTCGCCTGAGCCAGAACCAAGTGCTGGTCAATGCATTCGGCCCGCAGGCTGCCGAACTGTTCGCCAAAGTACGCAATGTTCAGATCGTCGCCTGCGGCACCAGCTACCACGCCGGTATGGTCGCCCGTTACTGGCTGGAAGAACTGGCCGGCATCCCGTGCCAGGTCGAAGTGGCCAGTGAGTTCCGCTACCGCAAGGTGGTGGTGCAGCCTGACACCCTGTTCGTGACCATCTCCCAGTCCGGCGAAACCGCCGACACGCTGGCTGCACTGCGTAACGCCAAGGAGCTGGGTTTCCTCGGTAGCCTGGCGATCTGCAACGTCAGCATCAGCTCCCTGGTACGTGAATCCGACCTGACCCTGTTGACCCAGGCGGGTCGTGAAATCGGCGTGGCCTCCACCAAAGCCTTCACCACCCAGTTGGTTTCCCTGCTGTTGCTGACCCTGTCCTTGGGTCAAGTACGCGGCACTCTCGCTGAAGGCCTTGAAGCGACCCTGGTTGAAGAACTGCGCCGCCTGCCAACCCGTCTGGGTGAAGCCCTGGCGATGGATGCCACCGTGGAAAAGGTCGCCGAACTGTTCGCCGACAAGAACCACACCCTGTTCCTCGGCCGTGGCGCGCAGTACCCGGTAGCGATGGAAGGTTCGCTGAAACTCAAGGAAATCTCCTATATTCACGCTGAAGCCTACCCGGCCGGTGAGTTGAAACACGGCCCGCTGGCCCTGGTCGATGACGACATGCCAGTCGTCACCGTGGCGCCGAACAACGAACTGCTGGAGAAGCTCAAATCCAACCTGCAGGAAGTACGCGCTCGCGGTGGCCAGCTGATCGTGTTCGCCGATGAGAAGGCCGGCATGGCCAACGGTGAAGGCACCCACGTCATCAATATGCCGCACATCCACGACACCCTGTCGCCGATCCTCTACACCATCCCGCTGCAGTTGCTGTCGTACTACGTGGCCGTGCTCAAAGGCACCGACGTGGACCAGCCGCGTAACCTGGCGAAGTCGGTGACTGTGGAGTAACCCGCTGCACCTTGGAGACCCGCCCTGGGTCTCCAGGCTTCCCGCGCAAGGATGCCACTTCGATGCAAACCCCTTCCCAGATTCACCAGCGCTTGAACAACCGCCGATTCACCGTCGCCAATAATGCCCACGGGCTATCCGGCGCGGATACGGTGTTTCATTACCAGGTCGAGGGCGAGGCCATTTCCGGCACCTACCAGGGCGGTCGGATTCGGCTGGGCACGCAAGTCGGGCGAGTGACCGGCCCGGACACTATCGAGTTGCTGTATCAGTGCCTGACTGTGGAAGGTGAGCTGCTGTGCGGTTGGTCGCGTGGCACCCTCGGTGTCGACGCCGCCGGATATACCACGCTGCATTTCAAATGGGGCTGGTTATCGGGGGCGACGGGGGGAGGGGAGTCGAGCTATGTGGAGCTTGTTGCATAGGTTTAAATAATCAGAAAATAAATCGGAAAACTCTCTACTAAATAGTTGTATAAAAATGTCGATTCATCCCGTTATTATTGGAGATTAGGGGAAAATAGATCCGAAAAAAAATCGGAATAAGGTGAGAAAAATGGCGCAGCAATTCATATCCGGAAATCACTGGTTGGAGCCTATCTGGCCATCTCCTGGTTTCCCAGCGTCGATTTTACGTACGGCGGAGACGCTGTCGTTCCGTGCAGGAAAACTCACTGGCTTACTCCCCGAAAACACCGCCACGCGTATCGGCGGGCTGATGCGAATCACCAATAGCTATTACAGCAACCTGATCGAAGGCCAGTATACGGAGCCTGTAACCTTGTCTGCGCGAGTGCCGAGGCGTGACTCAAAAGAGTTGCGCGAATTGGCGGAAAGTCATATCGGCGTTCAGGAGTTGCTAGAGCGGGTGGTGCGACGACCAAAAGCAGTTGACGCGCCTTGGAGCGTTTTCTTTGCCCCTGAATTTATGTCTGTGATACATCGCCGGCTTTTTGTAGGTGCCGGCGATAAGGACTTGCGACTCAGTGACGGTCGATTACTCGCGCCCGGCCAATTGCGGGATACAGCAAAACGTAATGTTCTGGTAGGGGACCATGCTGCGCCTGCGTGGGAGTCAGTCACTCCAATGCTCAAGCGCCTACAGCATGTATACGGCGGGCAACCTGACCTGACTTCACGCATTCTCAGCTCTCTTTCTTATCACCATCGTCTCGCGTTTGTTCACCCATTTGAAGATGGGAATGGCCGAGTGGTGCGCATGATTACGCACTTGCAACTGATGCGTCTGGGGCTCGCATCACCCCTTTGGTCGCTTTCCCGAGGATTGGCGAGAAAACAGGAAGAATATTATGGGCGCTTGCGCGCTGCTGATCAGCCTCGTCGAGGGGACCTCGACGGTCGTGGTCAGTTGACTCAAGGAGGGTTGTTCGAGTTTGTAGAGTTCATGTTGCAAGTCTGTATTGATCAGATGGAGTACGTAGAGAAAGCGATGGACCTTGTAACATTACGCCAGAGACTTGAGAGGGTGATCGGGCTTGAAGGGGTATTCGTAGAGTCCGGGGTGAAACAAGAAATGGCCAAGGCCATCCATATCTTGCTGACTCAGGGCGAAATTGCTCGGGCGGACTTTAAGATTTTCTCTGGTTTGCATGACCGTGTAGCGAGTGATCAGCTTAAGAAGTTGATTGATATGGGGGTGGTTGAAGCGCCTTCGGCAAAGTCGCGTTCGATCTATCCTGGGCTTCCCGTCTGGTTTGCACAGATGATATTTCCGGATCTTCACCGGCGGTTTTACTGAGTCAGGTAACAGAGGTGCCGGTTCACGGCACAAACTCCACCCTCAACCCCCGGCTCGCACTGCGTCCCTGATCATCACTGACCCGCAACCGATACTCTCCCGACTTGCCCGGCCGCCAGTTCAGTGTGGTCTGCGGTGAGCCCTGGCCAATCAACGTCTGGTCGGCAAACCAATACAGCGTCATCGCATCGCTGGCTGCGTTGGCGTTCAGTGGGATGCTTTCCTGTGGTTGGGACAGGCGCAGTTGATAACTGACCTGCGTCAGCGGCGAGCGGATCTGCGGCGCTTCGCTTGAATCACTGATGCGGTTGGGTTGGCAGTTTTTCATCACATTGGGCGGTGTGCGTCGGGGCAGGCCGGCGGCGCGGTACAGGCGCTGTACGTCGCTGGGCCAGAACTCGAAGACTTCTTCACGCGTGTATTGCGGATCGAACGGCGGGCACGCCGCCTTGCCGGTGCGGGTGTCGATCAGCACCGGACGGTGCAGGTTGGAGACGCGAATCGGTGACACGCCAGGGATGTACCAGGTCTTGCGGGTTTGCGGGCACCAGCGGTTGGGCAGTTCGCCGGAGGCTGCGCACACATCGATGCGCACCAGCCCGGCGGGCGGTTTGTCGGCTTTGATCACCACGTTGGGCAAAGCCAGTGGCAGGGCGTCGGCAATGCGGAAGAACAGCGGCGCAGCGGTCTTGGCACCAATAAACGCCGGGTTCGGCCGACCGTCGAAGTTACCGACCCACACCACCAGCACATAGGGGCCGACCAGGCCGGCACTCCAGGCATCGTGAAAACCCCAGGACGTGCCGGTTTTCCACGCGGTGCGCCAATGGCGGCCCGGCAAGCCGTCCGGTCGCGGGTTATGGCGCAGCATGTCGCGCACCATGAAGGCGGCCTGAGGCGTCAGCAGTTGTGCGCCGGTGGTTTGCGGTTGTTCCTGCAGATAGCGCAACGGCCGCAGGTGCCCGTCACCCGCGAGCATCACATACAGGCGTGCCAGCTCTTCGGGCGTCATTTCGCCGCCGCCGAGGGCCAAGGCCAAGCCGTAGTGGCTCTCGTTGCGCAGGCCCTTGATCCCGGCTCGTTGCAGCAAACCGTACAGCGAAGGCGATTTGAGCTGGCTGGCCAGCCAAACAGCGGGAATATTACGACTACGGATCAACGCATCGCGTGCCGTCAGTGGGCCGACAAAACTGCCGTCGAAATTTTCTGGCTGGAAGTAACCGAAGTTACTTGGCAGGTCCTTGACGATGCTCATGGGATGAATCACCCCTTGATCCAGTGCCAGCCCATACAAAAACGGCTTGAGCGTCGACCCTGGCGAACGTCGTGACAACACGCCGTTGACCTGACCATGAATGCCTGTGGATAAGTAATCGGCCGAGCCCACCAGCGCCTTGACACTCTGGTCGCGGCTGTCGATCAGGATCGCCGTGGCATTTTCCACACCGGTGCTGCGCCGCTCGGCGATAAAGCCGCTGATCAGGCGTTCCAGAAGTTGCTGCAAGGGCAGGCTGAGGGTGGTGTTCAACTCATTGCCGTTTTGGGACGCCAGCAATTGTTCACTCAGGTGTGGCGCCAGAAACGGGATCTGCTGGCGGTTGCGCGCTTCCAGGGGCAACTCCAGCAGACTGTCGTTGCGCGGGTCTTGTGGATAAGTCTCGCGCCAGTCGGCCATCAACCGCAGCCGCGCATTTTGCAATGACGGCCCAAAGCGCGCGCGCCGCCCCGGCTGCTGTGGAATCACCGCCAGCGCCAAGGCCTCGGACAAGGACAACTGGGTCGCCGACTTGCCGAAGTAGATACGGCTGGCCGCCTCGGCGCCCTCGATATTGCCACCCATAGGGGCCAGGTTCAGGTAGGCCTCAAGAATGTCGTGCTTGCTGTAACGTGCTTCCAGCCAAACGGCCAGGGCCATCTGCTGCAATTTGCCGGGCACTTGGCGGGTGTTCAAATCCCACAGGCGTCGCGCCAGTTGCATGCTCAAGGTCGAACCGCCCTGGCGCTGTCCGCCGCTGTAGGTGGCCATGGCCGCGCGCAGCAACGCCGGGGGATTGATCCCCGGGTGCCAATAGAAATTGCGGTCCTCCTTGAGCAACAAGGCTTCGACCAGTGACGGTGACATGCGCTCCAGTGGGAGCCACAGGCGATACTGCCCGTCATCCGCGAGGGTCATGCGCAGCAGCGAACCGTCGTCAGCCAATACCACCCGTGACGACGTAACCGCTTGCTCCAACGAGGCGTGGGGCCACAACCGCAGCCCCGCCAGCCCTCCCACCAATAACGCCGCCGTTGCCAGCAGCGGCGTCAGGCGTTTAAGGCTTGGTAATTTCAAGCTGGCCTACTTTGCCGCGCCCTTGCAGGGTGGTTTCGTACATGCCCTCGGCGTAAGCCGGTGGCGTATTGAAGGTACCCGCGTTGGTGGCGCGTACACGGTAGACGAAGGTCCCTGCGTCGCGCAGCGCGGTGCCGTACAACACCACTCGATCATCGCGCACGTCCACGTAGTCGGGCTGCCAGTTGCTCAGCTCGGTTTCGCCGATCGGCGCTTGCCAGGTATCCGCCGCTTCGTCGCCGTCTGCAGTTTCCACGTACTCGGCGTCGTCGCCTTCACTTTCCTCGGTGCTGGCGGGCTCCGGCTCCGGCGGCAGGTTATACACAGGCTCGACGCCACCTGGCAGCAGGTCGACCACGGCCACTTGTTGCACCTGATCACGGTCGGTGGCGCGCAGACGCAGGCGCACCAGGAACTCATCACCCACGGCGACCTTGCTCACCGGCTCACCTTTGAGGTCGAGGTATTCGTGGATGATTTCCAGGCCATTGTTGATCGGCTTGAGCTTGGCGCCCTTGTCGAAACCGGCCTCGCTGAGCATGTAGAACGCGGCCGGGCCGTCGGTTTTCTCCATCACCAGCTTTTGCGTGGTGCGCGGCACGGCAGCGCGGGGCGGCTGGCCGGCCATCTCCAGCAATTGCTGCTGCTTGTCACTCAGCCAGGCGGTGGCCTTGAGGGTCATGTCGCTCTGCGCACGTTGGCCATAGTTATCCAGCGCACGCAACAGCAGTGCCGCCGACAGCGAGTTGTAGCGCTGCTCGTTGAGGCGTTTGCCGAGCTTATCCAGCAAGGCTGTCGGCACCTCGTCCAGCAACTCGGGGAAATGCCGCGCCAGCAGGTGCAGGTGTTCGGCATCGTGTACCAGCGGGTCGTAATACAGGCCGTCGCTGTCCCACTTATCCACAAGCGAGCGCCATGGGATTTTACGGAACAGCGTATCGGCCTGGCGATCCTGCTTGAGCAACTTGTAGCTGGCGGCCAGGTAGGCTGCGCCCAGGTCGTTCTGCCAGCTGTCCTTGAAGTAGCTCTCGTAGCGCTCGCGGATATCGCTCAGGGCGCCGCTTACCAGGATCCCCTGCCGACTGAGCAGGTAGCTGGCGTAGGCCCGGTTGCGCAATTCCGACAGACCTTCGCTTGGACCATTGGCCAGGTCGGTCAGGTAAGCGTTGGAACGCACCAACAGATCTTCCGGTACGGGCAGCCCGCGCTCCCTGGCTTCGATCAGGAAATCGGTGGCGTACAGGCTGGCGTACGGCGCCACGTCCGGGTTGGCAGCCCACAGACCGAAGCCGCCGGCCGAGTTCTGGCGCTGGCGCAGCATACGCACCGCGCCGCTGAATGCCTGCTCGGCTTCGGGGGCGGTGCCACCCCAGATCAACGCCGGCATGGCCTTGGACACCAGTTGCTCGGTGCAGGCATAACCGTAGTCATCCAGGTAATGCTTGAGCCCGTTGGCCCACACCAGCGGCGATGCCGCTACGCCCAGTTGCACGTCGCGCAACTGGCTGAACAGCTCGCGGGTCGGCTTGAGCTCTTTGCTGGCGCTGTCGAAACGGCCGAGGCTCAGGGCGACGCGGTGTTCACTCAGTGGGCGGATCGACGTGGTTTCGGCGACCTGGATACGCTTGCCATTGGGCAACACTGCGACAAAACGCAGGTCCGCAGAGCCGAGGGTTTCGCCGACCTTGATCTTGAACTCGGCGGTGCCTTCCTTGCGTGGTTGCAGCGACAAGGTGCTGCCTTTACCGCCCTGCACCGCCAGGCCGTCGCTGGTCTGCACTTCAAACTTCACATCCGCCGCTGCGTCGAGGTTGCTGAACACCCCGGCGCTGACGTTGAACACATCCCCCGGCGCCACGAAGGCGGGCACGTTCGGCGTGATCACAATCGGGCCACGCACTTCGGTATTGGCCTCGCTGACACCGACACTGTCGCTGTCCACCGCCACTGCGAACAGGTGCAGTTTACCGTTGAAGCTGTCCGGCACCTGGTAATGCAGCACGGTTTCACCGGCCGGCAAGTCCACCAGGCCGGACCACCATGCCACGGGCGGTTGATGTTTGCGCTTGAACGGGTTCAGGTGGTTGGCCAGCGCGCCTTCGGTATCACCGCCGGGCGCCGCCCCACTGAGCAGGCGGCTGAATTCAGGCAGGATCAGGTCAAGAATCTGGCTCGTACCGACCTCCAGCGCACGCTTCTGGAAGAAGAAGCCCAGCGGGTCCGGCGCCTGATAACGCGCTACTTGCAGGATGCCTTCGTCCACCGCGTACACCACCGCACGGCCTGGTCGGTCGGCGGTGACCTTGATGTCCAGGGTCTGCCCCGGCTCGATCTTCTCCTGGCCTTCTACCTTCAGCGCCATGCGTCGCGCATCCAGGTTGATGCTGAACGGCACCACGCCGTAGGACAGCGGGCTCATGTACACCTCAGCCGAACCCATATCGCGCACAAACTGCACGTTGACGTAGGCATTGCCCTCAAGCCCGGCCGGCACGCGGATATGTTGCACGCTGTTGGTGCTATCGGCCTTGAACCACAGCTGGGTGTAGACCTTGTCACGCTCGATGGTAATCAAACCGGCACCGGTATACGGCGCACGCAGGCTGATGGCGATTTCATCGCCCGTGGCATAGCTGCGCTTGTCCAGGCGCAGTTGCAGTTCGGCGTTGCGCTCCAGGGAACGCGAAGTGTTGCCACGCCCGGCCACGCTGTAGTCGATCTGGTTGAGCAGGTTGCCATTGGCGTCTTTCAACTGCAGGGTGAAATCCCCCGGCGTGCCGGTGTTCAGGGCCTGCTTGGCGCCTTCCTTGGTCATCGTCAGCGGGGAGGCCGGCTGGCTGATGTTCTTGATTCGCGACTCGTACTTGTAGGTGCCATTGGACTGTTTCACCAATACCGACACATAGCGATGTTCGACCACTTCAGTGGTCAGGCCGTCCACCGCCATCGGCGTCAGGTCTGGCGCCACGGCCAGCCAACGCACTTCACGCGGGGTGTCCTTGGCGACATATGACAGTGAGTCCTGACTTTTCACACCGACCAGGTAAGGCGCGGGCGACACCAGCAACGCGCTTTGCGCCGCGACGTTACGGCCTCCTTCGGCTTCGAATACCTGGGCCATCACTTGCAAGCGATAGGTGCTGTTGGCAAAACGCTGTAGGTTGAGGTCGAGCACGGCCTGGCCGTTGTCGTCGACGGTGGTTTCCGCCAGGTCTTCGGTGTTGGTTTCTTCCAGGCCGTTATTGAGGCGGAAACGGTAGTCGGGGTAACGGTCAAATGCCGCGAGCGTCGGGCTCAGGGACATTTTTGCGGTGACCCGCCGGCCGGCTGCCGGGGCGCCGAACAGGTGCATGGCGGTGACCTTGGCCACCACCTGGTCCGGTGGGATCCAGCCCTGTACCGGGGTGTCGTGCAAACTCAGGTTGACCTTCATGCGGTCGGGCTCGAAATCGCGGACCTTGAAGCTCACGCTGCCCAAATCGGTGCGTGTCTGCTTCTGGCCAATCAACTGCAAGGTCGCGGTGTATTCCCCGGCGGGGGCGACTTCACTGCTGGGGAAATCGAAACTTTCAAAACCGCTGGCGGACAGCTTCAACGGCTGGCGAATCACTTCCAGGCCACGGGGATCGGTGATTTGCAGCTCCACCGGCAGCCCCAGCAGAGCGCCTTTCCAATTGCCGCTGCGCACGATCATGCCCAGATGCGCGGTTTCGCCTGGGCGATAGAGGCCGCGATCAGTGAACAGGTAGGCGCTGAGACGATCAATCGCGCCGTCTTCTTCCAGGCCGCCGACATCGAAGCGCGACAAATCCAACTGCTGGGACTGACGGGCAATCGGCAGGAACGACTGATCGTTGCCGCGAGTGACCACATACATCAGCGGCGTTTTCTCACGACGCAATTCATCCAGCTTGGCGAAATGCGCATGGCCTTCACTGTCGGTATGACCGCTGGCGACCGGCAGGCCGTTGCGACCCATGATGTCGACTTGCACATCGGCCACCGGCGAACCATTGCTGATGGACTGCACATACACATCGTGGCTGCCGTCGCTGGAGCGTTTGGCGATGATGCCCAGATCCGTCACCACGATGAAACGCAGGTCGCTGGTACTGCTGCGGTCGTATTCGAACGTGCGCGTGGCCGGGTCATCCTGCGGGCTGAGCTTGAGCACGAAAATGCCGCGCCGGCCGCCATTGGCGGTGAGGTAGGGGCTGAGGTCGACATTGTCGTAGACGGTTTTCGCCGGGTCATTGGATGACAGGGGAATCTCCAATGCCTGGCGCTCGACCATGCGATCAAAATACTCGTTGCTGAAATTCGGCCGGGCGAAGCTGCCACTGCTCTGGTCCACCAGGTGTTGCAACTGGTTGGGCAGCAGGCGGGCGATTTCCACATGGGCGCCGGGTACGCCACGGGCCATGAACCCCAGGCGTTTTTCACCGTTGAGACTGAGCAGCGCGCCGTCAGACAGGAACTGCAACGTGCGAGGGTACGCCGGCATGCTGATCAGCGATGCCGTAGGGTTTTTCGCCAGATAGCCGCCGATGGCCTCCAGGTTGGCGGGAACGCGCACATACAGTGCGCGACCGGCCGGAGCCTTGAATTTGAACGCGTGCAGCGTGTTCAGGGGTTCGACGCTGGGCACGTGGGTCAGGTTGACCTTGGTGCTGCGGGCGAGCAGGGCGTCGTCGATGTCGTTGGCGGAATAGGGGCGCGTATCGTCCTGGGCTTTTTCCGGCAACAGCCAAGCCTGGACCTTACCGGCGATGGTCTCGTCGGCCACGGCGCTGGAGCTGCTGAACATCAATACCGGTTCGGGTTCGCCGCGTTGGTTGTCGACAAAACTCACTTCGGCGCCGGTGAAGGTCAGGCGGTAGCGACCGGGTACGGTGACTTCCGACACCAGCGGCGCCGTGCTGGCGTTGCCGCCGTCGCGGGCCTTGATGCCCTCGTCGAGCTTGGCGCTGACCGGTGTACTTTCCAGTGGGGTGGCCAAGGCCGCGGAGCGCACGTAAGCGTTGAGTTTCTTCTCGTCGAAGGTGATTTCCGGTCGGTTGGGCAACTGCGCGTCGCGGTAGGCCAAACCTTTGCCGAGGGTGATCGACACGCGTTTGCGCAGGTTTTCTTCATCTACCGGGTGGGAAAAATGGAAAGTCGCCACCAGCTGTTTCAGTGTCGGGTTGGACGGGTCCTGATACAGCTCGTTTTGCGCCAGGGTGGCGCGGAACGGTTGGGTGGAGAACTGAGTGCTGTATTGGTCCAGCAGCACGCCGTCGGCCAGCAGGTTTTTCTTGCCCATATCGAGGGTGTAGTGAGCATCGATGGGCCAGTCTTTTTCCGGCACGAACAGCAACGTACGGTCATCGGACCAGCGCCAGGTACCCGCTACGTTTGGTTTCAGGGTGATGCCATGGGTCACCGGCTTGCCAATCGCTGCCAGTGGGGCGACGGACTCGGTGAAGCGCACCTGCAAGTTATCCACAACCGGTTGTGGTTGGGTGTAATCGGTCAGGTTCGGTTTGTGCAGCGAGTAACCCACGGTATGGGGTTTGGGCAGATGTGAATACCACTGCCAGCCATAGAAACCGGCACCCGCCAACAACGCCAGACCCACAACTGCTGCACCGGCTTGGCGTGGATAAGCGCGAGCCTTGCCGCCCAGGTTGGCCAGGCCTTGACCAATGGCGCGTAGCCAGCGCGGCGGATGCCATTGGCCGAAAACGGCCCCCACCACGGTCAATAAGGCACCGGCAATACGGCGGCTGATCGCTTTCAACGAATCGAACATGGTGAGCATCCCTGGCAAAGTGCGGCTATCTTACACGCGTCTTTGAGATAAAAGATGACGTGAATACATCACAAAATTCTACTGTGGGAGCGGGCTTGCTCCCACATGCTTGATCTTCATTTTTGGGCTTCTGGAGCCTGGGGATCAGGTCCACCAATAGCGCACCAGATGAAAGAAAATCGGCGCTGCGAAGCACACTGAATCGAGTCGATCCAGCATCCCACCGTGCCCTTCGATCATATGGCCCCAATCCTTTACCCCTCGATCACGCTTGATCGCCGACATCACGATGCCGCCGGCAAATCCGAGCAAATTGATCAGCAGCGCAATCAAGAACGACTGCCAGGGGCTGAACGGGGTGGTCCACCACAATGCCGCGCCGATCAGGGAGGAGAGCAGGATCCCGCCGACAAACCCCTCCACCGTTTTCGAGGGTGACAGGTTAGGCGCGATCTTGTGTTTGCCGAACAGCTTGCCGCACACGTACTGCAGCACATCCGACAACTGCACTACGATCACAAGATAGGCGATCAGCAACAGGTTGCGACCTTCGTAACCGGGGATGTCGAGGGTCAGCAGTGCCGGTACGAAGGACACGCAAAACACGGCGATCATCAAACCCCATTGCACCTTGGAGGCGCGCTCCAGGAAGTGTGTGCTGTCGCCCCCCAGTGAAGCGAGGATCGGCAGGAGCAAGAACACGTACACCGGAATGAAGATCGAGAAGAGCCCGTACCAATCCGAATAGATGAGCAGGTATTGCAGCGGCAACGCCAGGTAGAACGCGGCCACCAAGGCCGGGTAGTCGCTGCGGCGAGTCGGCGTGAGGGTCAGGAATTCGCGCAGGGCGTAGAACGACACGGCATAGAACAGCAGGATCACCGCGCCGGTGCCGAGCCAGAAGGCGATGCCGATCACGACCACCATCACCCACCACGCATTGATGCGCGCGTTGAGATTGTCGATCACCGCGTTTGGCGTGCCGCGCGTGCGCAGCTTGAGGATCAGGCCGATCAGGGAGGCGAGCACCAGGATCGCGCCGATGCCGCCGAATAACATCAGGGTTTGGCTATCCATGTCAGACGTGCTCCGGAGCAAGGGCGAGCAGGGCGTCGCGGCTGCGGGCGAGGAAGGCGGCCTTGTCTTCGCCGTCCTCCAGTTGCAGCGGCGCGCCGAAGCTGGTGGTGCACAGCAATGGCAGCGGCAGTACGCGGCCTTTGGGCATGACCCGGTTGAGGTTGGCAATCCACACCGGGATCAGTTCGGCCTGTGGGTAACTTTTTGCCAAGTGATACAGACCGCTCTTGAACGGCAGGAGGCCGTCTTCCAGATTACGCGTGCCTTCCGGGAATATGATCAATGAGTCGCCGCCTTCCAGGGCCGTGAGCATGGGTTGCAGTGGGTTATCCACAGGGTCTTTACGCTCGCGGTCGATCAGCACGCCGTTGAACACGCGGTTGATAATGTAGCGGCGCAAGGCACTGGCGTTCCAGTAATCACTGCCGGCCACCGGGCGCGTGAATTTGCGCAGGTTCTGCGGCAACGAGGCCCATAGCAATACGAAATCGCCGTGGCTGCTGTGGTTGGCGAAGTAGATGCGCTGCACCGGCACCGGGGCGCAGCCGAGCCACAGGCTGCGGGCACCGGTGACGGTGCGGGCCATCGAAGTAATCAGCGTGGCGACTACGGGTTCGAACATGGGCGTTCCTTATCCGGCGAAAGGCAGCCAAGGGCTGGCGAGAATCACGGCCAGGGTCAGCAGCGCTTGTGCGCCGAGCAACCAGGCTTGTTTGCGCAGCAATTTCAGCGCGCCACGTCGGCGTTCGGTCCAGGGCCGGCCGACGCGCTTGGCCGATTGCAGGCCCAGGGTCAACAGGGCCTGATCGAGGTCCGGGGTGCGTGCGGTATCGCGGGCGAGCAGGGCGAACAGGTCGGCGTCAAACGCCACACGCAGTGCCCAGTACTTTTGCAGCAGCCCCAGGATAATCATCCACAAGGCCAGCAATAGGCAGACGGTCGAGATACTGGCCATCAGCAGCTGCGCCAGGCCGAACAAAAAACCGAGCACCGTCAGGCCTGTGGATAACTGATCCAGCGAACGCCCACGACGCAGCAGGCTGGCGGTAACCTGGAGTTCCATATCAGCGGGCATCGGGTAGACCCTCCAAAGCTTCACGGTGAGCGGGATGCAGGACCACTTCGGCCCGCGCTGTACGAATGATAGCCAGCGCTTCATCTACCGTAGTGGCACGCCGGCTATGTAGCAGCCAGGCGGCAACGGCGGTGGCGCTGCGCGAGTAACCGAGGGCACAACACACCAGTAATGGGCCGTTCAAGCGCAATTGCTCGATGGCTTGGGCGGCTTGTCGGCACTCGGCCGGAGTGGGGGCGATCAGGTCCAGCACAGGGATGGATTGATAGGCGCGGCCCTGTGGATTAATCGGCAATTCGGCGCAGAGATCGACGATGGCCGTGAATGAATCTTGCTCCTGGATTGTGGGAATTCGCCCTAGCCAAACGTTATCCACAATCAGGTCAGGTTGTGGATGCTTGCGTGTCCACAGGCGTGAGTTTATCCATGCGCCAGCCAGGTAGGGCGCATAGAGCCAGCGTGCCGCCGGGGTCAGCCGACCATCGGCGCGTTTCTGAAAGCCCGGCGCGCCGAGGACGAAGTAATTCGCCTTCACCAGACCCAGGGCTATCGCAGGCCACAGCAGCCACAACCACGCCCCGCCCAATACAAACGCCAGGATCACCAGCACCACAGCGCCCAGGCCATACCGCACGCCCAGGCGCCAGCGCCGAGGGTCGTGGGTCAGTCGTGCATTCAGCAGCGGGCTGGGATGCTCTACCGGCCATAACCACACACATATCCACCCCGCCAGAGCGCCTGTGGGTAAGTCGATAAAGTGATGTTGATAAGTGGTCAGCACCGAAATGCCGATCAAGGCGAACCAGCCGTGCACCAGCCACCGCCATAGGCCGCGGGTATGGCGCTGGTACATGACCCACAGGATCACCAGCAATGCGATATGCAGCGATGGTGCCTGGTTGAACGGCTTGTCGAAGCCGGCGAGTACGGCGAACAGCCAGCCGAATATGCCGTGCAGTTCCGGCCGCTCGAAGGTGAAGCGCAGCGGCCAGATGAGGAAGCAACTGACCGCAATAACCTGGGCGGACAGCAGCCGCAGCGCGTGCTGTTTCAACTCATGCCGACTGTTGGGAAGCAACAGGGAAAAGCCGTAAAGCAGGTCGATCGACCAATACGGCACGATGGTCCAGGCCCAGAATGGCATATGGGTTTCCCAGCCGAACACCAGCGTGCCGACGTCGCTGCGTTGGCTGGTCACCCAAGTGGCGAAGCCATAGGTGCTGAAAAACAGCGGTGCCAACAGCAGCAGCCACAGGACGGCAGGTTTCAGTAAACCGGGCTCGCGCATGTTCAGATCTTCTGTGCCAGGGACACGCTGAAAATGCCCCATTCATCCACGCGTTGGGTGATCTTGCGAAAGCCCGCGGCCTCGACCAGCTGATCCATTTCCGCCTGGCTGCGACGGCGCATCACCCAGGCTTGGCCCTGGCGGTGGCTGGTCAGTGCACGTGCGATCAATTCCAGTTGCGGGTGCCACGGTTGGCCGGTGTAGACCAGGTAACCGCCGGGTTCCACCGCTTCGGCAAGGCCGGCCAACGAACCGCCGACCATGGCGTTATCGGCGAACAACTCATACAGCCCCGACACCACCGCCAGGGTTGGCTTGGGGTCCAACGTCGCCAGATCCGCCCGGTCAAAGGCATCGCCTTTGACGAACTGCGCGATATCCCCCAGGCCTTTCTCGCGAATCAGTGCGCCACCATCGCGCACGTTGATGTCGCTGTAGTCACGTAGCAGGATCGATTCCGGCAGCGGCGACACGCCCTGCAAGGCTTCCAGAATGTAGCGACCGTGGCCGGCGGCGATGTCCACAATGCGTACTTGGCGATCATCGGCACGCAACTTGGCCATGGCCAAACGCAGCAGTTCCTCGACGTTGAGCTTGCGTTGACGAATGCCGCGCCAGCCGATGGAGTTGAGGTAGTTGCTGTCGATCATCCGGCCCAGCCCGCCCTTGCCGCTGGGCTTGTTGCGGTACACATAGTCCAGGGTGCTGCCTGAGTCGAAACCGGTGTCGAAGCCCAGTTTCACCCCGTCCGACAGGGTTTTGCCCAGGCCCATGCTGGCGCGGGTCATGCGCCAATACAGGTCGCGCAGGGAATTACGCGGCAGTGGCGCTGCGAGAGCTTCGGACTCGGCGCAGGTGGCGCCCAGCTTATCGGCATCCAGCAACGAGGCGCGGTCCAGCGGCTGGGTGAAGTTTTGCAGGATAAAGCGCTTGGCACTGCTCACGGCCGGGGCGCGGTCGCGTTCGCCAAGGGTGTCGTGGAAGAAGCCTGGGAGGATGTGCAGCTCTTTTTTCAGGCTGCCCAGGCGGTCGAAAAATTGCTGCTGGGGTTTGCGGTGCACCACAAAGTCGGAGCCGGAGATCAGTAACTGCGTCGGCACCTGGATCGCCTGGGCATCGGCGACCACCCGATCAGCCGCTTCGTACAGGCCCAGCAGTACATTCACCGAGATGGCCTTGGTGATCAGCGGGTCGCTGTCGTAGGACGCCACGCGCTGTGGGTCGTGGCTGAGGAACTTGGCCTTGACGTAACTGTTGACGAAAAAATTGCCGCGAAACCTGCGCATCAGCGCCAGGCCCGTGCGTGCGAAGGGCACGTAGAGCTTGACCTTGAAGGCCGGGGAGGCGAGCACCAAGGCACGGATTTTCGGCGCGTAATCATGGACCCAGGTCGCCGCGATCACCGCGCCGACGCTTTGCGCGATAACGGCGAAATTTTCTTCTGCAATGCCGTAGGTGGCGCCAATGTGGTCACAAAAGGTTTGCACGTCGCGGGCGCTGGTGGCGAAGCTGGGGCTGTCGCCACGCTCGCCGGGGGACTGGCCATGGCCACGGGCGTCCCAGGCGAAGAAGTCGAATTGCGGCAGGTCGAGTTCGTCAACCAGATGGGCAATGCGTCCCGAGTGCTCGTGCCCGCGATGGAACAACAGGATTGCCTTGCGCGGCTCATCGCTAGAAGGTGCGCTGGCCGGCCAGTGGCGGTAGAAAAGCTCGACGCCATCATGGGTCGTGAAGGTGTGCTCTTGCTGTTCGCGCATCGCAAAAATCCTTATGCAATCGGGGAGGTTTGTTCTTCTTTGAGGCCCTGGCGCACACGGTTGACCAGGGTGTAGGCGAGCAGGGCGGCGACCAGCCACATCAGCGTGTCGACCCAACCGGCGCCGAGCCAGCCGAGCGCCACACCGGTGGCCAGCACGCCCAATACAAAGGCACGGTCGCTCTTGCCCATCGGCCCGTCATAGCGGCGTGACGCACCGACCATCGGCCCCAGGACCCCGGCGTACTCGCTGAATACCGCCAACAGCGCTACCAGCACCACCGGTACCAGGCTGACGCCGGGAATCAGCGCGAACGGCAGGATCAGTGCGCTGTCGGCGATCACATCACACAGTTCGTTGAGGTAGGCACCCAGGCGCGATTGCTGGCCGAACTCGCGGGCGAGCATGCCGTCGATGGCATTGAGGGCCATGCGCTGGATCATCCACACAGGGATCAGCGCAAACAGCCACAGATGTTGGGCAAAGCCTGCGACCAGCAGGCCGACGAGCAAGGAAACGACCCCGGCCAGTACGGTGATCTGGTTGGCGGTGGTGCCATTGTCGTAGAGACGCTGCACGAGGGGGCGCAGCAGGTTTTGAAAGCGTGGCTTGAGTTGGTAGATGGAAATCATGGGGGGTGACGCTTCCTTGTCCGTTAACCCGTGAAAAACTGTGCTGAAGTGTGCCGATTTCTTGCCGCGGACTCTAGTGATGGCTCACCTTGGCCACGTGTTTCTTGAGTTTTTGCGAAGTAGGACAAATCCTTTCGGACCCGTTGTCCCAAAAGTCGGGCCAGCAAAAAAACAGTGCCCGAGCGTTCCAAACGAGCGGGCACCGTTGAGAGGGCGGAACCTCAGGTTCGGAGCCCTTTATGCATAAATAATTTCGGAGTCGCGCCCGCTATATTCAATGACCATTCGTTTATTGGGCTTTCCGTATTCCGAATTGGTGATTTCTATGACCCGCAGCGAGTGCTCGTAGGTCTCATCTTCGCGTCGCCATGAAGGTTCCTGGCTGAAGACGCTATCGTTGTTTTTTAATTGGGTTCCCATCCTGTTTATTTTTGCAACAGCTTCTTTTTGGGCGGTACTGTCGATGTTGGAAATGGCTGTGTTCCGATGGTTTTCATCAATGATCGAGTTTGCTTTTGCCTTAGCATCTTCATGTGTTTCAACCAGGATCTCGCGCATGGACTTCAGCCCGTAAAAGCTAAGGAGCATGTCAACCGGAACCTTGTCATCTTTGATCGGCCGAAGTTTAATTCCGGTCTGGAAAGGTGCAACCACGTTGGCTACATCATTCAGCGGGTCAAGAGCTCCGGAATAGGCCGGGAATTGTTTGTCGAACTCATCGGCCGTATAACTTTTTGATTCGTTGCCCACCGTGGCATGGAATGTTCTAGTCTCAGGGTCAAAACTGAAATCACGGGCATTATTTTTTTTAGCCCACTCCGTAAGCGCTTTGTTTTCAAAGGCCTGATTGATCACACCGATCCAACGGTAAAACGAGGTGCCTTTTTCAACTGTTATCTCTGGAAGCGGTTTCGTAAATGCGTCTTCTGTCATCGTGGACATTATGTCGCCGATGGATTGGGAGAGCTTATAGTCGGCAGGATTTTTGTGTTTAAGGGGCCATGCATTTAGATCCCGGTGGAGTTGGTCGGCAGACGATTCATATTCCACGACATATTTGGGCTGTGTCACAAAGCCTTCGTTGATATTTTGCAACCTGCGTTGCTGGCGTGAGAGTGCCCAGTCATTCTCCGGAAGGTTCAAGGTGTGTTCCGGGAATGCCTTGATTTTCTGCAGTTCTTTGCCCCATGCCGTGGAGGCCTCCTTGGTTTCTGGCGGCTTGATCCCATAGAAGTTCTGAATCACATCAAGCGGTGCCTTGCCCTGTGGCCAAGCCGTGAATGTCACATCACTTCCCTCTGGCGCCAGCTTCTTGCAGGCATCGATCACTGGCTCAAGCCCCTGGCGAGCAGTCGGGTATCGCTCATAAAATTGCTCAAGCGACATGCTCAAGGTCCTTCCATCATTTCTGACAAATTGAACCTTTTGGTATTTTGAGTCGTAGCTCAAACTGCCGGGAGTAATTTCATTGGTCTCGTACCACTTTTTCAGGATATTACTGGAGAATGCATTTCTTAATTGCTCAAGCCAACCATGAATTGTCGTGTCTTGATTGACGTCAATCATGGGCTGACTGTCAGTGGCCGGGTCGTGCTTTAGCATATGCTTGGATACGGTCTGGCTCAGCTTGTAATCGCCCTCTTCATATTTATGTTCTTGTTCATATTCATCCAAGGTCAACGTAAGGCCGTCGGCGGAGTCGTCTTGATCCGCGACTTTTTGACGAACGGGTGGATTCTCCGGAGGAAGATATCCCCAGAGATTTCCGTAGGTCTGATAGTACTGATCCCATGTACCTCCTCCATGAAAATGAATGACCGGTTGAGAATTCTCCGGAGGGGTGTTGACGGAGCGTGTCTTGCGTTGGGAAATTTGGTTGAAGTTGTCTTGGGCGTTTCTTGCGTCTATTGCCGATTTATCGTTTGAGCGGACTTCAGTCTCATGCTGTGGCACTTCTTGCTTAGAAGGTGTAACTGGATTTGTTGGATAGGAAAAATTTACGCTATGAGATGGATTGAAACTGATGGCCAATTCTCTGCTTCCTGAAGGACTGATAGTTGCGCCTATGTAATAAAATAGACGTGTCTTTGTGTGAAGCAAAGCAAGTGAAGCGTTCCAGCCAACTATTTATCTAAGTGTTTCTTTTACTTGTTTATGCAGTGATCCTGGATTCACAGGGCGGGCTGTGTTGAGAGCCCGTGTTCGATGCCTCATGGCCAAACAGAAATTTCACGTTTTTTGTTATAGGATAACGATCGGTTTTAGGTGGGTGTTATGGATGCAAGTGGATCTAGAAGCTGACGGCGCTTCGGTTGAGGGCCTGCCGCGTTTTCAACAAGGGCTGTTCCATGCCCGTCGGTTGCGCCAGGCCGGTATCAGCCTGACGACCCTGGCGGTCGCGGGTTGGGTGCTCGCCCTGTTCGTCGCATTGTTCGCCCCGCTATCGATCTGGCCCGTGGTGCTGATCAACTGCTCCTCGGCGTTGCTGGTGCTGGTGGCCGGGTTGCAATCGGCGTGGTGGGTGTCCGATTGGCGCGCCCAGTCGCTGGAAGAGCCGAGCGCCGATGTGCCCGTGGCGGACACGCAAGGTTACACGCGGCTGATCGGGCGTCTGGGTAGTGGCCTGTTGGCGCAGATCGGCACCCCGGTATTGTGGTTATGCGGTTGGTCTCTACTGGTGCTGGTCAGCATCTTCGAGTTCTGGAACCTGGCGTTGCCCGCCGCCGCCGTAGGCCAGTCCGCCAGCATCGGCGCTGCCTTGGCGTTGGCGCTGGCCTTCGGTTTGCTGGTGTTCGAGCGCCGCCTGGCCCAGGAAACGCTGACGCAATGGCCGGAAGCCGCGCAATTGGCGCAATTGAGCCGCGTGGCAATCATCTGCCTGGTGATCAGTGCAATTTGCCTGTTGTTTGCCGGTGCCGAATCGGTCTGGCCGTTGCGCCTGGCGACACTGATGGGGCTCTTGCCGGCGTTGGTGGCTTTGGAGTTCCTGCTCAGGGGCGTGCTGTCGTTGTTCAGCCCGCGCCAACCGCGCCTCGAACCGCGCTTGATGGCCCAGAGTTTTATTGCCGGGCTGCTGCGCTGGCCGCCGCAACCCCTGCTTGCCTTGCAGCACGAATTGCACAACCGCTTCGGCATCGACCTGCGCCAGATCTGGGCGTTTACCTACATGCGCCGGGCGTTTCTACCAGTGTTGCTGGTGGTTCTCGCCGTGGGCTGGTCGCTGACCGGCGTGCATGAAGTGCCCCTGCAAGGCCGCGGGATTTATGAACGCTTCGGTAAACCTGTTGAAGTCTTCGGCCCTGGCCTGCATGCCGGTTTGCCGTGGCCGCTGGGGCGCGTATTGAATGTGGAGAACGGCGTGGTGCATGAGCTGGCAACCAGCGTCAGCGAAGCCGCCACGCCCGAACTGGCTTCTGCCGAAGGCCCGCCGCCGACGATTGCCAACCGGTTGTGGGACGCCAGCCATGTGAATGACAAGTCCCAGGTGATCGCCAGCAGCAGCGGCGACAAGCAGAGCTTTCAAATCGTCAATATGGACGTGCGTTTTGTCTACCGTATCGGCCTGACCGATCAGGCTGCGCTCGCCGCCACTTACAACAGCGCGGATGTGCCGACGCTGATCCGCAGCACCGCCAGCCGTATTCTCGTGCACGACTTTGCTTCACGCACCCTCGACGAACTGCTGGGTGAGCAACGTACCAGCCTCGCCGATGAAGTGGGCCGGGCGGTGCAGGCAGACCTGAACAAGCTCGACAGCGGTGTGGAAATCCTCGCTACGGTGGTGGAGGCCATTCACCCACCGGCCGGTGCGGCCAACGCCTATCACGGCGTGCAGGCGGCGCAGATCGGCGCCCAGGCACTGATCTCCCGTGAGCGCGGAGCCGCCAGCGAGCAAACCAATCAGGCGCTGCTGCAAGCCAGCACGGTACGCGACCAGGCCCAGGCCAGCGCCCGCGAAGTGAACGCCGGCGCCCAGGCCGCCGACCTGCGTTTTGCCGCTGAACAGAAGGCTTACGCCACCGCAGGCAAAGCGTTCGTGCTGGAACAGTACCTCGGCCAACTCAGCCAGGGCCTGGCCAATGCCAAGCTGCTTATTCTGGATCATCGCCTGGGCGCCGATGGCGCGCCGACGATCGATCTGCGTTCTTTTACGTTGCCGGCCGACCCAATGGCGCCGCGCAAAGCCGTTCAATAAGGAGTTTGTCTGTTGAGCGCTCATTCTCACGATCATGACCACGGTCACCACCACCACCATCATCATGGCCACCACCATCACGGTGATGAACACGCCGCTGGCCCCTTCCCCTGGCGGCGAATGGCCTGGGCCGTGGTGCTGGTGCTGTTTGCGGTGGCGGCGGCGAGCCTGGTGCAGGTGCGTTCCGGCGAAGCCACGGTGATAACGCGCTTTGGCAACCCGTCGCGGGTACTGCTGGAGCCGGGCCTGGGCTGGCGCTGGCCGGCGCCGTTCGAAGCGGCGATCCCCGTGGACCTGCGCCTGCGCACAACCTCCAGCGGCTTGCAGGACGTAGGCACCCGCGATGGCTTGCGCATCATCGTGCAGGCTTACGTGGTGTGGCAGGTGCAGGGCGATGCCGACAATGTGCAGCGTTTTATGCGCGCCGTGCAGAACCAGCCGGATGAAGCGGCGCGGCAGATTCGCACGTTCGTGGGCTCAGCGTTGGAAACCACGGCGGCGAGTTTCGATCTGTCGAGCCTGATCAACACTGACGCCAGCCAGGTGCGCATCGCCGATTTCGAAGCGCAGTTGCGTCAGCAGATTGATCAACAATTGCTCACTACCTATGGCGTGCGCGTAGCGCAAGTGGGCGTGGAGCGTCTGACCTTACCGTCAGTGACCCTCACCGCTACCGTCGACCGCATGCGTGCCGAACGTGAAACCATCGCCACCGAGCGCACTGCCGTGGGCAAGCGTGAAGCCGCGCAGATTCGTTCCGCTGCCGAGCGCGATGCGCGGATCGTGCAGGCTGACGCCACGGTGAAAGCCGCCGATATCGAAGCGCAATCGCGGGTCGAAGCCGCGCAAATTTATGGCCGCGCTTACGCAGGTAATCCGCAGCTGTATAACCTGCTGCGTTCGCTGGATACCTTGGGCACCGTGGTCACGCCAGGCACCAAGATCATCTTGCGCACCGACGCCGCGCCGTTCCGCGCACTGGTCGATGGGCCCAAGGACATTCAGCCATGATCGAGCGTGACAACCCGGACAGCCCATGGATCCAGGCCGGGCGCCTGACCTTCGTGGCGCTGTACGCGGTGACCGTTTTGGCGGCGTTGGCCTGGGCGTTTTCCAACGTGCGCCAGATCGACCCGCAGAATCGTGCGGTGGTGTTGCACTTCGGCGCACTGGATCGGATTCAGAATGCCGGGCTGCTACTGGCCTGGCCGCAGCCGTTCGAGCAAGTGGTGCTGTTGCCGGCGGCGGACCGCGTGATCGAGCGTCGAGTGGAGAACCTGCTGCGCTCCGATGCGGCGACGCAGGCTGATCGCGTGGCCAGTTTCGCCACGCCGTTAAGCGATTCCCTGGCCGGCTCCGGTTACCTGTTGACCGGTGATGCCGGCGTGGTACAGCTGGATGTACGGGTGTTCTACAAGGTCACCGAGCCCTACGCGTTTGTGCTGCAGGGCGAGCATGTGCTGCCGGCCCTGGATCGCCTGGTCACCCGCAGCGCCGTGGCCCTGACCGCCGCGCGCGATCTGGACACGATCCTGGTGGCGCGCCCTGAATTGATAGGCACCGACAACGGCGCCGCCGAGCGCCGCGAGCGACTGCGCGGGGACTTGGTGCAGGGCATCAATAAACGGTTGGCCGAGTTGGCCACTACGGGCTTGGGGTTGGGCATCGAAGTCACTCGCGTCGATGTGCAGTCGAGTCTGCCGGGCCCGGCGGTGAATGCGTTCAACGCGGTACTGACCGCCAGCCAGCAAGCTGATAAAGCGGTGGCCAATGCGCGCACCGACGCGGAAAAACTCACCCAAACCGCCAACCAGACGGCTGACCGCCTGGTGCAGGTCGCCCATGCCCAGGCCAGCGAACGCCTGGCCAATGCCCAGGCGCAAACCGCCACCGTCGCCAGCCTGGCCCAGGTGAAAGACCCCGGCTTACTGCTGCGTCTGTATCGCGAGCGGTTACCGAAAATTCTCGGCCAGGCCGGCTCCGTGACCACGGTCGATCCTAAAGACGACTCCCGCTTGATTATCCAGGGAGCCGAACAATGAGCGCACCCATGCTGACTTCAGCCGAGCAGCGCAGTGCTGCCCGGCAATTGACCTTGGCCATGCTGGCCCTGGGGTTGTTGATATTGGGCTTGGTGTGGAGCTGGCTGGCGCCGGACCAGACAGGCGTGAGTCAGTTGTTGCTGGGCGTGGCATCGTTGCTGGTGGCCGTACCCGTGATGCGTTCGGCCTGGTACAGCCTGCGTTTTCCCAGCCTGCACGGGATCACCGATCAACTGATCGCCCTGGCCATGCTCGGTGCCTGGGCCACGGGCGATCTGCTGACGGCTGCGTTGCTGCCGATCATCATGATCTTCGGTCACGTGCTGGAGGAGCGCAGCGTGATCGGCTCCCAGGAGGCGATCCATGCCCTGGGCAAACTGACCCGCAGCCATGCGCGGTTGGTGCAGGCCGACGGCAACATTGTCGAAGTGGATAACGGAACGCTGAACACTGGCGATATCGTCGAAGTGCGCGCCGGTGATCGGGTGCCGGCTGATGGCGTGGTGCTGTCGGGGCAGGCGAGCCTGGATACGGCGCCGATCACTGGTGAATCGGTGCCGCTGGAAGCCAGCGTGGGGGTGCAGGTGTTTGGTGGGGCGATCAACCTCGACGGCTTGCTGCGCCTGGAAGTGACCCGCACCGGTAACGAGTCGACCTTGGGCAAGGTGATCGCGCTGATGCAGAACGCCGAACGCTCCAAGCCGCCGATCACACGGCTGCTGGAGCGTTATGCCGGCAGTTATATGGTACTGGTGCTGTTGTTGGCGGCGGTGACCTGGTTTGTGACCAATGACGCCCAGGCAATGCTGGCGGTGCTGGTGGCGGCGTGCCCGTGTGCCTTGGTGCTATCGGCACCGGCCACGGCGATTGCCGGGATCGCCGTGGCGGCCCGGCATGGGATCCTGATCCGCAGCTCGGCGTTCCTGGAGGAATTGGCGGACCTGACCTCGTTGGTGGTCGACAAGACCGGCACGCTGACCTTCGGCACCTTGCGTCTGCAATCGATCGAAACCACCGCACCGGATCGGCAGGTGTTGTTGAATCTGGCGGCCAGCCTGGGTTCGGCCAGCAGTCATCCGGTCAGCCGTGCCTTGGCGGGCCTGGCGGCCCAGGAGCAAATACTCGCACTGACCGACATCCGCGAACGCCAGGGCCTGGGCGTGGTGGCGCAGACCGAACAGGGCGAAGCCGCGCTGGGCCGGCCGGAGTTGTTCGAACAATTGGGTATCGCGACAACGTCCGTTCCGAACCACGACGGCCCGATTGCCGGGTTGGCGTTGAATGGGCAGTTCCTGGCCTGGCTGCTGCTGGCCGATAGCGTCAAGCCGGAAGCACGCCAAGCGCTGCAAGAGCTGCGCGAGCTGGGCCTGGGACGCCAACTGCTGCTGACCGGCGACCGTCAAAGCGTCGCCGACAGCCTGGCGTTGGACGTGGGCATCAGCGATGTCGAGGCGCAAGCCTTGCCGGAGGACAAGCTCAACCGCGTGCTGGGCGAGATCGGCAGTGGTTTCCGCCCGATGGTGGTGGGCGACGGTATCAACGACTCCCTGGCGCTCAAAGCCGGTGTGGTCGGCGTGGCGATGGGCGCCGGTGGCGCGGACATCGCCCTGGCATCGGCGGATGTGGTGCTGATCGGTAGCGATTTGCGGCGTCTGGGTACCTGTGTGCGCTTGAGCCGGCAGTGTCGACACACTTTGCAGGTCAACGTCGTCATCGGCCTGGGGTGGACCCTGGCGATCGTGGTGTTCGCCGCCTTTGGCTGGCTGGGGGCCGCAGGCGCAATGATTGCAGCGGTATTGCATAACCTCAGCACGTTGTTGGTACTGGGCAATGCTGGGCGTTTATTGCGTTTCCAGGAGCCGCTTTTGAAGCTCGAGGAATAATTTCCGGAAGTTTTTTCAAAAGGCTGTAACGCCGCCAAGGGACCTCACTCTAGTGGTGTGTCGAGACTGAACAAACCGTTCAGACCGGCACCCACTATCGAACTCTGAGGAACCAAAAATGAACATCAAGAATGCCGTTTCCGGTGCTGCCCTGGCCATCGCTGCCGCCACTATGTTTGCTGGTGTTGCTACCCAGGTACAGGCCGCCGACGCTACTGTTCATTGCTACGGTGTGACTTCTTGCAAAGGCATGAATGACTGCAAAACCGCTGAAAATGCTTGCAAAGGTCAGGCGGTCTGCAAAGGCCACGGCTTCAAGGCCATGAGCAAGGCAGCGTGTGACGCGGCTGGCGGCAAAGTCGGCGAGTAATCGGCAACCGAGTGCAACCGCAGCGGATGCCCTTTGCCGCTGCGGACACTTTGCCCAGGAGTGCATCATGTCCGCTTCCTTTCCGAGTCTGGGTTACGGCCTGGGCCTGCGCAGTGAGTACTACCAGCAGATCCTTGAACAATCACCGGCGGTGGATTGGTTCGAGGTCATCTCCGAGAATTATCTGGTCCAGGGCGGTAAAGCCTTGTATTACCTGGAGGCGATAGCCGAGCGCTACCCCCTGGTGATGCATGGCGTGTCCTTGTCCATCGGCGGGCCGCATGCCCTCGATACCGATTACCTGAAGCAAATCAAACAGCTCGCCGTACGTCTGCAACCGGCGTGGGTTTCCGATCATCTGTGCTGGAGCCGCGGCAGCGCGCATCAGTTGCATGATTTGCTGCCGTTGCCCTATACCGAGGAGAGCCTTTACCACGTGTCGGCCCGTGTTCTGCAAGTGCAGGACGTACTGCAGCGTCCACTGGTGCTGGAAAACGTCTCCAGCTATGTGCGTTCCAAGGCGGATGAATTTACCGAATGGGAATTCCTCAATGCCTTGACCCACCTGACGGGCTGCCAGTTGTTGCTGGACGTCAACAACGTCTACGTCAGCTCGCGTAATCACGGCTTCGATGCCTGGACTTTCATCCGCAACCTGCCGCCACACAGCATTCGCCAACTGCATCTGGCCGGGCATATGGACTACGGCGACTATGTAGTCGATACCCATGACCATCCCGTGTGCGATCCGGTGTGGGCGCTGTATCAAAAAACCCTGGAACACCTGGGGCCGATCTCGACGCTATTGGAGCGCGACGATCATTTTCCTCCGTTTGAAGAGTTGCTCACCGAGCTGGGCAAGGCCCGTGAACTGGGCGCTGCTGCGCTGGCCAGGAGGTCGCTATGCGCCTGACCGACTGGCAATTGGCCTTTGAGCAGCATCTGTTATCCGCAACCCCGGCGGCCAACAGCGGTTTTGCCGACACGTTGCTGGGTGGGCCGACGCTGGATGTCGACACGGGCCTGGCGATCTATCACAACGCCTACCTGGCGCGGCTGCAGGAAGTGCTGCGGCATGACTTCGGCGCCATCTGGTATTGGCTGGGGGATGATGAGTTTGCGTCTCTGACCGAAGCCTACGTGCGTCGTTATCCGTCTGCCCATTACAGCTTGCGCTGGCTGGGCGAGCGGTTCCCTGCGTTTATCGTCGAGCATTTGGTGGCTGAACAGAGCGCGCCGCTGGCCGAACTGGCGCGGCTCGAATGGGCCTTTACCCTGGCATTCGATGCACCGCAGGGTGAGCCGCTTGGCTTGGATGACATGGCGCAGCTGCCGCCTGCAGACTGGCCGGGTTTACAGGTCGCCCTGGTACCTTCGGTGCAGCAGATGCCGTGCCATTTCAACAGCGTGGCGATATGGCGCGCGAGCAAGGATCAGTCGGACTTCCCCGGCAGTCACGCACTGGCGCCGGCACACATCTGCCTGGTATGGCGGCACCAGAACGTGTGCCACTACCGCAGCCTTGAACCTGATGAAGCGTTTGCCCTGGCCGGAATGGTGACCACCGGCTGGAATTTTTCAGAACTGTGCGCGCAATTGGTAGTCACCTATGCAGAGGGTGCGCCACTGCAGGCGGTTACGTGGCTTAAGCAGTGGGTCCAGGATGGTTTGCTCGAACGTAGAGCCCCATAGAAGAGCACTATCAATTCGATAGCCTCCTACTTTGTCTTCTGATGGTCTACCCTCACTCCAGACGTCTGAAACAAGGGGGGACTACTCATGCTCGCGCAACTTCCACCGGCCTTACAGAATCTTCAGCTACCGCTGCGTCTTCGACTCTGGGACGGCCATGAATTCAACCTGGGCCCTGCGCCCAGTGTGACCATCGTGGTGAAGGACCCCACGGTCGTGTCCCAACTGACCCATCCAACGCTCGATTCACTGGGCGAAGCCTTCGTTGAGGGCAAATTGGAGCTGGAAGGCTCCATTTCCGAGGTCATCCGGGTGTGTGACGAGCTCAGTCATGCCCTGATCGACGACGACGAGGGGAGTCGTCCGGTGCGCTCGATCCACGACAAGGCCACCGACGCTGCGGCAATTTCCTACCATTACGACCTGTCCAACGAGTTCTACCAGCTGTGGCTGGATCAGGACATGGCGTACTCCTGCGGTTATTTCGAAACCGGCAGCGAAACCCTCGACCAGGCCCAACAAGATAAATTTCGCCACCTGTGCCGCAAACTGCGGTTGCAGCCGGGTGAGTATTTGCTCGACGTAGGCTGTGGCTGGGGTGGGCTGGCGCGCTTTGCGGCGCGGGAGTTCGGGGTCAAGGTATTTGGCATCACCTTGAGCAAGGAGCAGTTGGCGCTGGCCCGGGAACGGGTGAAAGCCGAGGGCCTGGAAGACCAGGTTGACCTGCAATTGCTCGACTACCGTGACCTGCCTCAGGATGGCCGGTTCGACAAGGTGGTGAGCGTGGGCATGTTCGAACACGTCGGCCACGCCAACCTGGCGCAGTACTGCCAAACCCTGTTTGGCGCGGTGCGCGAGGGCGGTTTGGTGATGAACCACGGTATTACCGCCAAGCACACTGACGGTCGTCCTGTCGGCCGCGGCGCCGGGGACTTCATCGAGCGTTATGTCTTCCCCAACGGCGAGTTGCCGCACCTGGCGATGATGACCGCCGAGATCAGTGAAGTCGGGCTGGAAGTGGTCGACGTCGAAAGCCTGCGCCTGCATTACGCACGCACCCTGGACCACTGGAGCGAGCGCCTTGAGGACAACCTTGAAGCGGCGGCGCAGATGGTGCCGGAGCAGGCCTTGCGGATTTGGCGGTTGTACCTGGCAGGCTGCGCTTATGCGTTTGCGCGGGGCTGGATCAACCTGCACCAGATCCTGGCGGTGAAACCCCATGCCGATGGCAGCCATGAACTGCCGTGGACACGGGAAGATCTCTACCGCTGACGTTCAAGACACCTGAGTTCAAGTGTGGTGAGGGGTTTGCCCCCTCCCACATTTAGAGAATCGGGGAGATCAGTCGTGCGACCCGCATGCCCAGTTGTTGCAGGCGGCGGGTCTCGCGGCTTTCTTCCTGGCTGACTTCATGGGCCAGGGCGAAGTCGTCCATCAGCATTTGCTCAACTTCGCCGGCAAACGCCTCATCCACCGTCAGTAACATCACTTCAAAATTCAGTCGGAACGAACGGTTATCCATGTTCGCACTGCCGATCGCGCTGATTTCGCTGTCCACCAACACCACTTTCTGATGCAGAAAGCCCGGCGTGTAGCGGAACACGCGCACCCCGGCGCGTACGGCTTCGATCGCATAAAGGCTGGACGCAGCGTAGACGATGCGGTGGTCGGGACGTGAAGGCAGCAGCAGGCGTACGTCGACGCCGCGCAGCACGGCCAGGCGCAGCGCGGAGAACACGGCCTCATCGGGGATGAAATACGGGCTGGTGATCCACACCCGCTCGGTTGCCGCGTGGATGGCTTCGACGAAAAACAGTGAGCAGGTTTCATACGAGTCGGCCGGCCCACTGGCGAGCAGTTGGCAGAGTACGCCGTCTTCGGGGTAGGCGTCCGGCAGGATCAGCGGCGGCAACTTGCGCGCGGCCCAGAACCAGTCTTCGGCAAACGACTCTTGCAGGCACGCCACCACCGGGCCGGTCACGTGTACGTGAGTATCGCGCCACGGGGCCAGGGGCGGCTTTTTGCCCAGGTATTCGTCACCGACGTTATGCCCGCCGACAAACCCGGTGATGCCGTCCACCACCACGATCTTGCGGTGGTTGCGGAAGTTGACCTGGAAACGGTTGAGCCAGCCGCTGCGCGTTGCGAACGCCTTGACCTGTACGCCTGCGTCGCGCAGCGATTGCACGTAGTGATGGGGCAGGGCATGGCTGCCGATGCGGTCATACAACATATATACGGCTACGCCCTGGGCAGCCTTTTCCTTCAGCAGAGCATGCAACTGCCTGCCCAGTTCGTCGTCATGAATGATGAAAAACTGGAACAGCACGGCGCTCCTGGCACTGCGGATCGCGTCGAAGATTGCACTGAAGGTGGCATCACCATTGATCAACAAGCGCACTTGGTTGTTGGCCAGGCACGGCATGCGTCCCAGCTTGGGCATTGCGCGCAGCGACGCGTAGGCGCTGGAGTTGCGTGCGGCGAGGGCTTCTTCGACCCAAGGGCGCCAGTTCAGCTCGGCAATGGCGGTGTGCATTTCCTGGTTGGCCTGGCGGCGTGCCTGGATGTACGCGTCGAAGGTGCTGCGGCCGAAGATCAGGTAAGGGATCAACGTGAGGTAGGGCATGAACATCAACGACAACGCCCAGGCGATCGAGCCTTGGGCGGTCCTGACGGTCAGCACAGCGTGGATCGCGGCGAGAGTCCCGAGAAAATGCAGCGTGGCAATGAAGTAGGCGAGCAGGTGCGGGCCAAAAAAATCCATGGACGACATATCTCCAGACAATCGACTGCCTAACAGACCATGAACGGCTGCGAATGTCGCTATTTTATTTGCCGTGCAACACTGGCGCCTTTGCGGCGTCTAACGCCCACAATTACCCAGGAGTTACTCGATGAATGCTCGTCTGCTTGGTTTGGCCATGGTTGTTGGATTGTCGCTGCCCGTGGCGGCTCAGGCGCAGATGCTGGCGCCGGGGTTGTGGGAATTGACTACCAGCAATATGAAAGTTGATAACCAGGACTTGCCGGACCTTTCGCTGATCCTCGGTCAGCTCAAGCAACAGATGACTCCCGAACAACGTGCAATGCTGGAAAAGCAGGGCATCACCATGGCCGGCAAAGGCGTGCAGGTGTGCCTCACGCCTGCTCAGGTCGCCTCCGATTCGATCCCGCTGACCGACCCGCAATCGGGTTGCAGGCAGGAAGTGACCGACAAGACCGGCAACCAGTGGAAATTCCGTTTCAGTTGCCCGAAAGCCCAAGGCAGTGGCGTCGCCACCTTCCAGAGCCAGAAGGAGTTCAGCACCACCGTCAACGGCACCTTCAATGCCACCGGCATCCAGCAGAAGGGCAGCCTCGACACCCACGCCCAGTGGCTGGGCAACGACTGCGGTACGGTCAAACCCCGCGCTTAACGCAAAAAATGCAGGGGCAAGCCCTGGCAACTGTCGACGACCTGGCCGTTGTGCCACGCCAGGTGGCCGGACACCAATGTGGTGCTGACGCTGTGGCGAAAGCTGCGTTCGGCAAACGGTGTCCAGCCGCAGCGTGCCAGGATCGGTTGACTGCTGACGGGTTTGCCTTCGGGCTCGGGTCGGATCAGCACCAGGTCGGCCCAATAGCCTTCGCGTAAGTAGCCGCGTTCGGGAATGGCAAACAGGTCAGCCACTCGGTGGCTGGTCTTCGCCACCAGCGTGGTGAGCGGCAGGTGCCCGTCAGCCACCAACTCCAGCAATGCCGGCAACGCATGCTGCACCAGCGGCAGCCCGGACGGCGCTTCTCGATAGCCTAGCTGTTTCTGCGCCCAGGTATGCGGGGCATGGTCGGTGCCGATGACATCCAGGCGATCACTCAACAAGGCACGGCGCAGAGCGTCGCGGTCGGCGCGGGTCTTGATGGCCGGGTTGCACTTGATCTGGTGGCCAAGACGGTGATAGTCGCGGTCATCGAACAACAGGTGGTGCACGCAGACCTCGGCGGTGATGCGTTTTTCAGACAAGGGTTTGTCTTCGAACAGAGCCAGTTCGAGCGCGCTGGTCAGGTGCAACACATGCAACCGGGTGCCGTGACGTTGGGCCAACTCCACGGCAAACGAAGACGAGCGGTAACAGGCTTCGGCATCGCGGATCAGTGGGTGGGCAACGGCGGGAATCCGTTCGCCGAAGCGCTCGCGCAGACGCTGCTCATTGGCCAGGATGCTGGGCGTGTGTTCACAGTGGGCCAGCAGGAGGGTCGGCACTTCGGCAAACAGTCGCTCCAGAATACGCGGGTCGTCCACCAGCATATTACCGGTGGAGGCCCCCATGAACACTTTGACCCCGGCGACTTCCCGTGGGTCGAGGGCGGCCACGGTATCGAGATTGTCGTTGCTCACACCAAAGTGAAAGCCGTAATTGGCCACTGAATTCAAGGCGGCGCGGCGCTTTTTATCGGCCAGCGCCTCCAGGGTCAGGGTGGCGGGGTGGGTGTTGGGCATGTCCATGAAACTGGTGATGCCGCCGGCCACCGCTGCGCGGGACTCGCTGTAGAAGCTGCCTTTGTCCGGTGCGCCAGGTTCGCGAAAGTGCACCTGGTCGTCGATCATGCCTGGCAGCAGCCATTGGCCTTGGGCGTCGATCTCCACCGGCTCGTTGCCGCCTTCGATGCTGCCGGCGATTTTCTCGATACGACCATTGGCAACTAGCACGTCGGCGTCGAACTCCAGGCCTTCATTGACCAGGCGGGCATTGCGGATCAGCAGGCGGCTCATGGTTCAGAACTCGTTTTGCAGGGCTTTGTAACCCCGCACCAGGTCGACGTTGGTGCGGGCCACATCTTCGGAAAACTCCGAGGCGCTGACACTGACCGGCGGGAACTGCGACAGGTCTGTGTGAGGCCCGATGCGCGTGGTGGACGGCACGTAGAAGGCGGCGGGCAAGTCGCGGCCGTCGACCACCGAGTTGTGGCGCACCACACAACCGTCGCCCACGGCGCAGTTGAACAGCACGCTGTTGAAGCCAATGAACACCCGGTCGCCGACGGTGCAGGGGCCGTGGACGATGGAGCGGTGCGCAATGGAACTGAACTCACCAATCGTCACCGCCGCGCCGGATTTGGAGTGGATGACCACGCCGTCCTGGATGTTGGAGTTGGCGCCGATGGTGATGGGGTCCATGTCGCCGGACGCGTCGACTTCGTCGGCGCGGATCACGGCATAGGGACCGACGAACACATTCTCGCCGATGATGACTTTGCCGCAGATGATTGCGGTCTTGTCGACGTAGGCCGATTCGGCGATCACTGGGAGATCGCCGGAAGGGTTCTTGCGGATCATGCGTCAGGCTCCGTAATGATAGGGACGTAATTGCCAGGGGCCGTCTTTTCCCGGTCGAGCATGCACAAGGTCATGGTTTGCTCAGGGCGGCGCACAGGGTGTTGAGGTTGTATTCGAACAGCCCGGTGAAAGTGCTGGCCGGGCCTTCTGCGGCGAGGGCGTCGGAGTACAGCGTGCCGCCGATCTGCGCGCCGCTTTCGTCTGCAATCTGCTTGAGCAGGCGCGAGTCCTTGATGTTTTCCATGAACACGGCCTTGACCTTGTCTTTGCGGATCTGGGTGATCAGCGCGGCCACTTCGGCGGCCGAAGGCTCACGTTCCGTCGACAGGCCCTGAGGTGCCAGGAACTGGATGCCGTAGGCCTGGCCCAGGTAGCCGAACGCGTCATGGGAGGTGACGATGCGACGGTTGCCCGCCGGCAGTGCGCCGAATTTGGTTTTGGCTTCGGCCAGCAGGCGGTAGATCTCTTTCAGGTACGCCTGGCTGTTGCGCAGGTAGTCGGCCTTGTTGGCCGGGTCGGCTGCCACCAGCGCCTTGGTGATGTTGTTCACGTAGATTTCGGCGTTGGCCAGGTTGTGCCAGGCATGTGGGTCGGGGATGGTTTCACCGTCTTCTTCCATGGTGTGGGAAATCACGCCTTTGCTGGCGGTGACCACGGTCGCCTGGGTTTCGGTGCTGGTCACCAGGCGGTCAAGCCACGGCTCGAAACCCAGGCCGTTCTTGATGATCAGCTTGGCCTTGAGCAGCGCCTTGGCGTCATCCGGGGTGGGCTCGTAGGTATGGGCGTCGGCGTCGGGGCCGACCATGTTGCTGATCTGGATATGATCGCCACCGATCTGGTGGGTGATGTCATCGAGAATACTGAAGCTGGTAACCACCTGGAGTTTGTCGGCGGCCTGGACCATCGACAGCGGTAGCAGCAGGCTGAACAGCACGAGTAGAGCGCGCATCGGGAAACACCTCATTGGGATGTAAGCAAAGGCGGGCGGCGCAGCAAGCCGTGCACCGGACCGAAGACCACGGACAGCAGGTACCCGCCGCCAGCCACCAGCACGATGGCCGGGCCGCTGGGTAGCGAGTAGTAGAACGACAACAACAGGCCCAACCACACCGACAGGCATCCCAGCACCGCCGAGACGGCGATCAACACCGGCAGGCGCCGGCTCCAGAAGCGTGAAGCGATGGCCGGCAACATCATCAAGCCCACCACCATCAATGCGCCGATGGCCTGGAAGCCGATCACCAGGTTCAGCACCACCAGGGTCAGGAACAACCCGTGTGCGAGAGGGCCGAGGCGACTGACGGTTTGCAGGAACAGCGGGTCGAGGGTGTCCAGCAGCAGCGGCTTATAGATCAGTGCCATGGCGACCAGGCTGAAACCGGACACCCAGAGCATGCCTGTCAAAGTGGTTTCATCCACGGCCAGGGCGGAGCCGAACAGCAGGTGCAAGAGGTCCAGGCGCTTGCCGGCGAGGCCGAGGATCAGCACGCCGGCGGCGAGTGAGATGGGGTAGATGGCGGCGAGGCTGGCGTCTTCACGCAGGCCGGTGCGGCGGGTGATCCATGCGGATAAACCCGCCATGCTCAGACCTGCGCCGAGGCCGCCGATGGTCAAGGCAGGCAGGCTGAGGCCGGCGAACCAGAAGCCCAGCGCGGCGCCGGGCAGGATGCCGTGGGCGACGGCGTCGCCGATCAGGCTCATGCGCCGCAGGATCAGGAATACCCCGAGCGGCGCTGTGCTGCAGGCGAGCACCAGGCCGCCGATCAGCGCGCGGCGCATGAAGACGAAGTCATGGAAGGGCAGCCACAGGTGGGCGGTGAAATGCATCAAGCCACCTGCATGTGCGGTTGTGGACGAATCAGTTCCTGGCTCGACCCGAACACGCAGCCAGTGCTTTTGATGTGTACCACTTGCTGGGTGTGATGGCGCACGGCGGCGAGGTCGTGACAAACGATAACCACGGTGCGGCCTTCCTCATGCCAGGCATGTACATGTTTCCAGCACAGGGCTTGGCCTTCTTCATCGAGCGCCGCGTGAGGCTCATCCAGCAGCAAGACTGGCGCCTCAGCCAGGCTCATGCGAGCGAGCAGTGCACGCTGCAATTCGCCACCCGACAACGCCATCAATGGGCGGTGCTCAAGGCCGCTGAGGCACCAGTCTTTCAGTACTGTTTGCAGACGCTGGCTGCGTTGCTCCGGGCTGAGCTGGGTGCCCCAGAAGCCGGCGGCGACCAACTCTTGCAGGCTGATGGGGAACTGGCGATCGAGGTGTTGTTGCTGGGGCAGGAACGACAAGCCCCCGCGGCGTGGCACCTCCACGCTGACTTTGCCGGCCAGCGGCTTTTGCAGGCCGGCGATGACTTTGAGCAGGCTGCTTTTGCCGGTGCCGTTGGCACCAATGATCCCGGTGAGGCTGCCTTTTGCCAGCGTGAGATCCAGGGCGGGCGTCAGTGGCTGGCCGGGAGCGCCCCAGCGTAAGGCGGTGCAGGTGATCATGCAGAGGGTCTCGTCCAGCGGCTTTCAGCCACGGCATCATGCGCGTGCAGGCTTTCGGCGTGGATCACTTTCAGGTGGAAGGCTTTGACGGCATCCGAGCGTTTCAAGGCGAGGTTCAGGCGGCGGGCGGCGTCTTCGCAGAACATCAGGTTCTGCCCGTTGGCCAGGGCGAAGGCTTGTTCGTCCGCTCGTTTCACTGCGGTCTGTACGGCGGTGCCCAGGGCGGCTTCTGCGGCATTGATCAGGTCAGTGAAGGGCAGGTGCTCGCCTTGCAGTTGAACGTGCAATTGGGCGCTGCTGCGTTGGCTATGGGGAGTGGCAACGACGCCGCTGGCGCTGCCGAGCCAGGTCAACACGTCCGCATGCTGCAACTGTGTATTGGCAAAATCCTGGAGAAATTGCTGCTGAATCAACTGCCTGGCGAGGGCCGCCGAGCATGGGCAGGTTGAGGAGTAGGTAACGTCAATTTTTAGTTCCACGTGGAACATCTGGTTTTCCAGACGCGCTTCGATGCTCACCGGATAGCTTTTCCAGCCGGCCAATGGACTGACGAGAGCCGGGCGTTTCAACAGCAGATCCGTGTGAATACGCAAGTAAGCGTTCTTAGATAATCCTTCATGACTGTCGAGAAAACGTTGAAGTACATTACGCAGAAGTGCAGGCGTCAGAAGCTGCTGATCCAGCATTTCCAGGGCCAGGTACAAGCGTGACATGTGAATGCCACGGGCCGCGCCATCGTCCAGGCTGACGCCGGCGTCGGCAGTGGCGGTCAGGCGTTGGCCATCGATAAGGATGGGCAGGGCGATGCCGCACATGCCCACCCAATCGAGTGGCAAGGCTTGGCGTGAAGCCTGCGCGGCAATATCCGGCAGAGTCAGCGCATTCATGGGCAGGTCCATCGTTGGAAATAAAAAGACATGTTATATTATAACTATTGAATCGACGATGATTTTTCTGCTTCAGCCTTTCTTCAGTCAAGTCGAGCAGGGACGCTCCTTTATTCGCGGTATTTGCCATGCACAGACGTCAGCTCCTTAACTTGCTGTTGGTCAGTCCCCTGTTCACCTTGCCTTTGGGGGCTTACGCCACGCAGATTCGCAATGCGCGCCTGTGGCGCTCGGATGACAAACTGCGGTTGGTGCTGGATCTCAGCGGCCCGGTGCAATACAAGACCTTTTCCCTGACCGCGCCGGAACGGGTGATCATCGACCTGAATGGTGCCGGGCTCGCGGGGGATTTTTCTCAGCTGGCATTGAAAAACAGTGGGATCACTTCGATCCGCTCCGGGCATTTCGGCAAAAACGACACCCGTATCGTGCTGGACCTGGCCGCGCCGATGCAGCTCAACAGTTTTCTCTTACCGCCGCAGGATGGCCAAGGTCACCGCCTGGTGTTGGACCTGACTAATGCCACCCACGCGCCTCGCCTGATTGCCTCAGAAACGGCGCCCCCAGCGGTTGCATCAGCGGCGACGTTAGATAAAGCGCACCCCAAGCGTGACATCATCGTGGTGGTGGACCCCGGCCACGGCGGCAAGGACCCAGGTGCCGTTGGCTCCAAAGGCCAGCGCGAAAAAGACGTGGTGCTGTCCATCGCCCAATTGCTGGCTAAACGCTTGAAGCGCGAGAAGGGCTTTGCCGTGAAACTGGTGCGCAATGACGACTTCTTCGTGCCGCTGCGCAAGCGTGTGGACATCGCCCGTCAGCACAAAGCCGATATGTTCATCTCGGTGCATGCCGATGCCGCGCCACGGCTGACGGCCTCCGGGGCGTCGGTGTATGCACTCTCCGAAGGGGGGGCTACCTCTGCCACGGCGCGCTTCATGGCTCAGCGCGAAAACGGCGCGGACCTCCTCGGCGCCACCACGTTGCTCAATCTCAAGGACAAGGACCCGATGCTGGCGGGGGTGATTCTTGATATGTCGATGAACGCCACCATCGCGTCCAGTCTGCAATTGGGCAGCTCGGTACTGGGCAGCCTGCAAAACATCACCACGCTGCACCAGAAACGCGTCGAGCAGGCAGGCTTTGCGGTGCTCAAGTCACCGGATGTGCCGTCGATCCTCGTGGAAACCGGGTTTATCTCCAACACTCAGGACGCTCAGCGGCTGGTGACGGCGCGTCATCAACAAGCGGTAGCAGATGGCCTGTTCGAAGGCTTGAAAAAATACTTCCAGAAGAACCCGCCGATGAACAGCTACATGGCCTGGGTTCAAGAGCAAAAGAACGGCCAGGTCTAACAACCGGTGATACGGCTGCACGTGAACTTGGCGCTGGCACCACCTGAACTGGAGAATCGGTTGAGGGTGGTCCAGCCCACGCGCCGGGTGTAGCCGACCCACGCCTCACCATCGGACGCCAAACCGGTAAAGAACGTCAGCTGGCCGTAACGGCTGTTGGTCTGCGCCCAGTAGCGTTTGCCGATCACTTCGAACCCGCGCAAATACGTGGTGCTGCCGACAGTCGCCACGCTATAGGCGTTCCCCAATGGGTCCACACAGGCCAGCAAGTTGGCGCTGCGCGTGCAATTGGCCAGCAGGCTCGGCGCTTGAGCGTGGGCTTGGCCTGCCGCAGCCAACAAGAGCGCGCACAACAGGTATTTCATCGGGGTTCTCGCAACAAGAGAGTGTTCCAGCATTGCGCCCTTCGTCGTAACGAGCAAGGGGGATTGGCTTATTTGTGTTGTTATACTATAACATTAAAAACCGCCTGACCCATGAACCGTTTCCCATGACTGAGCAAGACCTCCTGGCCCAACCGCCCGCCGATTACATGAATGAGGCCCAGCAAGGCTTCTTCCGCGAGCTGTTGCTGGCCCAGCGCAATGAGCTGCAAGCGCGTATCGACGCCGAGTTCCTGGCGTTACGCGAGCAGGAAACCAACAGCGACCCGGCGGATGTCGGCAGCGCCGAAGAACAGCGCCAATGGCAACTGCGCCTGCTGGAGCGCGAAAAGAAGCTATTGGACAAGATCGACGACGCCTTGGAGCGGCTGGCCCGCGGTGAATACGGCTGGTGCCGTGAGACCGGCGAGCCCATCGGCCTGCAACGTTTGCTGCTGCGTCCCACGGCCACCCTGTGTATCGAAGCCAAAGAACGTGAAGAGCTGCGCGAACGCCATAAACGGGCGATTTGACCGGCCCCCTGATGAGGATTACCTGATGACCCACCGTCTCCCCGTTACTGTGTTGTCCGGCTTTCTCGGCGCCGGTAAAAGCACGCTGCTCAACTACGTCCTGCGCAACCGCGAAAACCTGCGGGTAGCCGTGATCGTCAACGACATGAGCGAAATCAACATTGATGGCAGCGAAGTTCAGCGTGACGTCACGCTCAATCGTGCCGAAGAAAAACTGGTGGAAATGAGCAACGGCTGCATCTGC
This sequence comes from Pseudomonas sp. ICBG1301, assembly GCF_016918385.1. Taxonomy (NCBI): domain Bacteria; kingdom Pseudomonadati; phylum Pseudomonadota; class Gammaproteobacteria; order Pseudomonadales; family Pseudomonadaceae; genus Pseudomonas; species Pseudomonas sp. ICBG1301. The sequence continues at coordinate 179,797 of NZ_JAEKGB010000004.1, forward strand.
TGCACCTTGCGTGAAGACTTGCTGGAAGAAGTCGGAAAACTCGCCAAGGAGGGTCGTTTCGATTACCTGCTGATCGAATCCACCGGCATTTCCGAACCGTTGCCCGTGGCTGAAACCTTCACCTTTCGCGATGAAAACGAGCAGAGCCTGGTCGACATTGCCCGCCTGGACACCATGGTCACGGTGGTCGACGGCATGAACTTCCTGCTCGACTACCAGGCCGCCGACAGCCTGGCCTCGCGGGGTGAAACCCTGGGTGAAGAGGATGAGCGCTCCATCACCGACCTGCTGATCGAGCAGATCGAGTTCGCTGACGTGATCCTGATCAGCAAGATCGACTTGATCAGCAGCCGCGAGCGCGAAGAGCTGATGGCCATTCTTGAACGCCTGAACGCCCACGCGGAAATCATCCCGATGGTCATGGGCGAAGTGCCGTTAGCCAAGATCCTCAACACCGGCCGCTTCGACTTCGAGCGCGCCTCTCAGGCGCCGGGCTGGTTGCAGGAAATGCGCGGTGAGCATGTGCCGGAGACGCAGGAGTACGGCATCGCGTCCACGGCATACCGCGCGCGTCGTCCGTTTCATCCGCAGCGTTTTTTCGACTTTATCGACCGTCCGTGGGTCAACGGCAAGCTGCTGCGTTCCAAGGGTTTTTTCTGGCTGGCCAGCAAACATCAGGATGCAGGCAGTTGGTCTCAGGCGGGAGGGTTGATGCGCCATGGCTTCGCCGGTCGCTGGTGGCGTTTTGTGCCGAAAAGCCAGTGGCCTCAAGATGAGGAAAGCATCGCGGCGATCATGGGCAACTGGCAATTGAGCACCGGCGACTGTCGCCAGGAACTGGTCTTCATCGGCCAGAACATCGACTTCGCCCGGATGTGCGCCGAACTGGACGCGTGCCTGCTCACCGATGAAGAAATGGCCCTGGGCGTCGAAGGATGGCGTCAGTTGGTCGATCCCTTCGGCCCTTGGTATGAAGAGGTTGCAGCCTGATGCTCGCCCCGGTTATCACACCGTTGCCGGTGATCCGCCAGACATGCGGCGAAACCCCACTGACGCTGGCCGACATTCTTGAAGACGGCGTCAACCTGGCACTCTGGCAGCGCCCATTACCGCTGCATATCGCTGAGTTTGGTGCCTTGCTGGTGGCGCTCAACGAGCCGTTGGCCGAGTCCCTGGTGATCGAGCTTAACCATGAGAATGCCGTACCGGACTTGCAGGGCTTGGCGTCCGGTTGCCGAGATCTGGAAGGCTACGAAGGTTTTATCGCCGATGTGTCGTGGCTGGTCAGCGCCTTTGCGTGTCTGTTGGGCGCCAAGCGGGTGGGGGTGCGCCTGCGGCTGTTGGACAAGGCCATGTGCCCACGTTTTCACGTCGACCATGTGCCGGTGCGATTGATCACCACCTATGCCGGGGTCGGTAGCCAATGGTTGCGCGAAGGGGAGATGGACCGCCGTAAACTGGGTCAGCCGCAGGCCGAACCCGTCGAGCGCATCGAACAGATTCGCTGTGGCGAAGTCGCTCTGCTCAAGGGCACTAAATGGCATGGCAATGAAGGGCATGGTTTGATTCACCGCTCACCAGCGCTCAACGCAGATGAGCGACGGTTGATCCTGACGCTGGATTGGCTTGCATAACCGCGTAGGATCAAGCTTTCTACACGCCCTGAATGATGCCCCTCATGCTGCAGAACATTCCCACCCATGTGATTGCCGGGCCATTAGGGGCCGGCAAGACCAGCTTGATCAAGTATCTGCTTGCCCAGCGCCCGGCCAACGAACGTTGGGCCGTGTTGATCAACGAGTTCGGACAGATCGGCCTGGACGCCGCTTTGCTCACCCAGGAGGACGATGGCATTGCCCTGGGTGAAGTGGCCGGAGGCTGCCTGTGTTGTGTGAACGGTGCACCTTTCCAAGTGGGCCTGGGCCGTTTGCTGCGTAAGGCCAAGCCGGATCGCTTGTTTATAGAGCCCTCGGGCCTGGGCCATCCGGCGCAATTACTCAAGCAACTGCGGGACGCGCCCTGGCAGCAGGTGTTGGCGGTGCAACCCTGTGTGCTGGTGCTGGACGCCCAGGCGTTGGCGGCGGGCAAAGTCTTGCCCGAAGCGCAACGAGAAACACTGGCCCATGCCGGCCTGCTGGTCCTGAACAAGGATGAGTCGCTGGATGCCGCTCAGCGCACGGCTATTGAACGACAACTGCCCGGCTACCCGCTTTACTGGACCCGGAAGGCGCAACTGCCGTTGGCGCAATTGCCAGGCTTGAGTTCAAATGCGACGACGGCTGTGGATAACATCCCAATGCCCACCCGTCTTGCGCAGATCCCGACCGTCTGGAACGACCCCGCGCAGCCTATTTGCCTGAGCCAATCTCAAGAGGGCGGCTGGAGCATCGGATGGCGCTGGCACCCTAGCCAGCAATTCGATACGCGGCGCCTGGATCAATGGCTGGCAAGCCTCGAATGGCGTCGTGCCAAGCTGGTTATCCACAGCGGCGAAGGCTGGGTTTCGGCTAACGCTGTGGATAACAGCCCGCTCAGCTGGCAACCCAGCGAATGGCGGCGCGATTCACGCCTGGAACTGATTTTCAGCGAACCACAGGACGTGGCCGCGTTGCAGCATGCGCTGGCCGCCTGCCGTCAGTGACGGTGTTTGGTGGCGTGGTCCTGACGCCACTGGCTCAGCTCAATCACCTCGGCGCTGGGCAGGGGAGTCTTGATCTCGAACGGGTAGGGCGCCAGTTCGATCTGGGCGCTGTGGGCGCCAAACTGGGTAATGGTCCCAGGATGACGGGTTTCTCCGGTCACGGTGAACTCGAAGTTATAGATGCGTGCCAGACGCCGCCGTCCGTTGGCATCCTTCACAAAACCGATGCGTTTCAACGCCACCGCGCCATCGAGCAGTTCGATGTCGAGCTTGGCGCAATGCTGTTTGACCCGTTCCAGCGCCCGCTCGCGCAGGCCGTGGTTGTGCCATACCCAGGCGGCACCGGTCGCCAGCAGCATCAACACAAAGATGTTTCCCAGGGTCAGCATGCGATGAACTCCAACAAAGTGAGAGCAGCTTAACTGTGTCGCTGGTCTGTCGTACAGGCTGCGTTTAGTCGCATACTGCCCGGCCAGAATTTCAATGGCTTTACGGAAATCTCCCGCATGAAACGCACACCTCATCTGCTTGCGATCCAGTCTCATGTGGTCTTTGGCCACGCCGGAAACAGCGCCGCCGTGTTCCCCATGCAGCGGGTCGGGGTGAATGTCTGGCCGCTCAACACGGTGCAGTTCTCCAACCACACTCAGTATGGCCAGTGGGCAGGAGAAGTGTTGGCGCCACAGCAAATTCCGGCGCTGGTGGAAGGTATTGCCGCGATTGGTGAGCTGGGTAACTGCGACGCGGTGCTGTCCGGTTACCTGGGCAGCGCCGCTCAGGGGCGTGCGATTCTCACGGGGGTGGCGCGCATCAAGGCCATCAACCCCAGGGCCCTGTACCTGTGCGACCCGGTGATGGGGCATCCGGAAAAAGGCTGCATCGTGCCTCAGGAAGTCAGCGATTTCCTGCTCGATGAAGCCGCTGCCATGGCAGATTTCCTGTGCCCCAACCAACTGGAGCTGGACAGCTTTGCCGGGCGCAAGCCGCAATCGCTGTTCGACTGCCTTGGCATGGCCAAGGCGTTGCTGGCGCGGGGGCCGAAAGCGGTGCTGGTCAAGCACCTGGATTATCCGGGCAAACTCCCGGATGGCTTCGAGATGCTGCTGGTGACGGCGGAAGGTAGCTGGCATTTGCGCCGGCCGTTATTGGCTTTCCCGCGCCAGCCGGTGGGGGTGGGCGATCTGACGTCCGGGCTGTTCCTGGCGCGGGTGTTGTTGGGCGACAGCCTGTTGGCAGCCTTCGAGTTCACGGCGGCAGCGGTGCATGAAGTCCTGCTGGAAACCCAGGCCTGCGCCAGTTACGAGTTGGAACTGGTGCGAGCCCAGGATCGTATCGCTCATCCACGGGTGCGCTTCGAGGCTACACCGATCGGGCTGTGATCAAGCGTCAGCCTTGATTTCCTGGTAGCGCTTTTCCAGCTCCTGGCGGATCTGCCGGCGCTGCTGGGCCTGCACGAACCGGCGTTTGTCTTCGCTGTTCTGTGGCTGCAGCGGCGGTACGGCGGCAGGTTTGCGCTGGTCGTCCACGGCCACCATAGTGAAGAAGCAGCTGTTGGTGTGACGCACCGAGCGCTCACGGATGTTCTCGGTCACCACTTTGATGCCCACCTCCATTGAGGTGTTGCCGGTGTAGTTGACCGAGGCGAGGAAGGTCACCAGCTCGCCGACATGGATCGGTTCGCGAAAAATCACTTGGTCGACCGACAGCGTGACGACATAGCGCCCGGCATAGCGGCTCGCGCAGGCGTAAGCCACTTCGTCGAGGTATTTGAGCAGGGTGCCGCCGTGGACATTGCCTGAGAAGTTGGCCATGTCAGGGGTCATCAATACCGTCATCGACAGCTGGGCGTTTCCGGGTTCCATAGCACACTCACGGGTTGTAGGCATCGGTTGGGGGGCACCTCTGCGGGTGCTGAAATCTTTGCAGCGTTCTCCCTAACGGGACGCCGGTGGGCGGCTTGCCGTCACGCCGGGACCGATCTGTTTCCATATATTGCACCGGCTTTCTGTCGGAAGTCGCGGTGTTAACCTTCAAAAGCCCATCTCAGGGCATTTCTTACGATCAAGGCAGACTTTTCCCTCCGCACTTTGCGACAGTTCAAAGGCGCGGGTGGAAGTGGGAAAAGCGCCGGTACCCTCAAGGAGCCCCTCGCCATGCACGCCATCAGCTTTATCCAGGATCTGGCCGTGATCATGCTGGTGGCAGGGGTTGTTACCATCCTGTTTCATCGCCTCAAGCAGCCGGTGGTGCTGGGTTACATCGTCGCCGGCTTCATCATCGGCCCGCATACCCCGCCGTTCGGCCTGATTCACGACGAAGACACCATCAAGACCCTTGCCGAGCTGGGGGTGATCTTCCTGATGTTCTGCCTGGGCCTGGAGTTCAGCCTGCGCAAGCTGTTCAAGGTGGGCGCCACGGCGTTTATCGCAGCCTTCCTGGAGATCATCCTGATGGTCTGGATTGGCTACGAAATCGGCCGCTGGTTTGACTGGAACACCATGGACTCGCTGTTCCTCGGCGCGATCCTGGCGATCTCCTCGACCACCATCATCGTCAAGGCGCTCAATGACCTGAAGATGAAAAACCAGCGTTTCGCCCAGTTGATCTTCGGTGTGCTGATCGTCGAAGACATTCTTGGCATCGGCATTATCGCCTTGCTGTCGAGCATTGCCGTCAGTGGCACAGTCAGTTCCGGTGAGGTGTTCTCCACCGTGGGCAAGCTTTCACTGTTCATGATTGTGGCGCTGGTCATCGGCATTTTGCTGGTGCCACGCCTGCTGGCCTACGTGGCCCAGTTCGACAGCAACGAAATGCTGCTGATCACAGTGCTGGGCCTGTGTTTCGGCTTTTGCCTGCTGGTGGTCAAGCTCGAATACAGCATGGTGCTGGGGGCGTTCCTGATCGGTGCGATCATGGCCGAATCCAGGCAGTTGCTTAAGATCGAACGCCTGATCGAGCCTGTTCGCGACATGTTCAGCGCGATTTTCTTTGTAGCCATCGGCCTGATGATCGACCCCCAGATCCTGCTGCAGTACGCCTGGCCGATTGCGGTGATCACCGTAGCCGTGGTGCTGGGCAAGATGCTTTCCTGCGGCATGGGCGCCTTTATCGCCGGCAATGATGGGCGCACTTCCTTGCGGGTGGGCATGGGGTTGTCACAAATTGGCGAGTTTTCCTTCATCATCGCGGCGCTGGGGATGACGCTTCAGGTGACCAGCGATTTTCTGTATCCGGTGGCAGTGGCGGTGTCGGCGATCACCACGCTGCTTACGCCGTACTTGATTCGCGGGGCCGACCCACTGTCGTTGAAGCTTGCTGCGGTGATGCCCAAGCGCCTGGGCCGGGTGTTCGGGATGTATGGCGAATGGTTGCGCAGCATTCAGCCTCAAGGGGAAGGCGCGATGCTGGCGTCGATGATCCGCAAGATCATCCTGCAGGTGGGAGTGAACCTGGCGCTGGTGGTGGCGATCTTCTTCGCCGGCAGCTTTTTTGCGGTACGTATCGGTGGGTATCTGCAGGGTTGGATCAGTGATCCGAGCTGGCAAAAGGCATTGATCTGGGGGGGAGCACTGCTGCTGTCGTTGCCGTTTTTGATTGCGGCGTATCGCAAGCTCAAGGCGCTGTCGATGTTACTGGCAGAGATGAGCGTGAAACCGGAGATGGCCGGGCGGCATACCCAGCGTGTACGACGGGTGATCGCCGAATTGATCCCGATCCTGTCGTTGCTGGTGATCTTCCTGCTGTTGGCAGCCTTGTCGGCCAGTATCCTGCCGACCAACAAGCTACTGGTATTGATCGCCGTGGTCACCGCGGCGGTGGCGGCGGTGCTCTGGCGGTGGTTCATCCGCGTGCATACGCGGATGCAGGTCGCCTTGCTGGAGACGCTGGATAACCACAAGGATACGCCGGAGCACTAGAGGTCAGGCAACGGGGCTCAGCTTTCCAGCCACACGTCCCGTGCCCAGTGCCACACCGACTCCCAGGTTTCTTCGGTGACGAGTTCTTCTTCGCCGGACCACAGCACCACGGTGCCGTCTTCTTCGACGCAGTAGTAGTCGTCGCCGTCCTGGCAGATCGGAATCAGGCTGCGGTCAACCCCGGCATCCCAGGCGTTTGCGGCCACGTCGGGCAGGTAGGTATGGGATTGCGGGTCAGTCACGGTCACGGGTTCCAGGCTGCCGTACACCACGTCGCTGACGGTCAGCAGGAATTCGCGGAAGACAAACGGGATATCGATGAACAGCTGTTCCTCGATTTCCACCAACAGGTCTTCGTCAGGCAGTTCCAGAGGAACCGGGACCGGTTCATTGGCTTCACGCAATTGTTCGATGATTTCTTCCACGGCCGGGATCCTCTTGCTAGTTGGCGCGGTTTATAGAGGCGTTTTATACAGTAGCTCGCTATAAGTGCAACCGTGAAATAGAAAACCCCGGAACAGGTCCGGGGTTTTATTACCAAGTGCTCAAGCGCGCAGTTATCAGCCGTTCTGGCGAATACCTGCGACCAGCCAAGGCTGGTTGTCGCCTTGGGCGCGTTCCATGTTCCAGCTTTCGCTGAACACTTCGCCCTGGTCGAAACGCGAGGTCTTCGACACGCCGCTGAAGGTCAGGGTGGCGATGGTCTTGTCGGCGCGATCATCCACACCGTCCAACTGGACGCGCAGGTCGTCGATGTAGGTCGACTGGAAGCCGTCGCCCAGATCGGCGCGTTCGCGCTTGAGGAACTCCAGCAACTGTGGGGTCACGAACTCGGCGATCTTGTCCATTTCGTTGGCGTCCCAGTGTTGCTGCAGGGACTGGAAGTGGTTGCGGGCAGCTTCGACGAAGCGTTCTTCGTTGAACCAGGCGGGTGCATTGATGACCGGGCGTGCGGACGCAGGAGCAGCCGAACCACCGAAGATCGAACCCATGGCAGGTTTTTGTTCGAACACTTCACGCTGCATCGGCGCGCCGGCTGGAGCCAGGTGCTCCTGTTGCTTGCGTCGACGAGCGGCGATAAAGCGGAAGATCACAAAGGCGATGACCGCCAGGATCAGGATGTCGAAAATCTGCATGCCCTGGAAGCCGCCACCCATGAACATGGAGGCGAGCAGGCCGCCGGCGGCGATACCGGCCAGAGGGCCCAACCAGCGCGAAGCACCGCCGGCCTTGGCAGCAGCGCCCGCGGCACCGGCTGCACCAGCGGTTGCGGCAGCGCCGCCCATGCCGCCGGCGGACGGAGCCATCTGGCTGGTCTGGTGAGTCGGTGCCGAGCCCATGCTTTTGCCGCCACCGAAGCGTTTGGCGTTGGCGTCGAGGCTCATCGTCAGGCCGATGCACAACGCCATGGCGATGCTAAGAAAACGTTTCATAAAGGGAATTCCCATTTGTGGATTGCACGCGCGCCATGTTGCACAGGTGTCGTGACAGTGGCTAGCGACATAATGTTTCGGGCTTTTGCGTAAGACCGATTCCGAAGGGTCTGTAGGACTAATTACAGATATTGGCCCGCAACGCCGAAAAACAAGAGGGGCCAGGACTCTTCACACCGATCGTTCCCACGCTCCGCGTGGGAATGCCTCATGTGACGCTCCGCGTCACGACCTGAACGGCGGACGCAGAGCGTCAGGGCTGCATTCCCACGCAGAGCGTGGGAACGATCAGACGGCTTCGAGCTTCGCGTAACCCATCATCAGCCACTTGCTGCCTTCGGCGAAATTCACCTGTACCCGTGCCTGGGCGCCGGCGCCTTCGAAGTTGAGGATCACGCCTTCGCCAAAGATCGCGTGCCTGACCTGCTGGCCAAGGCTGAATGGTGTTTCCGGAATGTCCGAACCGGCAAACATGCTGCTGGAGTTCTGCTGCTGGCCGCCGCCGAACGGGCGGCTGACGCTGTTGGACAGGCGCACTTCCTGAACCAGGCCTTTGGGCACTTCACGTACGAAGCGCGACACCTTGTTGTAGGTCTCGCTACCGTAGAGGCGTCGAGTCTCGGCGTAGGTCATCACCAGGTTCTGCATCGCGCGAGTGATGCCCACGTAGGCCAGCCGGCGTTCTTCCTCAAGGCGACCGGGCTCTTCCAGGCTCATTTTGTGCGGGAACAGGCCTTCTTCCATGCCCACCAGGAACACATAGGGAAACTCCAGGCCCTTGGCGCTGTGCAAGGTCATCAACTGGATACTGTCTTCATGCTCATCGGCCTGGGTATCGCCGGCCTCCAGCGAAGCATGCCCAAGGAAAGCGGCGAGCGGCGTCAGCTCTTCGTCTTCCTCGGTGTTTTCGAAGGCGCGGGCGGCGCTGACCAGTTCCTCAAGGTTTTCTACCCGAGCCTGGCCTTTCTCGCCTTTCTCCGCTTCGTGATAGGCGATCAGCCCGGATTGTTCGATCACGGTCTGGGTCATCAAGTGCAGCGGCATGTCGGCACACTTGGCGGCCAGGTTCTCGATCAGCTCGACAAACACGCCCAACGCGCTGGCGGCGCGGCCGGTGAGGCCTTTATTGGCGATCAGCAGGCGCATGGATTCCCACATCGACACATCGGCATGGCGCGCATGGTCGCGAATCGCTTCGACGGTTTTCTCGCCGATGCCACGGGCCGGGATATTGATCACCCGCTCCAGCGCCGCATCGTTGCCACGACCTTCCAGCAGGCGCAGGTAGGCCATGGCATTCTTGATTTCCGCGCGCTCGAAGAAGCGCTGGCCACCATAGATGCGATACGGGATACGTTCGCGTAGCAAGGCTTCTTCGAGTACCCGCGATTGGGCGTTGGAGCGATACAGAATCGCGATATCGCTGCGTGCCAGGCCGGTTTTCAGCGCGCTTTCGATGGTTTCCACCACGTAGCGGGCCTCATCGTGCTCGTTGAACGCGGCGTACAGGTTGATCGCCTCGCCTTCGCCGCCATCGGTCCACAGCTCTTTGCCCAGGCGCCCGGTGTTGTTGGCGATCAAGGCGTTGGCGGCCTTGAGGATACCGGCGGTGGAGCGGTAGTTCTGCTCCAGGCGGATGGTGACCGCGTCCGGGAAGTCTTCGGAATACTGGTAGATATTCTCGATTTTCGCGCCACGCCAGCCGTAGATCGACTGGTCGTCGTCACCGACCACCATCAGGCTGTCGCCACCTTTGGCCAGCAGGCGCAACCAGGCGTACTGCACGGCGTTGGTGTCCTGGAACTCGTCCACCAGGATGTGGCGGAAGCGTTTCTGGTAATGGGCCAGCAAGCCTGGGTTGTCACGCCACAGGTCAAGGGCGCGCAGCAGCAGTTCGGAGAAGTCGATGACACCGGCGCGCGCGCAGGCCGCCTCGTAGGCTTCATAGATACTGCGCATGGTGGCCAGGAACAAATCGCCACTGGCCTGGATATGTTGCGGGCGCAAGCCCTCGTCTTTCTGCCCGTTGATGAACCATTGCGCCTGTCGCGCCGGCCAACGCTGTTCATCGAGGCCCAGTTCACGGATCACCCGCTTGACCAGGCGTTGCTGGTCGTCACTGTCGAGGATCTGGAAGGTCTGGCTCAGGCCTGCTTCCTGCCAATGTGCCCGCAACAGGCGGTGCGCCAGGCCGTGGAACGTGCCCACCCACATGCCGGCCGGGCTGATGCCCATCAACTGCTCGATGCGATGGCGCATTTCGGCAGCGGCCTTGTTGGTGAACGTCACCGACAGGATGGAATGCGGGGACGCGTTCTCGACCTGGATCAACCAGGCGATACGGTGCACCAGCACTCGGGTTTTACCGGAGCCAGCACCGGCCAGGACCAACTGACGGCCAACGGGGGCCGCTACGGCCTGGCGTTGGGCATCGTTGAGGGAGTTCAGCAAAAGAGAGAGATCATCGCGCATCGGCGCATTCTAGGGTGCCGGGGGGAGACGGGCAAATCCCAATGCCGGGTGGTCGATGCAATGTGTCAGGCGCGGCGACGACCGGCTGTCATTGCGCCGCCGGTGATGACCGGTTGGTCATGGGCCGCAACCCGCGCAGCGTCTCGCTCAAGCTGTGCGGCCGCGATCTTTGCACACAAACATCGAGCGGCTTTTATGACATGGAGCAGTTTGGCCCACGCGTTTGCTTGTGTATGCTCCGTCGACGTTTCGGGCTCACCATTACAAGAACACTGCCTATGACCCTCAGCACCGACCTGCCTGGCACCTCGGCGGCGCCCGCACAGGTCATCCGTAAAGACTATGCAACCGAGATGGCGGTAGAGCGCACGCGTCTGCTGTATCAGGGCTCGCTGCTGCCCACCTTATTAATGCTGGTCAACGGCCTGGTCTGCGCCTGGCTGTTGTGGAGCCCCAAGCTGTACGTGCTGGACAGCATCTGGCTGGTCTGGTTGCTGGCCCTGGTGGCGATGCGCGTCATTCAGGTGGCGGCCTTCGAGTCAGCCATGCCCAGCCGCCAGGCCCAGCCGATCTGGCAGCGCATGTTCATGCTCGGCTCGACAGTCAGCGGCTTGACCCTGGCCATCGCCGCCATTGCGCTGGTGCCGGCAGACAGCTTTATACAACAGGCCTGGGTGTTCGGGCTGCTGGGGGCCGCAGCGTTGTCGGCCAGCGTGGCCTATGCCGTGAGCCTGCCGGCGTTTCTGTCGTTTGCCATGCCGTGCCTGGTGCCGACCATCCTTTATCTGTTCTGGAGCGGTGGCCCGCAGCAGCAAGGCTGGGGTGTGCTGGGCCTGATCCTGCTGGCGTCCTTGAGCCTGGTCGCCTGGCAGGTCAACCGCCTGATCCAGCGCGGGTTGCTGCGACGCTTCCAGAACCAGGCCCTGATCGAGCATCTGCAGCAGGCACAGCAACGCAGTGAACAGTTGAATCAGGAACTGGTACGCGAAGTCGAACAGCGCCGTCAGGCTGAACAGGAACTGCGCGACGCCCAGACCGGCCTGCAAGATCGTGTGGCCCAACGCAGCCAGGAGCTGGACGCCGCCAGCCTTGCCCTGGACAAGAGCGAAGCGCGCCTGGCCATGGCCTTGCAGGCCAGCGAGCTGGGCCTCTGGGACTGGAACCTGCAAACCGACGAAGTCCATCACACCCAGCTCAAAGAGCTGTTCGGGCTGGAGCCGGAGTACGTCACGGCGATGCTCAGCCACCTGAAGCCGCGACTGCACCCCGAGGATCTGCCGCTGCTCAAGCGTGCCTTGGTCGAACACCTGAAAGGCCGCAGCGAGGACTATCAGGTGGAATATCGCGTGCGTCACGGCGACGGCCATTGGGTGTGGATCGAAGACCGGGGGCGCGCGGTGGAGTGGGCGCCCAGCGGACGGGTAACGCGCATGCTCGGTACCCGCCGTGATATCAGTGCCGGCAAGGCGCTTGAAGAGCAGCAGCGCCTGGCTTCAACGGTATTCGAGGCCGCCAGCGAAGGCATTGTGATTCTCGACCCGGATTATGTCTTGATCGCCGTGAACCAGGCGTTCAGCCGTGTCACCGGCTTCGAAATCGACGACATGATCGGCCGTAACGTTGTGGAATTACCCAGCAGCCGCGATGCCCGCCGTCATTTCCCGGTGATCCGCCAAGCCCTGCTCAGCCACGGCACCTGGCAAGGTGAACTGGTGGAAACGCGCAAGAACGGCGAGCTGTATCCGCAATGGCTACAGTTGAATGTCGTACGTGATGTGCGTGGAAAAGTCAGTCATATCGTGGGCTTTTTCGCCGATTTGTCGGCGCGCCGCGAATCCGAGGAGCGCATGCGCTACCTCACCCATTACGATGAATTGACCGGCCTGGCCAATCGCTCGCTGTTCCGCGAACGCCTGCGCGAGGCCCATGCGCGGGTGCGCCAGGGCGGGCGCAGCCTGGCGCTGCTGCATATCAATCTGGATCGCTTCAAGCTGCTTAACGACAGCCTGGGCCATGAAGTCGCCGACCAATTGCTGCAAAAAATGGCACGCCGCTTGATCAACGCGTTGCCCGAGGCCGATACCATTGCGCGGCTGTCCGGCGACGAGTTTGCAGTGCTGTTCGATGCCTACGGCAACCTGTCGAGCCTGGCGCGGGTGGCCACGCGTCTGCTGGCCAAGCTGCGGGTGCCGGTGACGGTGGAGGGGCACGAGTTGGTGGTGAGTGCCTCGATGGGCGTCAGCCTGTTGCCGGATAACGCGCGGGAAATTTCTGCATTGGTCAGCCAATCGAACATGGCCATGCAGCATGCCAAACACTTGGGCGGCAATAACTTCCAGTTCTATACCGACAGCCTGCAAGCCAGCACCCTGGAGCGATTGCAGCTGGAAAACCAGCTGCGCAAAGCCATCGACGAGCGTCAGCTCACGGTGTTCTACCAACCGAAACTGTGCCTGGCCACTGGCACCCTGAACGCCGCCGAAGCACTGGTGCGCTGGGAACACCCGCAGTGGGGCATGGTGCCGCCAGGGGACTTTATCGGTTTGGCTGAAGAGACGGGTTTGATCGCGCCACTGGGCGAATTCGTGCTGCGCCAGGCGTGCTGGCAAGCGTGTGAGTGGCAGCGCCAGGGCCTGGCGCCGATCCGGGTGTCGGTGAACCTGTCGGTGCACCAGTTGCGCCATGGCAAGCTGGTCAGCCTGGTGCGCCAAGTGCTGGAAGAAACCGGCCTGGACCCGCAATACCTCGAACTGGAACTGACCGAAAGCCAGCTGCTCGACAGCGTCGAGCACATCATCGCGACCTTCCAGCAACTGCGTGACTTGGGGGTGAAACTGGCGATCGATGACTTCGGCACCGGTTACTCGTCCCTCAGCTACCTCAAGCGTATCCCGGTGGACTACGTGAAGATCGACCAGGCATTCATCCGTGGCCTTGGCCAAGGTCGTGAAGACGCCGCGATTACCCGTGCAATCATCGCCATGGCTCATGGGCTGTCGCTCAAAGTGGTGGCCGAGGGTGTGGAGGACCAGCAGCAGCTTGATTTCCTGCGCAGGGAGCGTTGCGATGAAGTGCAGGGATACCTGATCAGTCGGCCGATGCAGGCGCAGGGGCTGGCGCAATTGTTACGGAAAAATGCAGATTTTCCTTAGCGACCGCGAGAGCGCCTTTGTGGCTACCAAAGTACCTGCCCTTTGATTCAAAGGGCAGCAGGGCGATTTAGTGATGCATCGGACGGGCAAAACGACAATTCTTGTAGTATAACTACAAGCTTGCTACATCCCTGGCGTCTGCCAATAACAAGAGTCCTGTCCTTTGAACCTGTTGCAACATATCGCCCAGTCGCGCCACCTGTTACGCAAATCGGAACTCAAGGTTGCCGATCATGTGCTGCTTGATCCTGCGGCCGTGATGCACAGTTCCATGGCCGACCTGGCCCACAGCGTGGGCATCAGTGAGCCGACCATCGTGCGCTTCTGCCGCGCTATCGGTTGCTCGGGGTTCCAGGACTTGAAACTCAAGCTGGCCCAGAGCCTGGCGGCCGGTGCGAGCTTCGGGCAGTTTGCGATCCATGAAGATGACTCCGTCGCCGACTACAGCCTGAAAATTTTCGACACCACCTTGCACACGTTGATGGAAGTGCGCGAAAAGCTCGACCCGGTAGAGCTGCAAAAGGCGGTGACCGCCATGTCCCAGGCCCAGCGTGTCGAATTCTATGGTTTTGGTGCATCCGGCGCCGTAGCGGCTGACGCCCAGCACAAATTCTTTCGTCTGCTGCTGACTGCCGCGGCCTACAGCGACCCGCACATGCAGGCAATGTCGGCCGTGACCTTGAAGCCTACCGACGTGGCGATCTGCATCTCCCAGTCGGGCCGTTCCAAAGACCTGCTGATTACCGCCAACCTGGTGCGCGAAAGCGGCGCCTCGCTGATCACCCTGTGCCCGAGCCAGACACCATTGGCGGAGTTGTCCACGGTCAACCTGGCGATCGATGTGCACGAAGACACCGAGATCTACACCCCGTTGACCTCACGTATTGCTCACCTGGTGGTGATTGACGTGCTGGCGATGGGCGTGGCGATGGCGCGTGGTCCGAGCCTGGTCAACCATCTCAAGAGCGTGAAGCGCAGTTTGCGCAGCCTGCGTCTGTCGCCCAAATCCGTCAAAGCCCTGGACGACTAGTCGCGGTATGCAGATCCCAATGTAGGAGGGGGGCGAGCCCTGATGCCAGTCAGTTAAGGCTTAACGCGGTCATTGTGGGAGGGGGCTTGCTCCCGATAGGCCGCGCAGCGGCCTCAAAAATGGGCCTGCTACGCAATCCATAGGGAGCAAGTCGAATCGTCGCACCGCCCATACACATTGGGTTCTCCTGTGTGTCGAGAATCTTCATCAGGTTGTCATCGCCTCGTCATCCCCCAAGGCCATCCTGAACTCCCCGTACTCGCATTGGGAGACTCCAAATGACCCGGCACTACGAAGACAGCAACAGCACCGTCAAGACCCGTCGCCAACAGGAAGACCAACGCCGCATGGCGTTCCGTCGCGCAATCGAAGACCGCTGCGAAGAGCGTCAACTGCTCCAGAGCTTCAGTGACTACCCGGAGCTCCACTGGCAGGCACCCGTGGCTGCCCAGCGAAGCGCTCAGCCAGCACGCTGATCTGCACCCGCTCGCTGCGGATAAAACCCAGGAACGCATGCGCCACCGGTGACAGGCGTTTGGCCTTGGCCTGCACCAGGCACCAACTGCGGTACAGCGGCAGCTCCTCCACCGGCAACTCCTTGAGCCCGCCGGTGGCCAGCTCCATATTGACGGCGTGGCGCGTGAGCAAGGCCACGCCCAACCCTGCGTTCACGCATTCGCGCTGGGCTTCGGCCGACGCGACCTCCACCGTTTGGGTGAAATGCACGCGTTTCTCCTTGAAGTATTCCTCGCAGGCCAGTCGCGTGCCGGAACCGGGCTCGCGCAGTAACAGCGTGTAGGGTTCCAGGTCTTGCAGGCGCAGCGGGCCTTGCAGGCTCAAGGGGTGGTCGAGCGGTGCCACGGCGACGATCGGGTTGTTGAGAAACGGCAGGAACTCCAGGCCCATGTCCTGGGGCACCATGGACATGATGACCAGGTCATCGCGGTTGTCCGACAGCCTGCGAATCACCTGGGCGCGGTTGACCACCGTCAGCTGCAATTGCACTTCGGGGTGTTGGCGCTTGAAGGCCGCGAACAGGTGCGGCACGAAATACTTGGCGCTGGACTCCACCGCCAGCTTCAACTGGCCCTGCAGCGAGCCCTGCATGTCCGACAGTTGCATGTCGAGGTTTTCCAGGCGCCCGAAAATATCGCGACTGGCCCGTTGCAGGGCTTCGGCGGCTTCGGTCATGTAGAGTTTTTTGCCGACGTAATCGAACAGCGGCTGGCCGATCAGCTCTTCCAGCTGGCGAATTTGCAGGCTGACCGCCGGTTGCGTGAGAGACATTTCCTCGGCAGCGCGGCTGTAAGAGCGCAAATCACACACTTCATTGAAAATCTGCAGTTGACGCAATGTCATACGCATCAATGACTTACGCATTTTTAATTCCTGTTGGCGCGGCCTGTCCGGCCAACTATAAGTCTTTACTTATGCCTAACCCAATAATTATTGATTTTTGTTAATTCCTTGAGCAGCTTAGTGTGTGTCACGCGACTGGCTTGAAACATTTGGTCACGCGTCGACCCGGGTCTAGCGGGTCGAAGAACGCAGCAATCGGCTCAAGGGAATTTCCAAGTGATAAAAAAGATCCTGATCGCCAACCGTGGTGAAATCGCCGTACGCATCGTGCGAGCCTGCGCCGAGATGGGGATTCGCTCGGTTGCGGTGTTTTCCGATGCCGACCGTCATGCGCTGCACGTCAAGCGTGCCGACGAAGCCCACAGCATTGGGGCCGAGCCTCTGGCCGGTTACCTGAACCCGCGCAAGCTGGTGAACCTGGCGGTGGAAACCGGCTGCGATGCATTGCACCCGGGCTATGGTTTCCTTTCGGAAAACGCCGAACTGGCAGACATTTGCGCCGAACGTGGGATCAAGTTCATTGGCCCATCGGCCGAAGTCATCCGCCGCATGGGCGACAAGACCGAAGCGCGCCGCAGCATGATCAAGGCCGGTGTGCCGGTGACTCCCGGCACCGAAGGCAACGTCGCCGATATCCATGAAGCCCTTAGCGAAGGCGATCGCATTGGCTACCCGGTGATGCTCAAGGCCACTTCCGGTGGTGGCGGTCGCGGTATCCGTCGCTGCAACAGCCGCGAAGAACTCGAACAAGCCTTCCCGCGCGTCATCTCCGAAGCCACCAAGGCATTCGGTTCGGCGGAAGTGTTCCTGGAAAAATGCATCGTCAACCCCAAGCACATCGAGGCGCAGATCCTCGGTGACAGCTTCGGCAACGTGGTGCATCTGTTCGAGCGCGATTGCTCGATCCAGCGCCGTAACCAGAAGCTCATCGAAATCGCCCCCAGCCCGCAGCTGACACCCGAACAGCGCGCCTACATCGGCGACCTGTCGGTGCGTGCGGCCAAGGCGGTGGGCTACGAGAACGCCGGTACCGTGGAGTTCCTGCTCGCCGAGGGCGAGGTGTACTTCATGGAGATGAATACCCGGGTGCAGGTGGAACACACCATCACCGAAGAAATCACCGGGATCGATATTGTCCGTGAGCAGATCCGCATCGCCTCGGGCCTGCCGCTGTCGGTGAAACAGGAAGACATCCATCACCGTGGTTTCGCGTTGCAGTTCCGTATCAACGCCGAAGACCCGAAGAACAACTTCCTGCCCAGCTTCGGCAAGATCACCCGTTACTACGCGCCCGGCGGTCCCGGCGTGCGCACCGACACGGCGATCTACACCGGCTACACCATTCCGCCGTTCTACGACTCCATGTGCCTGAAACTGGTGGTGTGGGCATTGACCTGGGAAGAAGCCATGGACCGTGGCCTGCGTGCCCTGGATGACATGCGCCTGCAAGGTGTGAAGACCACCGCCGCCTACTACCAGGAAATCCTGCGCAACCCGGAATTCCGCAGCGGCCAGTTCAATACAAGCTTTGTGGAAAGCCACCCTGAGCTGACCAACTACTCGATCAAGCGCAAACCCGAAGAGCTGGCCCTGGCCATCGCCGCCGCCATCGCCGCCCACGCAGGCCTGTGAGGAATACAACAATGACCAAGAAGATTTTCGTAACCGACACCATCCTGCGCGACGCTCACCAATCGCTGCTCGCGACCCGCATGCGTACCGATGACATGCTGCCGATCTGCGACAAGCTCGACAAAGTCGGCTACTGGTCCCTGGAAGTCTGGGGTGGCGCGACCTTTGACGCTTGCGTGCGTTTCCTGAAAGAAGACCCGTGGGAGCGCCTGCGTAAACTGCGCGCCGCGTTGCCTAATACCCGCCTGCAAATGCTGCTGCGTGGCCAGAACCTGCTGGGCTACCGCCACTACAGCGACGACGTGGTCAAAGCGTTTGTCGCCAAGGCCGCCGTGAATGGCATCGACGTGTTCCGCATCTTCGACGCGATGAACGATGTGCGTAACCTGCGCGTGGCCATCGAAGCGGTGAAAGCCGCCGGCAAACATGCCCAGGGCACGATCGCCTACACCACCAGCCCCGTGCACACCATCGACGCGTTTGTGGCCCAGGCCAAGCAGATGGAGTCCATGGGTTGCGACTCGGTCGCAATCAAAGACATGGCTGGCCTGCTGACCCCGTATGCCACCGGCGAACTGGTCAAGGCCTTGAAAGCCGAGCAGAGCCTGCCGGTGTTCATTCACTCTCACGACACCGCCGGCCTGGCCGCGATGTGCCAACTCAAGGCTATTGAAAACGGCGCAGATCATATCGATACCGCGATTTCCAGTTTCGCCTGGGGCACCAGCCATCCGGGCACCGAATCGATGGTCGCGGCCCTTAAAGGCAGCGAGTTCGACACTGGCCTCGACCTGGAGCTGCTGCAGGAAATCGGTCTGTACTTCTACGCAGTGCGCAAGAAGTACCACCAGTTCGAAAGCGAATTCACCGCGGTCGACACCCGCGTGCAAGTCAACCAGGTACCCGGCGGGATGATTTCCAACCTGGCCAACCAGTTGAAGGAGCAGGGCGCCCTCAACCGCATGGGCGAAGTACTGGCTGAAATCCCGCGTGTGCGCGAAGACCTCGGTTTCCCGCCGCTGGTCACGCCGACCTCGCAGATCGTCGGTACCCAGGCGTTCTTCAACGTGTTGGCCGGTGAGCGCTACAAGACCATCACCAACGAAGTGAAGCTGTACCTGCAGGGCGGCTACGGCAAGGCGCCAGGCACGGTGAACGAGAAACTGCGTCGCCAGGCCATCGGCAGTGAAGACGTGATAGACGTGCGCCCGGCCGACCTGCTCAAGCCGGAAATGACCAAGCTGCGTGGCGAGATCGGCGCGTTGGCCAAGTCCGAAGAAGACGTGCTGACCTACGCTATGTTCCCGGACATCGGCCGCAAGTTCCTCGAAGAGCGTGAGGCCGGCACCCTGGCGCCGGAAGTCCTGTTGCCGATCCCGGAAGCCGGCGGCGTGGCCCGCGCCGGGGGCGAAGGTGTACCGACCGAGTTCGTCATCGACGTGCACGGCGAAAGCTACCGCGTGGATATCACCGGTGTCGGTGTGAAGGCTGAAGGCAAACGGCATTTCTACCTGTCCATTGATGGCATGCCGGAAGAGGTGGTGTTCGAACCGCTCAACGAGTTTGTCAGCAGCGGCGGCAGCAAGCGCAAGCACGCCAGCGCGCCGGGTCATGTGAGCACGGCAATGCCGGGCAATATCGTCGATGTGCTGGTCAAGGAAGGCGACGTGGTCAAGGCCGGCCAGGCCGTGCTGATCACCGAAGCTATGAAGATGGAAACCGAAGTACAGGCCGCCATTGCCGGTAAGGTCACTGCGGTGCATGTGGCCAAGGGCGACCGGGTCAACCCGGGTGAAATCCTGATCGAAATCGAAGGCTGATCCACAGCCTTCGACACTACCGCTTAAACCTCGGGGGGCATGTGCCCCCTTTTTTTTGCCTGGCGCTCGGGCGGTCCGGCCTTAGAACGTCATCGCCCACTGCCCCATCAACGCGTGGTTGCGACTGTGGCTGCCGACCTCGGCGGTATAGGCCAGGCCTACGCTATGTTCGGCCGACAGGGCCATGTCCACGCCGGTGCGCAATGCCAGGCTGTCACGGTCCAGGGAGGTGCCGACGATGGTGAATTCACTGTTGAAATCCTCGCGTTTTTCCTGGGCGAAGGACTGGCGCACGCGGCTGTCGACGTTGCCATACAGATGTTTCCAGTGGGTGCTCAGGTGCGGTTTGAGCGCGATGCGGTTACCCAGTGCAAAGTCATGGCTCAAGCGCAGGCCGACGGTGCTACTGAGGTTTTGCTGGGTCTGTGTACCAACGTTCAACGCGCTATAGCCGCCTTTTTCCTGGAAGCGCTCACGTTGGTAGCGCTGCAAGCCGATGCCGGCGAAGGGCTCGGCACGTAGGCCGCCAGTCTCCAGTTGATAGCCAAGCTCTGCGAAGGCGTTTTGGCTCTGAGCGGTGTACTTGCCCGTGAGGGACTCGCGGTAACCGACGAAGTCAAAATCCACCGCGCGTTTGTTTTGCCCGGTATGCCGGCTATAGAGCGCGCCCAGGCGCAATGCGAACGGGCCGTCTCGGCGCACGGCGTACCCACCCAGGTGCCAGCTATCCAGCTCACCCTGAAAACCCTTGGTGCTCAGGTCGCTGCCCGACTTGCCACCCACTACACCGATCCGCCATGCGTGGTCGAGTGACCAGTCGGCACCCAGCAGTACGCCTTGGGTGCTTTGACTCAACCCGACGCTGCCGTGTTGGGCGTCGAGCCGGCCGCCGCTTCCCAGGCCCTGGAGCCAAAAGCGCCCCGTCTCGCGGGTGTCATTATCCAACTGACGTATTGCCGACAGCAGGTTGGCGGTCACGGGCTGCAGGCTGTTTTGAGTGGCGGTGCCCAGATTGGCGTTCTGGCTACCGGCCAATTGTTCAAGCGTGGCGGCTAACCGGCCCGGTGCCAGGCTGCCCAGGTAATAGCCATACTCCTCGAGTTGGTGCTTTTCCCATTCGCTCAATGCGTCCGAGGCCAGCAGTGCATCGACTGCGGAGTCCAGCACGCGGGCGACGCTCAGGCCATTACGGCTGCCGGCATGGTCGGCAAAATAAAACTCTTCAGGCGCAGGCTCCACCGGGCCGACATGCGCTTTTTCGCTGCTCTGCGCGGCTGGCGCAAACCACTCGCTGTCTGGCTCCATATCGCCACGTGCCTGAGCGCAGTGAGCGCTGGCGGCTCCCAGCAGCAGGGTGATAGCGAGTGCGAATTGCTTGTGTATAAACGTCATCTAAACCCACCTCTTCATGTATGAGGCGGTGGAATTTAGCGGGGGGCAGAAGGGATAACTGTCAGGCCGGCTACCCCTCGTTTGCGGGAGATGTCTCTAGTCTGCTGCGATTAAAATTGCGCCCAGGCGGCGGGGAGCGGTATCACTTCTGGCCTTCATCGCTTGGCATAACCCTTACCGTAATGCCGCTCCATACGGGCCTGGATCAGTTCCAGCGCCAGGGACATCACCCAGTAGATGATCGCCGCCGTGGTGAGCATCTCGATATAGCGATAGCTTGAACGACCGTAGGACTGCGCCAGGAACATCACTTCCCACACGCCCATCACCGAGATCAGGGACGAGTCCTTGAGCATGGAGATGAACTGGTTGGTGGCGGGCGGAACAATGGTGCGCATGGCCTGGGGCAGGGTGACGTGCCAGAAGATCGCACTGTCGCGCATACCCAGGGCCAGGGCGGCTTCGCGTTGGCCATGAGGCACGCCCAGGATCCCGGCGCGGAAAATCTCGCTCAGGTAGGCGCCATAGTTCAGCGACAGCGCGATGATGCCGGCGACGATAGCGCCCGGCACCAGGCCCAGTTGTGGCAGGCCCAGGTAGATCAGCAGGATCTGGATAAGCAGTGGCGTGCCGCGAAAGAACGAGGCGTAAAAACTGGCAATGCCAAACGCCACGGCACTTTTCGACAGGCGCCCCAGGGCGGTGATAAAGCCCAGCACCGATGACGCCAGCATTGAGCACAGGCATAGGAAGAGCGTCAGTGCGGCGCCTTGCAGGAAGCCATTGGGCGCCAAGTGCAGGCCGACCAGGTTGGGCAACTTGTCGAGGATGATCGAGAACTTCAGGTCAAAGCTCAGAAAGAAGCTGGCAAACAGGGCGAACAGCGCCGCCCAAGTAAGGTACAGCCGTGTGCGAAAGCCCAGCAGGCGCTGCAGCAAGGGTGGTCTGGACGGTGTCATCGGCTGATATCGGCGCCAATCCATTTTTGCGACAGCGCGCTCAAGGTGCCGTCCTGTTTGAGCTGGGCAAAGACCTCACGCACCTTGCTGTCCCACGCCGCGTCGCCTTTCTCGATGGCGACCGAGTTGGGCTCCGAGTACAGCGGCTCGCCGGCCAGCTTGAAGCGCTTGTCTTCGGTCAGGCGCGGCTGGGCGGTAACCAGGTTGGTGAGGATGGCATCCAGGCGCACGCCGGCGCCCAGGCCGAGGTCCTGGAAGGCGACGTTGTCGGTGTCGTACGGGGCGATCTGCACGTCCTCGAACGGGTACTGCAACGGCGTGTCTTCGGCGCCTTCGATCACCAGGTTCTTGTTCAGGTAGCTTTCGTAACTGGAGGCGCTGGTGAGGCCGACTTTCTTGCCGCTCAGGTCCTTGGCCGTGTGGATGCGCTCGTCCTTGGCATTGACCACGATCACCGCCGGCGAGGCGTAGTACTCCACCGGGAAATCAAACACTTCGGCGCGGGCTTTGCTCGGGGTCATCGAGCAGATGCAAATGTCGTAGCGTCCGCTCCAGTGGCCGGCGGCGATCACGTCCCATGAGGGCGTTTCCAGGCGCAGCTTCACGCCTAGTTTCTGTGCCACAGCCTTTGCCACGTCAACGTCGAAGCCACTCAGCTGGTTCTGGTCGTTGAGGAACGAGAATGGCGGGTAGCTTTCCATCAGCACGCCCACCAGCTCTTTTTTCTGCTCGATGCGATCCAGCGTGGCGCCACCGAAGGCTTGGGTGCAAGTCGCCAGTGTCAGCAGGCCCAAGGCCAACAGGGGTTTAAGTTTCACGAATGACACCTTTAGAAAAAAGAGTTGTGATGCAGCGAATTCAGCGTATTAAATAGTTATAAAAACGACTCTCATAGTGAGTTATTTTCATAAGCTTATGAGTAAAAAGCATATGGGCGCAGAAACAGTGATTCTCGATGGTGGCATGGGCCGTGAACTGCAACGCCGTGGCGCGCCGTTCCGTCAGCCGGAGTGGTCGGCTTTGGCGTTGAGCGAGGCGCCGCAGGCGGTGGAGGCGGTACATGCGGCCTATATCGACAGTGGTGCGAACGTGATCACCAGCAACAGCTATGCGGTGGTGCCGTTTCATATCGGTGAGCTTCGATTTGCGGCTGAAGGCCAAGCCTTGGCGGATTTGGCGGGTGAGTTGGCGCGGCGGGCGGTGACGGCCTCGGGTAAACATGTACGGGTGGCCGGTTCGTTGCCGCCGTTGTTTGGCTCATATCGTCCGGATTTATTTGAAGCGCAGCGCGTATCCGAGTTACTCACACCGCTGGTGCAAGGCCTGGCGCCTCACGTTGACCTGTGGCTGGCGGAAACCCAAAGCTCAATCGTCGAAGCGCGGGCGATCAAGGCCGGTCTGCCTCAGGATGGCAAGCCGTTCTGGCTGTCGTTTACCCTGAAGGACGAAGACACCGACGAAGTACCACGGCTGCGCTCCGGCGAGCCGGTGGCGGACGCGGCCGAGGCGGCTGCGCAGTTGGGCGTGCAGGTGCTGCTGTTCAACTGCAGCCAGCCGGAAGTGATCGGCGCGGCGATTGATGCTGCGCGCCAGACCTTTGAGCGACTGGGCGTAGCGATCCAGATCGGTGCCTACGCCAATGCCTTCCCTCCGCAGCCCAAGGAAGCCACGGCCAACGATGGCCTCGACCCGTTGCGCGACGACCTCGACCCACCCGGCTACCTGCACTGGGCCGCTGATTGGCAGGCGCGCGGTGCCAGTCATCTGGGCGGTTGCTGCGGGATCGGGCCTGAGCATATTGCGGTGCTGGCCCAAAAGCTGGGGTAGTTGGCCAACGCAACTGCAAATGTGGCAGGGAACCCTTTCCCTGCCACAGGCATCATGCGTCGTCCGGGAGGGTCAGGCCCGGCACTGCGCCAGGGTTTTCAACTGGCCCGATCCCGTCTGATTGGCTTCTGACAACCATGCCTCGAAGCCTGCGCCAATCGCCGCCCATTCCGCGTCGATGATGCAATACCACGCGGTGTCCCGGTTCTGCCCCTTGACCACCATGTGCTGGCGAAACACACCTTCAAAGCTGAACCCCAGACGCTCGGCCGCGTATTTGGAGCGGGCGTTGGCGTTGTTGCACTTCCATTCCAGGCGGCGATAGCCCTGTTCGAAGGCATACCTGGCCAGCAGGTACACCGCCTCGGTGCTTTTCGGTGAGCGCTGCATCGGCGCCCCGAAGGTGACGTGGCCGATCTCGATACGGCCTTGGGCCGGGACAATGGACATCAGGCTGAGGATGCCTTGGACCTGACCGCTGGCGCGGTCGATCACGCTGAAAAAATACGGGTCGCTGTGAGCTGCGTGATTATTCAACCAGTCATTGAAGGCGCTGCGCTCAGGGAAAGGCCCGTAAGGCAGGTAGTCCCACAGTTTCGGGTCGGCACCGGGGCCTTGAAGCGCTTGGAACAGATCGTCGGCATGGCGCGCCGGGTCGAGTTTTTCCAGGCGTATAAAGCGTCCTTCAAGCCGTTGCACGGTAGGCGCCGGGACGCCTTTCCAGTCGGCGGGGGAAATGGACATGCTGCGCTCCTTAAAGGCCTTTGCGAAATTGAATGAAACCCGGGCGTTCGGCGATGCGTTCATACAGCTGGATCGCCGTGGCGTTGGTTTCGTGGGTCAGCCAATGGACCTTGCAGCAACCATCGGCCTTGGCGGTGGTGTAGACGAATTCGATCAACTGACGACCGACGCCGGTGCCGCGTTGAGCGGGGTCCACCAGCAAGTCCTGCAGGTAGCAGGAGTTTTCAATGCTCCAGTTGGAGCGATGGTAGATGAAGTTGACCATGCCCACCGCCTTGCCGTCCTGCCAGGCCAGCGCCGAATGGGTCGGCTCATTGGCGTCGAGCAAACGCTGCCAGGTGCTTTGGCTCACCGCGTCCGGCAGTTCAGTGTTGTAGAACTGCAAATACGCTTGCCACAACGGCAGCCAGGCGGCGTGGTCGGCAGCAGTCACCTGGCGGATGTCGGTCGGTTTCATTCTGAAACTCCTTGGGGAATAAAGCGCGCGAGGGTCTGGTCACGCACGTCCGGGCTTGCGGCCAGGCCTTCGCGAACGCCGGCAACGTCGGCCGCGCTGCGGTTCTGGCTGAGTTTGCGCTTGCCGATCAGGCGGTCGATCGGCAGGGCAAAGCCGACGATGGCCCTGAGCATGCCGTCAATGTAGTCGGCCGGGGCGTCGCTGACTTTCCACGGTTGGCTGCGATTGCCTTCATGACGGTCGGTGAGCGCACTGACCAGCTTGAGCAAGCGTGCGGCATCGGTGAACACCTCGGCCTTGCCGTAAGCGTGCACGGCGATGTAGTTCCAGGTGGGCACCACTTTGCCGTGCTCGGCCTTGGCCGGATAAAACGCCGGGCTGATGTAGGCTTCGGCGCCGGCAAAGATCACCAGGGCGTCGCTGCCATTTTGCAGCGCTTGCCACTGTGGGTTGGCCTTGGCCAGGTGCCCATAAAGCGTGCCGTTGGGGCCTTCATCGGGGTTGAGCAACAGCGGCAGGTGGCTGGCTTGCAGGCCCTGCTCGCCAAAGGTCACCAACTGCGCCAGCCGGGTGTGCTGGATCAGTTGCTGGATTTCGGGCAGGTCATCGAGGGCAAAGGCACGCGGTGTGTACATGGAGATTTTCCTTGGCGAATGCTTGCATCCTAGGCAGGCTATTGGTTCGTTGTAAGAGCCATCTAGGGTCAATTTCATAGGTCCAATATGCCGCCTGTTTTACCGCCGATGTCATTCAACCCCGCCGGAATCGAGCTGGATCGCTGCCAAGGTCTGACTCGCCAGCTGTATGACGCCTTGCGCCAGCGGGTGCTGGACGGGCGGCTGGTCAGCGGCACGCGCTTGCCGGCTAGCCGTGATTTGGCGGCGGCGTTGTCGATTTCGCGCAACAGCGTGGTGCGCGCTTACGACCAGCTCTACGCCGAGGGCTTTATCGAGAGCCGGGTCGGTGATGGCACCTATGTAGCCCAACTGCCCACCGCAAAAAAACTATCCACAAAACTGTCCACAGGGTTTTCAACAAGCTTATCCCCAGCCTTATCCACAAACGCGGCGAATTTGCCGGAAAATCTGGATGACGAAGTTATCCACAGTGCCGGTGTTGCGCGGATAAAAACCAACCACCTGTCTCAGCCTCCATCGGGTCCGCCACGGGCATTTCGCGTGGGCGTACCGGCGTTCGATCTGTTCCCGTTCGAGGTGTGGGCCAAGCTGAATGGGGCGTTCTGGCGCAAGCCGGATCTGGAGCAGCTCTGTTACGGGGACCCGGCTGGCGATGCTCGCTTGCGCGGGTTGATTGCCGCTTACCTGCGCAGCTCACGTGGCTTGCAATGCACGGCTGAACAAATAGTGATCACCAGCGGCGCGCAGCAGGCAATCAGCCTTTGTGCACAGTTGCTGGTAGAGCCTGGCGATGCAGTGGCAGTGGAAAACCCCGGTTATCGTGCTGCCGGCCATGCGTTCGCCCTGGCCGGTGGGCGACTGCACGGAGTACCGGTGGACAACGAGGGTATCGACTGCCAGGTACTCAATACCCTTGCCGATTGCCGCGTGGCTTATGTCACGCCTTCCCATCAATACCCGCTGGGTGTGGTGATGAGCCTGGCCCGACGCCTGGAACTGCTGGCCTGGGCCGAGCGTACGGGCGGCTGGATCATCGAGGACGACTACGATGGCGAGTACCGCTACAGCGGCGCGCCCTTGTCGCCATTGGCGGCCCTGGCTCGCAGTGGGCGGGTGCTGTATGTCGGCACGTTCGGCAAAGTAGCGTTCCCGGCCCTGCGCCTGGGTTATCTGGTATTACCGCCGGGGCTGGTGGACGCCTTCTCCCGGCGCCGTGCCGTCGACATGCGCCACTCGGAAGTCAGCACCCAGGCGGTGATGGCCGAATTCATGGCGGCCGGGCACTTCCAGCGGCATATCCGCCGTATGCGCCGGGCTGCCTTGAGCCGGCGCAACGCGTTGCTCGCGGGTTGGCCGGACGGGTTGGCGGGTATCGGCGAACTGCCCAGCGTGGCCGCTGGGCTGCACCTGACCGTGCGGGTGGAGACATTGGCGCGCGAACAGCAACTGCTCGCCCAGGCCCGTGAGGTGGGGGTGGAAGTCAACGGCCTGAGCAGTTACTGGCTGCCCCACTCAAGCACGCCGGTTGACCAGCGCGCTGGCCTGGTGATGGGGTTTGCCGCCGTGCCGGAGGTGGAAATTGCTCTCGCGCTCAAGCGTCTGCGCGCCGCATGGCAGTCCGGATAATTAACTACCGTCTGGCCGGGTGAAGAGGCCAATACCGTGAGGGCTTCCTGTGTCTTTGCTCTAGGTAGACGATCATGCCCGACCCACTTTCCCCACCCCCCGTTGTCGATGCGCTGCAGTTGCGCACCAGCCAGTTGTTCGCTTTACGCCCCACCCTTGGCACGTTAGGCATTACTCAGGCCCAGCTCGATGCCGACCCGGAGGCGGTGCTTGAGTATTACGCCGAGCAGTTGATCGAGTTCTTCTGCGCGCCCGGCCCTGCGTCGGAAACTCGCTGGCGCGAGTTATCGCAGATGCTTGCACAGCGGCTGCGTAAGGTTCTGCGCAAGCAGGCAGATCCCGTCATCCGCAGGCTGCTCCAGGCTGTGCTCGCGTTTCCCGACAGCGGCGAGCGAACCTCCACGATTGAGGTCTATGGCGTTCAACGGCACAAAGACCTCGCATTGGCGATCGTGGGGGCCGGTACAACGCTGATCTACTCGGTGAGACATGGCCTTGAGATTTTTACGTCTGCTCAGCAGGCCGAGGTGTTGGTAGACGCTGAGCGGCTTGAGCATGACGTCTTCGAGGGCTGGGCGCTGTGTGGGCTGGAAGCGGCGTTGCAACGTATCGATGCGATTGACCTCAGTGAAAGCCCGCGCCTTGAGCCTCTGGATCGACAACTGGCCTGGGCGACCCGATTCCGTGATTTCTTCGAGCAGGACCCCGAGCCGCAGGGGCTGCGTGAATCGTTACCGTCCTGGCTGAAAGAAGCCTCGCGCGTGGGGCGATTGGCTTACAGCAGGCTGTTGGTGAGAACCGCCTGGGCCTATCAGAAATATTGCGCCCGCACCCAGCTCGACGACCTGCCGGAGGACGACGCCGCGTACCAAGCCTGCTTCGCTCGGGAAATGGCCATGGACCTGTGCAAGGTGGCGTTGGAATACAGTCTTCAAGGTCTGGCGGGGGTTACGCTCGAGGGTTATTACCGGCTTCGCGCAGCCGTGAGAACTTACGCGACCCATCGTCACGTGCAGGGCGAGCCGATGGTGTTCAGGCGGTTGGCGGATGAGTCAGGCTACCTGATCGGTGCTGGGAGCGATGAGGTCGGCCCCTGGTTGGTGTTTCGGCCGTGGTCGGCACAGGTCTTCCAACAAGTGATGACTGCCCCTGCATCTGGCGCGGTGTTGTCCCAGCCTTTCGCTGAAATGTTCTTGACCCGCAAGATGCTGCTCGCAAGCCCCTTCAAGACGCAGGTTACGCAAAATGCTCAAGTACCCTGGCGCGACGGCGTTCGCTGGATGCGGCAGGTGGCCCTGCTGCTGGTTTATCCCGCCAGGCCACAAGGCCAGGAGCCTGCGTCGCCACACCCGCGCGTCAAGCGGCTGGATGCCGCGTGGGCGGGGGCACGGCAGGTGCTTTCGGCAGCCCAGCAGCATCAATTGGCGGCGATAGCACACCCGTCAAAGGTAGGCGAGATGATTCATGAGGGGGGCCATAAAGGCCTGCACCTCTTCGATAACGGGCTCGTCTACAACAAGGACGAGAACCACTTCTACGTGCTGTCGCACATTCGCATCAGCCCTGTCTTTAATATCAACAGCCCGGTCTACCAGGTAGTCGATCGGCCGCAAAAGCCCGTAACCCTGGGGCCCGACATCATCAGTAATGACCAAGGTCAGTGGGACATCCGCCGGGTGCCGCGGCTCAAGCGTGATGTGCGAGGGCTGAGTGTGCGTGGGCGTAAAGCATTCGATGCAGGCCAAGCCTCACTGGCCCGGGCCAACCAGGCGGAGGCCGAAACCCTGCGCCCCGGCACGCCACCGGTTGCCGCAGAGGAGCAGTTCGAGCAGCTGGCGCGTGGGTTGGACGACGCTGCCCGCGTGCTTGCGCAATTCACCCAAAGCCGCAGCAATGAGGACTGCGTTGCCTTGATCAGCCAATTGCGGGCCACTGCCATTCAGTTGCGCAACAAAGGTCATCGCCTGCGCATCGACATGATCCGCACCAGCCAGACCCCAACCGTTGGCGATGTGGAATACCTGCTGGGGCAACGCGCGATTTGTATCCGCCGGATCAATGGCCGGGTGCCGGAAACCATCGACGGCACGGTGGACTATCTGCAGGAATACGAAGTACTGGACGTGATGGGCGGCTATCGGCCCCTGTGGTACGCGCACTTTCATTACCCCTTGCTGCACACACCGCCAGACCAGCCCTCCAAGGCGCACCTGAAATTAGCCGCGCAGCGCAGAATGGGCCGCGTCTTTGAACAGGCCGAACGCAGCGCCGGGCGCCACTCGCAGGTCTACCGTGGGCCGATCGGCACACCCTCCGGGCGGCGCATTTTTCTGGATGTGATGTAACACGCACCGGAGCGAGCGACCTCGCTCCGGTGGGCCTTGCCACTGCGTGATCAAGTACCGGATTTGATCTTGGTCCAGGCGCGCGTCCTGGCGCGCTCGGCATCACGCGCCAGGGGTTTCAAGGTGTAGAGCGTTGCCATGGCCGCCTCGGTCGGGTACAGGTTGGGGTTGTTGCGAATGGCTGGGTCGACGTGTTCGGTCGCGTCCTTGTTCGGGTTGGGGTAGCCGACGAAATCACTGATCGGCGCAATCACTTGGGGTTGCAGCAAGTAGTTGATGAAGGTGTAGGCGTCTTGCGGGTTCTGCGCGCCTTTGGGAATGGCGAGCATGTCGAACCAGATCGGTGCGCCTTCTTTGGGCAGGCGCATGTCCACGGTGACGCCGTTCTTGGCTTCCTTGGCGCGGTTGGCGGCCTGGGAAAAACTGCCTGAGTAACCCACGGCCACGCAAAGGTCGCCGTTGGCGATATCGGCCATGTACTTGGAGGAGTGGAAGTAGGTGATGTACGGACGGATTTTCATCAACAGGGCTTGTGCCTTGTCGTAATCCTTGGGGTTGCTGCTGTTGGGGTCCAGGCCGAGGTGCTGCAGGGCCAGCGGCAGGATTTCCGACGGCGAATCCAGGAAGGCGACGCCGCATTGCTTGAGCTTGCTGATGTTCTCTTCCTTGAAGATCAGGTCCCAACTGTCCACCGGTGCGTCGGGCCCCAGTGCCGCCCTGACCTTGTCTGGGTTGAAGCCGATCAGGATGGTGCCGTACATGTAGGGCACGGCGAATTTATTGCCGGGGTCGTTGGCTTCGATCAGCTTCATCAGCTTGGGGTCGAGGTGGTTCCAGTTGGGAAGCTGGCTGCGATCCAGGGGCTGGAAGACGCCCGCTTCGATCTGCTTGGCCAGGAACACGTTGGACGGCACCACCACGTCATACCCGGAGTTGCCGGTGAGCAGCTTGGCTTCCAGGGCTTCGTTGGTGTCGAAGATGTCGTACACCAGTTTGATCTGGGGGTTTTGTGCCTTGAAGTCCTCAAGGGCTTTGGGCGTGATGTAGTCGAACCAGTTGTAGACCTTGAAGGGTTTTTCTTCGGCCTGCGTCGCGCCGCTCAATACGGCGGCGCACAGGGCCAGGGTGGTGAGCATCTTCATTGGGCGGCTCCTGCTTGTTCGAAACCTTCGAGGACGTTGACGGCGTTGATACCGATTTCTTCGACGGCGTAGCCGCCTTCCATCACGAACAGCGTGGGCCTGCCAAGACGCGCGATGCGCCGGCCCATCGCCAGGTAATCCGGGCTGTCGAGTTTGAATTGCGAGATAGGGTCGTCTTTGAACGTGTCCACTCCCAGGGACACCACAATGACGTCGGCATCAAAGCGCTCGGTCTCCTGGCACGCCGCTTCGAGCGCGGCGCTCCAGGTGTCCCAGCCGGAGCCGGCCGGTAGCGGGTAGTTGAAGTTGAAGCCCTCGCCAGGCCCTTCTCCCAGCTCATCGGCATACCCCAGGAAAAACGGGAACTCAGCCTCCGGGTGGCCGTGGATGGAGGTGAAGAGCACATCGCTGCGGTCATAGAAAATCGACTGGGTGCCGTTGCCATGGTGGTAATCCACGTCGATGATCGCGACTTTTGCATGGCCCTGGTCGAGGAACGCCTGGGCTGCGATGGCGGCGTTGTTCAGGTAGCAATAACCGCCCATCAAATCACTGGCGGCGTGATGCCCGGGTGGGCGGCACAGGGCAAAGGCACTGCGGGCGCCTTGCTGGATCGCCTGCTGCGCGGTGAGCGCTACCTGTGCCGCGCTGTAGGCGGCTTGCCAGGTACCGGCGGTAATCGGCGCACCGCCGTCGAAGCTGTAGTAACCCAGTTGGCCATGCAAGCTGGTGGGCAACACCCGACGCAGGGTGCGGGCAGGCCAGGTGTAGGGCAGCAGGTCACCGTCCTGGCCGTATTCGGTCCAGCGGGCCCAGGCGTTTTTGAAAAATTCCAGATAGTCGCGGCTGTGGATGCGCTGCAGCGGGGCCAGGCCGAAGTCCTGTGGTGCCTGCACCGGCCCCAGGTCGCGGTCCTTGACCCGTTGCAGCACGTGGTCGGCGCGCGACGGCATTTCGAAGCAGGGCATCAATTGCCCGTCCATCAATTCGCAGCGTCCGTGGTGTAGATGGTGATCGTCTGAATAGATCGTCAGCATGGGGGCTCCCGCAGGCATGTTGTTGTGCCTTCAAGTGTTGCGGTGCGGGGGCGGCCAAGAGAATGGCAGGAGCGGCCAGAAGGGGATAAATGTGGCCAAAGACTTTGACCGTAATTCGCCCGCTAATGGCGCATCAGGCTGGGCGCGACCCCACTCCAGCGCATAAACGCGTGGCGAAAACTTGCGGTCTCGCTGAAACCCAATTGTTCGGCGATCTTGTAAATGGGCCATTGCCCTTGTGCCAGCCATTGCTTGGCCTGCTCAAAGCGCAGCTCGTCGAGTAATTGCTGGTAGCTGCAACCTAGCGCATGCAGGTGCCGGCGCAGCGTCCGTGCGGAACAGTTCATCTGCGCCGCCAAGCCGTCCAGGCCGGGCGCGGCGTGCAGTTGCTCGGCCAGCAACTGGCGCACGCGGTTGAGCCAGGCCTGGCGCCCGGTGAATTCGGAGTTCTGTTTGCGGCAGCGTTCGGCCATCGCCCGATGGGTGATGGCATCGGCCAGGGGCAAGGGTTGTTGCAACCACTGGGCGTCGAACGCAAAGCCGTTGTGCCGTGCGTCAAACTGCAAAGGGCAGTCGAAACGCTCCGCGTATCGCGGGTGGTAAGCGGGTGCCGGGTAGTCGAAACGCGCTTCACGCAACGGCAGCGGGCCGCCGAGCAAGTCATCGCAAATGACTTTCATCGACACCAGGCAAAACTCCACATTGAACGCCGCCAGCGCGGGATTTTCCCGATAGTCGCCGGCGGTCAGCCAAATCTGTTCGCCGTCTTCCACCAGGCTGAGTTCAAAAAGTGTTCCCAACAGCGCCGGGTAGCGTAGCGCCAGGCGCAAAGCGTCACCTAAGGTGGCACTCGTCAACAGCGCATAACCGAGCAGACCGTAGGACGACACGTGCATGCGCTGGCCCAGTTCCAGGCCAATGTCCTGGCGCAGGGCTACGGCATTGGCGCATACGCGCATCTCCTGGCAGGTGGTGATGCGCGTGTCGGCGCGGCGCAGGTCTGCTGTGCCAATGCCGCTGCCGGCCAGTAATACCTCGGCCGGCTGGCCCTGGTCCTTGAACGTCGCCAGGACCAGAGATACGGCGTTGAGAGTCGTGAGGTGTGAATGCAGCATGGGGGACACCCGCGCGAAGAAGTGGCACTGGCGCAGCAAATTGCATGCCGTGCCCCTGGTATCGATTAACGACTGGACTCGGATTTTGGGCGCTCGAAAAACAGCTCACGGGCTTGCTGCAGGCTGATCTCGCTGCGGTAAAAGGCAACGGCTTGTTTGTGGTTCAAGCCTTTGGGCGAGTCGGCGGCGGCGCCCTGGCTGTGCTCGGCTGGAGTCTTCAGGCGTGCAGATAACATCGACTTGTCCGGTGTCCAGTTGGCACTGTAGTGAAAGTGGGCATACCAGAGCACTTCGCGCGTCACGCGGTCGCTGATGGTGTACTCATCCAGATAGTCAGGCGTGTGGGACTTGATTCGACGGCGGTTCACGGTTTTCTTGATGGCGATCGTATTGTGCTGTTTAAGCCACTGCACCCCTGTCACGGTAGGAGGAGACAACTTGAGCGCCCTTTGCACCAGTTGATTACTCTGCTGATAGAGCTGGGCCAACGCGCTATCAATCGCTTTGGTCACCTCGCTCGCGGGAAGCGCCATGGCGTCGCTCTCAGTGATGTTATGTTGAGTCAGTGCCTGCTCGATGGCATTGCTTGCCTTCTCCAATCGCTGTGCGTGTTTGTGGTACAGATACTCGATCCCAAAGGGCTCACGATCGGCGAGGTTGCTGTGGGCACGGGCACGCGCTTGAAAGGCGGGCAGCCCATCGAGCAGTGCCTGGCCCTGATTGATGGTCAACTGCAGATCCACCTCAGCCGGTTCGGCGGAAGGGGACGGTGCTCTTTCGTGAAGTACCCAGACACCCTTGGATTTTTCATGGTAAGTGGCGAGGATCTGATGGGTCAGCGGTGATCGAATATCCACCAGGCCGGTTTCCAGCCCGACTTCGTTCAAGCGCGGTTCACCGATCAGCAGGCCACCGTAGCGAGTGTGGATAAACTGTTTCAACGGGCGTGGCGGGGTCGAGGGCGGGGTCGGTCGGCTCCTGAGCACTCCGCGCTCGGCACTCAATACCCCGAGGTTCTTCGCGGCGCGTCGCTGGAAGCCACTCAGCTCGCCGCGCAACTCTTGTAACTGGTCGGTGATGGCGTGCGCGGAGTACTCCACGGGAAAATCCTGCAGGCGTTCGTCCAGCAGTTGAAACTGCTCGACCAGGTTGCTCAAGGTGTCAATGCGCTCATCCAGGCGTCGATCGCTGCGCTCCTCCAATGTATCGCGCAGGCATTGGATCGCAACATCCGCTGTGTCGATGATGTTGTCTATCTCCGACCAGGCCTCGGGAGCTGTCTGCAAGGTGTCCTTGGGCAAGCACAGGTTGCGGCTGAGCGACACGCGAATGGCCTTCAGGTCGTCAACGCTGTAGACCGGCATCGAGCTCTTGAGGGTATCCAGCAAAACGGCGCCGTCCCTGGCCAGGCTTTTGAGCTCCCGGAATCGGCCGTGCATGTATTCCAGCTGTACAAGCAATGCGCCGGTCAGTTCGCGCATCTCACGGAAGTCTTCAATCGGGCGCTCCATGGACACCACAGCCTGGCGTTGCAGCTGCTCATGCACGATGCGCCATTTGGGTGTGAAGCGCGAAAGGATCTCGCTCAGCGTAGCCTGGGTCAGTCGGGCCTGGGCCTTGATGTAACTCAAGGCTTTTGGCGCGTATTGCGCCGTGGGTTCATGCACGTTCATTTCCTTGAGCATCTGCAACGCCGTCTCGTATTCCGTGCGTTGGGTTTGCAGGGTCTGCAGATAAGCCTGGCGCAATGCTTGCGTTGATGTGGAGGGCTGCGCATCCATCGCCTGGCGCGCGTTCTGCAACGCCTCCTGGTTGGCTTTTTTCTGGCTTTCGAATATTTCCAGCTGCCGACGTAGCTCCTCTGCTTTTTGTCGGGCCAGCGCGCGGGCTTTGGTGCTCATGAGTTTGGGGCTGCCTCCCCGAAGGCGCAGGCGCGTATCGATGAACCACTGACCCTTGCTGTTGTGAACCAGCGGAGGGCCAGTACGCGAAGGGTTTCGAGCGTCGACAATCAGCACGGTTTCGCCTTCATCCACTGTGACCTGGAACCAGCGTTCGCCTACTGGCGCATACCAATGCTGGCCGCCGCGATACAGGTCTTGCCACGGGCCTGCCTCGTGGTGCGCCTCGCCCAGGGTGTCAGGCTTGCTCACCTTGAAACTGTCCAGCACGGTTGCCAGGCGCGGCGGCGCACGATTGATCGCGCCGCTGACGATCAGTGGCTGGTCATGTACGGCGAGTGCCTCTGCCGAAATCGTCGGCTGCTGGCTGGTTGTCACCGGTTCCGGGGCGGCTGGTGGCCGTGGTGCGGGCGTCGGTTCGTTGCGCACTGAACCCGCAGGGGCGCTGCGGCTGGCACTGTGCAAAGTGATGGCCATGCCGATGTTCAGCAGCAAGTCGGTAAGTGCGGTCCAGGTGGAGTCCTGCTCAGGATGGGAGCGGGTCTCCACCACCGCTTGTAACTCATCCATGATCTGCCAGATCCAGGCGGCGATACCCACGGTACGCGCGAGGAATGGCAAGGCCAGATTGAAGGTCATCCAGCCGGTGCGTTTGAACGTGGCCCAGCGGGCTTCGGCATTGGACACCGATTGCCGGTCGGCGAGCGTGACCAGGGCATTGGCATTGGCGTGGTAGAGCGTCTTGAACTGGTCATCGGTGATCGTGGCCTGGTCCAGAAGCACCGGCCCGCCCATCGTCCAAACCTTGAAGGGGTCGACCATGAAATCGACCACGGCCCAGGGCGAGGGCAGGTCGCCAGGGAATACATAGCGGGCATAGTCAGTGCTCACCGTATCGGGCAGCCAGGCCAGTACGGATTCGCGCAGGTTTACTGATTGCTGCAGGGCATAGAGCAAGTTGCTGGGGGAAGGGAACTGCGACAGGGGGGTGTCGAGCAACGGCCGATACAACAGGCATGGACCGGCGGCCGGGTCCTGGGGACCGATCACGAACATATTGGCGACCTTATCCGGCGTTTTATCTCCTCGGCGAGTCGGCACAAACGCCAGTGGGCGGATCACGATGGGTTGGCCCTGCACTTGCCGGTCACTGGGCTCGGCGCGCATGACGGCTTTCACGTAGGCGTAGCCTTGCTCATCAATGGCGCTTTCGCCGCGTATCTTGCATTGCAATGCCAGCAACGGCAGTTGAATGCGCAAGTGCTCGGCATAGAGCCGCTGGCGGCGATCCGCCTCCTGTGGGTGCGCCAGCAGTTTTTCCTTGATCAGTGCCGGGTAGGTATTTCCGACATCCACCCGGCTGATCAGGCGTTCCAGGTAGTTGACGGTGAACCATTGCGGCAGCACCAGCGTGATGTGATAACGCAGGGACTTATTCCCTAATGGCAGGGCGATCAAGTTCTGCAGGGCAAGCTCCGGCAGGGTGAATGCTGTGGTCTCTATTTTTCCGGGGACGGTGAACAGGCCCCAGACCACAGGGCTGCGCACCACGATTTCGACGCCATCGAGCCACCGCGCATCAGCGTTGGGGTGATCCTTGAGCATTTCGGCTTTCAGCCGTTCAAGGGTGTACGCGTGAAGAGAGCTGATGCCTTCGTCATAGCTGCGGCCTTCGTTGGCACTGTGCAGGGTTGCCAGGTCCTTGAGGTGTCGGGCATAGGCATCCTGGTCAGAGATGGAGGCGCTGGTCAGCCAGTCGGGCAGGGCGTGTACGTATTCCTGCAAGGGCCGTGTGCTGCGTTTGGAGCGCGGTGCCGGCGGCTGCGCAGGGCGGTTGCGAGGCGTGTCCGGCGTGCCCAGATCAGAAACGTCGATGGCGCCGATATCCTTGACCTGGATGCTGATCAACGCGCAGGCCAGATAATCGAAAAAATCTCCTTGCGGTTCGACGAGGCGCCACCGCTGCTTTTTATTGGCCACCGTCAGCATTGGCAGGTCTTGGCCCAGCGCTTCCAGCGAAAGGTATTTCTTGAACCCCGAGAACAGTGACTGGGTGAGAATGACTTCGGCCCCCTGCTGTTTGCCAATCAGGACGCTGATCAAGTAATCATCCACATGGTTGGTCTTGCCCTCGGCATCGACTTCGTCGATATCAATCACATAAGCGCGAGGGGCATCGAAGGTCTCCCGTTTGCGTGTCGCGGCATCCGGCGTCTGGAACAGTTGACGCGCCATGAAGCAATCGTCTTCCGTCAAGCCAGGCACCTGGTTGATGTTCCAGAAGTCGCGCAAGATCATCGACAAGCTGTGCCAACGTGAACCACCGCTG
Source organism: Pseudomonas sp. ICBG1301 (assembly GCF_016918385.1). Lineage (NCBI taxonomy): Bacteria > Pseudomonadati > Pseudomonadota > Gammaproteobacteria > Pseudomonadales > Pseudomonadaceae > Pseudomonas > Pseudomonas sp. ICBG1301. The sequence continues at coordinate 216,765 of NZ_JAEKGB010000004.1, forward strand.
TTCTCGATGCTGTTCCAATAGTCCAATTGCGCTTGTTGATAAGCCCGCAACATTATCGGGGCGAGGGTGTTCATCGCACCGGCGATATCGAGGATACGCACCGGTAGGTGCACGGCAGGCTCAATGATCGGTAGCTGGGCCAAAAAGTGTTGGCCTTCGAGGTAGAGCATCGGCAGGGCGAACACCGACTGCACCACGAGAATATCGGTGAGCACCGCATAAACACGGCCAGTGGGGATGACCTGGCCATCCTCGACATCCCATGATGGGGTGCCAACCACGATCATGTTCGGGTCCATATCCCAATCGGGATACAGCGTTTTCAACTGGGCGCGCAGCATGGTTGCGGCCACTTCGCGAAACGCGGGGCCGGTACACATTTGCGCAATCAGCGCATCAAGCAGATCTGGGTCGGGCTCGGTGGAGAGAGATAGAGGCATGGCGCTTCCTGACAGGCGAGATAATGGCAACCGCTCCGGAAAAACCGGAGCGTCGCCATGCTAGGAAGCATCGCGTCAGGAGCGGTGGTGCTTATATACGATGGGGGCCAGCCCTCAGCGCAATTCGCCGCAGAGGTCCAGTTCCACCAGGCGACGGACTTCGCACGCCTTGAGCCCGGCACCGATCAGTGCATTGAGCTTGCCGAATGCCGCCTCACGGGTCATGCCGCCGCCGGACAACACGCCGACGCCACGCAGGCGGCTGCCGGCTTCGTAGACATCCAACTCCACGCCGCCTTCATGGCATTGAGTGATGGCCACGACCACGATTGCTTTGTCCTGTGCCCGTTGCAGGCTGGCCAGAAACGCAGGATTGTCACTGGGCCCGGTGCCGCTGCCGAAGCATTCGAGGATCAGTGCCTGGATGCCGCTATCGATCAGCGCATCCAGTTGCACGGCCGCGATGCCCGGCACCAGCGGCAACACTCCAATGTTGGCCAGGACCTTGGGCTGACGAAAATCCAGGGCCGCTGGAATGTCACTCGCCCGGGCCACGCCGCCATTGCGCTGCAACGCGGCAAACGGGTGGCGACCAAAGCTGCGGATCTTCGCGCAACGGGTCGGCGCCATCAGCGCGCCGTGGAAATACAGATGAACGCCGGGCGCCAGGCCTTCGCCCAAGGCTGCCAGCGCACCGCTGACGTTTTCCCAGGCATCGCTGTCCGGCACGCCGGCCGGCAGCATGGAGCCGGTGAACACCACGGGGGCCGGCAGCCCCAGCAGTTGGAAGCTCATCGCCGCCGCGCTGTAGGCCAGGGTGTCGGTGCCGTGCAGGATCAGCACGGCGTCGCAGCCGGCGTCCACTGCCTCGACCACGGCGGTGCGCAGGCGCTGCCAGTAAGCGGGGGTCATATTGGCGCTGTCGATCAGCGGGGACATTTCCCGGAAGCGCCAAGCAGGCAATGGCTGGTTGCAAAGCTGTTCGCGCATGCGCGCTTCGAAACCGGATGCGGGCGCCAGGCCATTGGCGCTGGCCTGCATGCCGATGGTGCCGCCGGTGTAGAGCACCATCACGTTGTTAGCTGATTGCATCAAGAAATCTCCTGAACGAAAAACGCCGCCGGGCCCAGAGCATGCCCAAGGCCGGGCGGCGTGTCATCTATCGGCTCTTATTACGCTTGGCGCTGCGCTTGAGCATTCAGTTCAGCCGCCGGGGCACTGTCCGGTTTCACCGGATTGGCCGGCCAGGCCTTGGGGTCCAGATCCAGATCAGGGAACTGGCTGGAATCGAACACCGGCGTCTTGATGCCCGCTGCACGCTGATTGTCGTAGTCGTTCAGGATGCGCATGGCGATCTTGAACAGGAACGCCAGGGCGAACAGGTTGACGAATGCCAGCAGGGTCATGGTGATGTCGGCGAAGGCGAATACGGTGCTCAGGTTCTCGATCGAGCCCCAGAAAATCAGCACCAGCACCAGTGTGCGGTAGCCCATCAGCACCTTGCGGTTGTTGCCGACCAGGAAGCGCAGGTTACTTTCGCCGAGGTAGTAGTTGTACATGATCGATGTGAACACGAACAACGCCAGGGCTACCGAGATGAACATGCGACCCCAGTCACCCACTACAGCCGCCAGGGAGTTCTGGGTCAGGGCAATGCCGTCGCCTTCAAAGCCTGGGGTGTAGAAACCGGAGAGCAGGATCAGCAGCGCGGTGCAGGTGCAGATCACGAACGTGTCGAGGAACACGCTGAACGCCTGGACCACGCCCTGGGCGATCGGGTGTTCTACCGAAGCCACTGCCGCCACGTTAGGCGCGCTGCCCAGACCGGCTTCGTTGGCGAACACGCCGCGCTTCACACCCATGATGATTGCGCTGCCCACCAGGCCACCGAAGGCTTGGTCGAGGCCGAAGGCGCTCTTGACGATGGTCGCGAGCATGGCCGGCACGTGGTCGAACTGCAGCACGATCACGTACAGGGTTACAGCGATGTAGACCAGGGTCTTGACCGGCACCAGCAGGTCGGCAATCGAGGCGATTCGCTTGATCCCGCCGATGAACACCAGGCCCAGCAATACCGCGAGGGCAAGGCCGGTGTAGGTGGTGTCGAGGCCGAAAGCATTGTTCAGCGAGTGGGTCACGGCATGGGCTTGCAGGCCGTTGAAGGCAAAGCCGAAGGTGACCAGCAGCAGGAACGCCATCAGCATGCCCAGCCAGCGTTTTTGCAGGCCGTGCTGGATGTAGTAAGCCGGACCGCCACGGAAGGTGCCTTCGGCGTCAGTGCGCTTGTACAACTGACCGAGAGAGCACTCGATAAAGCTCGAAGACATGCCCACCAATGCGGTGACCCACATCCAGAACACGGCGCCCGGGCCACCCAGGGTCACGGCAATGCCGACACCGGCGATGTTACCGGCACCGACACGGCCGGCCAGGCTGAGCATCAGCGCCTGGAACGAGCTGAGTTGGTCGGAGCTGTTTTTCAGGCTGTCGCGAAACACCGAAAACATGTGGAAAAAGTGACGTAATTGAACGAAACGCGAGCGGATCGTGAAATAACCGCCGAGCCCGACAATGAGCACGATCAGTACTTTCCCTGAGAGGAAGTCGTTGATGACTTCGAGCATGGAGTGTTCCTCGCTGATTTTTCTAATGGCAAACGCAGGACGGTCCGGGCCTTCGCATAGCACCAGGCAGTGCGCGACGGTTCGATCCCAATCCTTTTGCGGGTGTTGTTATTCATGCGCTTTCGCGTTGCTTCGGGCCTCGTATCGATGGCCGTAGACGCGAAGAGGGGCGGCACTATACCTAGGCGAGCGGGATCCGTCTGCACGAGACGATTAAAGGTTTCAGCCGCGTGTCGGCTGGCAAGGAGGGTTTACAGGGCGATATTGGAGTTTTTATGGGCATCATTTCACAACCTTGAGACAAAAAAAGGGCCTGAAGAACGAGCCTTCAGGCCCTCAAAAGGTGAGAGGTGTCTAGTCCCTCAGCCTGGTGAGCGGTGCAACAGACACTTAGGCCTTCAAGGGGACCAAGCGTGGAGCAATCATGTTTTCGGGGCGCAGGATGTCGTCGAGCATGGCATCGTCGAGCAAGCCTTCCTCGCGCACCAATTCCAGCACGCCACGGCCGCTTTCAAGGGCGACACGGGCGATACGGGTGGCGTTTTCGTAGCCGATATACGGGTTCAGCGCGGTGACCAGGCCGATGGAGTGCTCCACCAGCTCGCGGCAACGGGCTTCGTTGGCGGTGATGCCGGTGATGCAGTGTTCGCGCAGCATGTCCATGGCGCGTTGCAGCAGGCGGATCGAGTCGAAGATCTTGAATGCGATCAGCGGCTCCATCACGTTCAGCTGCAGTTGGCCGCCTTCGGCTGCCATGGTCAGTGCCAGGTCGTTACCGATCACTTGGAACGCTACCTGGTTCACGGCTTCCGGGATCACCGGGTTGACCTTGCCGGGCATGATCGAGCTGCCTGGCTGGCGTGCCGGCAGGTTGATTTCGTTGATGCCGGTACGCGGGCCGCTGGACAACAGGCGCAGGTCGTTGCAGATCTTCGACAGCTTCACCGCGGTACGCTTGAGCATGCCGGAGAACAGTACGAAGGCGCCCATGTCGGAAGTGGCTTCGATCAGGTCGGCGGCCGGTACGACCGGCTGACCGCTGATCACGGCCAGGCGTTGTACCGCCAGGGCCTGATAGCGTGGGTCGGCGTTGATGCCGGTGCCGATGGCGGTGCCGCCCAGGTTGACTTCGGTGAGCAGTTCCGGCGCCAGGGTTTTCAGGCGGGCCAGGTCTTCACCCAGGGTGGTGGCGAAGGCGCGGAATTCCTGGCCGAGGGTCATCGGCACGGCGTCTTGCAGTTGGGTACGGCCCATTTTCAGGACGTGGCTGAATTCTTCACCCTTGGCGGCGAACGCCTGGATCAGGCTGTCGAGACTGGCCAGCAGCGCATCATGACCCAGCAGCAGACCCAGGCGGATCGCGGTCGGGTAGGCGTCGTTGGTCGACTGCGCCATGTTCACGTCGTTGTTAGGGTGCAGGTACTGGTACTCGCCCTTGTTGTGGCCCATGGCCTCCAACGCGATGTTGGCGATGACTTCGTTGGCATTCATGTTGGTTGAAGTGCCGGCGCCGCCTTGAATCATGTCCACCACGAACTCTTCGTGGAAATCGCCGCGGATCAGACGGGCACAGGCTTCGCTGATGGCAGCGTGCTTGGCTTCGCTGAGCTGACCCAGCTCGCGGTTGGCGTCAGCCGCCGCTTGCTTGACCATTGCCAGACCGACCACCAATTTCGGGTAATGCGAAATCGGAACGCCGGAGAGGCGGAAGTTATTCACCGCTCGCAGGGTCTGGATGCCGTAATACGCTTGGGCGGGTACTTCGAGTACGCCAAGCAGGTCTTTTTCGGTACGGAAAGATGCAGCGGAGGACATGACGGAAATCATCTCGATATGGACCCGGAACTGGCCGGAACGCTGCGAATGCTAGGCTTCCATAAGTTTTTGGGCCAATGCTGTTCAGCACTGACCCATGCACAAACGGCATAATGTGGATGTGACCCAGCTATGATGGCGGGCGTGTGTGCCAAAATGGTGCATACCCGTGGGAGGAAGTGATGAACCTTGAGAGCAAATGGCTGGAAGACTTCAGTGCCCTGGCGGCAACTCGCAGTTTTTCCCAGGCGGCGGAGCGGCGCTTTGTGACCCAGCCGGCGTTCAGTCGCCGCATCCGTAGCCTGGAAGCCGCGCTGGGCCTGACCCTGGTCAACCGCTCGCGTACGCCGGTGGAACTGACGGCGGCGGGGCAGTTATTCCTGGTCACCGCGCGTACGGTGGTCGAACAGCTCGGGGAAGTGCTGCGCCATCTGCATCACCTGGAAGGCGGGCAGGGTGAGGTCATGCAAGTGGCAGCGGCCCATTCCCTGGCCTTGGGCTTCTTCCCGCGCTGGATTGCGCAATTGCGCAACGAAGGCTTGAACATTGCCACGCGGCTGGTCGCCACCAACGTCGGCGACGCGGTGCACGCCCTGCGCGAAGGTGGCTGCGATCTGATGCTGGCGTTCTACGACCCGGACGCGGCGATGCAGATGGATGCCGAAATCTTCCCCTCGCTGCATCTGGGCAACACCGAAATGCTCCCGGTCTGCGCCGCCGACGGCGAGGGCAAGCCACTGTTCGACCTGGAGGGCGAAGCCAGCGTGCCGTTGCTGGCCTACAGCGCCGGTGCTTTCCTGGGCCGTTCGGTGCACCTGCTGCTGCGCCAGCGTGCGCTGCGCTTTACGACGGTGTATGAAACCGCCATGGCCGATAGCCTCAAGAGCATGGCCCTGGAAGGCTTGGGCATCGCCTGGGTACCGCAATTGAGCGTACGGGCGGAATTGGCCCGTGGCGAACTGGTTGTGTGCGGCGGCCCGCAATGGCATGTGCCGCTGGAGATCCGTCTGTATCGCTGCGCGTTGGTGCGCAAGGCGAACGTGCGGCTGCTGTGGCGCAAGCTGGAGGGGGGAGCGGCGCAGAATGCCTGAGACCAAAACTGTTCAAATGTGGGAGGGGCCTGGCATGACGGGGTGTCAGGTACTTATTTGTCACTGATACGCCGCTATCGAGAGCAAGCCCCCTCCCACAGGGTTTTGCGGTGTCTTGGACTGACTCGTAAGTCAATAAAACCGCTGGTTTGCGCCGTAAGACAGATGGTCATTCCAGGGGCTGTTTATCTGCATTATTACGGTATACTGCGCGGCCTTCGGCCGGTCCAATCGGCCTGAATTTCGTACAACAAGCCACGCCGGTCTCCCGCGTGGCTTGTTGTTTTTTGACGCGCCCGCGGGCGCCCAGAGAGAAGAGGCACGACGATGAGTGCATTGGTTGGCGTGATCATGGGCTCCAAGTCCGATTGGTCCACCCTTAGCCACACCGCCGATATGCTGGAAAAACTCGGCATTCCCTACGAAGTGAAAGTGGTCTCCGCCCACCGCACTCCGGATTTGCTGTTCCAGTATGCCGATGAAGCAGAATCCCGTGGCATCGAGGTGATCATCGCCGGTGCCGGTGGTGCAGCCCACCTGCCGGGCATGTGTGCGGCCAAGACCCACCTGCCGGTGCTCGGCGTACCGGTGCAGTCGTCGATGCTCTCGGGCGTGGACTCGCTGCTGTCCATCGTACAGATGCCGGCCGGTGTTCCGGTGGCGACCCTGGCGATCGGCAAGGCCGGTGCGATCAACGCAGCCTTGCTGTCCGCCAGCATCCTGGGCGCCAAGCACCCGCAATTCCATGCGGTGCTGAAAAAATTCCGTGCTGAACAGACAGACAGCGTGCTGGACAATCCAGACCCACGTATCGCCTGAGGTTGTTGACGATGAAGATCGGTGTAATCGGTGGCGGCCAATTGGGCCGCATGCTGGCCCTGGCGGGAACGCCGCTGGGAATGGACTTCGCTTTCCTGGACCCGGCGCCGGACGCTTGCGCGGCCGCTCTTGGTGAACACTTGCGCGCAGACTACAGCGACCCGGACCACCTGCGCCAACTGGCTGACGAAGTCGATCTGGTGACCTTCGAGTTCGAAAGCGTCCCGGCCGAAACCGTGGCCTTCCTGTCGCAGTTCGTACCGGTGTACCCGAGCGCCGAAGCGCTGCGTATTGCCCGCGACCGCTGGTTCGAGAAAAGCATGTTCAAGGACCTGGGCATTCCGACCCCGGCCTTCGCCGACATCCAGTCCCAGGCGGACCTGGACGCTGCCGTCGCCAGCATCGGCCTGCCGGCTGTGCTGAAAACCCGTACCCTGGGTTACGACGGCAAGGGCCAGAAAGTCCTGCGTACCGAAGCCGATGTGGTCGGCACCTTTGCCGAGCTGGGCAGCGTTGGCTGTCTGCTGGAAGGCTTCGTGCCGTTCACCGGTGAAGTCTCGCTGATCGCCGTGCGGGCCCGTGATGGTGAAACCCGCTTCTACCCGTTGGTGCACAACACTCACGACAGCGGCATCCTCAAATTGTCAGTGGCCAGCACTGACCACCCGCTGCAAGGCCTGGCCGAAGACTATTCCAGCCGCGTGCTCAAGCAGCTGGACTACGTTGGCGTAATGGCGTTCGAGTTCTTTGAAGTCGACGGTGGCCTCAAGGCCAACGAAATCGCGCCGCGTGTGCACAACTCCGGGCACTGGACCACCGAAGGCGCTGAGTGCAGCCAGTTCGAAAACCACCTGCGGGCGGTCGCCGGCTTGCCGCTGGGGTCTACGGCCAAGGTCGGCGAGAGCGCCATGCTGAACTTCATCGGCACGGTGCCTGCGGTTGAGCGAGTCATCGCTATCGACGACTGCCACCTGCATCACTACGGCAAGGCCTTCAAGGCGGGGCGCAAGGTCGGTCATGCCAACCTGCGCTGCAAGGATCGCGCAACGCTGCAAGCGCAGATCCTCAAGGTTGAAGCGCTGATCGCCGAACAATAAGCCCGGGATCGGCGGGAACCATTTGGGGGTCGCCGTCCTCTGATTGCAGGATGCCAAAGCCTGCTAGGCTTTGGCATAGTTCACCTACATTCAGAGGGAAATGCCATGGGTATCATCGGAACCATCTTTATCGGCCTGATCGTCGGTCTGCTGGCGCGTTTCCTCAAGCCTGGCGACGACAGCATGGGTTGGATCATGACGATCCTGCTGGGTATTGCAGGTTCTCTGGTCGCCACCTACGGTGGTCAGGCCCTGGGCATCTACCAGGCGGGCCAAGGCGCAGGTTTCTTCGGTGCGTTGGTTGGCGCTGTCGTGCTGCTGGTTATCTACGGCCTGCTGAAAAAGAAATAATCCACGCGTTGAACCCTCTGCGCTGCGCAGGTGCAGAGGGTTAGAATGCTCGCCACTTCGTACTTGCCGAGCTTCCCCATGCGCCGACTTCTGTTAACGCTTCTCTTGCTGGGCTCCGGCCTGGCGCACGCTGGCGAACTGCCGGAAACCGACTGGCTCGACCTGATGCCGCTCTCTGATCAGAAAGCGCTCGAAGCCATGCCTGAAATCGACCACAACTCTCCCGAAGCACAAGGCACCTTCACCGACAAGGGTGGCTTGAAGCAGAGCAAAGGCTTGCCTGCGGTGATGTATTCGACCAAGACCGTGGCGGCCATGAACGGCAAGAACATCCGTATCGGCGGCTACCCCGTCCCGTTGGAAACCGACGCGAAGGGCCGCAGCACGTTGTTCTTCCTGGTGCCGTACCCGGGCGCCTGCATCCATGTGCCGCCACCACCGCCTAACCAGCTGGTGCTGGTGCGTTATCCCAAGGGGCTGAAGCTGGAGGATATCTACACGCCGCTATGGGTCACGGGCATGCTGAAGGTGGAGAAGGTGAATAACGACTTGGCGGATGCCGCCTATGCGCTGGATGCGGCGAAGGTGCGGGTCGTGAAGGAGTCGGATCTCTAATCCGCAACGCCTATCCCTGTGGGAGGGAGCAAGCCCCCTCTCACATGTTTTGTTTACAGGGTGATAGCGCTGAGGCTCACGCCCAAGGTGTGGCTTTCGCCGGGCGCCAGCTTCACCACATCATCCAGCACGTTGGCCGTCTCGATGCACAACATGCCCGGCCAGCCGTCGTCGGCCATGTCGTCCAGCGCTTTGGCGCGCTCGGTCCACGGGTTCCAGATCACCGTGGACCTGGAGCCCTCGGCGGTCAGCTGGATGCGGCGTTGCCAGTCTTTATCGACAATATTCAGCTGCGTCGGGGTATCGAGGTAGATGCGATCCGTCTCTGCAGTGAAGTGCAGCAGGCCGGATTGGGTTTTCTCGGCCCAACCGTCGGCAGTATCGATATACGCCAGGCCATCCAGGCCCTCGACCTGCACGTTTCGCACATCGCTGACAGCGAAGTAGGTGTGCAGTGCCTGGCTGAGGGTCACGGTGTCGGTGCCACGGTTATGGCTGGTCAGGCGGATATGCAGTTGGTCGTCCAGCAGCAGGCTCAGCTTGAGGTCGACCTGATGGGGCCAGCCAGGGAAACCACCTGCCGGCGCCGGTAACACGAAGTCGACGCGCAGTGCATTGCCTTCGGCCTCGGCTGCGGCCAAGGTCCAGAGTGCGGTGCGCACAAAACCGTGAGCGCCAGCCGGCTGCTCGCTTTGACGCATCGCCTTCACGCTCTGCGGGTTGCGGTCGAATACACCAAACCACGGCCAGCACACCGGCACGCCGGTACGAATGCCTTTGCCTGTCTTGAACACCGCCTCAGGGTTCTGCCAGATCAGCGGCTGCTCGCCCTGGCGCTGATAACTGAAGATGTGGGCGCCCTGTTGGGCCACCATCAGTTCGGCGTCGTTGTGGCGGATGCGCCAGCAATCCAGCTCGTCCTGTTTCACGGCTTCAACGTGGGGCGTAGGCATGGCAATACTCTCAATGGGCAGGCAATGGGGCAATTGACCGTCAAAAACCGGCGAGGTTTAACGCGCGCGCGACGGTACCGAACGAGTACGGCCGCTGCCATCGATGGCGACGAAGACAAACACCGCCTCGGTGACCTTGCGCCATTCGCTGGACAGCGGGTCGTCGCTCCACACTTCGACCATCATCTGGATCGAGCTGCGGCCGATTTCCAGGGCCTGGGTATAGAAGGACAACTGCGCGCCCACGGCCACCGGCACCAGGAACGCCATGCGATCAATCGCCACGGTGGCCACGCGCCCACCTGCGACCTTGCTGGCCATGGCGGTGCCGGCCAAATCCATCTGTGCGACCAGCCAGCCGCCAAAGATGTCGCCAAAACCGTTGGTTTCACGCGGAAGCGCAGTGATTTGCAGAGCGAGATCGCCTTGCGGGATAGGATCTTCTTGTTCGAGTTCGATCATGCCGAGGGTGCCTCTGACCCGTGACGCTTCATGGGTATTTCAAGTGGATAGCCGTCTTCAAAAAAACGTTTCAGCACCAACATACACCGCTCAATGCGTTTCTCGTAAGGCGGACTAAAGGGAAACTCTGCCAAATCGGCTGGATGGCACCCAACAACGTTTTGGCACAGCAGCCCCTCAAGACAGCGGGTCTGGCGCTTGCAAGGGCCGAGTATATCGGGACGATTGCGCCGCGACGACCACCCGACGCTCATTTGGTCGGCAATTAGCGTCTGTAATGCGGCTTTTTCCGGCAACTGTGCTTCTTATTGCGGTTAAAGCGTATGAACAAGGAATATTTCGCCCATTGAAGTGTTATTCGGCGGACGCTGTGCTTTTCCAAGCGATTTGCTATCTTGCCAAACCCGATGCAAGTCCCGGGCTTGCCGTTCTGATTACTATAAGAGAAGCCTTGCCATGTCCTCCGTGCCCGCAAGCAGTGCGCAACCTTCGCGCCCGCTGACCCGCAACGACTATAAAACGCTGTCGCTGTCTGCCTTGGGCGGGGCGCTGGAGTTCTACGACTTCATCATTTTCGTGTTTTTCGCCACCGTGGTTGGGAAACTGTTCTTCCCCGTCGACATGCCTGAATGGCTGCGCATGCTGCAGACTTTCGGCATCTTCGCCGCGGGCTACCTGGCACGCCCGCTGGGCGGCATCATCATGGCGCACTTCGGCGATTTGCTGGGCCGCAAGAAGATGTTCACCTTGAGTATCTTCATGATGGCCGTGCCGACCCTGATCATGGGCCTGCTGCCGACCTACGCGCAGATCGGCCTGTGGGCGCCGCTGCTGTTACTGCTGATGCGGATCATCCAGGGCGCTGCGATCGGTGGCGAAGTGCCGGGCGCCTGGGTGTTCGTCTCCGAGCACGTTCCGCCTCGGCACATCGGCTACGCCTGCGGCACCCTGACCAGCGGCCTCACGGCCGGTATCCTGCTGGGCTCGCTGGTGGCCACGGCCATCAACACGATCTACAGCCCGGAGCAGGTCGCGGATTACGCCTGGCGCATCCCGTTCCTGCTCGGGGGTGTGTTCGGGCTGCTGTCGGTATATCTGCGTCGTTGGTTGCATGAAACGCCGATCTTTGCCGAGATGCAGCAGCGCAAGGCCCTGGCCGCCGAGTTGCCATTACGCGCAGTGCTGCGCGACCACCGTGGCGCCATCGTGCTATCGATGCTGTTGACCTGGTTGCTGTCGGCCGGCGTCGTAGTGGTGATCTTGATGACCCCGACAGTGCTGCAAACCCTCTATCACTTCAGCCCGACCGTGGCCCTGCAGGCCAACAGCCTGGCCATCGTCACCCTGAGCCTGGGTTGCATCGCCTCCGGCGCCCTGGCCGATCGCTTCGGCGCCGGCCGCGTGTTGGTCAGCGGCTGCGCACTGCTGCTGGCGACCTCATGGACGCTGTATCACAGCCTGCTTGCCCATCCCGACTGGCTGTTCCCGCTGTATGCCTTGACCGGTCTGTTTGTCGGCACCATCGGCGTGGTGCCCTACGTGATGGTGAAAGCCTTCCCGCCAGTAGTGCGCTTTAGTGGGTTGTCATTTTCCTACAACGTCGCCTATGCCGTATTCGGTGGCCTGACGCCATTGGCGGTGTCGTTGCTGATGAAGGAAAGCCCGATGGGCCCGGCCTATTACGTTGCTGTCCTGTGTGTGATGGGAATGGCCGTGGGCGGATACCTGTGGAAGCGCGGGCGCTGAGCTATCGATGAGCCGGTGGCGAGCAGGCTCGCTCGCCACCGGTGTTCGAGCAACGATTACAGAGTGTTTCTGAAACATCACCTCAAAAGCTTCAAACTCCCAACGCGAACCCCGTATTCATTGAGTTTCTCCTTTCTGTCAGCTTTTTCATGAATGCTGGCCTTTCATCTAATTGTCATATTCCAGACATAGAGTGTTCACACGGCCTACTGATACTTGGCCCCGATCCAACTATCCCTATCTGCTAGGAGCAAGGCATGAAACTGAAACGTTTGATGGCGGCAATGACTTTTGTCGCTGCTGGCGTTGCGACCGCCAACGCGGTGGCCGCTGGTGTTGATCCGGCAATTCCGGCGTACGTCAAGACCACTGGTGTGTCGGGCAACTTGTCCAGCGTCGGTTCCGATACCTTGGCCAACCTGATGACCCTGTGGGCCGAGGGTTACAAAAAGGAATACCCGAACGTCAACATCCAGATTCAAGCCGCCGGCTCCGCCACCGCGCCACCTGCGCTGACTGAAGGCACCTCCAACCTGGGCCCGATGAGCCGCAAGATGAAGGACACCGAACTGGCTGCCTTCGAGCAGAAGTACGGCTACAAGCCAACTGCTATTCCGGTTGCCGTGGATGCCCTGGCGGTCTTCGTACACAAGGACAACCCGATCCAGCACCTGACCATGGAACAGGTCGACGCGATCTTCTCCTCGACGCGTCTGTGCGGCGCTAAAGCCGACGTGAAAACCTGGGGTGACCTGGGCGTGACCGGCGACCTGGCCAACAAGCCAGTCCAGCTGTTCGGTCGTAACTCGGTATCCGGCACTTACGGCTACTTCAAAGAAGAAGCCCTGTGCAAAGGCGACTACAAGCCGAACGTGAACGAACAACCAGGCTCGGCTTCGGTCGTGCAGTCGATCAGCTCCTCGCTGAACGGCATCGGTTACTCGGGCATCGGCTACAAGACTGCAAGCGTGAAGACTGTTGCCCTGGCCAAGAAAGGCAGCACCGACTTCATCGAAGACAGCGAAGAAAACGCCCTCAACGGCAAATACCCGCTGTCGCGCTTCCTCTACGTCTATGTCAACAAAGCCCCGAACAAGCCTCTGGCACCGCTGGAAGCTGAGTTCGTGAAGCTTGTGTTGTCCAAGCAAGGCCAGGAAGTTGTCGTTAAGGACGGCTACATCCCACTGCCAGCCAAAGTGGCCGCTAAGGCCCTGGCTGACCTTGGCCTGAAAGAAGGCGCCAAGTAAGCCTTCGGTAAAGCCGCCTTGAACCGGGTTCGCTCCACGGTTCAAGGCCCAGGCGGGGTCGGTAAGACCTGGACCTCGCCTCTTAATTTCTGATCCGCTGCAAGCCCTGCTAGCGGCGGATTTCTTGCGTCACTGCATTGTCATCTTTCTGTCATACAGGATCGCTAGGGTGTGCGCATGAATGATCTGGCCAATTCCACCATGACGACAACTTCTCCCCCCAAGCGCATTGATTTCAATACGCCTGAACTGCAACGCAAGCGCCGCCTTCGCGCGCTCAAGGATCGCCTGACCCGTTGGTACGTACTGGTCGGCGGCCTCGCCGTCCTCGGCGCCATTACCCTGATTTTCTTCTTCCTTGCCTACGTTGTCGCGCCGCTGTTCCAAGGGGCTTCGCTGACCAAGGAAGATGCGTTGACGCCTGCATGGATGCAGGACGCCGGCAAGCCGCTGATGATCGCCATCGAAGAACAGAACCAAGTTGCCATGCGGGTTTCCGACAAGGGCCAGGCGCTGTTCTTTGATGTACAGACCGGCGCCGAGCTCAAGCGTATCGACCTGCCGCTGCCGGCCGGCAGCCAAGTGGTGTCTATCGGTCGAGACCAGCCAGGCAGCCCGTTGGTGATCCTCGGCTTGTCCAATGGCCAGGCCCTGGTTTTCCGCCACACCTATAAGGTGTCTTACCCGGACGGCAAGAAAACTATCAACCCAGCCGTGGAATACCCCTACGGTGAAACGCCGATTGTCCTCGACGATCAAGGCCGCCCGCTGGAGCACGTCGCTCTCAACGCTACCGACTCTTCGCTGGTGGTGGCCGGTTCCGCCGGTTCGTATTTGAACGTGCTGGGCCTGAGCCGCGAAGAAAACATGATGACCGGCGAAGTGACCAGCGAGCAGAAGCGCATCGAGCTGCCGCAAATGACTGAGCCGGTGAAGGCGATCTTCATCGACCCGCGCCAGCAATGGTTGTATGTGGTCAACGGCCGTGCCCTGGCCGACGTGTTCAGCCTGCGCGACAAGAGCCTCAATGGGCGCTATAAGCTGCTCGAAGACGGCACCGCCGAAATCACCGCCAGCACGCAATTGGTCGGTGGCATCTCGCTGATCGTCGGTGACTCGAAGGGCGGCCTGGCCCAGTGGTTCATGGCCCGCGACCCGGATGGCGAACAGCGCCTGAAACAGATCCGCACCTTCCAGATGGGCACTGCGCCGATCGTGGAAATCACTGCTGAAGAGCGTCGCAAAGGCTTCACCGCCCTCGACGCCTCCGGCAAGTTCGGCGTGTTCCACAGCACCGCGCACCGCACCCTGCTGGTGGACCCGGTGGTGGATGGGCAAGGCCTGTTCGGCCTGTCGCCGCGCGCCAATCAAGTGATCGTCGAAGCTGGCGGCAAGCTGCAGCCGCTGTTGCTGGACAACCCGCACCCGGAAGTGTCGTGGAGCGCGTTGTGGAGCAAAGTCTGGTACGAAAACTACGACGAGCCTAAATACGTCTGGCAATCGACCGCCGCCAACACCGACTTCGAACCCAAGATGAGCCTGGCTCCGTTGACGTTCGGCACGCTGAAAGCCGCGTTCTACGCCATGTTGTTGGCTGCACCTCTGGCGGTTGCCGCAGCGATCTACACCGCTTACTTCATGGCCCCGAGCCTGCGCCGCAAGGTCAAGCCGGTGATCGAATTGATGGAAGCGATGCCGACGGTGATCCTCGGCTTCTTCGCCGGCCTGTTTCTGGCGCCGTATGTCGAAGGGCATCTGCCGGGGATTTTCAGCCTGCTGATGCTGCTGCCGATTGGCATCCTGGTTGCCGGTTTCATCTTCAGCCGCTTGCCTGAGTCGCTGCGCCTGCGGGTGCCGGATGGCTGGGAAAGCGCGATCCTGATCCCTGTGATCCTGTTCGTGGGCTGGCTCTCGCTGTACATGAGCCCATACCTGGAGACCTGGTTCTTCGGCGGCGACATGCGCATGTGGATCTCCCACGACCTGGGCATCACCTATGACCAGCGCAACGCCCTGGTCGTCGGCCTGGCCATGGGTTTTGCAGTGATCCCGAACATCTACTCCATCGCCGAAGACGCCGTGTTCAGCGTGCCGCGCGGCCTGACCCTGGGCTCACTGGCCCTGGGCGCCACACCGTGGCAGACCATGACCCGCGTGGTCATCCTGACCGCAAGCCCGGGTATCTTCTCGGCGCTGATGATCGGCATGGGCCGTGCCGTCGGCGAGACCATGATCGTACTGATGGCCACTGGTAACACTCCGGTGATGGAAATGAACCTGTTCGAAGGCCTGCGCACCCTGGCAGCCAACGTCGCGGTGGAAATGCCGGAATCGGAAGTGGGCGGCAGCCACTACCGCGTGCTGTTCCTCTCGGCGCTGGTGCTACTGCTGTTCACCTTCATCATGAACACCCTCGCCGAGCTGATCCGTCAGCGTCTGCGCAAGAAATACTCGTCGCTTTAAGAAAGGTAGAAGTCTGTGAAACAGAACTCCCTGAATGGATGGTTCAAGAGCGGCGCCCCCGGCGTCTGGATCAGCGGTGGCGCGGTGTCCATCGCGGTCATCATGACCATTGGCTTGCTGGCCGTGATTGCGGTGCGCGGCCTGGGTCATTTCTGGCCGGCTGACCTGATCCAGGCCAACTACAGCGTGCCCGGCCAGGAAAACCACATCGTCATCGGCGAAGTGGTGCAGAAGGAAGAAGTGCCCCGCGAGCGCCTGAAAAGCGCCGGCTTGCCGGTGCCTGACCAGGGCCCGGAATTCATGACCCGCGAGCTGATCAAGGTCGGCAACCGTGACCTGAACGGCAACGATTTCACCTGGATCGTCGGCGAGTGGTTGAAAGACCAGACCAAACCGGTCGAGCTGATGGCCATCGAGCGTCGTGAGTGGGGCAACTTCTACGGCACCCTGATCAACGTCAAACAGGATGGCAAGGTTGTCGCCGAAGGCGAGGCTGCGTGGCCTGAGCTGCAAGC
Organism: Pseudomonas sp. ICBG1301; assembly: GCF_016918385.1. Classification (NCBI taxonomy): domain Bacteria; kingdom Pseudomonadati; phylum Pseudomonadota; class Gammaproteobacteria; order Pseudomonadales; family Pseudomonadaceae; genus Pseudomonas; species Pseudomonas sp. ICBG1301. The sequence continues at coordinate 233,003 of NZ_JAEKGB010000004.1, forward strand.
CCGTGTCGAGCGCGTCAACAAGCTGGCTGCCCAGCTCAAGACCCTGGAGAAATCCGATATCGGCGCGATCAACGCCGGGTTGGAGCGCATCCGCCTGCACGGTCGCAAGCTGGAGCTGGAAGGCAAGCTCGACGCCACGGCCCAGGCCGATATGGAAGCGGGCCGTGCCGAGCTGAATAATCGCTATAAAGAGGTCGAAGCACGCCTGGCTGACCTGCACACCCAGTTCAACCGCGACAGCCTGACGGCTCGCGACGCCAACGGCAAGGAAGTGGAAATCGGCATTGGTAAAGTGGTACACGCCTACCAGCCGAACGCCATGGGTACACTGACCAAGATCGGTTTCTACTTCAGCAAGGTCTGGGAATTCCTCAGCGACGACCCACGGGAAGCCAACACCGAAGGCGGGATTTTCCCGGCGATCTTCGGCACCGTGATGATGACCCTGATCATGGCGATGATCGTGACGCCGTTCGGTGTACTGGCCGCGGTTTACCTGCGTGAGTACGCCAAGCAGAACACCCTGACTCGCGTGATCCGCATCGCCGTGAACAACCTGGCGGGCGTCCCGGCCATCGTTTACGGCGTGTTCGGTCTCGGTTTCTTTGTGTACGTCCTGGGTGGCTCGGTCGACCGTCTGTTCTTCGCCGAAGCCCTGCCGGCCCCGACCTTCGGTACGCCGGGCCTGCTGTGGGCCTCGCTGACCCTGGCGCTGCTGGCCGTGCCGGTGGTGATCGTGGCCACCGAAGAAGGCTTGGCGCGGATCCCCCGCACCGTGCGTGAAGGTTCCCTGGCACTGGGCGCGACCAAGGCGGAAACGCTGTGGAAGATCGTGCTGCCGATGGCCAGCCCGGCGATGATGACCGGCATGATTCTCGCCGTGGCCCGTGCCGCTGGTGAAGTGGCGCCGCTGATGCTGGTGGGTGTGGTGAAACTGGCACCGTCGCTGCCGCTGGACGGCAACTACCCGTACCTGCACCTGGACCAGAAGATCATGCACCTGGGCTTCCATATCTATGACGTCGGCTTCCAGAGCCCCAACGTCGAGGCCGCGCGGCCACTGGTGTACGCCACGGCCCTGCTGCTGGTGCTGGTGATCGCCACGCTCAACCTGTCGGCAGTGTGGATTCGTAACCACCTGCGCGAAAAATACAAAGCACTGGATAGCTGATCCGAATTGACGCGGACTCAATGTGGGGGCGAGCAAGCCGCTTCCACACAACGAATTGGTAGCACAGGGAGCATCCCATGCAACACGAAACCCACACCCACGGCATCAACATGTCGGCCCTGGGTCGCGACAAACAGAGCCTGAGCCTGGCCCAGGAAACCGTGGCCATCGAAGTACCGGGCCTGAGCCTGTACTACGGCGAGAAACAGGCGCTGTTCGACGTCAGCATGAACATCCCCAAGCAACGCGTGACGGCTTTTATCGGCCCGTCCGGCTGCGGCAAGTCCACGCTGCTGCGTACGTTCAACCGCATGAACGACCTGGTGGACGGTTGCCGTGTGGACGGCGCCATCAACCTTTACGGCAGCAACATCTATCGTAAGGGCGAAGATGTGGCCGAGTTGCGTCGCCGCGTGGGCATGGTGTTCCAGAAGCCGAACCCGTTCCCCAAGACCATCTACGAAAACGTGGTCTACGGCCTGCGCATTCAGGGCATCAACAAAAAGCGCATCCTCGATGAAGCGGTGGAGTGGGCCTTGAAAGGCGCTGCGCTGTGGGATGAGGTCAAAGACCGCCTGCACGACTCGGCACTCGGCCTGTCCGGCGGCCAGCAGCAGCGTCTGGTGATCGCCCGTACCATCGCCGTGGAGCCGGAAGTGTTGCTGCTCGACGAACCTTGCTCGGCGCTCGACCCGATCTCGACCTTGAAGGTCGAAGAGCTGATCTACGAGCTCAAGTCCAAGTTCACCATCGTTATCGTGACTCACAACATGCAACAGGCGGCGCGGGTTTCCGACTACACCGCGTTCATGTACATGGGCAAGCTGGTGGAATTCGGCGACACCGATACTCTGTTCACCAATCCGGCGAAGAAGCAGACCGAAGACTACATCACCGGTCGCTACGGCTAGTATCCGGTGGTTTCGATTGCACTGAATGCTGCGGCTCTCCGCACCTTACCGGACGTTCCAAGGACGCCAACATGATTAGCAAAGAAGGTCTTACCCATCACATCTCCGCGCAGTTCAACGCCGAGCTTGAGGAAGTGCGCAGCCACCTCCTGGCGATGGGCGGGTTGGTGGAGAAGCAAGTCAACGACGCCGTCACCGCGCTGATCGAGGCCGACTCGGGCCTGGCCCAGCAAGTGCGCGAGATCGATGAACAGATCAACCAGATGGAACGCAACATCGACGAAGAATGCCTGCGGATCCTGGCGCGCCGCCAGCCGGCGGCATCCGACCTGCGTTTGATCATCAGCATTTCCAAGTCGGTGATTGACCTGGAGCGCATCGGAGACGAATCCACCAAGATCGCCCGTCGCGCCATTCAATTGTGTGAAGAAGGCGAAGCGCCGCGCGGTTACGTGGAAGTGCGCCATATCGGCGACCAGGTGCGCAACATGGTGCGCGATGCGCTCGACGCGTTTGCCCGCTTCGACGCCGAGTTGGCGTTGTCGGTGGCCCAGTACGACAAGGTCATCGACCGCGAGTACAAGACGGCGCTGCGCGAGCTGGCCACTTACATGATGGAAGATCCACGCTCTATCTCGCGGGTCTTGAACATCATTTGGGTGCTACGCTCCTTGGAGCGTATCGGCGACCACGCGCGCAATATCTCGGAACTGGTGATTTACCTGGTTCGCGGCACCGACGTGCGGCACATGGGCCTCAAGCGCATGAAAGCCGAAGTTGAAGGGACCGTTGATCAAAACCCTAATGTTCCCGGCGAACCTGACGATAAATAAGGTTGCCCGAGAAATTAACGCCCGGCCTTTGGTCGGGCGTTTTTGTTTGTGGCTACAATTTTTCTTGCACAGCAGGAGCAATAAAGTCCTTCTGTGACCCGCGAGTTTTGGCAAAATGCTATCAGTCAGGCGTTTTGCGTGCCGAAGTTTCTATAGGATGAAGGGTCGATGAGTAAAGTCAGTGTATTGGTGGTGGACGACGCCTCGTTTATCCGCGACTTGGTGAAGAAGTGCCTGCGTAACTACTTCCCCGGGATCAAGATCGAAGACGCGGTAAACGGTAAAAAGGCGCAATCCATCCTGATGCGCGAGAGCTTCGACCTGGTGCTGTGCGACTGGGAAATGCCCGAGATGTCCGGCCTGGAGCTGCTGACCTGGTGCCGTGAGCAAGCGCACCTCAAGGCCATGCCGTTCGTGATGGTGACCAGCCGTGGCGACAAGGAGAACGTGGTTCAGGCGATCCAGGCAGGCGTTTCCGGCTACGTCAGCAAACCCTTCACCAACGAACAGTTGTTGAACAAGGTCAAGCAGGCTTTGCACAAGGTCGGCCGTCTCGACGCCTTGGTCGCCAGTGCGCCGACCAAGGTGAACTCGGCTTTCGGCAACGACTCCCTGAGCGCACTGACCGGCGGCAAGCCTGAGGCCGTGCGCGCAGCCCCTGTCGCGGCGGCAGCGCCCGCGCCAAATAAGGGCTTGCTCAACAGCCCCCCGGTACAGGCGCCGTCAGCAACGCCGACCGGTAACCGCGGCCAAGGCCAACTGCGACTGTCCAGCGGCAGCCAGCAATGTGTGATCAAGGCGCTGAGCATCAAGGAGGCGCTGCTGGTGGTGCGTCGCGGCGAAATCCTGCCTCAGGTATTGGAAAGCGCGGTACTCGACCTTGAGCAAGGCGAAAACGCCGAAGTCGCCCGCTTGAACGGCTACCTGCACGCTATCGTCGCCTACGAGCCCAAGCCCGACAGCGACTGGCTGCAACTGACCTTCCGGTTTATCGACCAGGATGCGCAGAAACTCGACTACATCTCGCGCCTGATCGCACGGGGTACGGCGCAGAAGCACTTCGTCCCGGGTGCGTGATTGTAGTGAGCGGGCTTGCCCCGCGCTGGGGGGCGAAGCCGCCCTAACTCAGGCGCTGAGTTTTCCCAGTTAAAATTGAGGTGCCTGGGTTTGGGGCGGCTTCGCCCCCCAGCGCGGGGCAAGCCCGCTCACTACAGGGTTTCTGGTGTGCAGGGGTTAATCCAGCAGCAGGACCTTGGCCAATACGATCTTCGGCCCCTTCATCTTCTTGATGATGATCCGCAAACCTTCCACTTCCAGCACTTCTTCCTCTTCGGGCACCCGTTTCAGGGTGTCGTAGATCAGGCCGGCCAGGGTTTCGGCTTCGATGTGGTCCAGGTCCACACCCAGCAGGCGTTCCACCTTGAACAGCGGGGTATCGCCGCGCACCAGCAGTTTGCCGGGCTGATAGGCGAGAATGCCGCGTTCAGCCTTGCGGTGTTCGTCCTGGATATCGCCCACCAGCACTTCGAGCACGTCTTCCATGGTCAGGTAGCCGATGACCTTACCGTCGGCTTCTTCCACCAGGGCAAAGTGTGCGGCGCCTTTGCGGAACTGCTCCAGCAACTGTGACAGCGGCATATGCCGCGACACACGCTCCAGTGGCCGGGTCAGTTCGGCCAGGTTGAACGACTCGGGGATGTGGTCCAGGGCCGCCAATTCCAGCAGCAGGTCCTTGATGTGCAGCAGGCCGACAAATTCGTTGCGCACCGCGTCGTACACCGGGTAGCGGCTGAATTTGTGGCGACGGAACAAAGCGAGGATTTCCTTGAGCGGGGCATTGAAATCCAGGGTGACCATGTCTTCCCGGGAGTTGGCCCAGTCCACCACTTCCAGCTCGCCCATTTCCACGGCGGAGGCCAGTACCCGCATGCCTTGGTCGCTCGGGTCCTGGCCACGGCTGGAGTGCAGGATCAGCTTGAGTTCTTCGCGGCTGTAATGGTGCTCATGATGCGGGCCGGGCTCACCTTGGCCTGCAATGCGCAGGATGGCGTTGGCGCTGGCGTTGAGCAGGTAGATCGCCGGGTACATCGCCCAGTAGAACAGGTACAGCGGCACCGCCGTCCATAGCGACAGCAGCTCCGGTTTACGGATGGCCCAGGATTTGGGGGCCAGTTCGCCGACCACGATGTGCAGGTAGGAAATCACGAAGAAGGCGGCAAAGAACGATACGCCCTTGATCACCTCTGGCGATTGCACGCCTACGGCTTCCAGCAACGGCTCGAGGATATGCGCAAAGGCCGGCTCTCCCACCCAGCCCAGGCCCAGGGAGGCGAGGGTGATACCCAGCTGGCAGGCCGACAGGTAAGCGTCGAGCTGGCTGTGCACGGTGCGCAGGATCTGCCCGCGCCAGCCGTTCTGGTGGGCGATGGCCTCGACCCGGGTGGCGCGCAGTTTGACCATGGCAAACTCCGCCGCAACGAAGAAGCCGTTGAGCAGTACCAGGATCAGTGCGAAAAGAATCATGCCGAAGTCGGCGAAGAGTGTAGCGAAGGTGATACCAGGGGAAGGGTCCATGATGGGGTTTTGCAGGTTCCGTGTGTTCAATAAGGGGTGGCAGGTGGGCCGCAAAGGCGCGTGCAAGTCGGCCAATGTAGCGGCTGGCGGGGCGCTTGCCTAGTGCCCACTGCCGGGTGGAGCCTGGAATGGCGCCTTCAAAACAGCACAATTGCAACTGTGGGAGGGGGCTTGCTCCCGATAGCCGTGAGTCAGTCGGTACATCTGAGGCTGATACACCGCTATCGGGAGCAAGCCCCCTCTCACATTGAGATTGGTGTCGGGTTTGAGTTATTCGTCATTTCCGACGAGCCGCGAGTGGGTCACCTGCGCTGGCGGGAAGTGGCAGGTGAAGGTGCTGCCATGCCCCAGCACACTGCTGATTTCCAGTCGTGCGCGGTGGCGCAGCAGCACATGTTTGACGATCGCCAGGCCCAGCCCGGTGCCGCCCGTGTTGGAGTTGCGGCTGGAGTCGACACGGTAGAAACGTTCGGTCAGGCGCGGCAGATGCTTGGCGTCGATGCCGATGCCGGAGTCCTGCACGCTCAAATGTGCGCCGTGTTCGTCGGCCCACCAGCGAATACGGATATTGCCTCCGTCCTGAGTGTACTTGACGGCGTTGAACACCAGGTTGGAGAACGCACTGCGCAATTCGCCTTCGCTGCCTTTGAGCAGCACCAGCGGGTCGGCTTCCAGGGTGATTTGCTGGCCGCGCTCGCCGGACAGGGCCTGGGCATCATTCTTGATGGTCTTGAGCAGGCTTTGCACGGTGACCGGGTGGTTGTCCGACGGATAATCGGTTGCCTCAAGCTTGGCCAGCAACAGCAGGTCGTTGAGCAGGGTCTGCATGCGTGAGCCTTGCTGCTGCATCTGCTGCAGGGCACGGTTCCAGCGTGGGTTGATCTCGTCGACATTGTCCAGCAACGTCTCCAGATAACCGCAGATCACCGTCAACGGCGTGCGCAGCTCATGGGAAACGTTGGCGACGAAGTCTTTGCGCATCTGTTCCAGCTGGTGGATGCGTGTCACGTCGCGCACCAGCATCAAGTGTTCGTTGTTGCCGTAGCGGGTCAAGTACAGCTGGATGCGTACGCGATCATTGGTGGGCGAGGGGATTTCCAGGGCTTCTTCGTAATTGTCCTGCTCAAAGTACTCCTTGAAGCGTGGATGACGCACCAGGTTGGTCACCGGCTGGCCGCTGTCCTGAGGCGTCTTGAGGCCCAGCAGGGTCTCGGCGGCGCGGTTCCACCACTCCAGGTTGCCATCGCTGTCGAGCATGATCACCGCGTCCTTGAGCGCGGCGGTGGATTCCTGCACCCGGTCGATCACCGCTTGCAGGCGCCCACGGACCCGTTGGTCGCGGCGTTGCAGGTGGTAGATGCTGTCGAACACCTCGCCCCACAGGCCATAGCCGTCGGGTGGTGCTTCATCAGGTTTGTGTTGGCGCAGCCATTCATGCAGGCGTAGCAGTTGTTTGAGGGTCCAGCCCAGGTACAAGGCCAGGCCGACGGCCAGGCTCCAGCCGTAATAGCCGCTGATCAGGCCTACCAGCAGGCAGCCGGTGATCAGCAAAAGCATGTGGCGGATCAGGGTGCCATGCCAGTTCTGGTTCACTTAAACATGCGTCCTTGTCAGCTGTTCAGGAAATTCGGCGCAGCTCAACCTTTGGTTGAAAACCGATAGCCAGTGCCGCGCACGGTTTGTACCAGATTCTCGTAGGCATCGCCCAAGGCTTTGCGCAGGCGGCGGATATGCACGTCCACGGTACGTTCTTCCACATACACATTGCCGCCCCATACCTGGTCCAGCAATTGCCCACGGGTGTAGGCGCGCTCCTGGTGGGTCATGAAAAACTGCAGCAGGCGGTACTCGGTCGGGCCCATTTCGGCAGGCTTGCCGTCAATGGTCACGCGGTGGCTGATCGGGTCCAGCAGCAGGCCGCCGACTTCAATCGGCGCTTCGCCATCGGTCGGGCCGGCGCGGCGCAGTACGGCCTTCAGGCGCGCGACCAGTTCCCGTGGGGAAAAGGGTTTGGTGATGTAGTCATCAGCGCCTACTTCCAGGCCCTGAATCTTGTTGTCTTCTTCGCCCTTGGCGGTGAGCATGATGATCGGGATATCCCCGGTCAGTTCATCCCGCTTGAGACGGCGGGCCAGCTCGATGCCGGAGGTGCCGGGCAGCATCCAGTCCAGCAGGATCAGGTCCGGCTTGCGGTCGACGATAATGGCATGGGCCTGCTGGGAATTTTCCGCCTCCAGACAGTCATAGCCGGCCATTTCCAACGCAACGGCGATCATCTCGCGGATGGGCGCTTCGTCGTCGACGATCAGAATGCTCCTGCCAACCATGCCTAAATCCTCTTGTCATTTAACTGTCTTGCGCCGCATTAGATAACGGAATTATTGCAGTCGTGTGACAGTAATTTAGTCGCTTGGGCAATTTGCGTCGCTCTGGGCTACGCTTTGGGGCCGAATCCTGACAACCACAAAAGGAAGGTTCCGATGACTCAAAGTACGTTTTCCTGGAAGGCCCTGCTGGTCACGGCGGCGTTGACGTTGCCGACTCTGGCATTTGCGGCGGAGCCGGCGATGACTAAAGACGGCATGCTGGTCGACCACAAGGGCATGACCCTCTACACCTTCGACAAGGACGCTGACGGCAAGTCAGTGTGCAAGGACCAGTGCGCGACCAATTGGCCGCCGTTGAAGGCGGAGTCCACCGACAAGTCGATGGGAGACTGGACTGTTATTACCCGCGACGACAATTCCAGCCAGTGGGCCTACAAAGGCAAGCCGGTCTACACCTACAAGGATGACCACAAGGCCGGTGACAAGACCGGTGATGGCAAGGGTGGGGCATGGCACGTGATCAAGCCCTGATCAAGCGGTGCTTCTGAGACCTTCGCGAGCAAGCCCGCTCCCACATTTGAACGCATTCCAAGTGGGGGAGTGGGCTTGCTCGCGAAGGCGTCATCGAAACGCATAGTCGGCCACAATCCCGACAAATATCGCCAACCCGGCCCAGTGGTTGTGCAGGAACGCCTTGAAGCACTTCATCCGGTCCCTGTCCCGGGTGTACCAGAACTCCCACGCAAAACAGCCCGCCGCCGCCAGCAAGCCCAGATGGAACCAGCCCCCCAACTCGAACCTGGCGCCTGCCAGCAACAGGCAAGCCAGCGACAGGCCCTGCAATGTGAGGATGATCACGCGGTCGGCATCGCCAAACAGGATGGCCGTGGACTTCACGCCGATCTTCAAGTCGTCGTCGCGGTCGGTCATGGCGTAATAAGTGTCGTAACCCACCGTCCACAGCAGGTTGGCGATGTACAGCAGCCATGCAGTGGCGGGCAGGTGGCCCGTCTCGGCGGTGAACGCCATCGGCATACCCCAGGAAAACGCCGCGCCCAACACCACTTGCGGGTAATAGGTGTAGCGCTTCATGAACGGATAGCTGACCGCCAGTGCCAGGCCGCCCAGCGACAACCAGATGGTTGTAGCGTTGGTCAGCAGCACCAGCAGGAAGCTGATCAGCATCAGGACCGCAAAGAACACCAGGGCCTCTTTTGACCGGATCTTGCCGCTGGCCAACGGACGTTGCGCGGTGCGCTTCACATGGCCGTCGACCTTGCGGTCCGCCCAGTCATTGATGACGCAACCGGCAGCGCGAGTCAGGGTCACGCCAAGCACAAAAATCACGATGTTGGCCAGGGACGGCGAGCCCTTGCCGGCGATCCACAATGCCCACAGCGTCGGCCACAGCAGCAGGTAAATGCCGATGGGCTTGTCCATGCGGGTCAACTGAATGAAATCCCAGGCCCTGGGGTTCAGGTGGTTCAAGGATTTGAGCAGACGTTGGTACATCAGCAGTTCTCCGGATGGTCATGCAACGCATGCCAGAAGCTGGGCAGGAAGACTTCCGCGACCAGCACGCTCAATGGTCCGCGATCGAAGCGCGAGCGGCGGCCCCAAAGGCCATCGGCCTGATCCGCAGTCGGCAGCCACTGGCTGGGGTAGTGGCACACCTCAATGGCCTGGCGGACGAAAGCGTGGTCGCAGAACAGTAATTCCCCCAGCGAGCGGCTGCCCAGCTCATCCATATGCAGGCCGTCGCCTTGCAGGGCACTGCGCGCCGCCACGCTACGGGCGAACACCCACGGCTGACCATGACCGCGCAGATACACCTCGCGCACCCAGCCGACAGTAGCGGCCGGCAAGCCCAGCGCCACACATTCATCATCACGCAATGGCTGCCAGCCCTCGAACAACGGCGTCACGCTGAAACCGTCGTCGGACAGCCGCGTCAGCCGCCGCGTCAGCGAATCTTCATTGAACAGCCAGTTGAGGGTCAGGGGCGCGGGCACTGGGCTCAGAAGGCTCTGGGGCAGCCATTGGCAAGCATCGGAAGGGGCGATTGAGTGCGGCACGGTGGGTCAGTATTGGCAGCAAAAGAGGCGGCGAGCTTACCATGGCGTCCTGCACTTTTGCCGGGGTGAACCGGCCCCATGCGTCGATCATGCTTGCATCTGCCGGCCCCGATCAGTACAAAACGCCCTGAGCCGCACGGCAACGTGGGTCTATCGACCGTCGGCCAAGATGCCTGGACCCTGAGGAAGCAAGTGATGAAGAAGTGGCAATGTATAGTTTGCGGCCTGATTTATGATGAAAAAGACGGCTGGCCGGATGACGGAATTGTGCCGGGTACCCGTTGGGAAGATGTCCCGGAAGACTGGCTGTGCCCGGACTGTGGCGTAGGCAAAATGGATTTCGAAATGATCGAGATCGGTTAATTCTCAGTTTCAAGAAACCTACTGCAAGGAGAAGGGAATGAACGCACCTGTCGTGATCATCGGCACAGGATTGGCCGGTTACAACGTGGCCCGGGAGTTTCGCAAGCTCGACAGCGAGACCCCATTGCTGCTGATCACCGCGGATGACGGGCGCTCCTACTCCAAGCCCATGCTCTCCACCGGCTTTGGCAAGAACAAGGAAGCCGATGGCCTGAGCATGGCTGAACCCGGCGCCATGGCCGAGCAACTCAAGGCCGAGGTGCGTACCCACACCCGCGTCAGCGGCATCGATCCGGGCCACCGGCGCCTGTGGATCGGCGAGGAAGCGGTGGCCTATCGCGACTTGATCCTGGCCTGGGGCGCAGAGACGGTGCGGGTGCCGGTAGAAGGCGATGCGGCTGAGCTGATTTTCCCAATCAACGACCTGGAAGACTACGCACGCTTTCGCGCCGCAGCCGCCGGCAAGCGCCGTGTGTTGCTGTTGGGCGCCGGTCTGATCGGCTGCGAATTCGCCAATGACCTGATCCTCGGCGGCTATGAAATCGACCTGGTGGCGCCGTGTGAACAAGTCATGCCGACCCTGTTGCACCCGGCGGCGGCCGCAGCGGTGCAGGCTGGGCTGGAAGGCCTCGGCGCACGCTTCCACCTGGGCCCGGTGCTCAACCGCTTGCAGCGCACGGCAGATGGCCTGCAGGCCCATCTGTCGGATGGGGAAGTGGTCCACTGCGACCTGGTGGTTTCGGCCGTCGGCCTGCGCCCGCGTGTCGACCTGGCCGCCGCCGCCGGCTTGCAGACCAACCGCGGGATCATGGTCGATCGCTATCTCAAGACCTCTCACGCCAACATCTACGCCCTGGGCGACTGCGCCGAGGTCGATGGGTTGAACCTGCTGTACGTGATGCCGTTGATGAGCTGCGCCCGCGCCCTGGCCCAGACCCTGGCCGGCAACGCCACCGCCGTCAGCTACGGGCCGATGCCGATCACCGTGAAAACCCCGATCTGCCCGTTGGTGGTGTCACCTCCGCCAAGGGGCACGGAAGGCGTGTGGAGCGTTGAAGGCCAGGGTGCCGACATCAAGGCATTGTGCCGCGACGGCGACGGCCGCCTGCTGGGTTACGCGCTGACCGGCAGCGCCGTCATGGAAAAACTGGCCCTCAATAAAGAGCTTCCGCCATTGTTGGCGTAAATAGCGGTCGTTCTGTCGGAATCAGCACGTTCCTACCCTCAGAAAGGTCGTCGCGAGGCTGGCGGAGCGTGCGAGGGCATGCCATCCTCACTCCCGTCTGCCGCAGAGTAGAGCCTGCGGCGCCTTGGGCGCTGCTCCGTAAGAGAGCAGCACGGACATAACAACAAAAAACCGTCAAAGAGGCTTCACATATGCGTAAACCAGAACTCGCAGCCGCCATCGCTGAAAAAGCGGATCTCACCAAAGAACAGGCCAACCGCGTCCTCAACGCCGTTCTCGAAGAAATCACCGGCGCCCTGCACCGCAAGGACAGCGTCACCCTGGTGGGTTTCGGCACCTTCCTGCAACGCCACCGCGGCGCCCGCACCGGCAAAAACCCACAGACCGGCGAACCGGTGAAAATCAAGGCGAGCAACACCGTTGCGTTCAAGCCGGGCAAGTCGCTCAAAGACAGCGTCAACCCGTAATCGCGAGGCCGTCTGAAGGGAGGCGGGATAGAAAAAATGGGCACGCCGACTGGGTCGGGTGCCCATTTTTGTTGTGCTGTCTACTAATTCGACCTCAGAGCGGCCTCATCCGTAGAAGTAATCAAAAAAGTGTGTGAAGTTCTCCTCACCCAGCAGCGGGCTGACGTCTTTAGTGAGCAGTTTTACGAACTTGCTGGAGAGCTCATCGTCGTCATTGTAGATGTCGAAGATGTCGAACTTGCCATGAACAATCTCGATGGTCTTGGCGAATGCCAAAAGAAAGTCAGCGAGGGAGTCGGCAATTTTGAATGGTTCGACGGCGTCATAGCTCGCCAATATAGGTGTACCAAGACTCCCAGTGACCGCGATAATCGGCTTACCGCCGCCAATATCGTCCATGAGCACGAGATATTGGGCAGGCCAGTTCCCATTCAGCTGTGTCTTGTTTGACTCACCTGCCCACTTATAACCCACCTGACCGTCTTCAAGCGTGCTCAAGCTAAAAAAACAGATGGGTGTCAAACCAGTTTCAACCTCAACGTCAATCGGCTCGAAATTATCAAAGAAATAGTCAGTTTCAGCCGAACGCGGCAAGGACTGCGGCCATTTGGCGTGCGCTTGGTTGTTCTTTTCGAAGCTACCTTCAATATCAAATTTCTTGTGGACACGGCGCAATTCTTTAAAGGCGTTATCAAGGGCGCTCATCTTCTTCTCCAATGCAAATCTATTTACCGCAGCCGGGCTTAGTCCCGGGCGTTCTAGCTCGATCGATCAAGCGACCTTTGCCTGAGTTGGCGTAATTTTTCCTGTGGCCTTGGGGACTGTTCAAATGCTCGTCCACTCCACTTGGGTGTTTCGCGTTCTGTAAGAAGACAATGTTGCGTGGGTCACCTTTCCAAGCTTTCCCCAGCGCACCGTTGCCTTCGACGCTGTTGATATGGTGGCCGGTGTATCCTGCCTTTGACATCTTAGAGTTCAAGCGAGCGTTACTCTTAGTCTCTAGAATCAGTTTGCGTTCTTCTGGCGTCCAATTTCTAGAGCCACCGCCACGGGAAACGAGATCTCGCTCTTCGCCCCAGGCCCTGTTAATTGCTGTGCCACGGCCACCCGCTTTAGGAGTTACAGAGGCCTTGGGCTTGTAACGTACCAAATCTTCTGGATTTAAGCCGTAAGGGTCTATCCAGGTCAGTGGATTTGTCGAATACAGGTAGAGATTCAATCCGCCTGCGAGCCCAATCGGGTCGGGGGTTGTGAAACGTCCGATGTCAGGATCGTAGAAGCGGAATATGTTGTAGTGCAGGCCTGTTTCCCTGTCCAGATACTGACCTTGGAATCTCAGGTTTTGCTCTTCTATGAAGTAAACTTCACGCGTTTCTTGAACGGTGTTCCCCCATACCTGATAGCGAGCCTGCCAGACAGTTTCACCGTCTGTCTCTGAAAGCAGCTCGGGCAGCCCGTTGAGATCATTGTGGTAATAGCGCACCTTCTGCTGGGCGCCTGTTCCGTCAACCCGAGCCAGGGGCTCATGACTTTCGTCACCGTAAATGTAAAGACTGCTCTGCGCGTGCTTGTGTTCTTGCAGCAAGCGCAGCCCGTCCCAAATGAATCGGGTTTCGCTCAGCAAATGGCCGTTTGCGTCGTGGGTGGTCTTGGCTGTTCGTCGACCCAAGGGGTCGTAGGTCATACGGACGATTGATTGCTGCCCACCTTGCTCATTTCGCACTTCTATCAGGCGATGTTCGGCGTCATACGCGAAACGCTGGACGCCGCGTTTCGCACTGCGTTTCTCGATCATCCGTCCGAAACCGTCGTAGCAGTAGCGTTTGTCCTGATACGTCAGAAGCTTGTTGTGCACCACCAGCCCGGCACCAGGGGGCGGGCCATCAAGGAGGTTTGCGGCCGCGTCGTAGAAATAAGTCTCGTGCTGTGCCACGAGATCGTCTTGGCTGGCGACCACCCGGTCGGTTGCGTCGTAGTGCAGCAATTGTCGACGCTGATCACCGGGCTGTTGCTCAAGTTTGCCAACCAGATTGTCAGCGGGGTCGTATTCAAATTGTTTTTGTACTAAGCCTGGAAGCACAGATGCCCGTGTTACCTGGCCGCGCTCGCGGTAGCGTAAGCGGCCGCAGCGATCATAGTGCTGGCGTGTACTCAGACGTCCCTGGGTACGCAGTACTTCCCGGTGTAAACGATCCCGCTCGAAATCACTGATGACATGTCCATTGAGATTTATTTGATGCAGGTGCCCGCTGCCGTAATACAGACGATTGAGCCAACGCCCGTCCGGCAAGCGGGTTTGGTTGAGGTTTCCCAACTCGTCGTAGTGATGTTGCAGCGTTCCCTCAGAGCTTTTCTCTTCGATGGGTTGGCCAAGCGCGTTATAAGTGAAACTGACGGTGTGTTGTCGGCCGGCCTTATCGGTAAACGTGACAGCCTTGAGTTGATCCAGTACGTCGTAGCTGTATTCTGTTCGTCCATCATCGGTAACCTTGGCTACCAATCGCCCTGACGCGTCGCGTTCAAAGCAGTGCACGATCGACGGTTCGGGCGCTGCGGATACCAATGCCATGCCACTACCGTGCGGAGCTGCGACTGCTTCCATGCGCGAAATATTGTTAAGTGTGTCGTACTGATAGCGACGAACGCTGCCATCCAGGTCTTGTTGCTCGATTACCCGATCGTTGGCATCCCACACGAAGCGGTATCGTTCACCGTTCTCATTAGTCAGTGCTTCCAGACGACCATAGCTGTCATATGCAAAGTTGATCTGGCGACCGTGCGCGTCGAGGCGCTGGCGCACTTGTCCCTGGCGATTGCGCTGATAGTGTGTGGAGTGTCCGGCGAAGTCGGTATGTGCGATTAACTGTCCGCTGGTGTCGCGTTGGAAATACTCAATACGTCCATCTGGAAGTTGGGTACTCAACACTCGACCCTGTGCATCGTGAGTAAACGTTGTACGTTCACCCAGAGCATCGGTAATGACCTGCAAATAGCCACGGTCGTCGTAGCTGAAACGCGTGGGATAACCCGAGCAGTCGATGTGCTCGACCAGTTGCCCGAACGGGTTCCAGCGCAGCTTTTTGCTTTTGCCGGTGGCGTCGATGATTTCCACGACCTGGCCGTGGGCGTCGTAGCGGTAGCGGGTGACGTAGCCCAGCGGATCGGTTTCGGCGATGCAGTTACCGCGCGGGTCATAGCGGTATTGCCAGCTGTTGCCGGCCGCGTCGGTTTCCACCAGCGGCAAGGCCCAGTGGTCCAGCCACAACATCGAATCGCTACGGCCCAACGGGTCGGTCTCGCCGATCAGGTTGCCGCTTTCATCATAGCTGTACTCATAGCGGCCACCCTGTGGGTCGGTGGCACTGAGCAATTGGCGTTCATCGTTCCACTCAAACAGCCACGTTTGCCCAAGGTTGTCGCTGTACCGGATGATCTGATGCTGAGTGTTCCAGTGGCGGGTGCTGACGCGCTGCAGACCGTCGGTAATACGCGTGGTACCCGCCTGCAAGTCATAGTCGAACTGGTAGGCATCACCGTCATCGGTCCAGTGTCGGACCACCCGCCATTCCAGGCCCTCAACCAAAGCCCATTCATAAAAGCAACGCAACCCCGTAGGCAGTTGGTGCTCGACCATTCGCTGACCGGTGTCGTAGGTGAAACGACGTTGAACCTGGCCGGCTGCATCACTGACTTCAATCAGGTTCCCTGCCGCGTCAAAGCCATAGCTGACGAGCACTTCTCGACGCTGGTCGGGATACAGGCGTTCGATTCGCGCCAGACGGCCCTGATTGCGGATCAACTCAACCTGCACCAGATCGAAGGTGTCGCGTAGCCGCACCAATTGCCCGGTGGTGTCGTAGTCGATGTGGATACGGTTGTCGTTGCGGTCCCCGAGCTGAGTCAGGCGCAGCAGCGACGGGTTGGCAGAGGGTTCGAACAAGCGGTACAGGCCGTCATCACTTTCGATCAACAACTGCCCATTGAGGTGTCGCCGCACCGCCAGCCCTTCACCCGCGCTGAACACCGCACCACCCAAGGGAATGGCGCCCATGTCGATGGGGCGCCCTTGTTCGTCGGTATACACCAGCGTTTCACCACCGTCGGGATGCGGCCGGATTTCAACGCATACCTCGTAGGCCACGCTCCAACCAGCGCCGAACAACCCGCCACGGCGTTCGTCGCGGCTGTTGTAGAACCGTTGCCAGTCAATCGGCAGGATACCTGGCAGCACGAAGTCCAGTTCGTCGCCGTCGCCCAGCACTTTTGCGCCGGTGGCGGCGTGCACCGGGTTGGACGAGCCCAGCGCTGCGTTAGCCAATGCGCCCATCGCACTGCTGACAGCCATAGAGGCGGCGCCGCCGATAATCATGCACGGCAACTTGCTGAAGAACTTGCCCTTGCCGCCCTTGAGCATCAACAGCGCCGTTACTGCCAGCCCGACGCCGGGTGTTTTACCGCTGCGAATTTCTCGCACCACCACCGAGCCGCCACCAATGGTCACGTTGGAGGAAATCAGCCCCGACGACACCACTGTCGCATCGCACGTACTGCGGTCACCACTGCGCACCGCCGGTTGGCCATTGACCGTGACTTTCTCCGAACCTTCGGCCAGAAACTGCGGCGGCATCGGTGGGTGCTTCATGCACGTGACAAGGTCCAGCGGCTTGGGCACGGCGCCTGGGGCGGGTGTCGCCACGGTGGGCCGCCACATCTGCGAGAAGAAACTCTCGGCCATGTCCAGATAGCTGGTTTCTGGTTCAGGCGTGGGTTCTTCCAGTTCGGTGCCGGCGGGGGCGACATGTGAGCTGATCGCCCCGGCAGCCCGGGCGGCGGGAATGTTGTTGGTCAGCGTGTTGGTGGAGCCGGTCAGAATGTTGGCCTGCACCGTGGGTGGGAATAGCGCGTTGCTGAAGCTGTCGCATAAATTCGTCAGGCCTTTGTCCGCCCCGGTCTTGCTCATGGCCAGGCCGACAATCGTGCCCACTACCGCACCCAGCAGGAAGCAGCCGAGCCCGCCGGTGGCCACGGTAATACCGGTGGCGGCCACCACGGCGGCGGTCGCGACAGCGGTGATCGCGATATTGGCCGCCACCTCCAGCACCCCGCCGAGAATGTCGGCCATCATCGAAGTGTGGGTCAGTGCATCGCCCATGCGGGCTGCCCATAACGCGTCAGACATACCGGCGGCTCATCAGGAAATAGCGTCGAACGACAGCGTGTTTTTGATCAAGGCCCAGTGCGCCGCTTCGGCATCCCCCAGCTTTTCTGCCTTCACATAGCTCAGCGCGAGCATCTTGCGCGTGCCTGGCAATACCAAGGCCAGCTGGTACTGGAACACCTTGTCGTTGCCCTTATTGAACTGACTGCGCAGCTCGATGGCCTCCACTTCTTGAGACGCCCCCAGGCGCACGTTGACGCTTGGCTGGCAGCGCAAGTCCTGCACCTGTTTTTCCAGGCGCTTGAGCTGGTCGTCAAAGTTGCTGTGCAGGGTCTCACCGTCGGCCAGCAGGCTGCGGCTGACGATCAAGGACGTTCCCAGCTCAGGGAACTTGAGGATATTGATCGACGCGTCCTGCAGCTCGCCGGCCGGCAGTTGAAACTGGAATTCGTTGATGCGGTACGTCATGGCAAACAGGTCTCGTCAGGAGCTTTTAGGCGTGGGGAACGCGGCTTTGATATTGGCGTCGATGCCGGCTTTTACGCCTTGGCCATCGGGTGTGGCGCCGGGGCCGCCGCCGTTGTTCAGGTGCAGTACGCCGCCGGTGTTGAACTCGGCATCGCCGCTGGCATAGAAGCTGATCTGCACGCCGGTCAGGTTGATCTGCCCGCTGGCGTTCAACTCCAGGATGCTTTCGCCGCAGACCAGGCGCAGGTTTTCGCCCACTTCGATGACGTAGCTCTGGCTGATGCTGTCGGTCTTGCGCTGGCCGACCGAGAGGATGTCCTCTTGCTTGACGATGCGCAGGCGGTTATTGCCGATGGTCACCGTCTCGTTGTGGCCGATGCTTTTATTGCGGTCATGCCCCACCGAATGGCTCTCATCCACCTCCACCACGATGTCTTGGTTACGCTCGGCATGGATATACAACTGCTCCAGCCCCTTCTTGTCTTCCATGCGGATTTCATTGAAGTTGGCCGGCGTGCCGCCCTTGCTCGAACGACTCTTCATGCCGCTCTGTGTGGCATTTTCCGGTAGGTCGTAGGGCACCGTCTGCTCGGCGTTGTAGACCCTTCCGGTGATGATCGGCCGGTCGGGGTCACCTTCAAGGAAGCTCACAATCACTTCCTGGCCGATCCGTGGAATCTGCATCGAGCCCCAGTTCTTGCCGGCCCAGGACTGTGACACACGAATCCAGCACGAGCTGTTTTCGTTGGATTGGTCATGACGGTCCCAGTAGAAGTGCACCTTCACGCGGCCGTACTGGTCGGTCCAGATCTCCTCGCCTTTGGGGCCGACCACCAGTGCGGTCTGCGGGCCTTTGACGATGGGCCGATGGGTGTTGGCCATTGGGCGGAAACTTTGCTGGGCGTCGATGCAGGTCAGGCTGCTTTCGAACTGCGCCGAACCCGAACCGCCGCCGCTTTCCAGACTTTCCTGATTGATGTAATAGCGGCAACCCACGATCAGGTATTCGCGGTTCTGGTCCTGGCGGCTGAAGCCGGTGAGGCTGAACAGGTGGCCCGAACCCAGGCCCCGCGCATTGCCGGCAAACTCGATCTGCTCGTGCAGGGTTTGCAGGGCTTCGATGCGGGTGCGTGCATAGTGTTCGCCGTCTTCGCTTTGCACGTAGGTGCCGGGGTAGTCGTACAGGGGGTAGTCGCCGGCGGTGTGCGGACGTGGCATCGCCGAGCGCACGTCGATACGGGCGCTGGGGCGCTGGAAGTCGTAGTCGTTGAGTTCCAGCGAGCCCGGCTGCACTTCCTGCGCCAGATGCCAGTTGTGCATATGGTCGCGTTCGCGCTGTTGTTCGTCCTTGGGGTAATACGGCACCGAGGCGTAGCCGGGCACCGTGGTGTGGGCGCCATAGGCGTCGGCCAAGACCAGCACATGGCGGTCCTGCTCGTGGCGGAAGAAGTAGTAGATACCTTCCTGTTCCATCAAGCGGCTGACGAAATCGAAGCTGGTCTCGCGGTACTGCACGCAGTATTCCCACTCGCGATACGGCCGGCTCAGGGCATCCTCGAAGTCGGAAAAACCCAGGTCGCGAAACACCTGCTTGATGATCTGCGGGATGCTCAGGTTCTGGAAGATCCGGCAGTCCGACGTACGGCTGAGCAGCCACAGCCACGGGCGCAGCGTCACCTGGTAACTGGCGAACTGGCCCTGGTCGATGTTCTGGCTGCAACGGGCAACGATGCCGTGGAAGTGTCGTTCGCCACCATCGGCCAGTTGCAGGCCCACGCTCATCGGCTTGCCGAGCAACTGGTTAAGGTCGATGTTGGCGTCCAGCGACGTCAGTTGCAGCTCGTAGTTGAACAGCCTGCCCAGCTCTTCGCCGCCGCCCATTTCATTGAGCAACAGTACATCCGGCCCGAGCGGGCTGGTGATCTTGGCCAGGCGTGAGGCTTGGTTAAAAAGCATCGGTAGTCCCGTAAATACCTTGATAACTGAAGAAACCGGTTCAACGGTGGGAGGCGGCTTGCTCCCGATAGCCGTGTGTCAGTTGATGCATAGGGGCCTGATGCACCGCTATCGGGAGCAAGCCCCCTCCCACCGTTTGATTGTGTTCCTTCAGGTCAATCGTTGAACTCGTAGTGCAATTCGTTATCCCGGCTGCTGATGCGCACACCCGCCAACGCCTTGCCTTCGAGCATGCGCGTGAGGAACTCACGGCTCATGTCCGGCAGCAGGCTGTTGGTGAGGATGGTGTCGATCATACGGCCACCGCTTTCGGTTTCGGTGCAGCGCGAGACGATCAGGTCGACCACCGCGTCGTCGTAGTCGAAGGCCACCTTGTGCGTACTCTCCACGCGTTTTTTGATGCGGTTGAGCTGCAGGCGGGTGATCGCCTTGAGCATCTCGTCGCTTAGCGGGTAGTACGGAATGGTCACCAGGCGACCCAGCAATGCCGGCGGGAAGATTTCCAGCAGCGGTTGGCGCAGGGCCTTGGCGATCTCTTCCGGCTCCGGCACGTTCGCCGGGTCTTTGCAGACGTGGGAGATCAGCTCGGTGCCGGCGTTGGTGGTCAGCAGGATCAGGGTGTTCTTGAAGTCGATCACCCGGCCTTCACCGTCTTCCATCACACCCTTGTCGAATACCTGGAAGAAGATCTCGTGCACGTCCGGGTGGGCTTTTTCCACCTCGTCCAGCAGCACCACGCTGTAGGGTTTGCGTCGCACCGCTTCAGTCAGCACGCCGCCTTCGCCGTAACCGATGTAACCCGGTGGTGCGCCCTTGAGGGTGGATACGGTGTGGGCTTCCTGGAACTCGCTCATGTTGATGGTGATGACGTTCTGTTCGCCGCCGTACATGGCTTCGGCCAGGGCCAGGGCGGTTTCAGTCTTGCCCACGCCCGAGGTGCCGGCGAGCATGAACACGCCAATCGGCTTGCTCGGGTTGTCGAGGCCGGCGCGGGAGGTCTGGATGCGCTTGGCGATCATCTGCAGGGCGTGATCCTGGCCGATGATGCGCTTCTTCAGGTGCTGGTCGAGGTTGAGCACGGTCTCCAGCTCGTTGCGGGCCATGCGGCCCACCGGGATACCGGTCCAGTCGGCGACCACCGAGGCCACGGCCTGGTAATCCACGGTCGGGAGGATCAGCGGGGTTTCGCCTTGCAGGGCGCTGAGGCGCTGTTGCAGATCGACCAGCTGCGTGCGCAATTCATCGTTGCCGCTGTCCACCGCGCCAACCTTTTCACGCAGGGTGGCACGGGTGGCGAGCAACTCATCGACCAGTGCTTTCTCTTCGGCCCAGCGGCTCTCCAGCGTCGCAAGACGTTCACGCTCGGCACTCAACAGCGCTTCGGTGTTGCTTTGACGGGCCCCAATCGCAATGCCGATGGCATGCTCGCGGGCGATGATTTGCAGCTCGGTTTCCAGGGCTTCGATACGACGGCGGCTGTCGTCCACTTCGGCCGGCACCGCGTGCAGGCTGATGGCCACGCGGGCGCAGGCGGTGTCCAGCAGGCTTACGGATTTATCCGGCAACTGGCGCGCCGGGATGTAGCGGTGGGACAGCTTCACCGAGGCTTCCAGGGCTTCATCGAGGATCTGCACCTGGTGGTGCTGTTCCATGGTCGAGGCCACGCCGCGCATCATCAGCAGCGCCTTGTCTTCCGACGGCTCGGCCACTTGCACCACCTGGAAGCGGCGAGTCAGGGCCGGGTCTTTTTCAATGTGCTTCTTGTACTCGGCCCACGTGGTCGCGGCCACGGTGCGCAAGGTGCCACGGGCCAATGCCGGTTTGAGCAGGTTGGCGGCGTCGCCCGTGCCGGCGGCGCCACCGGCACCGACCAGGGTGTGAGCTTCGTCGATAAACAGGATGATCGGCTTGGGCGACGCCTGGACGTCTTCGATCACTTGGCGCAGGCGCTGCTCGAACTCGCCTTTCATGCTGGCGCCGGCTTGCAGCAGGCCCACATCGAGGCTGCGCAATTCCACATCCTTGAGCGCAGGCGGCACGTCACCGGCGACGATGCGCAGGGCGAAACCTTCGACCACGGCGGTTTTGCCCACACCGGCTTCACCGGTGAGAATCGGGTTGTTCTGGCGACGGCGCATCAGGATGTCGACCAGTTGGCGGATCTCTTCATCACGGCCGACGATGGGGTCGAGCTTGCCGCTACGGGCCTGCTCGGTCAGGTCGACGGTAAAGCGCTTGAGGGCTTCCTGCTTGCCCATGGCACTTGGTGCCATGGCGCCGCTGGCTTCGCCCGGCACGGCGCCGGCGTTGAAACCGTCACTGGCGCTCAGGGCGTTTTCCGGCGAGTCACCGACGTATTCATCAAAGCGCTCGCTCAGGGCCTCGGCCTTGATTTTGTCGAACTCGGAAGACAGGCCCAGCAGCGCATGGCGCAGGCTCGGCGTCTTGAGGATGCCCAACACCAGGTAACCGGTGCGCACCTGGCTTTCGCCGAACATCAGGCTGCCGTAGACCCACCCGCGCTCCACGGCCTCTTCCACATGGGAGGACAGGTCGGTGATCGAGGTCGAGCCGCGGGGCAAGCGGTCCAGCGCTTCAGTCAGGTCGCGGGCCAGGCGCGCCGGCTCCACGTTGAACTGGCGAATGATGCGGTGCAGGTCCGAGTCCTGCAGTTGCAGCAGTTGGTGAAACCAGTGGGCCAGTTCCACATACGGGTTGCCCCGCAGCTTGCAGAATACGGTGGCGGCTTCGATGGCCTTGTAGGCCACGCTGTTGAGTTTGCCGAACAATGCGGCGCGACTGATTTCACCCATGCTCTGGATTCCTTGAGGTGGTGGCCTGATCGGCGTAATGCCGGGCCAGGATTAGGTCGTTGGCGTCGTGCTCGGGTTGGCCGAGCCAGGTGTTGAAGCCCAGGCGGAACTGGCCATTGAGTTGCAGCGCCGGTACTTCAGGTTGTTGCAGAACCAGGTTCAAGTCCCAGTCCAGTTCATGGCCCAGGTACTCGGCCACCCACGCGACCAACTCATTGAATGGCGCGTGGCCGGGCAGCATGCCCATGTAGTCATCGAGCTTGAGCGGCCCCAGGCAGATACGGAATTTGTGCTGGCGGTCCCACACATGGCTGCCCAGGCAAAAGTCCACGCCCAGCTGGTTGGCGCTGACACCCACGCGGCTGCGTTCGGGCAGTTCCAGCCATTGGCCGACGTATTCTTCGATCTCCACCGGGAGGCCGAAGTACTCGCTGAGGATCGCCTTTAAACCATCCGGGTAGCGGGTCTGCGCCGACAAGTGGCCGCTGTAATGCAGCTTCGCGGCGTCGGCAATCAGCCCCTGGTTGAGCAGGCTTGGCATGCCACGGCCACTCAGGGCGGCGAGGCGGGCGGACCAGTAGTCATCATCCGGGCGGTCATGGCTGACGGTGGGCCGCGCCTCGGCCCACGCCCGGTAGAACAGGCTGAGCAAACGATGGTGGAACACGTCCAGGAACTGCTTGCTGGTGCTGTCGGCGTTGTTGCGCTGGCGCTCGCGGACGTACTCGGTGATGTGCAGCGGCAGCGGGCCATTGGGGCCGCCGAGGCCGAAGAAGAATTGCTCCAGGCGCGCCGGCTTGCCGTCACCACCGGGGTCGACCGAGGCCAGGGTGGCCGGGGCGAACGTGCAATCGGCCTGTTGCCCCAGGCGCAGTGGGTCATCCGCCAGGCGCAGGGAATGGCCCAGGCGCGGCAGGTCGGGCGATTCGCACTCGATACGCCGCAGCGCCTGGAAGAAATCGTATTCCCAGGGTTCCTGATGCATCGCATCCAGTGTGTTCACAGGGTCGGACGCCGCCCGGGCTTGGCTTTCCATCGCATGATCTCGCCGCGTTCGGTGGTACGGATCACCGTCTCGGTAAAACTGTTGATCGACACGTAGCGTGCCAGGAAGCGCTCCAGCACCGCACCGAGCAGGAACACCCCGGTGCCGCGAAACGCGTTTTCATCGAATTCCAGGGTGATCTCCAGGCCACGGCCAAACACGATCGGGCCAGGCATCGGCAGGCGCCGGGTCACGGCTTTGCTGCTGACTTCACGCAGCCCCTCGATCTGCAATTGCAGGGCGGCGTCGTTGCTGTCGCCATACAGGCGCAGCAGTTCACGCAAGGCGCCCGCGCCCTGGCCTTGCTCGCTGAGCGACAGATAGTTGAGCGACAACTGGCTGATCAGGCGCCAGGCCTTGGCATCATGCGCATGGCTGGCCCGCGGGCGGCTCGGGCCGGCCACGCAACGCACGGCCAGCACCGGCGCACTGTCGGCCAGGGTGAAATCGGTCTTGCCGTTGCCCACACTCATGAACAACGGCAAATCGCGGTTGGTGCACAGCGCGGTCACGCCGAGTTGGCGCAGGTCGTGGCGGTAGGGCGCTTGCCGGCTGTCGACCAGGCTGACAAAGGTTTCGCTGCCCACATACGTGGAGCGCGGGCCGTTGCGGCGCTGGTCGCTGGACAACACACGCGGCTCGCGGCGCACCATGTAATAGGCCAGGTCGCGGCCATAGCGCGAGGGGTCGCGCACCGCATAAAACGGCAGGAATGGCTGCTCCGGCCCAGTGCCGTGGCCGGTGATACCGCTGAGCGAATGAATCTCGAAATCCATCGGCCGGGTGCGGTCGGCGATCACATGGTGCTCGTTGACCCGGTCGGACAGGTGGATACGGTCGAGGCGTTTGGGAAACAGGTTGATCGCCGGCGTGCAGAACGGCAGGAACTGCGCCGCGCCGACGCTGCCTTCCAGGCTCGGTTCATGCCGGTCGAACAGCACGATCAGCTCCAGTTCCTGGCCGTCGCAGCGCTTGATCGCACGGCGCAGTTCGGCAAATTCGACAAACAGGAAGCGATGGGGCAGGGCGAAGTATTCCTGCAACAGGCGATAGCCCTGGAAGGCGCGCGCCACCACCGGCATGGCGGCGTCGGCGTCGTCGAAGCCGCGTGAGCGCAGCGCGTCCTGGGGCAGGCGCTCGACCCAATCACCGCCGGGCTTGCGCGCAAATACCGCGCAGGCGTTGCCGAGCAGTTGCTCGTAAAGGCGGAATGGCTGCTCGTCGGCACCGCTGAGGTACAGCGGCAGGCTGTCCAGGTCGAGGCTGTTGAATGGCAACTCGGCGCCGGTGCGCAGGGTCAGGCGCAAACCCGCCTTGGCCTTCGGTTCGCTGGCGGCCAGGCGGCCAAGCACGGCGGCGGGGTTGCCGAAGTATTCCGCGTTGGCTACCTGCAACGGCCACAGCGTCACCGGGTGCGCGGTGCGGTACTCGCAGCAGGTCTGGGTTTCACGGCCCAATGCCGCACGCAACACCGTGTCGCGGGGCAGCGAAAAACCGCTGGCCAGGGAGCCTTCGTCGGGGTCGGTCTGCAGCTGCACCACGGTCATCGACGGGGTTGGCGCGAGGTAGTGCGGGTACGCGATTTCCAGCAGGTTGTGGGTGAAGGTCGGGTACTCGGCGTCGAGCTTGAGCTGCACGCGGGCCGTCAGGTAGGCAAAACCTTCAAGCAAGCGTTCGACGTACGGGTCGGCGCAGTCCATACCGGACAGGGTCAGCCGACTGGCGATCTTCGGGTATTCCTTGGCGAACTCGGCGGCGCTTTCGCGCACGTGATGCAGTTCCTGGTTATACAGCTCCAGCAGGCGCGGGTTCATGCTCGTCTCCGCTGGTCGGCGTTGACGACACGCACATGGCCGGATTCCAGGTCGAGGTCGGTTTGCAATAACAGGCGTAGAGGCACCGGCTGTGCCCACAGATCGCCTTCGATCTCGAAGCTCAACGCGTTGTGGTTCATCTCGCCCTGGCTGAGGCGGGCTTTGACGCGCAGGGTGTGGCGCAGGATGCGCGGCTCAAAGGTGGCAATGGCCTGGTAGATCAGGGCTTCCAGCGCTTTGATATCGACACTGGAGGCACTGTTTCCCGCCAATGCCGGCAGGCCGTAATTGACCACCGAAGTACCGGCTGGGGTGTGCAACGTGGCATCGGCATCGAGCAACGACGTGGTGTTGAGCAGCCACGCCAGGTCGCGCAGCACCGAGGCTTTCAATTGGGTCAGGGACAGCACGCGTTTGTCGGCGCTTTCCTTGGGGTTGGTCGGGTCGTCGTCGGTCAACCGGTCCAGCAGGGACGGTTGCAGACGGTCGCGGGAAGCGATTTCAGTTACCACCAAAGCAGCTCCACGGACGGGGTGTGAGGAGGACAAAGTTTCTGGGGCCGTGGCGCTGGGCCACGGCCACCAGAGCTATCAGCGCTTGGTGTTGGAACGGATGTTCCAGCCAAACTTGATCGCGCCGCCGTCTTTGGTGCCGTCGGCTTTCTGCGGCTGGTAGTCGACCATCACTTGGGCAAAGTTCAGGGTGACGTTCTCGGTCAGGCGGTCATCAGTGCCCGAACCGCCGGTGCTCAGGGACGTTACCAGCACTTCTTCCAGGTTGATCACCATGTACTCGACCTGGCTTTCACCACCGGCCTTGCGCACGGTCAGCTTGACCTTGTCGATGTGCTTGCCGCTGGCGCAGTGCATCATCAGGTTAGGCGACGCCTTGTCGACGTACTTGGTCAGCGACAGGTCCTGGATATTCACCTTGCCGGCGCCACCGCCACCGCCGACGTGCATGTTGCCGGACTGGGACATGCCCCAGCTCCAGTTCAGTACGTCGATTTCGTCCTTGTGGGCCTTGTCCATGGACTCGCCCTTGATGTCGCCGATCTTGATGAAAATATCAACAGCCATGTTTTCTCCCTGTGTGGCCCCTGCCACTCGATTTGGTGATCGTTCCCACGCTCTGCGTGGGAACGCATCCGGTGATGCTGCGCGTCACTGGGACGCAGAGCGTCCCGGGCGACATTCCCACGCGGAGCGTGGGAACGAGCGTCTGTGTGTTAAGCGCCTTTTGCCGAAGGCAGCTTCGATACCAGGCGCAACGACACGGTCAGCCCTTCGAGCTGGTAGTGCGGGCGCAGGTAGAACTTGGAGTTGTAGTAACCCGGGTTGCCTTCCACTTCTTCCACGATCACTTCAGCGGCAGCCAATGGGTGCTGGGCCTTGGTGGTTTCGGTGGAGTGGGCCGGGTCGCCGTCGACGTAGTTGAGGATCCAGTCCTGCAACCAGCGCTGCATCTCGTCCTTCTCTTTGAAGGAACCGATCTTGTCACGCACGATGCACTTCAAGTAGTGAGCGAAACGGCAGGTGGCGAACAGGTACGGCAAGCGCGCAGCCAAGTTGGCGTTGGCGGTGGCGTCCGGGTCATCGTACTCGGCCGGTTTCTGCAACGACTGGGCACCGATGAAGGCGGCGAAGTCGGTGTTTTTCTTGTGCAGCAGCGGCATGAAACCGTTCTTCGCCAGTTCCGCTTCACGGCGGTCGCTGATGGCGATTTCGGTCGGGCACTTCATGTCCACACCACCGTCATCGGTAGGAAACGTGTGGGCCGGCAGGTTTTCCACTTCACCACCGGACTCCACGCCACGGATGCGCGAGCACCAGCCGTAGTGCTTGAACGAGCGGTTGATGTTCACGGCCATCGCGTAGGCGGCGTTGGCCCAGGTGTACTTGGAGCTGTCGGCGCCGTCGGTGTTTTCTTCGAAGGCGAAGGCTTCCACCGGGTCGGTCTTGGCGCCATACGGCAGGCGAGCCAGGAAGCGCGGCATGGTCAGGCCGATGTAGCGCGAGTCTTCCGATTCACGCAGCGAGCGCCAGCCGGCGTATTCCGGGGTGGTGAAGATCTTGGTCAGGTCGCGCGGGTTCGACAGTTCCTGCCACGAGCCCATGCCCATCACGGTCGGCGAAGCGGCAGCGATGAACGGGGAGTGCATGGCGGCGCAGACTTTCGACAGCTCGCCCAGCAACTCCACGTCGGGTGGCGACTGATCGAAGTAGTAGTCGCCTACCAGGCAGCCGTACGGCTCACCGCCGAACTGGCCGTATTCTTCTTCGTACATTTTCTTGAAGATCGGGCTCTGGTCCCATGCGGTGCCCTTGAATTTCTTCAGGGTCTTGTGCAGTTCGGGCTTGGAGATGTTGAGCACGCGAATCTTGAGCTGCTCATCGCTCTCGGTGTTGTTGACGAGGTAGTGCAGGCCACGCCAGGCGCTTTCCAGCTGCTGGAAATCCTGGTGATGAATGATCTGGTTGACCTGGGCGGTGAGCTTGGCGTCGATGGCCGCGATGATCGATTCGATCGACTTGATCGCGTCGTTGGACACCAGGTCGGTTTGCGCCAGGGCCTGTTCGGCCAGGGTGCGCACTGCGGTTTCCACGGCTTCGCGGGCACGCTCGGTCTTTGGTTTGAATTCCTGCAGCAGCAGGTTGGCGAACTCGCTGGCTTCTTCGGTCTGGGTGCCGAGGATCTGGCTGCCTTCGCGGGCGGTATTGTCGGTCATGATTACTGGTCCCCTGCAGGCTTAGGCGCGCTGGCAAGTGCCTGAAGCAGTGCCGGGTCCTTGATTGCCTTCATGATGATTTCTTCAGCGCCGGTCTTGCCGTCCATGTAGGTCAGCAGGTTGGCCAGCTGGGTGCGGGCTTCGAGCAGCTGGTTCAGCGAATCGACCTTGCGCGCCACGGCGGCCGGGCTGAAGTCGTCCATGCTCTCGAAGGTGATGTCCAGGCTCAGGTTGCCTTCGCCGGTCAGTTCGTTGGGGACGTGGAAGGCCACGCGCGGTTGCATGGCCTTGAGGCGCGAGTCGAAGTTGTCGACGTCCACTTCAAGGAATTTGCGGTCGGCCACGGCGGCGAGCGGCTCGGCAGGTTTGCCGGCGAGGTCGGCCATCACACCCATTACGAAGGGCAGTTGGACCTTCTTCTCGGCGCCGTAGAGCTCGACGTCGTACTCGATCTGCACTCGAGGCGCACGGTTGCGCGCAATGAATTTCTGAGAACTTTGCTTCGCCACGTTGCTGCTCCTGGTCGCTTGAGCGACGGTGTTGTTACTGCATAGCCCGGTGGCTTACTCGCTGTCCGGGCCGCGCAGGTTTTCAAATTGGGACATGCCGTCGGGAATCAGATTGCGCACGATGGCCGCGAAGTCGGCGTGCACCAGGTTCTTGGCCCGATTCAACAGCACCGGCAGCGGGCTCGAAGGCTCATGTCGGGTGTAGTACGCAAGGATCTTGTCGAGGCTGCGCAGCACGTCGTCGCGGCTGGCAATATCGCCGGCCGGGCGCACTGCCACAGGCGCAGCGGCGAAGTCGACCGAGGGGGCATTGTCGTCACTGACGGCCTCGGGTTCGCCACTGTTGTCGGTGCCTGGCACCGCTTGATTGAGTATCTGCAGCGCCTGCTTGAGCGGTTGCTTCAAGGCGCTCAAGTCCACGCCCCGGGCGGAACCGACCTGTTCATTGACCTGCTCCTCGATGGCCTCGCACGCCGCACGCGCTGCGCTCAAGGCGTCACGGGTGGCTTGCAGGTGCTCGGGGTCACTGTCGAGGAACGCGGCGTGGAGTTGCTGGGCACCGAGCTGCTCGTCGGCAAAAATTTGCAGGCCGCTGGCATTGAGCGCCGCCCGCAGGCTGACCGGGCCGAAGGTGCGCGAGCGCGTGAGGATGCTTTCGCGCAGCAGGCGGATGGTCGTGTCACCGGTCAGGCCGGACAGGGCGTTGACGCGCACGGTGGGGTCGTTATCGTCGTCTGCATCCAGGCGTGGGTGCAGGTCGACCCAATAGTCGCGCAGCAAGGCGTTGATCAACGAAAGAACTTCAGCCAACCCGGCCACGCCTTGCAGGGCAAGGGTGCTTTGCAGCAGGAAATGGGTGATGCGCAGGTCTTTGCTGCGTTGCAGCAAATCGAGGCTTTGCTGCTGGATGCTGCGCCATTCCGGCGGTTCGGCGGGCAGGATCGAGTCGCCCATGCTGCGCTCGGGTTGGCCCTTGGCATCACGCTCCAGCTGGAGAAATTGCGCGTCATATTCCATGTCTTCGCCACAGGGCGAAGTCGGGGAAACGGCGGCGAGCAGCAACGGCACATCCACTGAGTTTGATCTCCTTATCAGCCCGATAGATGGCGGGCAATGCATGCATTAGTTGTCTGAGGAACTTTGCATGTTTTCTTGGTCATATAGTCAGAGTGCCACTACTGTGACATCAGTGATGTTCAAGAAGTTGTGCATTTTTGGTGTAGTACTTATGCCTTGTCAAGGTAAGCTATTCGTCCTCTGTGACAGATGTGCGGTGTTTAACAACCTGCGCGACTGGTGGGTCGAACGGCGCCCGCCAAGCAGGATTTTTGTCATGCAAGCCAGCTAAGATCAGCGATCTTGCGGGTTTAGGTAGATTCAGGGTCATTTTGTGTGACCTGGCGGGCATGTCCCGGGAAGCGTAGCCCCGGGAATCGACCGCGCGCGATGTAATCAGCAAGGAGGCAAGATGTCGCTGTGTTTGACTATCACTAGTTATCACAAGATTACCCCTGGTCAGTGCTCGGAAAAGTCCATGGACCAGGGCGTGATGGCTATTGGCCGCAGTTCGGATAATGACTGGGTCTTGCCTGATCCGGAGCGTCTCGTCTCTTCGCAGCATTGCGTTATTCAATACAAAGATGGCCGTTATTATTTAACCGATAACAGTACAAACGGGGTGGAGTTGGTTCGCGCCGGTATCCGCATGCGCCGTGGCAATAGCGAGCCGCTGCAAGATGGTGAGTTGATCCGCATCGGCGACTACGAGATCCAGGCGCGTATCGATTTCAACGTGCAAGCCATTGATAGCCAACCGTTTGCCGGTGATTCGCCGAACAGCTTCGAGGCGTTGATGGGCGCCGTGGCAAAGCCACCAACGCCGACCCCGGTGATCGCGCCGCAGTTCCAGGGTGCCTCGGCAATGGACACCTTGCCGGACCTATTCGACTTCCTCAGCCCCACTGCTGTGCCGCCGCCCACCGTGGCGGATCATGTACCGCCCGAGCAGCACGACTTCCGCCCGCCGACGCCGGTGGCGGTGGAAAAACCCGTGGTCGCAGGCTCGCTGATTCCCGATGATTGGGACCTGTTTGCCGATACCCCGGCACCGGTAGCACCGGTAGCACCGGTAGCTCCGGTAGCTCCGGTAGCACCGGTCGTTCCGGTTGCACCGCCACCGCCGGTCGCCCCGGTGATTCAGCCGCCGCCCGTGGTCGAGCCGGTGCTTCCCGTGGCCGAGCCCCAGCAATCCCCCGACTTGTTGCAAGCATTCCTGCGTGGCGCCGGGCTGGAGCAGTTGCGTCTGGACAAGGCCGATGCCTGCGCCCAGATGGAAAACATCGGCCGCAGCTACCGCCTGATGGTCGAGGGTCTGATCGACGTATTGCGTGCCCGCGCCAGCCTCAAAGGCGAGTTCCGCATGCAGCAGACCATGATCCGGCCCGCCGAGAACAACCCGTTGAAATTCGCGCCGAATGCCGACGAAGCCTTGCTGCTGCTGCTTCGCCACGGCAACCAGGCGTTTATGGCACCGGACGCGGCCGTGCGCGACAGTTTCGATGACCTGCGTGCTCACCAACTGGCCGTGATGGCCGGCGTGGAGGCCGCGATCAAGCACCTGCTCACCCGCTTTGAACCCTCGCAGTTGGAGGAGCGCATGGGCAAGCCCGGCGGCTTATCAAGCCTGTTCAACGGTTCGCGCCAGGCGCAGTACTGGCAGCAGTTCACTGAGCTTTACAGCAATATTTCCCGCGAGGCCCAGGAAGATTTCCAGGACCTGTTCGGCCGCGAATTCAGCCGAGCCTACGAAGAACACAGCGCACGACAGCGGCGCTGAACACGCAGTACACGGATTTAACGGATAGCTAAGAACGTCATTGAGGACGCAGGATGATTCCCAGGTTTTTACTCGCAGCCGCTACTGTGCTGCTGCTGACGGCGTGTGCCAAGGACGCGGCCAAGCCCGAAGTGGCGGGCGAAACTGAAGCGGACACCGCCGCGGTCGAGTTGCACTTTCATGCCATTGCCGGGCTCAACCCGGGCGCCAACGGCCAGGCCGCCCCCGTGCGCGTGCGCATCTTCGAGCTGAAAAATGCCGCTACCTTCGGGCGCTCCGACTACTTCGCCCTGGCGGATCGCGCGCAATCGACCCTCGGCCTGGACCTGCTGGACCAGGATGAAGTGATGGTGCAACCCGGCCAGCAACTGAGCATCCAGCGCGACCTCGACCCTGCCACGCGCCAGATCGGCTTGCTGGTGGGCTATCGCGAGCTGGACCGTGCGCAATGGCGCACGGTGATCAACGTGCCACCGCGCCAATACACCGAATATCAGATCAGCCTCGATGTACGCGTCGTACGTGCCGACGTCGTGGTTACCCCATCCAGCCCTGCCCAATAAGAAACCCTCGGAGCCCCCATGTCCTGGAACAATCGCGTGGTCTGGTCGGAAGGCATGTTCATCGGAACGCAGCACTTCCAGCAGCATGACCGTTACCTGGAAAACCTGATCGACGCCCGCAGCCGCCCGTTGTCTGCCGGTGCCTGGGGCTTTTCCGAGTTGCTGATCGACCAGGGGCTGCTGGCCCAGGGCAAGCTGGCGATCGTTTCGGCGCGCGGCCTGTTGCCGGATGGCACGCCGTTCAATATCCCTCAGGACGACCTCGCGCCGAGCCCGTTGAATATCGACGACAACCTGCGCGACGGCCTGGTGTACCTGGCCTTGCCGCTCAAGCGCGCCGGTGCCCGCGATACCGTGGAAGCGGGCGAAGCCCTGGAAGCTGCGCGGTATGTCAGCCAGGTGCGCGAAGTGCGCGATGACAATGCCCCGTTCGAGAACCGTGCGCCCGTGGCTGTCGGTTCGCGCGCCCTGCGCCTGCTGACGGCCCAGGATGGCATCAGCGATTACGCCGCCGTGGGCCTTGTGCGCATCAAGGAAAAACGCGCCGACCGCGCACTGGTGCTGGATGACACTTACATCCCGCCGGTGCTCGACGTCGCCGCGAGCAAACCGTTGACGGCCTTTCGCAGTGAGCTGCTCGGCCTGCTGCACCAGCGCGGCGAAGCCCTGGCTGGCCGCGTGGTCGCCTCGGGGGCCGGTGGTGCGTCGGAGATTGCCGACTTCATGCTGCTGCAATTGGTCAACCGCGCCCAGCCGCTGCTCCAGCATTTCAGCCAGTTGAGCCCGCTGCACCCGGAGCGCTTCTTCAGTGAACTGGTGAGCCTGGCCGGCGAGTTCTCGACCTTTTCGACCTCGGGCCGGCGCCCTCAGGAATACCCGCAATACCAGCATGACGACCTGGCGCTGAGCTTTGCCCCGGTCATGCAGGCGCTGCGTGAAGCGCTGTCGATGCTGATCGACAGCAAGGCCACGCCGATCCCTATTGTGGAAAAAGCCTATGGCATCCACGTGGCCATGCTTGCCGACAAAACCCTGCTCGAGAGCGCCAGCTTCATCCTGGTGGTGCGCGCCGACGTGCCCGGCGAGACCCTGCGGGCGCGCTTCGGCCAACAGAGCAAGGTCGGTTCGGTGGAGCACATCCGCGACATGGTCAACCTGCAACTGCCGGGCATCGGCCTGCTGCCGTTGCCGGTGGCGCCACGGCAGATCCCGTATCACGCAGGCAGTACCTATTACGAGTTGGACCGGGGCAGCGAGCACTGGCAGCAACTGCACAACTCCGGCGGATTTGCCTTCCATATCGCCGGGCAGTTCCCGGGCTTGAACCTGGCCTTCTGGGCGATTCGAGGATAATTCGCGATGCATCCCAATGATGATGACCGCACCCAGTTCATGCCGCGCCCGGGTGGCCGGGCGCCAGAACCTGCGCGTGCAGAACCGGCCCCGCTGTCGATGCCGGCCGCGCCGATGCTCACCGGCAAAAGCCAGGGCCTGAACCCGCTGGAAAGCGCCGCCGGCCCGTTGTTGGCGTTGCTCACACGCCTGCGCAACACCATCGCCCATCCGGCGCCGGCCAGCCTGCGCGCGCAGCTGCTGGCTTATTTGCGCCAGTTCGAAGAGCGTGCTGAAGCCGCCGGCATCCCGCGTAACGAAGTGCTGCTGGCCCGTTACGCGCTATGCACCGCCCTGGATGAAGCCGTGCTGAGCACGCCGTGGGGCAGCACCAGCGACTGGGGCAAGCAGAGCCTGTTGATCACGGTGCACAACGAAGCCTGGGGCGGTGAAAAAGTCTTCCAACTGCTCGACCACTGCCTGCAAAGCCCACGCGAACGTTTGTACCTGCTGGAGTTGTTGTACCTGTGCATGTGCCTGGGTTTCGAAGGCCGTTACCGTGTGATGAACGACGGGCGCAGCCAGTTGGACGCCCTGCGTGAGCGCACGGCGGCGGCGATTCGCAGTGCCCGTGGTGAACACGAGCGCGAGTTGTCGCCGCACTGGCGCGGTGTGACGGTGGCGCGGGATCGCCTGGCGCAATTCATGCCGCCGTGGATCGCCGTGGCCATCGGCCTGGCGCTGCTGCTGGCGCTGTTGTTCGGCTTGCGCCTGAAACTGGCGTCGGATGCCGAGCCGGTATTCAAGAATATCCATGCCTTGGGAGAGATCCCGGTGCAGTCGATCGACCGTCTGGTGGCGCAACCCAAAATCATCGAACGCCCACGCCTGGCCGGCTTCCTGGTGGAAGACATCAAGGCCGGTCGTGTTGCCGTGGAAGATGCGGTCGACCGTTCCGTGGTGACCATTCGCGGTGATGAGCTGTTTGCCTCGGCCAGTTCCAGCATCGTCGATGACTACCAGCCACTGATGCTGCGCATTGCCGACGCCATCCGCAAAGTCAAAGGCCAGGTGCGTGTCACTGGGCACAGCGACAACCGCCCGATTGCCACGCTGCGTTTCCCGTCCAACTGGGCGTTGTCCGAAGCGCGGGCCAAGTCGGTGCTGGAGATCCTGGCGGCCAAGACCGGCCAGGCCGAGCGCTTCAGCGCCGAGGGCAGAAGCGACACCGAGCCGGTGGCTACCAATGCCACCGCCGAAGGCCGTGCCCGTAATCGTCGGGTTGAAATCACCGTATTGGCGGAGGGCGTCGAGTGAAGGCGTTTTTCAGTTTCATGATTCGCTGGGTGATCCCGGTACTGGGCCTGATCGCCCTGAGCCTGATCATCTGGTTTGTCGGGCCGCTGCTCGACCTGTTGATGCCGGAAGGGCGCCGCTGGGCGCTGATTATCCTGGTGTTTGCGGTGTGGATCGCCTACCGCGTGTTCCGCATTATCCAGGCGCGTCGACAGGCCGCCGAAGTGATGCGCAGCCTGGCGGCGCAAACCCCGGTCGACCCCAACAGTGTCGCCACCGCCGAAGAACTCAGCACCCTGCGCCAGCGCATGGACGAGGCGCTGGCGCTGCTGAAGAAAGCCAAGCTCGGTGGTGATGAGCGGCGCAACCTCTACGAATTGCCGTGGTACGTGATCATCGGCCCACCGGGTTCGGGCAAGACCACCGCGTTGGTCAACTCCGGGCTGCATTTCCCGCTGGCGGCCCAATTGGGCGCCGGGGCCGTGCGCGGTGTCGGCGGTACGCGCAACTGCGACTGGTGGTTTACCGACCAGGCCGTGCTGCTCGATACCGCTGGCCGCTACACCACTCAAGACAGCAACTCCACGGTCGATAAAGCCGCATGGCTGGGTTTCCTCGACCTACTGAAAAAGCAACGCTCACGCCGCCCGATCGACGGGGCGTTCATTGCGATCAGCCTGTCGGATCTGTTGCTCGGGACTGAAGCCGAGCGCGCTGCCCACGCGGCGGCGATTCGCTTGCGTATCCAGGAGCTGTATACCCAGCTGGGCGTGCGTTTCCCCATCTACCTGATGCTGACCAAGCTCGACTTGGTGCCTGGCTTCATGGAGTTCTTCGACAACCTGAGCAAGGAAGACCGCGCCCAGGTATGGGGCATGACCTTTGCCCTGGACGACGGCAAGCACAGCGACGGCCCGCTGGCGCATCTGCAAAGCGAATTCGCAGGGCTGGAACAACGCCTCAACGAGCGCCTGGTGGAACGCCTGCAACAGGAACGCGACCCGGCGCGACGCGACCTGATCTACGGCTTCCCGCAGCAGTTCGGGGCCTTGAAGGACTGCCTGCAAAGCTTCCTCGACGGTGTGTTCAAACCCAATGCCTTTGAAGAACGCGTGCTGCTGCGCGGCGTGTACTTCACCAGCGGTACTCAGGAAGGCAGCCCGATTGATCGCCTGATCGGCGCCATGGCTCAGAGCATGAACCTGGATCGCCAGCACCTGGCCCGCCAGAGCGGCACCGGGCGCAGTTACTTCATCGAAAAACTGTTCAGCGCCGTGGCGTTTGCCGAGCGTGGGCTGGTCGGGGTGAACCCGAAGGTCGAACGTCGGCGCAAGTGGATTGCACGCGGCGTCCTGGCGGCCACCGTGGCCTTGGTGGTGGTGGTCAGCAGTTTGTGGTGGGTGAGTTATCGCGCCAACCAGGCGTATATCGCCCAGGTTGACCAGAAGGTTGCGCCATTGGGCCAGGCGGTGCAGAACCTGAGCCCGGCCCAGCGTGAAGTGCTCGCCGTGCTGCCGTTGCTCAACGCCACGAAAAACCTTGCCGGCGATCCGCCTGGCTGGGCCGAAGGCTTGGGCCTGTACCAGGGCGATATGCTCGAAGCCGAATCCGGCAGCGTGTACCGCAAGCTGCTGATCGCGGTGTTCGCGCCGCGTTTGGTGACGCGTATCGAAGAGCAACTGCGCGGCGGTGGCAACTCCGACTTCCTGTACGAAGGGCTCAAGGCTTACCTGATGCTTGCCGACAGCGAGCACTACGACCCGGACTTCATCAAAGCCTGGATCGCCCTGGATTGGGATCGCAACCTGCCCCGCGATTTGCCGGCCGATCAGCGCCAGGCCTTGAGTGGGCATTTGCAGGCCCTGTTTGACCGCCATCCACCGAATGCGCGCCTCGATCCGCGGCTGATCGACGACCTGCGTCGCCAGTTGCAACAGCTGCCGGTGGCCCAGCGTGTGTACGACCGGGTCAAGCGCCAGAAATTGCCCGACGGTATCCCGGACTTTCGCATCAATGAAGCCGCCGGCCGCGATGCCGCACTGGTCTTCAGTCGCAAGAGCGGCAAGCCGCTGGGTGAGCCACTCAGTGGTTTCTTCACCGCCAAGGGCTACCGCCAGGCGTTTTTGCTGAGCAGCCTGAACCAGACCGGCACGCTCGCCGAAGAGCAATGGGTGCTGGGCCGCGAGCAGGCCGATCAACAGAACGTGGTGAGCTTGGCCGGTGACGTGCGCCGCCTGTATTTCCAGGACTACCAGCGCCAATGGGACGCGCTGTTGGCAGACATCGACTTCGTACCGATCACCAGCGTGGCCCAGGCGGCCGATGTGCTGCGGGTGATTTCCGGGCCGACCTCACCGCTGAAAAAACTGTTGGTGGCGGTGGCCAAGGAAACCGACCTGCAAGCCGAGGAACGCCAGCTGACAGCCAAAGGCGTGCCGGTGGAAGGTGGCGTCGACAAGCTCAAGGAACGCCTGGGCAGCCTGCTCGGCCAGGAGCAACAGGCGGCCAGCCAGCCGCAGGTGGCGGACGATCCGGTGACCGCACACTTTGCCGAACTCAACGGCATCGTCAGCAAGAATGAAGGCGAGCCGGCGGCCATCGACGGCCTGCTCGCGGACATGAATGCGCTGTATGTGCAGGTCAGCGCCATGGTCGGCGCCAGTGGCGATGCCTTGCTCGGCGAAGCGAAGAACCAGGCGGCGGCTGCGGCCACGCGGGTCAGCCTGAATGCCGAGCGCCAGCCACCCTTGGTGCAGGGCATGGTCAAGTCGGTGGTCAACTCCACCACCAACAGCATGATGGGCGGGGTGCGCAACCAACTGAACGCGGCCTGGGTCAGCGAAGTGGTCAACGTGTATCGCCAGTCCCTGGCCGGGCGCTACCCGATGTCGCCGGGCAGTGCGCGGGACGCGACCCTGGATGACTTTGGCCAGTTTTTCGGCGTGGGCGGGGTCATGGACAACTATTTCCGCAAGTACCTGCAGCCGTATGTGGACACCTCCACTCCAACCTGGCGCTGGCAGCCGGGCGCGGCACAAAAGCTCGGGATCGCGCCGGGTGTGCTGCAGACTTTCCAGCGCGCGGCAGCCATTCGTGATGCGTTCTTCCGCGCCGGGGGCACCCAGCCCATCGTACGCTTCGAACTCAAGCCGGTGTCGATGGACCCGACCATCACCCAGTTCCTGCTCGACCTCGATGGCCAGCAATTGAGCTATGACCACGGCCCCAGCCGCCCGGTTGCGATGCAATGGCCGAACCCCGGCAGCATTGGCGTGGTGCGTATTTCGATCATGCCGCCGTCGGCCAGTGGGCGCTCCGGTGTGACCCTGGATGGGCCGTGGGCCTGGTTCCGCCTGCTGGAGCAGTCGGACCTCACGGCTGGTAACTCGCCGGATCGCTTCAACCTGCGCCTGCGGGTCGACGGCGCAAGCATTGCCTACGAGTTACGCGCCAACAGCGCCTTCAACCCGTTCAAGAGCCGCGTGCTCAGCGGTTTCAGCCTGCCGGAGCGGTTATGACCACGCTGGGTTTCTACGGCAAGTTGGCCAGCCGCGGTGACTTCGTCAGCCGCGCCTTGCCCCAGAGTTTTGTCGGCCCGTGGGACAGCTGGTTGGCGGCAGGTTTGCTCGCCAGCCAAAACAGCCTGGGCGGCGAATGGCTCAACGTGTACCTGGTCAGCCCGTTGTGGCGCTTTGTGCTGGCGCCGGGCGTGTGCGGGCCGGATGCGGCGGCGGGTGTGGTGATGCCGAGTATCGATCGGGTCGGGCGGTATTTTCCGTTGGCGGTGGCGACCCTGCTGGACCAGGACACCAATCCTGCGTCACTCGTGGGGGGGCCGGATACCTGGTTTGAGCAGGCCGAAGAGCTGTTGCTCAGTACCCTGGACGCCGATGCCACGTTCGAAAGCTTCAACGCTGGCGTCGACAAGCTGGGCCTTCCAGCCAGCGAGCTGCGAGTGGTCGACAGTCGTTTCGCCGGTTTGCAACGGATGAACGCCACGCTGCCTCACGACCGGATGACCGCGCTCGCCGAACAAGCCTGCGCCGGTGCCAGCCTCTGGTGGGGCCGCGGCTCGCAACGTATTTCCCCTGGTTTATTGCGGTGTCAGGGCTTGCCTGCCGCCGACGATTTTGCGCAGTTTTTGCTCGGACAAGAAGGTGTGGTGTAGATGGGGTCGACGTTCAAATCCGCGAGCAAAAGCCATGTGGGCATGGTGCGCCAGGTCAATGAAGACGCCTGCCTGGACCTGCCGGAAAACCGCCTGTGGGTGGTGGCCGACGGCATGGGCGGGCATGCGGCGGGTGACTATGTCAGCAGCCTGATTGTCGACAGTCTGCGTCAGGTGCCGGTAGGGCGCTCCCTCGATGAATACTCGGCGGCGCTGCGTAATGACCTGATCCGCATCAATGCGATCGTGCGTGAAGAAACCGCCAACCGTGGCGTGACCATGATGGGCAGCACCGTGGTGGTGCTGGCCGCGCGCGGCTTGCGCGGGGTGTGCCTGTGGGCCGGTGACAGTCGCCTGTACCGTCTGCGCGACGGTGCGTTGGAAAGTATTTCCCGCGACCACAGCTACGTGCAGGACCTGCAAGACAGCGGCCTGCTCAGCGAAGCCGACGCCCGCGTGCATCCACGCGCCAATATCGTCACCCGCGCGGTGGGGGTGGAAGCCCAGCTGGAGGTGGCCGTCGTCGACCTGCTGATCGCCCCCGGTGACAGCTACCTGCTGTGCAGCGACGGTCTGAACAAGACCGTCGAAGATCATGAGATCCGCGAGGTGCTGGGGCATGACGCGCCGGATGAAATTGTGCGCAGCCTGGTGCACCTGGGGCTTAACCGGGGTGCGCCGGACAACATCACCACCATTGTCGTGAAGGTGTCGCCATGAACATCGTGATCCCGGGCTATGACATCGAAGGCGAGATCGGTGAAGGCGCCATGGCCAGCGTGTACCTGGCGACCCAACGCTCGCTGGAACGCAAGGTGGCGTTGAAGGTGATGGCGGCGGCACTGGCGGCCGACCCGACCTTCTGCGAGCGTTTCCTGCGCGAGGGCAAGACCCTGGCGCGGCTGTCGCATCCGCACACCGTGACCATCCATGACATCGGCAACGTCGGTGAGCTGTATTACATGGCCATGGAATACCTGCCCAATGGCACGCTCAAGGAACGCATTGCCGCCGGCCTGACGCCTGAGCAAGGGGTGACGCTGATCCGCCAGATCGCCTCGGCGTTGGGCTATGCGCATGCCCAGGGCCTGGTCCACCGTGACGTCAAGCCTGCCAACATCCTGTTCCGCGCCGATGGCACGGCGGTGTTGTCGGACTTCGGCATCGCCAAGTCCCTGGATGATCGTACCCAGTTCACCCAAGCCGGGTTTGCCGTGGGCACGCCCAGCTACATGAGCCCGGAGCAGGCGCGGGGCCAGGAAATTGATGGTCGCGCCGACCTGTATGCGCTCGGTGTGGTGCTCTATGAAATCCTTGTCGGCAAGCTGCCGTACAACGGCACCGATGCGCTTTCCACGGCGCTGGCGCACCTGACCGAGCCGTTGCCGGAACTGCCGGTGCACCATGGCCGTTATCAAGGTGTGCTGCGCAAGTTGTTGGCCAAGGACCCGGCTGAGCGGTTCCCCGATGCGGCGGCGTTGCTGCTGGCGCTCGATCAACTGCCGGCGGACTCGTTGGAAGCCACTCTGGTGCGGCCGTTGCCGGTCCCGATGAGCTTTGATCTGGGCGGCATCACCCCGGAATCCATTGAGATCCCGAGCGCACCGCCTGAGCCTGTGCGCCAACCGGTGGTGCCACCGGCATCGACCCAACATAACGAGCAGCGTCGCGGGCCAGTATTGGCGTTGGCGGCGGTGGCCGTGGCGGTGGCGCTGGCCATCGGCGGCGCCAGTTATTGGTGGTTGAGCGGCAGTGACAAGCCCGCCGCGCCGCCGGCCGCCGTCATCCCCAAAACGCCGCCGCCTGAGTTGAAACCTGTGGTCGCTGACGCGGATGGCGGTCAGCGCCCCTTGCTGATGGCGGGCAAAAAGACCTTGTTCCAGCGCGTGCTCAGCAAGCCTGGCGCCAAGCTTTCCAGCGATGCAGGTGGTGCACCCGGCAAAGCCTTGCCGGCGTTCTCCGTGCTGTATGTGTACCAACGCAAAGAGGTCGATGGCAGCCCGTGGGTACGCGTCGGCGCCGCTACCGATGGCCGCAGTGACGGTTGGTTGCCCGCCGCCCAGGTCAGCGATTGGAAGCAGAGCCTGGTGCTCAAGTTTACCGAGCGCTCGGGCCGGGCACCGGTGATGTTCCTGCGCCAGCCCGGCGAAGTGGAAAAGTTGCTGGCCGACCCCGCAGCGGCCAAAAACGTCTTGGCCAAGGCGCAGAAAAACAGCGAAGACAATCAGCAAGTGCTGGCGCTCGAGCCGACCGCCAGCGCGGTGCCGCAGAACCAGTTTTATCTGTTGCCGATCTTCGACTCCAAAGAGAGCTTCGACGAAAATGGCCAGCCGGTGCAGTTGCTCAATGTGGCGTCCATCGATCCTGGCAGCAGCGTTGCCAAGCCGGCTGTACCCTCGGTCAGTGCCGATGCGTTCCGTACCGCTGTGGTGCTGGTGGTCGACACCACCGTGTCGATGCAGCCCTACATCGACCAGGTGCGTGACGTGGTGCATGAGTTGCAAACCCGTATCGCCGAACGCGGTGAGCTGGACAGCGTGAGCTTCGGCCTGGTGGGTTTTCGCAACAGCATCAAGAAAACCCCGGGCCTGGAATATGTGGCCAAGACCTTGATCACGCTGGATCAAGGTCGCGACCCGCAGCGCTTTCTCGACATGGCGCGGCAAGTCAAAGCGTCCACGGTGTCCAGCCATTCGTTCAACGAAGACGCTTTTGCTGGGGTGATGCAGGCCGTGGATGGCATGGATTGGTCCGGCTATGGCGGGCGCATTATCCTGCTGGTCACTGACGCCGGCGCGTTGCGCAAGAACGATCCGTTCGCCGCCACCCAGATGAACGAAGCTGAAGTGCGCCAGGCCGCATTGGGTAAGCAGATCAAGATCTACGCGCTGCACCTGCGTACCGATGCCGGCAAGAAAACCCACGCCGGTGCCGAGAGCCAGTACCGCATCCTCACGGCTGACGCCAACCCGCAGATCGGCGACCTGTACACGCCAGTGCCGGGCGGCGATGTGCGCAAACTGGGCGAGCGCGTCGATGAGATCGGTACGGTGTTCGCCAACCTCGTTCATCAAGTGCGCAGCAACACACCGCAGCCGGTGCCGTTGCTGAGCAGCGCGCCGAGCCTGGCGGACAAATCCGCCGCCGTCGGCTATGCCATGCACATGGATTTCCTCGGGCGCAAAACCGCCAGCCAGGCACCGCAACTGGTCAGCGCCTGGACCGCCGACCGCGACCTGACCAACCCGGCGCTGCCGGCGTTCCAGGTGTGCGTGATGCTGACCAAGTTGCAGCTCAACGATTTGCAGCAGTCGCTGAAACTGATCGTCGACGCGGCGCGCAAAACCCAAAGCTCACCCAAGGACTTCTTCCAGGAAATCGCCAGTGCCTCGGCCTACATGAGCCGCGACCCGCAGGCGTTGCGCAAGGGCGGCAATCTGGCCGATGGCGGCCTCCTCGGCGAATACCTGGAAGGCCTGCCGTACCGCAGCAAGTCGCTGAACATGACCCAGGACTTGTGGTTGTCGTTGAGCGTGGCCGAACAGGAAGACTTTATCGACGAGCTGGATTCGAAAATCCGCCTTTACGAAACCTTCCACAATGACCTGGCTAACTGGGTTCGTTTCGGCGATGCCGAGCCGGGTGATGCGTTGTACCGCGTGCCGTTGTCGACGTTGCCGTAATGCTGAACCTGAGCGCAATGCACAAGAGCCGGGGCGTGGGTAGCCAGCGTTACAGCCTGGTGATCCCGGCGCTGCACCTGCGCGCGGGTGAGCAACTGGCGATCGTCGGGCCCAGCGGTTGTGGCAAGAGCACCTTGCTGGATCTATTGGCGTTGGTGCTGGCGCCGGATCAGGTGGGGCAGTTCGAGTTCAATCAGCAGGACATCGGCGGGCTGTGGCGAGCGGATCGGCAATCGACGTTGGCCCAGTTGCGCAGCAGGCATCTGGGCTACGTGCTGCAAACCGGCGGGCTGTTGGGATTTCTCGATGTGCGCGGCAATATCGCCTTGTCGCGCAAACTGCTCGGTTTGCCGGATGACGGCAGCGTGACACGGCTGGCCGCGCAGTTGGAGATCAGTGACCAGTTGGCCAAGAAACCCGCTGCATTGTCGGTAGGCCAGCGTCAGCGCGTCAGTTGTGCACGCGCCCTGGCCCACGGGCCGCAACTGGTGTTGGCGGATGAGCCGACCGCGTCGCTGGACCCACTGAATGCCGAACGGGTCATGCAGGCGCTGCTGGCGCAGGCTCGCGAACACCGTGCCGCCTGCGTGATCGCCACCCATGACGAACCCTTGGCCCGTGCCAGTGGCTTGCAGGTGCGGCGCATCAGTTGCCGTCGCGACACGGATGGCGGCGTCACCGCCACCCTCGGGGAGGCTTGTTGATGCGCATCGGTTTGGTGGCGTCCCTGGCCTGGCAGGATTACCGCAACGATGCCTGGCTGTCGGCCTGCTCAGTGTTGGCGTTGGTGGCGGTGATCGCGCCGTTGCTGGTGTTATTTGGCTTGAAATTTGGACTGGTTGGCAGTTTGACCGAACGTTTGGAGACCGACCCCGCTACCCGTGAAATTATTCCGTTGGGCGGTGGTCGATTCAGCGCTGCGTTTGTCGAGCAACTGGGGCAACGTAGCGACGTGGCGTTTGCCGTGCCGCGCACGCGGCAGATTGCAGCGACGGCTCAGGTCGGCACGCTGACCCTGGAAATGCTGCCGACCGCGCCGGGTGACCCGTTGCTGGCCGGTTTGCCGATGCCCAAGGGCATGGACCAGATCGTGCTGAGCCACACCGCCGCCGAAAAGCTTGCGGCACGCCCCGGCGATTGGCTGGACACCCGCTTTGCGCGGCAAGTGGCCGGGCGTGTCGAGGCCCGGGGCACGCGTGTGCAGGTGCTGGCAGTGCTGCCGTTGGAGGCGTTTGCCCGTGATGGGCTGTTTGCCGACCTGGCCCTGCTGGAAGCAGCCGAAGATTATCGCGACGGCCGTGCGGTGCCGGCGCTGGGGTGGGAAGGTGAAGCGGTCGGTGCGAATGAGCAGCGGGTGTACCCGGCATTTCGCCTGTACGCACGCCGTCTCAGCGATGTAGAAGTGTTACGTGTGTATTTCGCCGGACAGAACCTGTTGGTATCGACCCAGGCGAACACTATCGCGCAGGTGCAGTCGTTGAGCCGCAACCTGTCGATCGTATTCTGGATCATCGCCGGTTTGGCCTTGGCGGGCGCGTTCGCGGCGATCTTCGCCGGGGCCTTGGCCGCCGTGGCGCGCAAGCGCCGGGAATTGTCGGTGTTACGCCTGTTGGGCTTTTCCACCGGTGGGCTGTTGTGGTTTGTGGTGGTGCAGGCGTTGTACAGCGCAGGTGCTGCCGCCGTGCTCAGTGCCGGGTTGTATGGCCTGGCCGAGGCGGGGTTGAATAAGCTATTTGTGCAGGTTCCGGGCGAATACGCCAGCCACCTGCTGGCGCGTCATTACGGCCTGGCCCTGGTTGCAGTCCTCGGCGTCAGCGCCGTGGCGGCGGCCTGTGGTGGTTGGCGTGTGGCGCGGATCCAGGCTTCTGAAGGAATCAGAGATGTATAAGTTACTGGGTGCCTGTGTGGTGCTGAGCCTGGCCTCGCTGGCCTGGGCTGATGAGGCGAGCGACAAGCTCGACAATCCAAAACCGCTGCCGGACGACGTGAGCCTGCCGCTGCCGTGCGAAGGCAACATGGTGTTCCGCT
The DNA here is from genome assembly GCF_016918385.1 of Pseudomonas sp. ICBG1301. Taxonomy (NCBI): domain Bacteria; kingdom Pseudomonadati; phylum Pseudomonadota; class Gammaproteobacteria; order Pseudomonadales; family Pseudomonadaceae; genus Pseudomonas; species Pseudomonas sp. ICBG1301. The sequence continues at coordinate 277,307 of NZ_JAEKGB010000004.1, forward strand.
ACGCCTACGTACTGGCCCAGGGCACCCTGGACGATCGCGAAATCAGTCTTGGCTACCCCTTCGCCGAAGGCGAGGCGGGTTACCAGCAATCGTTTATTTCCGGCTACCGGCGCGACTTCATCAACGGCCAGTTCACCCTCAAGGATCTGCCCAAGGATTGGAACAACGTCATTGCGCCCTTGATGCCGAAGACCGACGCCAAGACCCCACTCAAGCCCATGTTGTACTTCATCGGCAAGTACGAAGTGACCGCCCGCCAATACGCTGCGGTGATGGCCCAGGCGCAGTCCCTGGCCAGCGGCGAGCCGGCGCCGGCCTGCGACATTCCCACCGGCATGGCGGCGCGGCTGCCCAAGGTGAAGCTGTCACGCTTTGAAGCCGAACGCTTCTCGGCGGTGTACAGCGCCTGGTTGATGAAATACCACCGTGATTTGCTGCCGGTCAGCGGTCGCGGCTCTTCGGCGGAAGACGGTGGCCTGGGGTTTGTGCGCCTGCCCACCGAAGTGGAATGGGAATACGCCGCACGCGGCGGGCAGGCGGTGAGCCGCCAGGAGTTGGAGGGCCGCTTGTTCCCTCGGCGTGTCGAAGGCCATGAAGGCGAAGGCCCGCTGGCGGATTACGCGGTGTTCAACCAGGTGGCCGGCGGCACCGGCCAGGCTGCACGCCTGATGCCCATCGGCACCAAGTTGCCCAACCCGATCGGCCTGTTCGATGTGATCGGCAACGCTGCGGAGATGGTCCAGGAGTCCTTCCAGTTGGTGCACGCCGGGCGACGCCAGGGCACCTACGGCGGCTTTGTGGTCAAGGGCGGCAATTACCTCGAAGGCGAGGGCACGCTGTTTACCGGCATGCGCCGTGAGTACCCGTTGTTCGCCGCCGACGGCACCGAGCAAAGCAATGAGACCACCGGTTTCCGTGTGGCGATCGGCGCGCTGTCGGCGCCGCGCTCGCGCTACAAGGAGCTGTTCGCCCAATGGCAGAAAGAAGGGCGCCTGGCCGCACTGACCGATGCCATCGACGAAGCCCAGGACCCGACCAAACGCCTGGACACCATCATTGCCGCCAGTGTCGACCCCAAGCTGCAAGCCGAGCTGGGGCTGGTCAACGAAGAGCTCAAGCGCAACGTCTCGCTGATCGCCCAGCAACGCGAAGAGGCGGCGGGCAACCTGATTCAGTCCGCTGCGTTGGTGGCCGAGACCATCAGCAACTACAACATCCGCCTGATCAACCTGCAGAAGAGCCGCGATCAGGCGGTGGCCAACAAGGACGAAGCCAGTGCGACGCTGTTCGCCACGGCCATCGACAATGGCCGCAGCGCCCTCGACGGCGCGGTGGCGATTTATATCGACAACCTGGCCACCGGCACGCGCTATACCGATGCGGTGATCCAGGCTCAGTTTCAACGGATCAAGGAAGAGTTGGATCGCAAACCTGTGCTCGGCAAGAGCTTGGTGACGCGCGCGACACTGTTCGTTCGCCATGTCGGCAACTACCGCAAGCAACAGCGGGCCGACCCGGCAACGATCTTGAAGGAACTGCTCGCAGCGAGCGGTCAGCGGTCTTGACCGTTGGTTGTGCGGCGAGCTTGGAAGGGACTCAGGCGGCGGTGGGCCGTGCTGGGCAAGTCAAACTTAACAGAGATCACACCTATGCTTTTTTCCCGTAAGGCGGTTTCCAAGCGTCACCTGCTGCTGATCGCAGCCGGTTTCAGTACCGTATTGACTGGTTGCGCCACGTCACCGGCCTCCAAGGTCGCGTCGAGCACCAAGGTCGAGTACTACCCGAACTGCTACGAGCCGGTGCAGCACCTGCGCGCCACCGATTCGAACATGACCAAGTCGGTGGTGACCGGTGCGGCCATCGGCGCGGCCGGTGGTGCATTGCTGGGTGCCCTGACCGGCGACGCTGACAAGCGCGGTCGTAACGCGGCCATTGGTGCTGCGGGCGGTGCACTGGCTGGCGGCGCGGCGGGTTACTACACCGAGCGTCAAAAGCAGATCGCCGATGACAAGCAGCGCATTGCGTCCTACTCCACCGACTTCAACAAAAGCGCGTCCGACATCGACCGCAGCACCGCTTACGCCAAAGCGTCCCAGCAGTGCTATCAGAGCGCGTTCACCCAGCTGGTGAATGACCGCAAGGCCAAGACCGTCAACGACACCGAAGGCCGCAAGCGCCTAGCGGAAATCGTCGCGGGCCTGAAGGAGTCCAACGACCTGATCGTCGCGGTCAACGGCAAGGCCAGTGAAGACCTGAACAACTACACCCAGGCTTATGAGAAAGACCTGCAACAGGTTGGCGTGCAACGCACCGACGTGGTCACCGTGGCCACCGCCGACACCACGCCTGTGGTAGCGCCGACCAAGGGTAAGAAAGCCGTAAAACCTGCGAAAAAGCCGGTGCTGCCAACCGTGCCTAAAGAAGCGGTCACCACCGAGAAGAGCATCCAGACCGTGCAGGCCAAGCAAGCTGAAAGCAAGCAGGTTGCCAGCGCCGGCAAGGCCCAGATCGAAGGCACTTGCCGCGATCCGAACCTGGCCGACTGGGCGCCGGTGCCTTGCCCTAACGTTTAAGCAAGATGTTGCTATAAGCGTTAAACGCCTGCCGATCTCCCGCTAAAGCGCGAGATCGGTGGCGTTCTGCCTGCAAATCGTTACACTGCTGCGGCCACTTAATAAATACACCGAGGCCGTGTGCATGAAATTTCGTCTTCTGCTGTGGGTGCTGGGCCTGATGATGGGCAAAGCCAGCCGCACCAATCCTGCCTTCCAGCAACAGTTGGGTGATAAAGACCTGGCGTTCCAGTTGCAGACCCTCGACGGCAAGGTTGCCCGTCACTTCATCGTCAAAGACCAGCGCATTACCAGCCGTTCGGGTGTGCACCCGTCACCGGCATTTGCCATCGCCTTCAAAGACGCTGCCTATGGCTTCGCCACGATGCAGGCGAAGAACAAGCAACTGGCGTTCATGACGGGGATTCAGGACAAGTCGATCCAGATCAAGGGAAACCCGGCGCTGGTAATCTGGTTCCAGGGCTTGACCAAGTATTTGAAGCCGAAGAAAAAGAAGCAGGGCTGATCGATAGTGTATGGAGTTGCATTATTGGCTTCGTTTGATTGAAGCACGTTCGCGCTGTGCGCAATGAAACCGGAACCTGTGCTTATTACAGTAGGTTCCGGTGTTGTTCGCTTAGCGTGGCGTAATCTTTACGTTGTGCATGTTTATCTGGGAAAACAGCATGCTCGCGCTGAGACCGTGTGCGCCGAGGTCATCGGCATTAACGACGACACTGAACGTTCCATCGCTATTTAGTGTGACCGAGGTGACGGTAACGCCATAGCCTTCAATTTTTTGTTTGATGTAGTCTGCTTCAATTCCAGACGGTGCACTGGTAACGCTAACGGTTGCTGACATTTTGATTCCTCCACGGGATGTATTGCGTGCGTGGATAAGATCACCGAAGCCAGGGATAAACATCTACTGTGAGAATTGACAGTTTTTAGAAGTTATTTGAAATATTAATAATTCCAAAGTCGCTACTTCATCAATCACTGTGCGGTTTTGCATAGGCAGCGCGCTGCCGCTCTCAGCCTTGATTGAACTGCGACGCCAACTCGCGCAACAACACTTCGGCATCCAGCACTTTACCCACCACGTCCTCAGCCTTGTCACGGCTCAACCCGAGGCGCTCGAGCAGCGCCTCCGGGATCGCTTCATCCGGCCCGGAACCGATGCCACGGCTGCGCAGCAATCGTACGGCCAGGCACACCAGGTTCGGGTACTCGGCGTATTGGCCGTCGTAGGTCGGGTCGTGCTGGAAGCGCAGGGCGGTGGACAGTTCGTCCGGCATGTCCCAGTAGCGCATCAGCCAGGCGCCGATCTGCTCGCGGCTGATGCCCAGCAGGTGCTGTTCGACGTAGCTGTGGCACAGGTGCGGGTTGACCTCGAGGTGGCGGCAGATCAACGAGAAATGCGGCGGAAACACGTGGGCCAGCAACAGGTAACCGAAGTTGTGCAGCAAGCCGGCCAGGTAGGTCAGGCCGGCTTCCGGGCGCTGCGCGCGCGGCATGGCGCGGGTCAGGCCCTCGATCACGGCGGCGGTGTAGATCGATTGGTGCCAATACGGGGTGGCCTGGTGCGGATGGTCTTTGGGCAGGCTCAGGGTCTTGCCCAGTGCCAGGCCAAGCGCCAGGTTGATCACCAGGTCAAAGCCCAGCACACGCACGATGGCGTCTTCCACTGAGCGAATCTTGCCTGGCGAGGCGTAGTACGGCGACGCTGCCCAGCTCACCACTTGGGCAGCCAGGGCCGGGTCGGTTTCGACCACGCCGGTAATGTCATCGATGGTGGCGTTGGGGTCGACGCGCAACTTGATGATTTTTTGCGCGGTATCGGCCAGCGGCGGAATTTCGATGGTCGCTTCCAGGCGTTGCTGGATACGCCGGGCGGTAAACGCCTGCATCGCCTGGGTAATTTCCTCGCGGTCATCGTTGGGACGATCGAGGTTGGGGCGGATGTTGCTCAACGGCTCGCCGAAGTGCCCGGCGCTGGCCTTGGTGAGCATGGTCTTGAACATGTCACTGGCAATTTCCAGCAGCAGCCCAGCTTCGCCCGAATGCACCAGCAGGCTCGGTTCGTTGAGCAAGCTGCCTTCGTACAGGCATGGCGAGCTGGTGAGCGCGGGCAGCCCGGGTAGCAGGCTCAGCTCATGCTTGCCCAGCATGCGTTCGATGCGCTCCGGCGCTACGGCCGTCAGGCGGCGCCCGGTCAGTTCGGCCAAGCGGTTGAGGTCAAGCAACTGGTTCTGGGGGAACAGCACCATGAGAGCGCCAACGGCATCTTCCAGCAGTACCGCCTGGACCTTTCGCGCGGGATTCAGGCCAGGTTGTTCGGCAACTTCCGTGTAGGGGATGGCGAGCTTTGCGAGCAGAGCCCGAATGACCGGCGGAGCGGTCAGTGGGGCTGTGGCGAGGGCTACTTCTGACATGGCCTGATCCAAATTCGTACAGTCCAAGAAGTATAACCAGCTTGATACAGGTGTTGGTCGGAAAGTGAGGCAGGCGTCACACTTGGCCGTATTGCTGTCCATGTCGTAGCCAACGATTCAGCAATGGGCTGACATGTTCCGGCCAGCGCTCCAGTAGCGCTTGTGCCGCGTCACGCACGGCGGGCAACAGGTCGGCGTCGCGCATCAGGTCGGCGACCTTGAATTGCAGCAGGCCGGTCTGGCGGGTTCCGAGCATTTCGCCGGGGCCGCGCAGTTCGAGGTCTTTCTCGGCGATGACAAAACCGTCGTTGGTTTCACGCATGATGCCCAGGCGCTGACGACCGATTTGCGACAGCGGCGGGTGATACAGCAGCACGCAATGGCTGGCCGCGCTGCCCCGGCCGACACGGCCGCGCAACTGGTGCAGTTGCGCCAGGCCCAGGCGCTCGGGGTTTTCGATGATCATCAGGCTGGCGTTGGGTACGTCCACACCCACCTCGATTACCGTGGTGGCCACCAGCAGTTGCAGGTTGCCGGCCTTGAATTCGGCCATCACCGCGGCCTTTTCCGCAGGCTTCATGCGGCCGTGGATCAACCCGACCTTCAATTCGCCCAAGGCGCTGCTGAGGTCTTCATAGGTGGTTTCGGCGGCCTGGCAGGTCAGTTCTTCGGACTCTTCGATCAGCGTGCACACCCAATAGGCCTGACGACCTTCGGCGCAGGCCCCGCGTACGCGCTCGATCACTTCCACGCGGCGGGTGTCGGTGACCAGGACGGTATTGACGGGGGTACGGCCGGGGGGCAGTTCGTCGAGGATCGAGGTGTCGAGGTCGGCATAGGCGCTCATGGCCAGGGTGCGCGGGATCGGGGTGGCGGTCATGATCAACTGGTGCGGGTTCATGCGCCCGCCCACGCCTTTCTGGCGCAGGGCCAGGCGCTGCTGCACGCCGAAGCGGTGTTGCTCGTCGATGATCACCAGTGCCAGGTTCTTGAACTGCACTTCGTCCTGGAACAATGCGTGGGTGCCGACCACCATCGGCGCACCTGCGGCGATCTGTTCCAGCGCCGCCGCACGATTCTTGCCCTTGAGCTTGCCGGCCAGCCACGCGACTTCCAGGCCCAAGGGTTCGAGCCAGCGTTTGAAGGTAATGAAATGCTGTTCGGCAAGGATCTCCGTAGGCGCCATCAGCGCGACCTGGTAACCGGCCTCCAGTGCTTGCAGGGCGGCGAGGGCGGCGACCACGGTCTTGCCGGCGCCTACGTCGCCCTGGATCAGGCGCAGCATCGGTTCTCGCTGGCTCAAGTCGTAGGCGATTTCATTGCCGACGCGCTGTTGTGCTCCGGTCGGGGTAAAGCCGAGGTTGGCCAAGTAGAGTGCGGGCAAACGCGTGGCCTTGGGCATCGCCGGCGCGCGCAGCGAGCGCATGCTCTCGCGCAGACGTTGCTGGGACAGTTGGTGGGTCAGCAGTTCTTCGAAGGCCAGGCGGTGCTGGGCCCAGTGATGACCCAGGGCCAGTTCGTCGACATCGGCGTCGGCGGGTGGGTGATGCAGGTAGCGGATCGCATCGTCCAGGGGCGCCAATTGGTAATCGCGGGCAAGCTCCAGGGGCAGCCAGTCGGGCAGGCTTTTCGGGCCGAGCATCGTCAGGGTCTGCATGCACAGCTGGCGCAGGCGTTGTTGGGTCAGGCCTTCGGTGAGCGGGTAGATGGGCGTGAGTGTGGTGTCTACCGGCGGCGGCTCGTCGCCAGTGATGGCGCGGTATTCCGGATGGTAGATCTCCAGGCCCGAGGCGCCGGGGCGCGCCTCACCGTAGCAGCGTACGCGGGTGCCGCGCTTGAGGCCCTCTTTCTGTGCGTTGCTGAAGTGGTAGAAGCGCAGGCTCAGCCCGCCGGTGCCGTCCTGCAGGCGTACCACCAGGCTGCGGCGCTTGCCCATGACCACGTCGGCACCGCTGACGGTGCCTTCGATCACCGCATCCTGCCCAGGCCGCAACTGGCCGATAGGTACCACGCGGGTGCGGTCCTGATAGCGCAGCGGCAGGTGGAACAGCACGTCCTGGAGGTTTTCCAGGCCGACCTTGGCCAGTTTTTCGGCCATGGCTTCACCGACACCCTTGAGTGCCGTCACCGACACCTGCGACAGTTCAGTCATACGACGTGTCAGCTCGCAGCCGTCGGCTTGGCCACCGAGCACAGGCGGATCGAGTCGGCGAGGATCTCAATGGCCTTGGGCCGCGGGAAACTGGCGCGCCAGGCAATGGCCACGGTACGGAACGGCACGGGTGGCGTGAGCGGGCGCACTTCGATCACGCCGGGGGCGTAGTGATGGCTGTCCACTGCCGACAGCGGCAGGATCGAAATGCCCAGGCCGGAGGCGACCATGTGGCGAATCGTCTCCAGGGAGCTGGACTCCACGGTGGTGTGCTTGGCGCCGTCGTTGCCCTTGGTCAGGGTCGGGCAGGCTTCGAGCACCTGGTCGCGGAAGCAGTGGCCTTCGCCGAGCAGCAACAGGCTCTTGTCGTTGAGCAGGCCGGCGTCGATCGTGTCTTTCTGCGTCCATGGGTGCGAGGCCGGCATCAGCACATAGAACGGCTCGTCATAGAGCGGCAGGGTCAGCACGTCTGCTTCGTTGAACGGCAGGGCAATGATGATCGCGTCCAGCTCACCGTTGCGCAGCTTGTCGCGCAGCACATGAGTGAAGTTTTCTTCGATGTACAACGGCATCTGCGGTGCGACGCGGTGCAGTTGCGGAATCAGGTGCGGGAACAGGTAGGGGCCAACGGTATAGATGGCGCCAACCTTCAGAGGCGCGGTCAGCTGGTTCTTGCCGGCCTGGGCCAACTCGCGAATGCTCTGCGCCTGCTCCAGGACTTTCTGGGCCTGGGCCACAATGCCTTCGCCCACCGGGGTGAGGCGTACGGCGCTTTTGCTGCGCTCGAAGATCAGCACACCGAGTTCGTCTTCAAGCTTTTTCACGCCCACCGACAGGGTCGGTTGGCTGACATGGCAACGCTCGGCCGCATGGCCGAAGTGCTGCTCTTGGGCGAGGGTCACGATGTAGCGTAATTCTGTAAGAGTCATAGCGGGCGTCCATGAGGTACAGCCCAAGCATACCGGCTGCAATCGATAGACGCACGTTATCAGAACTTTGGTGGGGATTGAGTGGGGATTTTGCTGAAGGTGGTGAGAGTTGCCCCTCACCACGCTCAGCGTTACCGGCGGCGCTTCTCGATGTTGTAGACGAAGGGCGCAACGATTTCGATGCTGCCACCTTTCAACATGTCGGCCGGCGGCTTGGGCAGTGGCTGGGCACGACGGATCATGTCCAGGGTCGCACGGTCCAGGTCGGCGTTGCCGGAGCGGCCTACCAACTCATAGGACAGCACATTGCCCTCACCATCGACCACGAAGCGCAAGCGGTTCAGGCCTTCCTTGCCGCTGCGCTGGGCGCTTGGCGGGTACTTCTTGTACTTCTGCAAATGCGCCAGCAGGGCACCTTCCCAGGATGCTTTGGCGGCGACCTGTTGGGGGGACGGGCCAGGCACCGGCTGGGCCGACTTTTCTGCAGGCGCGTTGGTCGGTGGTGTTTCACTCGGCGGCTCTTCGGAAGGTTTCTCCTTGGGCGGCTCGGGCTTCTTCTCGACCGGTTTGGGCGGCGCAGGCTTGGGCTTGGGTTTGACCGGCTTGGGCACCTGGATCGTTGGCTTGGGCGCCTCGGCCAGTTTCGGCAGGGGCAGCTCTTCCACCGGAGCGGGCGGTTGCGGCGGCGTGATGACCTTGGGCGGCGCCGGCGGTGGTGGTGCCGGCATTGGCGCCAGGTCGATGACCATGGCCGCCGGCGGCAATTGCACCGGATGCGGCGCGGACCATTGGAGCGCGATGAGGATCGCGACGGCATGCACGCCCAGCACGACGGCAAGGCTGGTGCCATAACGCGTCAGTTTGTGGCGCGTCGTGATCATTTCTTGGCTGCCGTCTCAAGTCCGACCAGGCCCACCTTGAGGTAGCCGGCTGCCCGCAGGGCATCCATCACGCTCATCAGGTCGCCGTAGTCCACGCCCTTGTCGGCCTGGAAGAAGATCGTCGTGTCTTTCTTGCCTTGGGTCTTGGCGTCGAGCACCGGGCCCAGGGTTTCAGCCTTGACTTCTTCTTCGCCCAGGAACAGGCGTTGGTCCGCCTTGACGCTGAGGAAGATCGGTTTCTCCGGCCGCGGCGCAGGCTTGGCGCTGGACGCGGGCAGGTCGACCTTGATGTCTACGGTCGCCAGTGGAGCCGCCACCATGAAGATGATCAGCAGCACCAGCATCACGTCGATAAACGGCGTGACATTGATCTCGTGGTTCTCGACGAGCTCGTCGTCGCCTTGATTCAAATGCAGGCCCATGGCCGATTACCCCACTTTCACCATGTGCGGTTGCGAGCTGCGCTCGGTAGGCAGGTGATCGAGGTCACGGCTGACCAGCAACAGGACTTCTGCCGACGCATCCGACACCTGCGCCTTGTAGCCGGCAATCGAACGGGCGAACACGTTGTAGATCACCACCGCAGGAATCGCCGCAACCAGGCCCAGGGCGGTAGCCAGCAAGGCTTCTGCGATACCGGGGGCAACGACGGCGAGGTTGGTGGTCTGGGTTTTGGCGATACCGATGAAGCTGTTCATGATGCCCCATACGGTGCCGAACAGGCCGACGAATGGCGCGGTAGAGCCGATGGTCGCGAGTACACCGGTGCCGCTGCTCATGTTGCGACCGCAGGCGGCCACCAGGCGCTCCAGGCGGAAGCTGACGCGTTCCTTGATGCCTTCTTTTTCACGCGTGTTGGCCGACAGGCGCATTTCTTCCAGTGCGTCGTGCACCAGCAGGTTGGCCAGGGTGCCCTTTTTGGTCGCGGTGTCGCTCGCTTCCTTGAGGGTAGTGGCCTTTTTCAGGTGGGCGATTTCACTGCGCAGACGACGCTTGGCGCCCAGCAGTTCAAAGCCTTTGGCGATCCAGATGGTCCAGGTAATGATCGAGGCGATGGCCAGGCCGATCATCACGGCTTTTACCACCACGTCAGCGTTCTGGTACATGCCCCACGGCGACAGGTCATGGGCCATGCCCAGGGTGTTGTCTTCTTCCAGCACAACGCCGGGTTCGGCGGCAGGCGCTGGAGTGGCGGCCTGGGATGGGTCAGTGGCAACCGGTGCGGCGGCAGGAGCCGCCGGGGTTGCAGCGCTGTGCTCGGCAGTGGCCGGAGTGGCGGGGGCAGTGGCGTCAGCGAATGCGGCGGTCGGCGCCAGCAGTACGCTGAACAGCATCGCAGCCACCGCACGCCAGGCGCGGGAGGGACTGTGAAGCAGGGTTGGCGAAGCGGGGTTGATATTACGTGTCATGCTGGCCGGACCTGAGAGAAGAAAATGGGTGATCGCCCTTCCAGACCCTTTGGGCCGAGGACAAATGGGCGGACATTATTGCAAGTAATTCTTGTTAACTAAAGTAATACAGTTACTTTATTTGTCCTTTTGCTGGCCGCTGGTCATCTTCGGCGGCTAATCTGCGCCTTTAAGAACGGAGTTTGGAAATGTCTGCGCCTTCTGTTGTGATTGCCGGTTGCGGTGATGTGGGTAGTCGGTTGGCTAGCCAATTGCTGGCCTCGGAATGGGAGGTTCACGGCCTGCGTCGCGATATTTCGCGGCTGCCCGACGGCGTAATCGGCATTGCCGGTGACCTGTTCAACAAGGACTGCCCTGACACCTGGCCGATCGGCGGGGTGGATTACCTGGTGTATTGCGCTGCCGCAACGGACCACGATGAAGCCGGCTACCGCGCCGCTTATGTGCAAGGCTTGCAGCATGTGCTGGAGTGGCTGCAGGACTACGGCCAGGCGCCGAAGCACCTGTTGTTTGTGTCCAGCAGCAGCGTGTATGGACAGCAGAATGGTGAGTGGGTCGATGAAACCTCCGACACTCAGGCCAAAGGTTACTCCGGCCAAGTGATGCTGGAGGCTGAGCAAGTCGCCCTCAACAGCGGTATTCCCGCGACCGTCGTGCGCTTGACCGGTATTTACGGCCCGGGCCGTGAGTGGCTGTTGACCCAGGTTCGCCAAGGTTATCGCGTGGCGATCGAGCCACCTTTGTATGGCAACCGGATCCATGCGGATGATGCGGCAGGCCTGCTGGCGTTTTTGTTGCGCCATGTGGAGCAGGGTGGCTCGCTGGACAAGATCTATATCGGTGTCGACGATGCGCCTGCGCCGCTGGCTGAAGTGGTGGCTTGGCTACGCGAGTACCTGGGCGTGACCGAATGGGCCGAAGACGCCAGTGTGCGGCGTGCCGGCAGCAAGCAATGCAGTAATGCTCGAGCTAAAGCACTGGGTTGGCGCCCGGCCTATCCGAGTTACCGCGAAGGGTATGCGGCGATTCTTGAAGGTAAGTGCTGAATAAAACGACTAATTCTTGTAGTGAGCGGGCTTGCCCCGCGCTGGGTGGCAAAGCCGCCCCAACAAAGACGCCGCGGTATTTCAGGAGGACTGAGGTGCCTGGGTTTGGGGCGGCTGCGCCGCCCAGCGCGGGGCAAGCCCGCTCACTACAGAGCTGCGTGCGTCATTGCTTTTCCAATAGCCATTGACGAGGCCCCGGCGTAAACGAAGGTACTTCGTCCGCCTGAGCAGTGTTCACCGCCTGGAATATTTCCAGTTGCTTGCCCTTGCGGGCGAAGATCCATGGGTTGCCCTTGCCGTTCAGTTGCAGCCAGATGCTGTCGTAGCCGCCGCTCATGGAGGCGCAGTCGCCGGCCAGGCACAGCGAGTAGTGATCGACCCCAGGCAGGCCGGCGACCTTGCCGTTGGCCTGGAACTGCACCGTGGAGCCGTCACCGTTGCCGTCGGTGATCTTCCAGTCGCCGCCCATATAAGCTGCATACAGTGCCCGCTCGAAGTTGGCACCCAGCGGTGCGCCTTCCGGGGCCGGGTCTTTGGCGCGGGCGAACAACTGTTCAGGCTCGTTGTCGTTGGCCACTTGCAGCAGTTGTTTGCCTTTGCGCTTGAGTTCGGTGGCTGCGCTGCCGTAGAAGTCGACGCTCCAGGCACCTGGTTTCTCGCCGATCAACTTGCCTTCGGCGACTTCAAAACCGTTGTAGTAGCGCGCCTGCAGCGCTTTGGTATTGACCTCCCATTCGAGGTTCGGCCCATTGCTCTGCAGTGCTTCACGCAAAGGGCCGCCCTTGGCTGCTGCGTCGATGGCGGCCTGGTTGATCCAGGTGCCACTCACATCCAGGTCTGCAGGGTTGCTGGCGCAGCCGCCCAGCAGCAGGGCGAGCAACGAAGAGGCTACAAGCGCTTTGCGCATTACGAAATCCTTTTAAAACAAAGTCGGCGCGGCCTGTGGAGGCTGCGCCGGGTGTTTTTACTCGATGACCAGAATCGCGTCCATCTCAACCTGCGCGCCCTTTGGCAGAGCGGCCACGCCAATGGCGGCGCGGGCTGGGTAGGGTTGTTCGAAGTACTTGCCCATGATCTCGTTGACCTTGGCGAAGTGGCTCAGGTCAGTCAGGAAGATGTTCAGTTTGACGATGTCCTTGAACGAACCACCAGCAGCTTCGGCGACGGACTTGAGGTTTTCGAAGACCTGTACGGTCTGTGCTTCGAAGCCTTCAACCAGTTCCATGGTCTTTGGGTCCAGCGGGATCTGGCCGGACATGTAGACGGTATTGCCTGCCTTGATCGCCTGGGAATAAGTACCGATGGCGGCCGGGGCCTTGTCGCTGTTGATAACAGTCTTGGTCATTTGAGACTCCTTGTAAGAGAGGATGACTTATTTGATGCGCTAAGCACGCATGCGGGTGATGCGGATCACCCCGGTCAGGGCGCGCAGTTTCTTGATCACGCGGGCCAGGTGCACGCGGTCGTGGACGCTGACCACCAACTGGACCACGCTGATGCGGCCGTCGCGTTCATCCATGCTGATTTTTTCGATATTGCCATCGGCCGCGTTGACGCTGCTGGCCAACAGGGCAATCAAGCCGCGCTGGTGTTCCAACTCCACTCGCAACTCGACGTTGAATTCGCCGGTGACATCCTTGGCCCACGAGAGCTGGATGCATTTTTCCGGGTTGTGGCGGATTTCGCTGATGTTGCGGCAGTTGTCCAGGTGCACCACCATGCCTTTGCCGGCGGACAGATGGCCGACAATCGGGTCGCCCGGGATCGGCGTGCAGCACTTGGCGTAGCTGAGCACCAGGCCCTCGGTGCCGCGAATCGCCAGCGGGCCTTCGGGGCTTGGCAACTGCTCGCCTTCGCCCAGCAAGCGACGGGCGACCACGTAGGCCATGCGGTTTCCCAGGCCGATATCTTCCAGCAGGTCTTCGATGTTTTGCTGGTGGTACTCGTTGAGTATCGCCTGCACACGCTCGTGCGGGATCTTGTCGAGGGCGCTGTCGAAACCGTTGAGCACCTTGTTCAGCAGGCGTTCGCCGAGGCTGATGGACTCGGAACGGCGTTGCAGTTTCAGGGCGTGGCGGATGTGCGTGCGTGCCTTGCCGGTGACGACGAAATTGAGCCACGCCGGGTTCGGGCGTGCGCCCGGGGCGCTGACGATCTCGACCGTGGAACCGCTTTGCAGGGGCTCGGACAGCGGCGCGAGGCGACGGTTGATCCGGCAGGCAATGCAGCTGTTACCCACGTCGGTATGCACGGCGTAGGCAAAGTCGACCGCCGTGGAGCCTTTGGGCAGCTCCATGATGCGGCCTTTGGGCGTAAATACGTAGACCTCGTCCGGGAACAGGTCGATCTTCACGCTTTCGATGAATTCCAGGGAGTTACCGGCACGTTGCTGCATTTCCAGCACGCCTTTTACCCATTGGCGGGCGCGGGCATGGGTGCCTTTGGGTTGCTCGTCGCCGCTGGACTTGTAGAGCCAGTGGGCAGCGATGCCATTGTTGGCCATTTCTTCCATTTCCCGAGTGCGGATCTGGATCTCGATCGGCACCCCGTGCATACCGAACAGTGTGGTATGCAGCGATTGATAGCCGTTGGCCTTGGGAATGGCGATGTAGTCCTTGAAGCGACCCGGCAGCGGCTTGTACAAATTATGTACGGCGCCGAGTACGCGGTAGCAGGTGTCGACCTTGTCGACGATGATCCGGAACGCATACACGTCCATGATCTCGTTGAAGGCCCGACGCTTGCCGCGCATCTTTTTATAGATGCCGTAGATGTGTTTCTGCCGGCCGCTGACTTCGCCTTCGATCTCGTCGATCGCCAGGCAATGGCTCAGGGACTCTTCGATCTTGTTGACGATTTCCTTGCGATTGCCACGGGCGCGCTTGACGGCCTGGTAGATGCGCGCCGAGCGCATCGGGTGCATCGCTTTGAAGCCGAGGTCTTCGAATTCGATACGAATGGCATGCATGCCCAGCCGGTTGGCGATGGGTGCATAGATTTCCAGGGTTTCCTTGGCAATGCGCCGACGTTTTTCGCCGGACAGCACTTCCAGTGTGCGCATGTTGTGCAGCCGGTCGGCCAGCTTGACCAGGATCACCCGGATATCGCGGGCCATGGCCATGGCCATCTTCTGGAAGTTTTCCGCCTGGGCTTCGGCCTTGGTCTCGAAGTTCATCTGGGTCAGTTTGCTGACCCCGTCGACCAGTTCGGCCACGGTTTCGCCAAATTGCGCGCTCAGCGCTTCCTTGGCGATGCCGGTGTCTTCGATCACGTCATGCAGCATCGCGGCCATCAGGCTTTGATGGTCCATGTGCATGTCGGCAAGAATATTTGCCACCGCAAGAGGATGGGTGACATACGCCTCGCCACTGCGGCGGCGTTGGCCGTCGTGGGCTTGTTCGGCGTAGAAATACGCTCGGCGGACCAGGTTGACCTGGTCTGGGCCGAGGTAGGCCGATAAGCGATCGGCGAGGGCGTCTACGCTCGGCAAAGTGCGAACTCCTGCCGTTGGCTGTGACCCTGCGCCGTGCTACGTCGACCAGGCATAGGCTTAGACGGCCTCGTTGGACTCGTCCTCGAACGCTGCAAACAGCGGTTCGTCCTGAACGATTTCCTGCTCGGCGATGAACTCGTAGCTCATCAGGCCTTCAGCGATTTCACGCAGGGCTACAACGGTAGGCTTGTCGTTTTCCCACTGGACCAGAGGCTCTTTGCCACCGGTGGCCAATTGACGGGCACGCTTGGTAGAGAGCATGACCAGCTCAAAGCGGTTATCCACGTGTTCTAGGCAGTCTTCAACGGTTACGCGGGCCATGGTATTCCTCGGAGCGAATGCAAGATGCGCGCTGCCCGGTTGGGCGAGCGGACTAAACAGTTTAAAAAATCACCAGCGTTTAGGGAAGCGCTGATTTTCCGCAGGCCCTCGCAAAACCGCTACAGGCATCAATGTAAAGCCCTTGCGGCGGTTTTGGGAAGAGCCAATCAACCAAGCAGTTCGGCGAGCAATTTGCCGAAACGCTGCTGTTGGCGCTTTTGCTGCAGCTGATTGGTGCGGAAAATGGCCTTCAGATCATCCAGTGCGTGGGCAAAGTCGTCATTGATGATCAGGTAATCGTAATCGACGTAGTGGCTCATTTCACTGACGGCTTCGCGCATGCGACCTTCGATGATCTCGTCGCTGTCCTGGCCGCGATTGGTCAGACGCTGGTGCAAGGCTTCCAGGGACGGCGGCAGGATAAAGATCGAGCGCGCCTGGGGCATCAGCTTGCGTACCTGTTCGGCGCCCTGCCAGTCGATTTCCAGGATCAGGTCGTGGCCTTCGTCCAGGGTCTGCTGCAAGTGGCTCTGCGAGGTGCCGTAGAGGTTGCCGAAGACTTCGGCGCGCTCCAGGAAGTCGCCGTGCTCGATCATCTTGACAAACTCGGTGCGCTCGACGAAATGGTAGTGCTCGCCGTTGACCTCGCCCGGGCGCATGGCGCGGGTGGTGTGGGAAACCGAGATGCGGATGTGCTCGTCAGCGTCGGTCAGGGCCTTGACCAAGCTGCTCTTGCCCGCGCCCGAAGGGGCGGAAATGATGTAAAGGGTGCCGGTGCTGTGGGTCATGGAAGTTGCCTTACTCAATATTCTGTACTTGTTCGCGCATCTGCTCGATCAACACTTTGAGGTTGACCGCCGCTTGTGTGCTGCGTGGGTCAAACGCCTTGGAACCCAGTGTATTGGCTTCGCGGTTGAGTTCCTGCATCAGGAAGTCCAGGCGCCGACCGGCGGCACCGGCGGACTTGAGTACGCGGCGCACTTCGAGGATGTGGGTGCTGAGGCGGTCGAGTTCTTCCGCAACGTCGCTCTTCTGGGCCAGCAGGACCATTTCCTGCTCCAGGCGTGTCGGGTCCAGGTCGGCCTTCATGTCGGCAAAGCGATCGAGGACCTTCTGGCGCTGGGTGGCGAGCATTTGCGGCACCAGTTCGCGCAGGATGACCACGTCTTCTTCGATTGACGTCAGGCGTTCGTTGATCAGGCGGGCCAGTTCGGCGCCTTCGCGCTCGCGGCCGGCCTTGAGCTCCTTCAAGCCCTGATTGAACAGGGCCAGGGCTTCGGCGTTGAGCGCTTGCGGGTCGGTAGCGTCGGCTACCAGTACGCCGGGCCAGGCCAGCACTTCCAGTGGGTTAAGCGCGGCGGGCTGTTGGATCAGGCCGGCGATGGTTTCTGCTGCAGCGACCAGTTGCGCGGCGCGGTCGCGATCAATCTGCAAGGGCTTGCCGGTGGTTTCTTCGGTAAAGCGCAGGGTGCATTCCAGCTTGCCGCGCGAGATGCCTTGGCGCAGTGCTTCACGCACGGCGCCTTCGAGGTCACGGAAAGACTCCGGCAGGCGCAGGTGCGGCTCCAGGTAGCGGCTGTTGACCGAGCGCAGTTCCCAGCTCAGGGTGCCTTGGGCGCCGGCTTTTTCGACGCGGGCGAAGGCGGTCATGCTGTGCACCATGGAGGTACCTCGCGTTGCAGCCCAGCAAATACGGGCTGATGGTTAGGAAGGCGCAGGATTGTAGCGTAGTGGGGCGGGCACGCCCAAACCCGAGCATTCGTAACCGAATTTTTTAGCAGTGCCCCGAATCGGCTCGCGGCTCTATAATGCTCGGCAGTTTTTCGTCCTCAGTACAGGTGTCTCCCTATGAAACGTCCAAGTGGTCGCGCTGCCGATCAGCTCCGCTCGATCCGCATCACCCGCAACTACACCAAACACGCCGAGGGATCTGTACTGGTCGAGTTTGGCGATACCAAAGTCATCTGTACGGTCAGCGTCGAAAATGGCGTACCACGCTTCCTCAAAGGCCAGGGTCAGGGCTGGTTGACCGCCGAATACGGCATGTTGCCGCGTGCAACCGGCGAGCGGAACCAGCGTGAAGCCAGCCGTGGCAAGCAAGGTGGCCGTACCCTGGAAATCCAGCGCCTGATTGGTCGGTCCCTGCGCGCCGCGCTGGATATGTCCAAGCTGGGAGACGTGACCCTGTATGTCGACTGCGACGTGATCCAGGCTGACGGCGGCACCCGCACGGCGTCTATCACCGGCGCCATGGTGGCCCTGGTCGACGCGTTGAAAGTGATCAAGAAACGTGGCGGCCTGAAGGGCGGTGACCCGCTCAAGCAAATGATCGCCGCCGTTTCGGTGGGCATGTACCAGGGCGAGCCTGTGCTGGACCTGGACTATCTGGAAGACTCGGCTGCCGAGACCGACCTGAACGTGGTGATGACCAGCACCGGTGGTTTCATCGAAGTGCAGGGCACCGCTGAAGGCGCACCGTTCCAGCCGGCTGAGCTGAATGCCATGCTGGCCTTGGCCCAGAAGGGCATGACCGAAATCTTCGCACTGCAGACCGCCGCACTGGCTGACTGAACCCGCCTCAAGGAGAAGCGCCATGAATGACAACAGCCAAATGCCTGTACCTACGCCTTCCTACGAAGTGCGCCAGGGCGCGATGTTGTGCCATCTCGCGGCGTTCCTGGGGTTTGTGTTCCCCTTCGGCAGCGTCGTGGGGCCGCTGATCCTGTGGCAGATGAAGAAGGAAGTGGACCCGTTCATTGATGACCAGGGCAAGGAAGCCTTGAATTTCCAGATCACCGTGGCCATTGCCTGGATCGCTTGCATCGTGCTGGCCTTTGCGGTGATTGGCTTTTTCCTGATGTTCGCCCTGGCGATCGCCACGGTGGTGCTGACCATCATTGGCAGTATCAAGGCCAACAAGGGGATCGCCTACCGCTATCCCTTGACCTGGCGTGTGATCAAGTAACGCGCGCCCAGCTGACCGGCAGGCACAAAAAAACCGACAGCGATGTCGGTTTTTTTGTGCCTGGAAAAAGACCTCAGATGGTCAGTGTCCAGTCGTAGTCCACGATCAGCGGCGCGTGCTGCGAGAAGCGTGGCTGGCGTGGCAGGCGTGCGCTGCGTACAAACCGGCGCAGACCAGGGGTCAGCAACTGGTAGTCGAAACGCCAGCCCAGGTTGAGCATCTCAGCCTGTTCGTTATCCGGCCACCAGCTGTACTGGTCACCTTCGCGGCTGACTTCGCGCAGGGCATCGACATAACCCATGTTGCCGACAATCTCGTCCATCCAGGCCCGTTCCGGCGCCAGGAAACCCGGGGATTGCTGGCTGTCGCGCCAGTTCTTGATATCCAGCTTCTGTTGCGCCACGTACAGCGAGCCACAATAAATGTACTCGCGACGTTTGCGCCGCTGTTTATCCAGATAACGGGCGAAATCGTCCATTAGCTTGAACTTCTGGTTCAAGTCTTCATCGCCGTTCTGCCCCGAAGGGAGCAGCAAGGTCGCGATGCTGACCTTGTCGAAATCGGCTTGCAGGTAGCGCCCGTAGCGGTCGGCTGTCTCGAAGCCGAGGCCGCTGATGACCGCCTTGGGTTGCAACCGCGAGTACAAAGCCACGCCACCTTGGGTGGGCACTTCGGCATCGCAGGCATAAAGGAAGTAGCCATCCAGTTGGAAGGCTGGGTCGTCCAGTTCAAAGGCGGAGGCGCGGGTGTCCTGCAGGCAGATGACGTCGGCATTCTGTGCTTGCAGCCAACTGAGCAAACCACGCTCGACTGCAGCCTGAATACCATTAACGTTCACACTGATGATCCGCATAAATGGCCCCAAAAATCGCGTGCGTGTATGATACACGCCGTCTACCTAATTAGCTAAATCCGTGGTATCTGAGGCTTTTTTCATGCAGGCGTATCAACGCGATTTCATTCGTTTTGCCATCGATCGCGGCGTTTTGCGCTTCGGTGAGTTCACTCTCAAGTCCGGGCGCACCAGCCCGTACTTCTTCAATGCGGGCTTGTTCAACTCGGGTTCGGCCCTGGCCCAGCTGGGTCGTTTCTACGCGGCGGCCATCGTTGAAAGCGGTATTTCGTTCGACGTGCTGTTCGGTCCAGCCTACAAGGGTATCCCCCTGGCGGCGGCTACTGCTGTGGCCCTGGCTGAACATCATGGCCAGGACCTGCCATGGTGCTTCAACCGCAAAGAGGCCAAGGCCCACGGCGAAGGCGGTAGCCTGGTCGGGGCACCGCTCAAGGGCGAAGTGCTGATCATCGACGACGTGATCACCGCCGGTACTGCGATCCGCGAAGTGATGCAGATCATTGCGTCCCAGGAAGGCGCCAAGGCTGCCGGCGTACTGATCGCGCTGAACCGTCAGGAGCGTGGCAATGGTGAATTGTCGGCCATCCAGGAAGTCGAGCGCGATTTCGGCATTCCCGTAGTGAGCATCGTATCGCTGAACCAGGTGTTGCAGTTCCTGGAAGATGATCCGCAGCTCAAGCAGCACCTGCCGGCGGTGAAGGCGTACCGCGAGCAGTTCGGCGTCCAGTAAGCGCCGCACAACAAAAAGCCCCACCTCCTACAGGAGGTGGGGCTTTTTAGTACCTATTGATCAAGGACGCTTGCGGTTACTGATCAACGTACCCATGCCGGTATCCGTGAAGATTTCCAGCAGTACCGCGTTCGGTACACGCCCATCAATGATCAACGAGCTGCCGACGCCGCCTTGCACCGCTTCCAGCGCGCAACGGATCTTTGGCAGCATGCCGCCATAGATGGTGCCGTCGGCGATCAGGTCGTCCACTTGTTGGGTGGTCAGGCCGGTGAGGACCTTGCCTTGCTTGTCCATCAGGCCGGCAATGTTGGTCAGCAGCATGAGCTTTTCAGCTTTCAGCGCTTCAGCCACCTTGCCCGCCACAAGGTCGGCGTTGATGTTGTAGGACTCACCGTTGGCACCTACGCCGATTGGTGCGATTACCGGGATGAAATCACCCTTGACCAGCAGGTTCAGCAGGTCGGTATTCACGCCAACCACTTCGCCCACCTGGCCGATATCGATGATTTCCGGCTGGGTCATTTCCGGCGTCTGACGGGTCACCGTCAGTTTTTTCGCACGGATCAGTTCGGCGTCCTTACCGGTCAGGCCGATGGCGCTGCCGCCATGGCGGTTGATCAGGTTGACGATGTCTTTGTTCACCTGGCCGCCGAGGACCATCTCCACCACGTCCATGGTCTGTGCGTCAGTCACACGCATACCATCGATGAAATGACTCTCGATCGACAAGCGCTTGAGCAGGTCGCCGATTTGCGGGCCGCCACCGTGAACCACCACCGGGTTGATGCCCACCGCCTTCATCATAACGATATCGCGGGCAAAGCCGGTCTTGAGCTCATCGCTTTCCATGGCATTGCCGCCGTACTTGATCACCAGCGTCTTGCCGACGTAGCGTCGGATATAAGGCAACGCTTCGGACAGGACCTTGGCGGTGTTGGCGGCGGCTTCGCGTTCGAGGGTCATTCAGGGCTCCGGTAAAAAATCAGAACGGTAATTGGAGATCAGGGGCAACACGTTTCAACTGGGCGTGGAACACGTCCTTGATGCGCTGCAACTCAGCCTCGGTATCCGCCTCGAAACGCAGCACCAGCACCGGTGTGGTGTTGGATGCGCGAACCAGGCCCCAGCCTTTGGCGTAATCGACTCGCACACCATCAATGATGGTCAGGTTGGCGCCTTCACCCCATTGTGCATCGTGCAGTGCATCAATGATGCTGAATTTGCTCTCCTCGGTCACATGGATATTGATCTCTGGAGTAGAAATATCATTCGGGAAGGTCTGAAACAGTTCTTCGGCGGAGGAGTTTTCCTTGCTGAGGATCTCCAGCAGGCGGGCGGCGCTGTAAATACCGTCGTCAAACCCGAACCAACGCTCCTTGAAGAACACGTGGCCGCTCATTTCGCCGGCCAATAACGCACCGGTTTCCTTCATTTTCTTTTTGATCAACGAGTGACCGGTCTTCCACATTAGCGGGCGACCGCCATACTCCTTGATCAGCGGGGTGAGGCGGCGGGTGCATTTCACGTCGAAGATGATCTCGGCGTTGGGATTGCGGGCCACCACATCACGGGCGAAAAGCATCAGCAGGCGATCCGGGAACACGATCTCACCGGTTTCAGTCACCACGCCCACACGGTCGCCGTCGCCGTCGAAGGCCAGCCCCACATCTGCGCCTACTTCCTTGACCTTGGCGATCAGGTCCACCAGGTTTTCAGGCTTGCCTGGGTCCGGGTGGTGGTTGGGGAAGTTGCCGTCGACTTCGCAGAACAGCGGGATGACTTCACAGTTCAGGGCTTCGAGCAGTTGCGGCGCAATTACGCCGGCCGCGCCGTTGCCACAGTCCACCACCACTTTCAGGCGGCGTGCGAGTTTGACGTCGCGGGTGATTTCATCAGAGTAGCGCTGCAGGATGTCGACTTTGGTGATGCTGCCCTTGCCGCTGGTCAGGTCGTTGGTTTTCAGGCGGTGGTGCAGGGCCTGGATCTGTTCATTGGCCAGGGTGTCGCCCGCGATGACGATCTTGAAGCCGTTGTAGTCCGAAGGGTTATGGCTGCCGGTGAGCATCACCCCGGACTTGCCTGCCAGGACGTTGGCTGCGTAGTA
The DNA here is from genome assembly GCF_016918385.1 of Pseudomonas sp. ICBG1301. NCBI lineage: Bacteria > Pseudomonadati > Pseudomonadota > Gammaproteobacteria > Pseudomonadales > Pseudomonadaceae > Pseudomonas > Pseudomonas sp. ICBG1301. The sequence goes on from NZ_JAEKGB010000004.1 coordinate 299,180, forward strand.
CAGTGCCGGCGTCGGCACCAGGCCGACGTCGCTCACATGGCAGCCGCTATCGGCCAGGCCCTGGATCAGTTGTTCCACCAACTCGGGGCCGGACAGGCGACCGTCACGGCCGACCGAAACGTTGGGCTCATTCTGCGCCAGGCTTTGGGAGCCGATAGCACGGCCAATCCAGTAAGCGGTTTCAGCGGTCAGGGTCTTGGGCACCACGCCACGGATGTCATAGGCGCGGAAGATGCTGTCGGGGAAGGTCGGGGCTACTCGGGCTGCGGTACTCATCGCGGGGGGACTCCATCTGAAGGGGGCAAAGCTGGCCTTAATGTGGCTGACCGGCAGGCTCAAACTGAAGGGTAAGACGACGTTTTCGGCAGAGAGTTCGTGGTGCAAAAATGCCATCGGCGTGCTGGCTTCGCTATGGCAGTCGCGTAATCCATTGATTTCTTTAGGGAAATATCGCTGGTTAAATCCGCGCATTCTTCATCCTGAAAAGCCGTGCGGTGGTATCGGGCCGGACAGCAGCATCCGGCCTGATTCAGCTTAGTCAGTGGCTGCCGGAATGCCCAAAACCACCTGCGCCGCGCTGGGTTTCGTCGAACTCCTGTACCAGTTCGAAGTGCGCTTGTACCACCGGTACCAATACCAACTGGGCGATGCGTTCGCCGACGGCAATGTTGAAGGCTGTCTGGCCACGGTTCCAGCAGGACACCATCAGTTCGCCCTGATAATCGGAGTCGATCAGGCCCACGAGGTTGCCCAGCACAATCCCGTGTTTGTGGCCCAGGCCGGAGCGCGGCAGGATCAATGCCGCCAGGCCTGGGTCACCCACATAGATCGATAGCCCAGTGGGGATCAGGATCGTCTGGCCTGGTTCGAGGACCGTGTCCTCTTTGAGCATGGCGCGCAGGTCCAGCCCGGCGGAGCCCGGTGTGGCGTAGGCCGGCAGTGGGAATTCGTTGCCGATGCGTGGGTCGAGGATCTTGGCTTGCAAAGCGTGCATGGAAATTAAACCTGGTTCAGCCGTTGGGCGATAAAGGAGATCAGTTGGCGGGCAATCTTGCCCTTGCTGGTCTGGGCGAAAAGGGTGGCGTGCAGTTCGCGGTCGATCACGCTGCAGGCATTTTCCTCGCTGTTGAAGCCGATGCTCGGGTTGGCGACATCATTGGCAACGATCAGGTCGAGGTTTTTGTCTTTCAATTTACGTGCGGCATAGTCCAGCAGATGCTCGGTCTCGGCTGCAAAGCCGACGCTGAAGGGGCGATCCGGGCGCGTTGCGATGCTGGCAAGAATGTCCGGGTTGCGCACCATTTGCAGGAGCAGGCCGTCACCGTTTGTAGGGTCTTTCTTGAGCTTTTGCGGGGCTACGACTTCCGGGCGGTAATCCGCTACCGCTGCCGAGGCGATAAACAGGTCGCACGGAATGGCTGCTTCGCAAGCCGCCAGCATGTCGCGGGCGCTCACTACGTCGATTCGCGTGACGCGATCAGGGGTCGGCAAATGAACCGGGCCGGTGATCAGGGTGACGCGTGCGCCTGCCTCAACCGCGGCCTCTGCCAAGGCAAAGCCCATTTTTCCTGAGCTATGGTTGGTGATGTAGCGCACCGGGTCGATGTTTTCCTGAGTGGGGCCGGCAGTAATCAATACGTGCTTGCCGGTCAGGGCCAGGTGCTGGAAGCACTCTGCGGCACACAGTGCCAGGTCCGTGGCTTCGAGCATGCGGCCCATGCCGACGTCGCCGCAGGCCTGGCTGCCGGATGCCGGGCCGAATACCTTGAGGCCACGGCTTTGCAGGAGCTGGGTGTTGGCCTGGGTGGCCGGGTCGCGCCACATGGCCTGGTTCATGGCCGGTGCAATGGCAACGGTGGCGTCGGTGGCCAATACCAGCGTGGTCAGCAGGTCATCGGCGATGCCTTGGGCCAGGCGGGCGATCAGGTCGGCGGTGGCCGGGGCGATCAGTACCAGGTCGGCCCATTTGGCCAGTTCGATATGGCCCATGGCGGCCTCTGCCGCCGGGTCGAGCAAGTCCAGGTGAACCGGGTGGCCGGACAGGGCCTGCATGGTCAGCGGGGTGATGAACTCACTGCCGCCGCGGGTCATGACCACCCGTACTTCGGCGCCTTGGTCCAGGAGCCTGCGAACCAGCTCTGCGCTCTTATAGGCGGCAATGCCGCCTCCGACGCCGAGAACGATGCGTTTCCGATACAGACGCTGCATTGGTTTGCCTTTCCAGTTCAGTGTTGCCAGTTCAGTGACGCCTGCGATCCCCCCTCCCCAGGTGAAATCGCACGCAAAAAAGAGGGCCTACGATAACACAGCGTCCGCCAGGCAACAGCGACGCACATGCCATGGGGCGTATGGAGAGGGAGGCGGTATGAGTATTCGTGATTGGCCCGTGGCGGAACGTCCGCGGGAGAAACTTCTGGAGTGGGGTGCGGCAAGTCTGTCCGATGCCGAGTTGCTGGCAATTTTCCTGCGCACTGGGGTTTCCGGCAGAAGCGCGGTCGACCTGGCGCGCCATCTGTTGGTGCAATTTGGTGGGCTTCGTCAGCTTCTGGAGGCCAGCCAGGCACTGTTCAGCCAGCATCTGGGGCTGGGGCCGGCGAAGTTCGCGCAGTTGCAGGCGGTATTGGAAATGTCCCGGCGTCACCTGGCCGAACGGCTGCGCACAGACTCCGTACTGGAAAGCCCGGTGGCCGTGCGCGAATACCTCAAGGCATTGTTGCGCCATGAGTCCCACGAAACCTTCGGCTGCCTGTTTCTCGACTCGAAACACCGGGTGCTCGGGTTTGAGGTGTTGTCCCAGGGCACCATCGATGCGGCGATAGTCTACCCCCGGCAAGTGGTCAAGCGTGCGCTGTCGTACAACGCAGCAGCCTTGATCCTGTGCCACAACCACCCCTCTGGAAGTCTGGAACCGAGCGCAGCTGATCGGAAATTGACCAAGTTGCTGCAAAAGACGCTGGAGTTGGTGGATGTACGGGTGCTGGATCACATCATCGTGGGGGATGGAGACCCGTTATCGATGGCGGAATATGGGTGGATGTAAGCCCGCCCCGGTGGGGCGGGCCTGGTTTTCAGGGCTTGACGCTGACCTTGGAAAAATCCTGGCGACCAAACGGGCTCACCTGATACCCCTCGACATTCTTGCGTGTGAGGGCAAACGCCGTCGGATGCGCCAACGGCAGCCACAGCGCCTGTTGCTGGATCTGCGCCTGGGCCTGTTGATACAGCTTGCTGCGCACGCCTTGCTCGCTGGTGGTCTTGCCGGCGCTGATCAGTTTGTCCAGCGTCGGGTCGCAGTAGCGGGCGAAATTCGTCCCGGATTTCACCGCGGCACACGAGAATTGCGGGGTCAGGAAGTTATCCGGGTCGCCGTTGTCGCCAGCCCAACCCATGAACAACAGGTCATGCTCGCCCGCCTTGGCACGACGAATCAGCTCACCCCACTCGATCACCCGAATCTCGGCCTGGATGCCTACCTTGGCCAGGTCCGCTTGCAGCAGCTGCGCGCCGAGGTTCGGGTTGGGGTTCAGCAGGCTGCCCGTAGGGCGCGTCCAAATGGTGGTCTTGAAGCCGTCCTTGAGCCCGGCACGCTCCAGAAGCGTCTTGGCCTTGGCGAGGTCCTGCGGGTAACCCAGCAAGTCCTTGGCGTAGCTCCAGGTGTTGGGCGGGTAGGGTCCATTGGCGGCTTCGGCGGTCCCTTCGAACACGGCCTTGAGGTAACTGCCCTTATCGAAGGCGAGGTTGATTGCCTGACGCACTTCCGGTTTGTCCAGAGGCGGGTGTTGGCTATTGATGGCCACGAAGGCCGTCATGAAGGCGGCCGTTTTCTCCACCTTGAGCGCTGGGTCCTTTTCGGTTTCGCCGACGTCCAATGGCTTGGGCGAAAGAGCGATCTGGCATTCGTCACGATGCAGTTTCTGCAAGCGCACATTGGCATCCGGGGTGATGGCGAAGATCAGGTTGTCCACAGCCGGTTTGCCGGCGAAGTAGTCCGGGTTGGCCTTGTAGCGAACCACGGCATCTTTTTGAAAACGCACAAACACGAACGGGCCAGTCCCTATCGGTTGGCTGTTGAGTTTGTCCGGTGTGCCGGCCTTGAGCAGTTTGTCGGCATATTCCGCTGAATAGATCGATGCGAATCCCATGCTCAACGCCGCGAGGAAAGTGGAGTCGGCGTGATCGAGGGTGAAACGCACGGTGAGCGGGTCAAGGGCGTCGATTTTTTTGACCAGTGTGGGCAGTTGCAGCGACTGCGCATGGGGGAAGCCGCTTTGGGCGATCTGGTGCCATGGGTTGGCCGGGTCGAGCATGCGCTCGAAGCTGAAACGCACGTCTTCGGCGGTCAAGGTGCGGCTTGGGGTGAAATATTCGGTGCGATGAAACTTCACATTCGGGTGCAGTCTGAAGGTATACGTCAGGCCGTCCGGGGACACTTCCCAGCTGTCTGCCAGGCTGGGTACCAGCTTGCCGCTGGCTACGTCGTAATCCACCAGGCGATTCATCAGTACGTCGGCCGAGGCGTTGGTGGTGGTCAGCGAGTTGTATTGCACCACATCGAACCCTTCGGGGCTGGCTTCGGTGCAAACACTCAAGCTGGTGGCGGCAACGGCCGGCGGCGCGATAAATAGAGGGGCTAGCAGTAGCGGTAGGGCTGCGAGGCGCATATTCGGTTTCCTGTGCAGATCGAAGGCCCATCTGCGAGTGCAGTCTGGAAAAAAGCCTACCGTAGTGGTCTGCCGGATAAATGACTAGCCCATTTTTGCCTGTGCTTTTGCCTCAAATGCTGTTTTGATGACGGCCTGGTGCATTTCGCTGTGCGCTTCATCCGCGCGCGCAGGCTGTGCAAATCATTCTGTGCGACGAGCGGTCGGCTGTTCAGCGGGCCCTGCCGGCAATGGTTCAGGCGTCCGAAGCCGAGATTTAAGTCGGCAAAAACGCACGGGCTGTTGTTGCACCTGGGTCTTTCTGGTATAAAGCAGCGCTCTTTTCTAGGGGCCCGGTTCCTTCGCTTGTAGGTGTAGCCGGTAAGACCCTAAAGAAACGCGGCGCCTGGCGCCAAATGACTGAGAGATTAAGCGGCCAACCCATGCCGGGTTGGGCATGTGGTTTTAGAGGGCTGAGGCATGTCGAGAGTCTGTCAAGTTACCGGTAAGGGTCCGGTGACTGGGAATAACATTTCCCACGCAAATAACAAAACCCGTCGTCGTTTCCTGCCGAACCTGCAGCATCACCGCTTCTGGGTTGAAGAAGAGAAACGTTTCGTCCGTCTGCGCGTATCTGCCAAAGGCATGCGCATCATCGACAAGCGTGGCATCACTGTCGTGCTGGCTGAATTGCGCCGCGCTGGCACAATCTAAGGAGCTATATCATGCGTGAATTGATTCGAATGATCTCTAGCGCCGGTACTGGTCACTTCTACACTACCGACAAGAACAAGCGTACTACCCCGGACAAGCTCGAAAAGAAAATGTTCGACCCGCGCGTTCGCAAGCACGTGATCTACAAAGAAGGCAAAATCAAGTAATTGGTTGCCTTTCTTGTGAAAAAAAGCCCGTATCTCACGATCCGGGCTTTTTTTTGCCTGAAATTTGCGGTTCAGGCTTTCTGTTCGAACACCACGTAGATCTTGCGGCACGCCTCCAGCACTTCCCAGGTGCCGCTGAAGCCTGCGGGGATCACGAAGCGGTCGCCGGCGCGCAAGGTCTTGGCATTGCCGTCGACATCCCGCAATACAGAAACACCCTGCACAATCTCGCAGTACTCGTGTTCGGTGTAATTGACCTTCCAGTGCCCGACCTCGCCTTCCCACACTCCGGCGCTCATCTGTCCGCACGGACTGTTGTAGTGGTTGTAGAGCGTTTGTTCGGGATCGCCCTTGAGGATTTTTTCGGCGGCAGGGCGGTAGCGCTCGGGGGCGGTGTTGGCTTGGCTGAAGTCGACGATGTCCTGGATGCTCATTTGCGTGTCCCGTCTGGCCTGGGGTTGGAGAGACCAAAGTCTATGTTTATTAAAATGAACATCGCAAGGGCGTTTGCCGGGGTTGTGTCAAATATATTGAAACATCCCCAGCCGCTGGTTTAGGGTGGCAGCTGCCTTGAGCCGAACAGCAGGCTGGCCGGGCAAGAATTCTTTGAGGCTGCCGTGGGACATCACCCGGGCCTTGTATTCAATAAGAGGAGGACACTCGAATGACCACCCTGACCCGTGCCGACTGGGAACAACGCGCCAAGGAGCTGAAGATCGAAGGCCGCGCCTACATCAATGGCGAGTACACCGCCGCTGCTTCCGGCGAGACTTTCGAATGCATCAGCCCGGTCGATGGCCGCGTACTGGCCACCATTGCCAGCTGCGACGCCGCTGACGCCCAGCGTGCCGTGGAAAATGCCCGTGCCACGTTCAATTCCGGTGTCTGGTCGCGCCTGGCGCCGGCCAAACGCAAGTCCGCCATGCTGCGTTTCGCCGCGTTGCTCAAGGCCAACGCCGAAGAGCTGGCACTGCTTGAAACCCTGGACATGGGTAAGCCGATCAGCGACTCCTTGAATATCGACGTACCCGGCGCGGCGGGCGCCCTGAGCTGGAGCGGCGAAGCGATCGACAAGATCTATGACGAAGTGGCTGCCACCCCTCACGATCAGCTGGGTCTGGTAACCCGCGAGCCGGTGGGCGTCGTAGGTGCCATTGTGCCGTGGAACTTCCCCTTGATGATGGCCTGCTGGAAGCTCGGCCCGGCCCTGTCCACCGGTAACTCGGTGATCCTGAAGCCGTCCGAAAAATCGCCGCTGACGGCCATACGCATCGCGGCCCTGGCCGTTGAGGCCGGTATTCCAAAAGGTGTGTTTAACGTGCTGCCGGGTTACGGCCATACCGTGGGTAACGCACTGGCGCTGGACATGGACGTCGACACGCTGGTGTTCACCGGCTCCACCAAGATCGCCAAGCAACTGTTGATCCGCTCCGGCGAGTCGAACATGAAGCGCGTGTGGCTGGAAGCGGGCGGCAAGAGCCCGAACATCGTGTTTGCCGATGCGCCGGACCTGCAGGCCGCTGCCGAATCCGCTGCCAGCGCGATTGCCTTCAACCAGGGCGAAGTCTGCACCGCAGGTTCGCGCCTGCTCGTCGAGCGCTCCATCAAGGACACCTTCCTGCCGCTGGTGATCGAGGCCCTCAAAGGCTGGAAGCCGGGCAACCCACTGGACCCGGCGACCAACGTCGGTGCGCTGGTGGATACCCAACAGATGAACAACGTGCTGTCCTACATCGAGGCTGGCCATGCCGACGGCGCCAAGCTGGTGGTCGGTGGCAAGCGTACGTTGGAAGAAACCGGCGGCACTTATGTCGAGCCGACCATCTTCGACGGTGTGACCAATGCCATGAAGATCGCGCAGGAAGAGATCTTTGGCCCGGTTCTGTCGGTGATCACCTTCGACAGTGCCGAGGAAGCGGTCAAGATTGCCAACGATACCGTCTATGGCCTGGCTGCAGCCGTATGGACAGCTGATATCTCCAAGGCGCACCTGACCGCCAAGGCCTTGCGCGCCGGTAGCGTGTGGGTCAACCAGTACGACGGTGGCGACATGACTGCACCGTTTGGTGGTTTCAAGCAGTCGGGCAACGGTCGCGACAAATCGCTGCATGCGTTCGACAAGTACACCGAGCTTAAGGCCACCTGGATCAAGCTCTAAGCAACACCGCAGGTCTAATGTGGGAGGGGGCTGGCCCCCGATAGCGGTGTATCAGTCACCCCATGCAGTGACTGGCACTCTGCTATCGGGAGCAAGCCCCCTCCCACTTTCATTTTGTGTGTTTTGATAATTCTCCACAGGAGCGTGGACATGCGTTGGGCGACTTATTTCGCCGTGCTGGCTTCGGTGCTGAGTGTGGGCCTGGCCTTGGGCGTCAGCATGCCGCTGGTATCGCTGCGCCTGGAGGGCTGGGGCTACGGCAGCTTCGCCATTGGGGTGATGGCCGCGATGCCGGCCTTTGGCGTGCTGCTCGGCGCCAAGGTTTCCAGCCGCATGGCTTCCTGGTTGGGCACCGCCAACCTGATGCGCTTGTGCCTGTGGGCCGGGGCGGTCTCCATAGGGTTGCTGGCGATCCTGCCGAGTTACCCGGTTTGGCTGGTGCTGCGACTGATGATCGGGGTGATCCTGACCATCGTATTCATCCTCGGTGAAAGCTGGATCAACCAGTTGGTGGTGGAGCAATGGCGTGGCCGCCTGGTGGCGCTGTATGGCTGCAGCTATGCCTTGAGCCAACTCTCGGGGCCGCTGCTGCTGGGCCTGCTGGGCACCGATCAGGATTATGGCTTTTGGGTTGGCGTGGGTCTGTTGATGGTTGCACCGCTGCTGCTGTTGGGGCGGTCCGGCGCACCCACTGCCGAATCTTTCAGCGTGACTTTCGGCGACCTGTGGCGCTTCTGTCGCAGCTTGCCGGCGATTGCGTGGGCGGTGGCGTTATTTGCGGCGTTCGAAGCGATGATTCTGACGCTGCTGCCGGTGTATTGCCTGCAGCAAGGCTTCACTGCCGAGATCGCCCTGGCGATGGTCAGCACCGTGGTGGTCGGTGATGCTCTGTTACAATTGCCGATCGGCGCCTTGGCCGACTACCTGCCGCGGCGTACGTTGTTCTTGAGTTGTGCGGTGCTGTTGCTGGCCTCAAGCCTGGCGATTCCGGTGCTGATGCACACCTTGCTGATCTGGCCGGTATGGGTGATCTTCGGCGCCAGTGCCGGCGGGTTGTTCACGCTGTCGTTGATCCTGATCGGCGAGCGCTACCGCGATGATACGCTGGTACGCGCCAATGCCCATGTGGCGCAGCTATGGGGCATCGGTTGCCTGATCGGTCCGTTGGTGGCTGGCGCGGGCAGTCAGTGGATCAGCGGGCATGCATTGCCATTGCTGATGGCCGCCGGCGCGTTGGGCCTGGTGCTGTTGTTACTGCGCCAGGGCGCATTTGGCGTCGCGCAACCGGCCTGAATTCGATCAACTGTGGGAGGGGGCTTGCTCCCGATAGCGGTCCACCAGTGACCCATGCACTGACTGATCCACCGTTATCGGGAGCAAGCCCCCTCCCACCCTAAAGCATGCGCTCCAGCCCAACACTCGTAGCGAACCAGGCATTGAACCGCCGCCACCAGTTGCCTGGTTCGCGAGTCAGCGTGTGCATCTGGCCGTTGTCCTCGGTCACCCACACCAGCTGGCCGTCCTGCAATTTCGCCTGGTAGCTCAAGGCCGGTGACATACCTTCCAGCGCCAGGTTGCGCACGTGTTCCGCCAGCTCGGGACTGTCCACCAGCACGCCGACTTCGGTGTTCCACAGCACCGAGCGTGGGTCGAAGTTGAACGAACCGATAAACGATTTTTCCCGGTCGAAGATCATGGCTTTGCTGTGCAGGCTGGAGTCCGAGCCGTGAAAAGCTCCCCGGCGAAACAGGTGCGCGCCACTGCCACTGCCGCTGCCGCCTGCGCCCGGCTGACGGCGCAACTCGTAGAGTTTCACTCCATGTTCGAGCAGCGCCTTGCGATAAGGTGCGTAGCCGCCATGGACCGCCGGTACATCGGTGGCTTCCAGGGAATTGGTGAGCAGGCTCACCGACACGCCGGCATCGGCGCGGCCGGTCAGGTAAACCAGCCCGGGCTGCCCCGGCACAAAATACGCCGAGATCATCATCAGTTCATGGCTGACGCTGTTCAGCTCCGGCGCCAGTTGGGTGGTGAGCAGCAAGCGCGGGTCCGGGTCGGCTTTGGCCAGCACCTTGCTCGGCGCGTCCCACAGCGCCTGGTTCCAGGCCCAGATCAGCTCGCGTCGCCAGATGTCCATGCGCGGTTGGGTCTGGTAAGTACGCAGCCGGTTATACAGGACGTGATGCTGCTGACGGTATTCGGCCAGCGAGTCTTGCAGGCGTAAGCGGGCTGCGGTCAGGTCGTCTGTGGACGGGCTGCTTGAGACAAAGTCGTCGATGGGCTTGCTCAGTGCGCTGTTCCAGTACTGATCAAAGCTATGCCCGAGCTGCTCAGCCACCGGCCCCACGCTGAGCATGTCGATATCGGTGAAGTTCAGGTTCGGCTCGGCGTCAAAGTACTCATCGCCCAGGTTGCGTCCGCCGACGATGGCCACGCTGTTATCCGCCAGCCACAGTTTGTTGTGCATGCGCCGATGTTGCAGCGACAGGTTGAACAAGCGCCCCATGGCCCGCGTCACGCCGGTGCTGCGCCCGAGGTGCAGTGGGTTGAACAGGCGAATCTGGATCTGCGGGTGGGTGGCGAGGGTGGCGATGACCTGGTCGAGACCGTCGCTGGTGGTGTCATCCAGCAAAATGCGGATACGCACGCCACGATCCGCCGCCTTGAGCAGTTCATCCACCAGCATGCGCGTGCTGAGGCCGTCGTGGACGATGTAGTACTGCAGGTCGAGGCTGCTCTGGGCGTTGCGGATCAGTTCGGCGCGCGCCATGAACGCTTCGCTGCTGTTGGGAAGCAGGCGAAAGCCGGAGCGGCCCTGGTAGGGCGCGGCCTGGGCCTGGATCGAGCGGCCGAACGACGATTGCGCGGCGGGCAGCGCGTCGCTGGGAATGCGCGGGGCGTCCACCGTGGCGCAGCCACCCAGGGCTAGGGCGCCCAGCAGGAAAAAAGGTAAAAGCCGTCGAGTCATCAAAGGCGCTGCATTCCGATCAGGGCGGTTGTGGGCATATGACGGTTAATTTTGAGGAAAGGTCAGTCTTCGGCCTCAGCCAGTAACTTGATCGCGGCTGCGCCGACCTTGCGTACCGCTTCTTCGATCTGCGGGGTTGGCTTGGCAGAGTAATTCATGCGCAGGCAGTTCCGGTATTTGCCTGATGCGGAAAAGATGCTGCCCACAGCCACCTGTACGCCTTGTTCCATCAGCACGCGATTGAGCTTGAGGGTGTCGAAACCTTCCGGCAGTTCGACCCACAGCATGAAGCTGCCCTGAGGCCGGCTGGCGCGGGTGCCGGCCGGGAAGTAGCGGCTGACCCAGTCGAGGATCAGGTCGCGATTGCGCTGGTATTGGGTGCGCATCCGCCGCAAATGCGGTTCGAAATGACCGTTCTTGAGGAATTCGGCAATGGCAATCTGCGGCTGTGTCGCCGTGGAGCCGGTGCTGATGTATTTCATGTGCAGTACCCGCTCCAGATACCGGCCCGGAGCCACCCAGCCGATACGCAGGCCCGGTGCCAGGGTTTTCGAAAAGGAGCTGCAGAGCAAGACACGGCCATCTTCGTCGAAGGACTTGATGGTGCGCGGGCGCGGGTAGCTGTAGGCCAGGTCGCCATATACGTCGTCTTCGATGATCGCCACATCAAAGCGTTGGGCCAGCGTCAGCAGCGCACGTTTTCGGGCCTCGGGCATGATGTAGCCCAGCGGATTATTGCAGTTGGGGGTCAGCTGGATGACCTTGATGGGCCACTGCTCCAGTGCCAGCTCCAGGGCTTCCAGGCTGATGCCGGTGATGGGGTCGGTGGGGATTTCCAGGGCTTTCATGCCCAGGCCCTTGAGGGTTTGCATGGCGCCGTGGAAGCTCGGCGAGTCCACCGCAACGATGTCGCCCGGCTCGCAGATGGCATGGATGCTGGCCGACAGTGCCTCATGGCAGCCGGTGGTGATGACGATATCTTCGGCGGTGAGTTGGCAGCCGGAATCCAGCGACAGCCGGGCGATCTGCTCACGCAACTCCATACAGCCGAGGATGTTGTCGTAATACAGCCCAGGCAGATCCTGGCGACGACTCACGCGGGCCAGGCTGCGCAGCAAAGGCTTGATGGTGGGAGACAATACATCCGGCATACCGCGGCCCATCTGTATGACATCTTTGCGTGGCACCGCACGAATCAGTTCCAGGACCTGGTCCCACTGGGAAATCTCGACCGGCCGTTGGGCCGGGCGACCCACCTCGGGGAGGGCCGGCAGCTCGCGGCCGACGGGCACGAAGTAGCCGGACTTGGGCTTGGGCATTGCCAGGCCATTGTCTTCCAGCACGCGATACGCCTGTTGCACGGTACTCAGGCTGACCCCGTGTTCCACACTCAGCGCTCGCACGGAGGGCAGGCGATCACCGGGGCGATAGAAGCCTTGCTCGATGCGCGTGCCCAGTAGTTCGGCAAGGTTGACGTAAAGGGTCATGGTGGCCGCTCCTGAGGGACCAGTACAGATGCAAGGAAAATACAGGATTCAAGGGACTAAAGGCAGTATCTGTATGGATTTAATAAAGCTGAGTTGAATCTGTAATGGTTTCATCCGCTCGGTGATCCTAGTCACTCATGGCAACAGGCAAATGAGGGGCGGCAAAATGAGAGGCATGAGCGATGTGCGGTTGGTGTTACACGGAGCGGGGCAGGCACGCACGCTGTCGATGTCGACCCGCTGCCGCTGGAACCTGTTCTGGCACCGCCGTCACACGCGCAAGGCTCTGCTGGCGCTCACCCCGGAGCAATTGCGCGATGTGGGGCTGACCGCGGAGCAGGCCCGTGAGGAAGGTTTGAAACCCTTCTGGCGCGGCTGAATCAGACCCACTCCCTGAAACGGTGCCAGAGCATTCCCAATGCCAACAGCGGCGAGCGCAAATGCTTGCCGCCGGGGAAGGTGATGTGCGGCACTCGGGCGAACAGGTCGAAGCGGCCCTGTTGCTGGCCGCTGATGGCTTCGGCCAGCAGTTTGCCGGCCAGGTGCGTGGCATTGAGGCCGTGGCCCGCATAGGCTTGGGCGTAATACACATTGGGTTGGTCCGCCAAGCGGCCGATCTGCGGCAGCCGGTTGGCGCCGATGCCGATCATGCCGCCCCACTGGTAATCGATCTTTGCGTCAGCCAATTGTGGGAACACCTTGAGCATCTTCGGTCGCATATAGGCAGCGATGTCCTGGGGATCCCGGCCGGAGTAATGGCAGGCACCGCCGAACAGCAGGCGGCGGTCGGCGGACAGGCGGAAGTAATCCACCGTCACCCGTTGGTCACACACCGCCATGTTCTGCGGCAGCAGGTTGGTGGCCTGGGCTTCGCTCAACGGCTCGGTGGCGATGATGTAGCTGCCGGCGGGCAGCACTTTGCCGCTCAACTGCGGGTTCAGGCCATTGAGATAAGCGTTGCAGGCCAGCACCAGCGTCTTGGCGCGTACGTTGCCTTGAGCCGTGTGTACGTTGACCTCAGGGCCATAGTCGATGCGTGTGACGGCTGATTGTTCGAACAGCTTCACCCCCAATTGCTGCGCAACGGCGGCCTCGCCAAGGGCCAGGTTCAGCGGGTGCAGGTGGCCGGAGCCCATGTCGATCATGCCGCCGGCATAACGCTCGGAGCCGATCACGCTGCTCATTTCGCTGGCTTGCAGCAGGCGCACTTCATGCCGGTAGCCAAGGCTGCGCAGTTCTTCGGCGTCTTCTGCCAGGCCCTGCAGGTGCTGAGGTTTGTTCGCCAGGTCGCAATAACCCCAGGTCAGGTCACAGGGGATCTGATAGCGCTCGATGCGCTCGCGCACGATTTGCACCGCCTCCAGGCCCATCAACTTCATCTGGCGCACGCCGTCGGTGCCGATAACGTTGGCGAACTGGTCCAGGCCGTGACCGACGCCCCGAATCAACTGGCCGCCGTTACGCCCGCTGGCGCCCCAACCGATCTTGCGGGCTTCCAGCAGCACTACGCTGAAGCCGCGCTCGGCCAGTTCCAGCGCGGTATTGAGCCCGGAATAACCACCGCCGATCACGCACACATCCGCACGCATTTCGCCGGCCAGCGCCGGGTAGTCGGGTTGCAGAACGCTGCTGGCAGCGTAGTAAGACGTGGTGTGCCGGGCGCTGGCAGTCATGGGCGCATCCCTGTTTGGAAAATTTGACGCAGGATACAGCGGTCGGATGAAGCTGTCTGCGCAGGGCGTTTTGCGTCAGAATTCATGCCTATTCGCCGTTCGGTAACTGTGTTGATGAGTTGCAACAGTCAGAAAATCAGCGCGCTGCGCCGACAGATTCCCTCGTTCGAGTGCGTTCCCGGTTGCCACGACTGCTGTGGGCCAGTGACCACGTCACCTGAAGAAATGTCGCGCCTGCCACGCAAGACTGCCGCCGAACAGGAGGCGGCCATGGACGAGCTGAACTGCGTGCACCTGGGCCCCAACGGTTGCACGGTGTATGACGAACGCCCGTTGATCTGTCGGTTGTTCGGTACCACCAAGACCTTGCCGTGCCCCAATGGGCGGCGCCCGGTGGAGCTGATTCACCCACGGGTGGAGAAGCAGATCCACGAATACATGGCGAGTACGCGACAGGTGCTGGTCTGACGGATATAGGCAGTCAAAAAATGTGGGAGGGTGGGCCAGTCAATCCGGGATCGGCAGGTTCAGGCTCTCTTTGACTTCTTCCATCACGATATAACTCTTGGACTCCCGCACATGGGGCAGCTTGAGCAGGATATCGCCAAGCAATTTGCGGTAGGAGGCCATCTCCGAAATCCGCGCTTTCACCAGGTAGTCAAAGTCCCCCGACACCAGGTGGCACTCCAGCACATGGGGCAGTTTCAGTACGGCGCGGCGGAATTCTTCAAAGGTGTCGCCGGACTTGTAATCGAGGCTGATCTCGACAAATACCAGCAAGCTACCCTTCAAGTGCTGCGGGTTCAGCCGCGCGTTGTAGCCCATGATGATCCCTTCGCGCTCCAGCCGACGCACGCGCTCGGTGCATGGCGTGGTCGACAGCCCCACCTTTTCGCCAAGCTCCGTGAATGAAATGCGCCCGTCGGTTTGCAGGATGCGCAGGATATTGCGGTCGATCTTATCCAGCTCCCGCTTGGTCTGAGTGTTGGTACGCATAGGGGATACGCCTCTGTGAAAAGGGTTACTGCCGAGAATTGTCGCCAAATATAGGCAGTTATATAGTGAAATGCACTGGCGATTGCTTTTTATACTGCGCGCATCATTGCTCGAACAACACACGTCAGCGGCCAAGCCGCGATGAGGATATAAAAATGCGCGTTCTGGTCTTGGGTAGCGGCGTCATTGGCGTGACCAGTGCCTACTATTTGGTTCGGGCCGGCTTTGAAGTCGTGGTGGTCGACCGTCAGCCTGCCGCTGCCATGGAAACCAGTTTCGCCAACGCAGGCCAGGTTTCCCCTGGTTATGCCTCGCCCTGGGCCGCGCCGGGCGTGCCGCTCAAGGCCATCAAGTGGCTGTTGCAGCGTCATGCACCGCTGGCGATCAAAGCCACCGCCGATATCGATCAATACCTGTGGATGGCGCAGATGCTGCGCAACTGCACCGCCAGCCGTTATGCGGTGAACAAGGAGCGCATGGTCCGCCTGTCCGAGTACAGCCGCGACTGCCTCGATGAGTTGCGCGCCGAGACCGGCATTGCCTACGAGGGCCGCAGCCTGGGCACAACCCAACTGTTCCGCACCCAGGCCCAGCTCGATGGCGCCGCCAAGGACATCGCCGTGCTGGAAGAGTCTGGCGTGCCGTTCGAGCTGCTTGATCGCGCTGGAATTGCCCGCGTGGAGCCGGCGTTGGCCAGTGTCACGGATATTTTAGCCGGTGCCCTGCGCCTGCCCAACGACCAGACCGGTGATTGCCAGATGTTCACCACGCGTTTGGTCGAAATGTGCAAGCAACTGGGCGTCGAGTTCCGTTTCGAACAAGACATCCAGCGCCTGGATTATGCCGGCGACCGCATCAATGGCGTGTGGGTCGACGGCAAGCTGGAAGTTGCCGACCGCTACGTGCTGGCCCTGGGCAGCTACTCGCCGAAATTGCTCAAGCCCCTGGGGATCAAGGCGCCGGTATACCCGCTCAAGGGTTACTCGTTGACCGTACCGATCACCAACCCGGCGATGGCGCCGACATCGACCATTCTCGACGAGACCTACAAGGTCGCCATCACCCGTTTCGACAACCGCATCCGGGTGGGCGGCATGGCTGAAATAGCCGGTTTTGACCTGTCGCTCAACCCGCGTCGGCGGGAAACCCTGGAGATGATCGTCAACGACCTTTATCCTCAGGGCGGCAATTTGGCCGAAGCCACGTTCTGGACCGGCCTGCGCCCGACCACCCCCGACGGTACACCGATTGTCGGTGCAACCCCGTTCAAGAACCTGTTCCTGAACACCGGCCATGGCACGCTCGGCTGGACCATGGCCTGCGGCTCCGGTCGTTTGTTGGCCGACCTGATGGCCAAGAAAACCCCGCAGATCAGCGCCGAAGGCCTCGATATTTCCCGTTATGGCAACCACCAGGAGTCCGCAAAACATGTCAATCCAGCGCCAGCTCACCAATGAGCGCATGAGCCAGATCGTCGTTCACAGCGGTACCGTGTATCTGGCCGGTCAAGTCGGCGACGACATGAGTGCCGGGATTGAACAGCAGACCCGTGAAACCCTGGCCAATATCGAGCGCTTGCTCGACCTGGCCGGCACCGACAAAACCAGACTGCTGTCGGTGACGATCTACTTGAAAGACATCGACGCCGATTTCGCCGGTATGAACGCGGTATGGGACAAATGGCTGCCCAAAGGCGTCGCTCCGGCGCGTGCCACGGTTGAAGCCAAACTGTGCGAGCCGCAAATTCTGGTAGAGCTGTCCGTCGTGGCCGCTCTGCCTTAAACCCGGATTCTTCCCGGTGCCGACGTTATGGGTCGGTGCCGGTTTTTCTTCACTTTGCCGCCTAGAAGCCTGCCGCCATGCGTCCTGCCCGTGCCCTGATCGATCTCCAAGCCCTGCGCCACAATTACCAACTGGCCCGTGAAGTCACGGGGGCCAAGGCCCTCGCCGTGATCAAGGCCGATGCCTACGGCCATGGTGCCGTGCGTGTGGCACAGGCGCTGGAAACCGAGGCGGACGGGTTTGCCGTGGCGTGTATCGAAGAGGCGCTGGAACTGCGCGCCGCCGGTATTCGTGCGCCGGTACTGCTGCTGGAAGGTTTTTTCGAAGCCAGCGAGCTGCCGCTGATCATCGAGCATGATTTCTGGTGCGTGGTGCATTCGTTATGGCAACTGGAGGCCATCGAGCAGGCCCGCTTGAGCAAACCGCTGACGGTCTGGCTCAAGCTGGATTCGGGCATGCACCGCGTGGGCCTGCACCCCAAGGACTATCACGAGGCTTACCATCGCCTGCTGGCCAGCGGCAAAGTCGCCAAGATCGTGTTGATGAGCCACTTCGCCCGCGCGGATGAGCTGGATTGCGTGAGCAGTAATGAGCAGGTTGCGGTGTTTGAAGCGGCGCGCCAAGGCTTGTCGGCCGAGGTGAGCCTGCGCAATTCGCCGTCGGTGATGGGTTGGCCGGGGGTGGGCAGCGACTGGGTACGCCCGGGCATCATGCTGTATGGCGCCACGCCGTTTGGTGAAGACCAGGCCATTGCTGCGCGTTTGCAGCCGGTGATGACCCTGGAGTCCAAAGTCATCTGTGTGCGTGAGTTGCCGGCCGGCGAGCCGGTGGGCTACGGCGCAAAATTCGTCACGCCCAAGCCGATGCGCATCGGTGTGGTTGCCATGGGCTATGCGGACGGTTATCCACGTCACGCGCCTACCGGCACACCCGTGCTGGTGGCTGACCAGCGCAGCCAATTGCTGGGCCGTGTTTCCATGGACATGCTGTGTATCGACCTGACGGACGTACCCCAGGCCGGTCTCGGTTCGACGGTGGAGCTATGGGGTAAAAATATCCTGGCCAGTGACGTCGCCACCGCTGCGGAGACGATTCCCTACCAGATCTTCTGCAACCTGCGCCGCGTGCCAAGGCTCTATTGCGGCGCTTGAGCGCCAGGTACGAACACAGCTGCCCGGGATTTAGGTCCAAGTGTTGTAAATACTGAACGCTGTCGCCATGATAACGCTCAATTACAACAACGCCTGAATCCTAGGAGGCTCCTGCATTGGACGTCGGCGAACGACTGCAATCCATCCGTAAGCTCAAAGGTCTTTCCCAGCGTGAGCTCGCCAAGCGCGCGGGCGTCACCAACAGCACCATTTCGATGATCGAAAAAAACAGCGTCAGCCCCTCGATCAGCTCCTTGCGCAAGGTGCTGGGCGGCATCCCCATGTCCATGGTCGAGTTTTTCTCCGAGGAGATCCTCCAGGAAATACCGACGCAGATCGTCTATAAAGCCAATGAGCTGATCGACATCTCGGACGGGGCCGTCACCATGAAGCTGGTGGGCCGTGCACACCCCAGCCGGGCGATTGCGTTTCTCAACGAAATCTACCCGCCGGGTGCCGACACCGGCGAAGAGATGCTCACTCACGAAGGCGAGGAAACCGGGATTCTGGTGGAGGGGCGGCTGGAGTTGGTGGTCGGTCTTGAAACTTTTGTGCTCGAAGCCGGCGATAGCTACTACTTTGAAAGCACCAAGCCGCACCGTTTTCGCAATCCGTTCGACGTGCCGGCGCGACTAATCAGCGCAGCCACACCCGCGAACTTTTAAAGAAGAGGCGCCCTGCCAGCGTTGCAGAGGCATCCGTCGCTGTATTCCGTGAGGTCGAATCTCCCTTTATTTAATAGGGTTGTTTCGGCCCAACGGGCTAACCGTTATACTTTCGCCGCCTGCGAAACCGTGGCCGCAGGCGTGAATAGCCACCATTGAGGGTGAACGCGTGAACCTAATTATGAAAATGCTGGCTGCACCAGCAACCGTATTGGCCCTATGGGCTGTCAGCGCTCAAGCTGCGACCAATGATGAGATTGCCAAACGCTTGGAGCCTGTCGGCCAAGTCTGTGTTCAGGGCCAGGAATGCAAGGGAATGGAGGTTGCCGTGGCGGCGGCCGGCGGTGGCGCGGCTAAAACGCCGGATGATGTGATTGCCAAGCATTGCAACGCGTGCCATGGCACCGGACTGCTGAACGCGCCGAAAATTGGTGATACGGCCGCCTGGAAAGAACGGCTTGGCCATGTCGATGCCGTACTGGCAGAACTCAAGATCGAGGCTCCCGAAAAAGGTACCAAAGGTTTGGCGCAGGTCGCCAAGCATGGCTTGAACGCAATGCCGCCGATGGGCACCTGTGCTGATTGCAGCCTTGAAGACCTTGAAGGCGCAATCAAGAAGATGTCTGGCCTGTAATCCGCCGAACTTCGCCAAAAAGCCGCTGACCAGCGGCTTTTTTGTGCCCGTTGTTTATGATTCGCAGCTGTTCATTGCAGCAAAGACCCGGCAAGCTCGGTCCAACCCCTAATCACGGAATGTTCAGGAGTGTCGGATGGTGCAGTTGTGTTCAATCGAGCAAGCAGTTGACGACGTGCTGGCGCGCTTGCCGGCGCATATCCACATGGGCATGCCGCTGGGGCTGGGCAAACCCAACCTGTTCGCCAACGCGCTGTATCGGCGTATCGCCAAGCTGCCGGAGCGGTCGCTGACGATCTACACCGCACTGAGCCTGGGCCGTCCCACCCTGGGTGATGGTTTGCAGAAGCGCTTTCTCGAACCCTTTATCGAACGGGTATTCGGCGATTACCCGGAACTGGATTTTCTCGCCGACCTGCACCAGGACAGCTTGCCCAGCAATATCCGCGTACAACAGTTCTTCATGCAGCCTGGCAGCCTGCTCCACAGTGCGTCGGCCCAGCAGGACTACGTCAGCAGCAACTACAGCCATGCCGCTCGCGACATCAACTTAGCCGGCCTGAACCTGGTGGCGCAGTTGGTGGCCAGCAGCGCCGAACATCCTGACCGCCTGAGCCTGAGCTGCAACCCGGATATCACCCTGGACCTGTTGCCGCTGATCGCCAAGCGCCGCGAAGCGGGTGAGACCATCCTGATCGTCGGCCAGGTCCACAGCGATTTGCCTTACATGCCTGGCGATGCCGAGCTGGGAATGGACGCGTTCGACTACCTGCTCGACGAAAAGGACAGCACCACGCTGTTCTCCACGCCGAATATGCCGGTGGGTTTCCAGGATCACTTTATCGGCCTGCATGCCAGCACCTTGGTGCGCGATGGTGGCACCTTGCAGATTGGTATCGGCTCCATGGGCGATGCGCTGACCGCCGCTCTGCTGGCGCGCCAGGCGGATAACGAAGCCTACCGGCTACTGTTGACGGACCTGGATGTGTACCAGTGGGCACCGCTGATCAGCCGTGAAGGCGGCGTCGCGCCTTTTGCGCGGGGCCTCTATGGCTGCAGTGAAATGTTCGTCAATGGCCTGCTGGTGCTGGCCGATGCCGGCATTGTGCGGCGTAAGGTCTACCCCGATGTGGCGACCCAGGCGCAAGCCAACGCCGGCACTCTGGATGACGCAGCGCAGCCCGACGGCGTATCGATCCATGGCGGTTTCTTCCTCGGGCCACGCAGTTTTTACCAGCGCTTGCAGGAAATGACCCACGCCAAGCGCCTGGAATTCAACATGACTCGCATCAGCTACATCAACGAGTTGTATGGCCAGGAAGAACTCAAGCGTTTGCAGCGCCAGGATGCCCGCTTTATCAACAGCGCGATCATGGTGACGTTGCTTGGTGCGGGCGTGGCCGACCAGTTGGAAGACGGTCGCGTGCTCAGCGGCGTGGGAGGGCAGTACAACTTTGTCGCCCAAGGCCATGCGCTGGAAGGCGCGCGTTCGATCCTGATTCTGCGCAGTTGGCGCGAGTCGGCAGGGGAGGTCAGCTCCACTCTCGTCTGGGAGTATGGCCACTGCACTATCCCACGGCACCTGCGGGACATCGTCATCACCGAATACGGCATTGCCGACCTGCGTGGGCAGACTGACGCCAAGGTGATCGAGGCGCTGCTCAACATTACCGACTCCCGTTTCCAGGACGACTTGATCAAACAGGCACAGAAGGCCGGCAAGCTGCCCGAGGATTTCCAGCTGGAGCCGCGTTTTACCGACAATACGCCGCAGCGGCTACAGGCGCTTCAGGCTCGGCATCGGCGGTTGTTTCCCGAGTATCCCCTGGGCACTGATTTCACTGATGAAGAAAAAGATCTGTTGCGCGCATTGAACTGGCTCAAGAGCAAATTCAAGCTGACGGAGATTCTGGAGTTGGGCAAGGCTGCGCTGGATGCGCCGGAGCCGGGGGCGTTTCCTGAGCACCTCAAGCGGATGCGGTTGGATAAGCCCGAGGGGTTGAAAGAGGACCTGTATCAGCGCCTGCTACTGGCCGGCTTGCAGGCCACCGGGCACTGACAGCTAACCTGAATAAAATGTGGGAGGGGGCTTGCCCCCGATAGCGGTGCGCCAGTCAACGAATGTGTTAGCTGACCCACTGCCATCGGGAGCAAGCCCCCTCCCACATTTTGATCTGTATTCACCGGGTATTTGCTGTGCAGCAAATCACTCGATGAAGGTGACAACACCACCGGCCAGCGATTTAACCCGCGCCAGCGACTCAACCCGATAACCCTGCGCGTCCAGCTCCGCACGGCCACCCTGGAAGGATTTCTCGATCACGATGCCCAGGCCCGCGACGGTTGCGCCGGCTTGCTTGATGATCGAAATCAGCGCCTGCGATGCCTTGCCGTTGGCCAGGAAATCGTCGATGACCAACACGCGGTCGCTGCTGGTCAGGTGGCGCGGGGAAATGGCCACGGTGCTTTCGGTTTTCTTGGTGAAGGAGTACACCGTGGCCGACAGCAGGTTTTCAGTCAGGGTCAGGGACTGTTGTTTGCGGGCGAAGATTACCGGCACGCCGAGATTCAGACCGGTCATGATCGCTGGTGCGATGCCCGAAGCTTCGATGGTGACGATCTTGGTGATGCCCGAATCCTTGAACAGCGCGGCGAATTCGTCGCCGATCAGCTTCATCAGTGCCGGGTCGATCTGGTGGTTCAGAAAGGCGTCGACCTTGAGTACCTGATCGGAAAGCACGATGCCTTCTTCGCGAATTTTCTTGTGCAGTGCTTCCACGGAAAGCTTCCTCTGTTGACGCAGCGTGCGTCGAAAGTAGATTAAAAAGTAGTCGATTCTAGCGCTTTAACATCGCGCGTATATCTGCCAAGGCGGTGTTGCCGCGAACGGCCTTCACCTCGGTGGGGGTGTCGTCATTGCCTTCCCAGGCCAGATCATCCGGCGGGAGTTCGTCGAGGAACCGGCTGGGGGCACAATCGATGATTTCGCCATATTGCTTGCGCTTGGCAGCAAAGGTGAAGGCCAGGGTCTGGCGCGCGCGGGTAATACCCACGTAGGCCAGTCGCCGTTCTTCTTCAATGGTGTCGGCTTCGATACTGGAGCGGTGCGGGAGAATTTCCTCCTCCATGCCCATGATGAACACGTAGGGGAACTCCAGGCCCTTGGAGGCATGCAAGGTCATCATTTGCACACCTTCGGCGCCGTCTTCCTCTTCCTGCTGGCGTTCGAGCATGTCGCGCAGCACCAGCTTGCCGATGGCGTCCTCGACGGTCATCTCGCCGTCTTCGTCTTTTTCCAGGGTGTTCTTCAGCGCTTCGATCAGGAACCAGACGTTGCCCATGCGGTAATCCGCGGCCTTGTCGCTGGAGCTGTTGGTGCGTAGCCAGTTCTCATAGTCGATGTCCATGACCATGCTGCGCAGCGCGCTGATCGGATCTTCGCCGGCGCACTGCTCGCGCACCTTGTCCATGAAGCGCTTGAAGCGCGACAGACGGTCGGTGAAGCGGGTATCCAGATGCTCGCCCAGGCCGATTTCATCGGTGGCCGCGTACATCGAGATCTTGCGTTCGGTGGCATAGTTGCCGAGCTTTTCCAGGGTGGTGGAACCGATTTCCCGACGTGGCACGTTGATCACGCGCAGGAAGGCGTTGTCGTCGTCCGGGTTCACGATCAACCGGAAGTAGGCCATCAGGTCCTTTACTTCCTGGCGTCCGAAGAAGCTGTTGCCGCCCGACAGGCGATACGGCACCTGGTGGTGCTGCAATTTCAGTTCGATCAGTTTGGCCTGGTAGTTGCCTCGGTACAGAATCGCGAAATCGCTGTAGGGCCGGTCGGTGCGCAGGTGCAGGCTGAGGATTTCCACGGCCACGCGCTCGGCTTCGGCGTCTTCGTTACGGCAGCGGATCACGCGGATCTCATCGCCATGCCCCATCTCACTCCACAGTTGCTTTTCGAACTCGTGGGGGTTGTTGGAGATCAGCACGTTGGCGCAGCGCAGGATACGGCTGGTGGAGCGGTAGTTCTGCTCCAGCATCACCACTTTCAGGGACGGGTAGTCCTCTTTGAGCAGCATCAGGTTTTCCGGGCGGGCGCCACGCCAGGCGTAGATCGACTGGTCGTCGTCGCCTACCACGGTGAACTGGTTGCGCTTGCCGATCAGCATTTTCACCAGCAGGTATTGGCTGGCGTTGGTGTCCTGGTATTCGTCCACCAGCAGGTAGCGCACTTTGTTCTGCCATTTTTCGAGGATATCGGCGTGTTCCTCGAACAACTTCACCGGCAGCAGGATCAGGTCGTCGAAGTCCACCGCGTTGAACGCCTTGAGCGTGCGTTGATAGTGGGTGTAGACGATGGCGGCGGTCTGTTCCTTGGGGTTGCGCGCATTTTCCAGGGCCTGGGCCGGCAGGATCAGGTCGTTTTTCCAGGCGCCGATCATGTTCTTGATCTCATCCACGCCGTCGTCGCCTGCGTACTCCTTCTGCATGATGTCGGTCATCAGCGACTTCACATCGGTTTCGTCGAATATCGAGAAACCTGGCTTGTAGCCCAGCCGCACATGCTCCTTGCGGATGATGTTCAGGCCCAGGTTGTGGAAGGTGCACACAGTCAGGCCACGGCCTTCGCCGCTCTTGAGCAGCGTGCCGACACGCTCTTTCATTTCGCGCGCCGCCTTGTTGGTAAAGGTCATGGCGACGATGTACTGGGCGCGGATGCCGCAGTTCTGGATCAGGTGCGCAATCTTGCGGGTGATCACGCTGGTCTTGCCGGAGCCGGCGCCGGCGAGCACCAATAGAGGGCCGCCGACGTAGTTCACGGCTTCTTGCTGCCGGGGATTGAGTCGGGACATACGGAATTCAGGGGGTCGTTGTTCAAAAGGGCGGGCATTTTAACAGGCTGGCAGGATTCTGCTCTCACAGAACGACGGTGTGACGTACCACTCGATCTAAATTTGCCGGTTTTGATACTTTGTCGCAGGATGTGGGAGCTTTTTGCAGCGGATGTGTGCAGCCTGTGCCTCTGATAAGCCTTATCATGGGTGATTCTCAGGCCGCACGTCATACTGCCCGCCGCCATTGAAATCTTGCAGAGTCTAGGGAGCTAGCTTGTCTACGCCTGTCGAACCCTTGCGTTTGCTGCTTCTGGCCGATCCGCCTGAGTGGGCAGCGTTGTTGCGCGAGTGCCTGGTGCCGATGGGCGATGGGGCTGTGCTGATCAGTGCGCCCAACTGGGACTCGGTGAGTCGTCTGTTCGATGACGACCACAGTGCCGTGCTATTGACCACGCCCAGCCTGCAACCCGGCCCTGGCCGTTGCAGCCTGCCGTGCGTCTTGCTGTTGGAGCAGGAACCACTGGTTTCGCCGCTGGGTGTCAGCGACTGGCTGGTGCGCAGTGTATTGGATGCCGATACGTTGCGCCGCTGCCTGCGCCATGTCCGTGAGCGCGGTGTGTTGGAGAACACCTTGCAGCGCCTGGCCGAACAGGATCCGCTCACCGGTATTGCCAACCGCCAGGGTTTCCAGACCCTGCTGGCCGCGCGACTGGCGGAAAACGAAGGGCGAGGCCTGGCGCTCGGCCATCTGGACCTCGATAACTTCCGTCATGCCAACGATGCCCTGGGCCACCAGGCCGGCGACCGGTTGATCCTGCAAGTGGTCTCACGGCTCAAGAGCCAGCTTGAAGCCGGGGACCAGTTGGCGCGCCTGGGCAGTGATGAGTTCGCCCTGCTGATCGATACCCGGCGTGCGCCCCAGCGTGCCGAATGGATGGCCGAGCGCATCACCGAAGTGATGGCTGAGCCGTACTGGGTCGACGGCGAAAGCTTGTTGATCGGTTGCAGCCTCGGTGTGGCGCATGCGCGCGCACGCGCCGGTGCCGACCCGTTGATGTGGCACGCCCATATCGCCATGCAGCAGGCCAAGAGCACCCAGGGCTGTACCTTTCATATCTTCAACGAACGCATCAACCGTAACGCCCGCAGCCTGGCCGACCTGGAAAGCGAGCTGCGCCGCGCGTTGCGCCGTGACGAGCTGGAATTGCATTACCAGCCGCGCCTGGACCTGGACGACGGGCATATCGTTGGCCTGGAAGCCCTGGTGCGCTGGCGCCATGGTGAACGGGGCCTGTTGCCGCCCAGTGAGTTCGTACCCCTGGCCGAACAGAGCGGTTTGATCGTGCCGCTGGGTTATTGGGTGATCTCTCGAGCCTTGCGCGACATGCAAGACCTGCGCGAGCGCGATCTGCCGCGGCTGCACATGGCCGTCAACCTGTCGTTTCGCCAGTTCCAGGACAGCCAGTTGCTCTCCACTCTCAGTCGGTTGATCGCCGAGCGTGGTGTGGAGGCCAAGTGGCTGGAGTTCGAGTTGACCGAGACCGCCGTGATGCGTCGCAGCGATCTGGTCAAGCAGACCATGGATGCCTTGGGGCGCCTCGGTGTGCGGTTCTCCCTGGATGACTTCGGCACCGGTTTCTCATCGTTCGTGCACCTCAACAGCTTGCCGATTGCCTTGTTGAAGATCGACAAGAGTTTCGTGGGGGGCATGGAAGAGCGCGAAGAGAACCGCAAATTAGTCCACGCGATGATCAACCTGGCCCACAACCTCAACCTCGAAGTGGTGGCCGAAGGCGTGGAAACCCCTGAGCAGCTGGCGTTGTTGCGTCTGTTTGGCTGCGACCAGGCCCAGGGTTACCTGATCAGCAAGCCGCTGCCCTTGCCGGAGCTGGTGGAGTACCTGACGTTCGGCAAGAGCCAGGAGGCGCTGTTGGGCTAGTGGCTTGCAGGCCCTAGTCCGGCAGCATGGCCTGAAATTCAGTGCGAATTTCAGGCTCCTGGCGAATCATCCGCTTCATCTTCGCTTCAAACGCCCAGGTCAGGGCGATGGCCGCGCACGCCAACCCCAGCGCCAGGCCCCACCACACCCCGGTCGGTCCCCAGCCCAGGGTAAAGGCCATCAACCACGCCGAGGGTGCGCCGATCAGCCAATAGCAACCCAAGCCCACCAGAAAAGTGGTCTTGGCGTCCTTCAGTCCGCGGATGCAGCCCATGGCGATGGTCTGCACGCCGTCGAACAGCTCAAACCAGGCGGCCACGGCCAGCAGGCTGACTGCCAGGACGATGACATCGTGGAAGGCGGGGTCGTCATGGTCCAGGAAAAGCCCGATCAGCGGGTCGGAAAACAACCAGAGTACCGCCGCAAACCCTAGCATGATCATCGCGCCAAAACCGATGCCGACTCGCCCGGCCAAGCGCGCCTGCAGCAGCTGCCCGGCACCGTAATGCTGGCCGATGCGCATGGTTACCGCGTATGACATGCCCGCCGGCACCATGAACGCTACCGAAACAATTTGCAGCGCGATCTGGTGCGCCGCCAGCTGCGTGCTGCCCATGGTGCCCATGCACAGCGCCGCGAAGGCGAACAGCCCGACTTCCACCGCATAGGTGCCACCAATCGGCAGGCCCAGGCGCCACAGCTCGCGCAGGTATCGGGTGTTGAGGCGTAGCAGGCCCGAACCCAGCGGGTAGGCCGCGTAGGCCCGGTTGCTGCGGATGTACCACATCAGTGCCAGGGCCATGCTGGTGGCTACGATGGCCGTCACCAGGCCGATGCCCATCAAGCCCAGTTTCGGCAGGCCGAACATACCTTCGATCAACGCATAGTTGAGCAGGTAGTTGAGCACGGTGCCGCACAGGCTGATCACCATGACCGGCGTCGCCTTGCCGATGGCGCTGGTAAAGCCGCGCAGCGCCATGAAGCTCAGGTAGCCGGGCAGGGCGAACGGCAGGATCGTCAGGAATTGCCCCGCCGCGTGCACGTTGGATTCGGTTTGGCCGAACATCAATAGCACTGGCTTGAGGTTCCACAGCAGCAGAGCCGCCGCCAGGGCCATCAGCCAGGCGAGCCACAGCCCGGCCTGGGTCAGGCGGGTGGCGCCTTCGATATCGCCCGCGCCGTGACGAATGGCAACCAGGGTGCCCACGGCGGCAATCACGCCAATGCAGAAAATGGCCACGAATGAGTAACTTGCTGCACCCAGGCCACCACCGGCCAGGGCTTCGGGACTCAGGCGGGCCATCATCAGGGTGTCGGTCAGCACCATCAGCATGTGGGCCAACTGTGAGGCAATCAACGGCCCCGACAGCCGCAGAATGGCCCAGAGTTCGCTACGCGCCGGATGTTGCATGATCATCACGCTCGAAAAGTCAGAGGGTTGGGGAAGGGTTGATTCTCGACGCTCTGGGTTCAATGCACAAAACGATAAATGCGATCATCAGCATGATTAAAACTCATGCCTGAGGAATTCTGGTAGGGTTTGGAGACTGCCCCGTAGGAGCTTCTCAATGTCTCGTCGTATGCCTGCGCTATATGCCTTGCGCGCCTTTGAAGCCGCTTCCCGGCATAACTCCTTCACCCGTGCGGCGCAGGAGCTGTCGATTACCCAGAGTGCGGTGAGCCGGCACATTCGCACGCTGGAGGAGCATTTTGCCTGCCGCCTGTTCCAGCGCAGCGGTCGGACCTTGCAGCTCACTGAAGCCGCGCGCCTGTTGTTGCCCGGCGTGCGCGAAGGTTTCGCTGCCCTGGAGCGGGCCTGCGAGACCTTGAACGCCGAAGATGACATTGTGCGCATGAAGGCGCCGCCCACGTTGACCATGCGCTGGCTGCTGGCGCGGCTCAGTCGCTTCCGGGCGCTGCAGCCGGGCAATGAGGTGCAACTGACCAGCGCGTGGATGAGCGTGGATGAGGTGGACTTCAATCAGGAGCCCTTCGACTGCGCGGTGCTGCTCAGCTACGGGCATTTTCCGGCGGATCTGGAGGCCGTTTACCTGTTCCCCGAGTTGCTGGTTCCAGTGGGGGCGCCGAACCTGCTGGAGGATGGGCCTTGGGACGTCGCGCGCCTGGCCGGCGCCGAACTGTTGCATCCCACGCCCGACCGCCGCGATTGGCGCAACTGGTTGGAGCGCATGGGGCTGTCATCCCAGGTGTCGCTCAAGGGCGGGCAGGTGTTCGACACCCTCGAGCTGGGCATGATCGCTGCCGCGAGAGGTTACGGGGTCTCCATGGGCGATCTGTTGATGGTGGCCGAGGATGTGGCTCAGGGGCGCTTGAGCCTGCCCTGGCCGACAGCGGTGGCCAGTGGGGAAAACTATTACCTGGTATGGCCGAAAACCCGCCCCGGTGGTGAGCGCTTGCGGCGGTTGGCGGAGTTTCTTCAAGGGGAAGTCCGTGCGATGGAATTGCCACAGGTTGAGCGCCTGGATTGAGCGTGGGTTGCAATCGTTTGCGCGATACCTCTGCGCAGCACTCAAGTATTGCCCGCACCCGCCGAAGAAGGGGTGTTGGAACTATCGTGCACCATTGCTACCCACTAGATAATTTGCCGAGCAACGCTATGAGATCAGGATGATCCTGGCCTCGGCCAGGAGCTGTCATGTCTCAACCTCGCGCTCGGATCGCCTCCCAATTGGGTCTCGCCTTGGCCGTGATTCTGGCTGTCGCCATCAGCGGCAGTACGGTTTTCGCCCTGCGTTCCCTCGACTCCGCCAACCTCGACACCCGCGAGGAACACCTGGCCAGCGAGGCACGCCTGCTCGCCGATCAACTCAACACCTTCCACGGCACCTTGCGCGAAAGTACCCAGCGTTTGAGCGGGCTGTTTGAAAAGCGCTTCGGCGCCGGGTTGAGCGTGCGGCCGGACCAGCCGGTTACCGTGGCCGGTGTGCAAACGCCGAGCCTGTACCTGGGCGACGTGGTGTTGAACAACAACTTCGGGGAAGTGGACGCTTTCAAGCAAATGTCCGGCGGTGTGGCGACGGTATTCGTACGCAGCGGTGAAGACTTTGTCCGCGTCAGCACTTCCCTGACCAAGCAGGACGGCAACCGCGCCATCGGCACCGTGCTCGATCACCAGCACCCGGCGTACCAGCGCCTGCTGGCTGGGCAGGGTTATGTAGGCCGTGCGGTGTTGTTCGACCGGGCCTATATGACCCAGTACACCCCGGTGCGTGACGCTGGCGGCAAAGTGATCGCCGTGTTGTTCATCGGTTTTGACTACACCGATGAGCAGAAGGCCCAGTTCGACAATCTCAAGCGTTTCCGTATCGGCCAGACCGGTTCCCTGGCCTTGCTCGATGAACAGAAACACTGGCTGGTACCACCCGCTGGCGTGCAGGCACCGGACCAGGCCATCCCCGTGATGCTCGAACTGGCGAAAGCGCCGGGCGAAGGGCAATTCTGGAGTGACAAGAACGAAGACTTCTATAGCGTCGCGGTGCCCTTTGAGGGCGGCCCGTGGTCGGTTGTGGCGAGCATGCCGAAGTCCGAGATTCGCTCGGTGACCTGGGCGGTGGGGATCCGCCTGGTGATCGGCAGCGTGTTGGCGATGTTGCTGGCGGTGGGCGCAGTGGTGTGGTTGCTGCGCCGCAAACTGCAGCCCCTGAGTGACCTGGTGCGCCAGGCCGAAGCCCTGGGTGCCGGCGATTTGAACGCACGCTTGAACGTGTCCAGCCATGATGAAATCGGCCAGTTGGCGCGCGCCTTCAACCAGATGGGCGAAGCGCTGTCGACCATGGTGTCGCACATCCGCAAGGCAGCCGAAGAGGTCAATAGCCGGGCGCAGGCATTGTCCGGTCTGTCCGGCGGCGCGTATGAAGGCATGGAGCAACAGTCCGGCGAGATCACCAGCATGGCCGGTGCGGTGGAAGAATTCAGCGCCACGTCGTTGAACATTGCCGACAACATGGGCAATACCGAACGCCTGGCCCAGGAAAACGCCCAGCAAACCCGCATTGGCCGTACCTCGATGCAAGAGGCGTCGTCGTCCCTGGAACACATCGCCGCCGCGCTGAACAGCACGGCCACGGTGATCAACACCTTGGGCCAGCGTTCCCAGGAAATCGGCGGGATTGTGGGGGTGATCACCTCGATCGCCGAACAGACCAACCTGCTGGCGCTCAACGCCGCGATCGAGGCCGCCCGTGCCGGTGAGCAGGGGCGTGGCTTTGCCGTGGTTGCTGACGAAGTGCGCAACTTGGCGTCGCGTACCCGCCAAGCCACTGACGAAATTTCCGGGATGATCCAGAGCATCCAACAGGAAACCGGCAACGCCATCAGCACCATGGAACACGGCAATGTGCTGATGCAGGAAGGCTTGTCGCGTAACGCCGACGTGGCCTCGGCCCTGGCACGTATCGACGAACAAAGCCGCTCGGCCGGGCAGCAGTTCGCGGCGATCACCACGGCGACCCAGGAGCAGAGCAGCACCGCAAATGTGCTCAGCAGCAATCTGCAGAGCATTGCGTTGGCCAACAGCGAGCAGCGTGAAGTGGTGTCGAACCTGGCGATTACCGCCAAGGAGTTGGAAACCCTGGCGGCGGGCTTGCGCCATGAAGTAGATCGGTTTCGTTGATCGTCTTGGCCTGAGTGGCGGCGCTGGCTTCGAACGGTTCATCGTTGATCGGCCGGGCTGGACGCCGCAGGCCGGTACTGCAGCGCTTCGGCAATGTGGTCTCGACCTATTTTGGTCGAGCACTCCAGATCTGCGAGAGTGCGCGCAACTTTCAGCAGCCGGTGGGCTGCTCGAAGGGATAGGGTGAGCCGCTCGCACGCACTCTCCAGCCAGGCCTCATCCGGTTTGGATAGCGCGCAATGCTGGCGTAACCCCGGTAGATCGAGAAACGCATTGGCGCAGCCCTGACGCGTTTGCTGGCGCTCGCGAGCCTCGGCCACGCGTGCTGAAGCCTTCTGCGTGTTATCGCCAGGCTGCGGCGTCGGATTAAGTGCGGTTGTTTCCCGGGCGACGGTCAGGTGCAGGTCGATGCGATCCAGCAATGGCCCCGAGAGTTTGTTGCGGTAGCGCTGGACCTGCTCCGGTGTGCAACGGCAGCGCCCACTGGGTTCGCCCATGTAGCCGCAAGGGCAGGGGTTCATGGCGGCCACCAACTGGAAGCGGGCCGGGAAACTGACGCGATCACGGGCGCGGGAGATGACGATATGCCCTGACTCCAGCGGTTCGCGCAGCACCTCCAGTACCTTGCGATCAAACTCTGGCAACTCATCGAGAAACAACACGCCGTGATGGGCCAGGGTAATTTCGCCCGGCTGTGGTTTTGAACCGCCGCCTACCAGCGCCGGCCCGGAAGCCGAGTGGTGCGGCTGGCGAAAGGGTCGGTGCGGCCAATGGCTCAGCGGCGCCTCGCTGACCACCGACTGAATCGCCGCGACTTCCAACGCTTCCTGCTCACTCAACGGTGGCAATAACCCGGGCAGCCGGCTGGCGAGCAAGGTCTTGCCGGTGCCGGGCGGCCCGCTGAGCAACAGGTTGTGGTACATAACACCCAATTATAACCTGACACATCCAAACACAGGGTGTGCGCCGCAAATGACTTCATGTCAGCGAAAAAAATTCGCTATTTGCGAAAAAATGTTTGACAGGGGAAGATGCATCGTAGATATTACGTCTGCGGTCGGTGACTTAATCTCGCTGCTGTAGGTACGAAGCCCTTGGGTGAACGTACTGTGGAGTTGAAAAACTCTACCCCTTTGTTTTCAGTAGTTGGGTCCGGTGTACGCCATGACTCTACGCTACGAGACATAGACGGCTTCGTCGAGAGCGACGAAGCCGGTGTCCCAGAGGGGGGAAAAGCATTGCTCAACCCGATTCACTTTTCTTGTTTAGTTATGCGCGAGAGACATGTACAGCCGTACGTGTCATAACTAATACAGGAGCTGTAAAAATGCAAAAAAGTGAAAGTAGTAACACCGCAGAGCAATGTCTGGTTAGCCCAGAAAAGAAGAAAAAGTGGAGCGTTGTAACGGTATTTGTGGCTTGTTTAAAAGCTGTTCGGTTCCTCGTGAATCTGTTCGCTTTGGTTGATAAATATGGGCCTAAAGTACTTGCTTTCTTTGGAATCGATCTCGAATAACCTACCCCCGCTGTAGTCACACACACATCACAGGTGCTCAGTCATGCTCAATAAAGCCCTGAAAATCATCAGAACCTTTTATGATGTATCACAATCTGAAATGTCTGGTCGTTTAGGGATATCTAGCTCGTATCTTTCAGAAATCGAGTCCGGTAAGAAGCAGCCATCAATCGACATTCTCACTCGATACAGTGAATGCTTTGATATACCACTATCATCCATCCTGTTTTTTTCGGAAAACTTGGACAGCCCAAAGCCATCTGACAAGTTAAGATTGCATGTGGCCAAAAGGATTGTCTCAATACTTGAATGGAATCAAAACCGAAATGAGGCCTCAACAAAGTTCGGCAAAAAAGCGAAGGTCTTTTAAGCTATACACAATCAATCAGTCTGCATTGTACAAAATCACTTCTCCTAAGAAGCTGTCGAGTGCGCTTAACCGCAGCGAGCTTGAGATTGATGTCCTTCTAGAAAGTGATGAGAATTATCGTGAGTTCACTTTATTGGAAGAGCTCAATCCGTTTTCGCACAAACGGAAAAAAGCCAGACTGGTCCAAACGCCCAATAAAGGCTTGCGTTCAGTTCACGAACGTATCCTAAAGCTTCTGCAACGTATTGAGTACCCAGAATATGCTCATGCTGGTGTAAAGAAGCGTTCATATCGTTCCAACGCACAAGCGCATCAGAAGTCAAAGGAAGTTGCGACCTTTGATTTAAGCAACTATTACGGTTCGGTGAAGGCGCACCATGTATACGACTTCTATTTGAAGCAGTTGCAATGTGTTCGAGACGTATCGGGAATTCTGACTAGGCTTTCAACGCATAGGAACTGTATCCCTACAGGCAGCCCGCTAAGCCCATTGCTAGCCTTGCATAGCTCCCGCACCATGTTTGACAGCCTTGATTGTCTTGCAAAAAGGTACGGTTTAGTCTTCACATGTTACGTCGACGATCTGACATTTTCAGGGGATGCAATTCCGCCGTCGCTTGAGCGAGAGGTTGTCTCCATCGTTAGACGTAATGGGCATAGCATTAACAGGAAGAAAACAAGGATCTTCAGGGCGCACCAGGCGAAACATGTTACTGGAACGGTGATCATCAACGGAAATATTACCGTACCTCATGCGCGACTGGTCACTGTTCGTCGGCTCGAAGATGCAATCAATGGCAAAATGGATAGCTTTGGTTTTAGTGAAGCTAAGCTACTGGAAAAATTGGCGGGCGTGCTCAATGAAGCGTCCTATCTTGATTCAAAGTTTCGATCCAAGGCGCTCGCTGCCCGGAGCAACCTTTCCAGCCCCAGCCCCAGCCCTAATCCCGCCCCGCAGGTTGCTGACGCATCTATCTGACCTCTCATAGTGCTCCCATTTCGTAGTGGCGTGCTATCCGCCACTTGCCCTCTCGCTTTCTCATACAGATTCAGCAATGAGTGATGTGACTGAATCGTCCAGTTGCGACTGCACCTGCAAGCGATTTTGCGAGCAGCAAAATTCAGTAGATAATGAAAATTTATTTGGTCTCAATGTTTAACATCTGACTTTTCCGCGTTACTCTGTATTCACAGCGACAAGGTACAACCTCTTTTGTCGGACTGAAAATCCATCTGCACTCAGCCAGCAACAAGCCCTGGAAGGCATTTTGCTGCGTGCAATTTTGTAATATCTATTATATGTTCCAATAATATATTATATATTATGTGTGTAATATATTTTCAACTGTAATTAAGGCAAGGGCTAGGAAAACGAAAAGATGAAAATGAAAGAAAGCTTCCGCGATACATATAATGGTTTGAAGGTTAATGCCAGCAAAGATAAAGGATATGGGGTGTATCCCGTTATTTTGAAACGCATCCATGATCAATTGATGAATCTTCAAGAACACCATTCTCGTATCACAATTGTCCGAATTGATTTGCATTTTCCTTGGAATCATAAAACCAACAATAAGTTAGAAAATCAATTGCTCAGTCGATTCATTAAAATGTGCAAGGCTGATCTTGGTTCGTTCGGTTGGGGGCAACACAAAAGGTTCATTCATGGTTGGGTTAAAGAAGTTGGCGAATTAGCAAAGTCTCACTATCATTTATTCTTCGGCTTTCAGACTCTACAGCGCCTGCTGGGGAAGATTTCGGGTGACGGTCATACCGGCATGTGGAAAATGTTCGAAGACCGCTGGATCGAGCTCACAGGCGGCACAGTACACTTCGTTAAGAATCCACACTTCCTGAGCCGAGACGATAAGCGAAAGTTTGCAGATTGTTTCTACCATCTCAGTTACCTTGCCAAAATCAGGGATAAACATTTCGGTACTGGCGAAACGCATCGTCGATTTGGGTTTTCGAAACTGGCACCAAAACAGATGCCACCAACTGTGCTGGAAGAGTTAATGGCAGCTTGATTAACTTTTGGCTATTCAGGCTGCCTGTGAGCGCGCAGGGACGGTTTTAACTTGGTGGTAATGATACTTCTGCTCTAATGGATTAAATCCCCCCAAAACCACCTATGCGGCTTTGTAGGTGTTGCGCTCAATGTTAGCTCCATTTCACTGCATTTTTCATAAAGCTAAATCATCTGGTGTAAATGTCATGTCGAATGAACGATATGCTTTGATGTCACTTGGATTCATGCCTTGAATTTCATTCAACCGGCCAATATTCCTAATGGCTGCCACCACTGAATGATCATAAGGGGTATCTCCGCTCGACTTTGTTATGTCCGTCGATGTGATGGTTCCGTCGGCAGTCATACCGATTTGAACTGTGGCAGCCATATTGCGTCGCGCACTTGGAGGGCGAACCCAGCCCTCGGAGGCCCTGGCCTTAATCAAGTCACCAATACTCGCGGTTTCCAGATCGTAGATCACTTCAGGTCGAGCCTTGCCTAATGCAATGTTCGGCGGAAGCGCGATGCAGTTAACGAGGTATACGCCAATACCGAATTCAAGTCGCATGCACTGAAAGTACATTTCACGACCCGCATCGATATTGGCAGCGAACTCCCGATTAGGCTTCAACTCGCCGGCCTTCAATTGATTACCAACAACTGACCAAGATGCGGCTTGAATGGGCGCCAGGATGACTGTCACAGCCGTTTTCTTTCCTAAATCCAAGATGAAACTGGCATTACCGTTGTCCGCGACGATCTTATCAATACGACCGTGGTAGAGCAGAGGTTGAGAATATTTGATTTCTGCACGCGGTTGATTCGCCCGCCAGTCGTTGAAGATTTGGGTAGGGCCTATGGCCTTTGAAAAATTCCAACCCGTGGTTTCGACGACATTTAACAACCGTGTATTGAAGTAGCTCGACGCCCCATTATCGTAGTCAGCTTGAGCCACGGATGAGACCGACAGCAACGCGACCATCAGCGAATATTTCATCTGCGCTCCTGTTACGGACGGGAATAGGTTTGGGCGCGCAGACGTTTCAAAGTCGAGGGAATCCCGGCTAGGAACAAGATTAACGCCACTAGTAGCATCACAGAGCCCACTAGGACACCAATGCCAAGCGCCTGTCGGAAATTCCAGACATAGCCAAGCTCCATGGCAAGGATTCCGACCATGCTGGCCACCGGCATGCTTGATGTTGCGATGAACATTGCGATGTAAAGCTTCATATCGATTCCTTGATCGAGGCGCTCAACCCAGTGTTGGCGCTCCCGTGAACAAAATATCTGAAAATCAGATATCCGGAAACCAGATATACGTTGTTGGGCTGCTCACCATCGGCCAGCCACATGCCTAAAGCAATTTACAGAACTGAATACAGCGTCTTCTTGGCGCTGCTGAAAAATCGAAGAATTGCTGCCGGACTCACGCAGGTGCAATGTTCAACCGCTTTGGGGCGTCCGCAATCCTTCATGAGCGATGTGGAGCGTGGGGTCCGTCGACTGGACATAATTCAGATATGCGACCTGTGCGCTGTGCTTGGATGTGACGTCGTTGAGTTGATCAAAGATTTAAAAAGCGGCATCCAAGCGCTGTAGCGATTAGGTTGGTATTAGTAACGCCTGAAAGTCGCTCTCACCTAAAATGCGGATCTTTTGACCTTTTGAAATTAACTGCTCGGCTTTGATGTGCTTTGAGCTCTTGTTTTTGCCGGCTAGCCGAGTGATATCCTGATCCCCAACTACCAATAATGTGGTTTGTTTGGTCACGCCAGAACCAATCTCGCATCCGCCCGCTGCTGCCAAGGCGGACGCATCTTGGCGTGGGATGGATAGTGCTCCGGTGAACACCACTACGTTACCAGCCAAGATTCCATCCGGATTGACCGTAAGCGTATCTAGATGGTTTCGCGTTGATAGCGGGATGTTGACGAGTGAGCACCATTCAGCAGCCGTAGAACCCGTGTGAGCGATTGCGCGAAGTAGTATTTCCCCTGCCGCCTTTGCATCTTCCAAGGCATCATGGTGTTCAAAATTGATGTCGAAGGTGGAGGCAAGATTTTTGAGTCCATATCCCGACCGTGAAAACTCCGCCCACGCTCTGCGGGCGACCTTTGCTGTATCAAGCCAAGAACAATCGAAATGCGCTAAACCAGCATTCTGACAAGCACGCAGTGTTGCAGTACGATCAAACGGCATATGACTGGCCACGATTTGACCCGTCACGAATGGCAAAATCTGGCTATAAACATCAGCCCAAGAGGGAGCCGACGCGATCGCCGCTTCGTCAATTCCATGTACGGATACGTTCATAGGGTGAAAGTAGTCGTTAGGGTTGACTAGGGAGCTCCACGTATCGTGAAGTTTCCCGTCTCGGAATACGGCGATTCCAACCTGACAAATGCTTGCAAGGTTGGGGTTAGCTGTCTCAACGTCAATCACAGTGAAGTCCATTTCTTTCTCCGGAAGCAGTCGATCAAAAAGACGTGAACCAGAGTGGAACGTATCAACAGTGAAAGACGCTTGCAAACTGATAGCAGTACCAACTGATGTTCCTGACTTCCAGTATCACCCATCAAAGGATGACCCAAATGCCAGGTAATGCAGAAGCCAACATCGTAACCGCTGACGTACTGACCTTGCTGTTGTACAACCAGTATGCGTTATCAGCAGCACTGGAAGAGGTTGCAGTGTGGGCAAAGTCAACTGGTGCGCTCGAAACACATAGCAACGCCATCGGGGCGCTGAATGCCCTCGACGAAAATGCTTCGGCAATCACTGCCGGGATTCTCAAGTTGAGACAGTAACTGCTATCAAAGGAGTCTACTTTTTTAGTAGTCCGACGGAACTTCGTTTGCGCCTATCAAAAATCTATTGCTGATAGCTATATGATCGATTTATCATAGGCCTATCAAATCAATCTATAAAGGATAAAAAATTGAAAGCACATCTGTACCTGCGTGCCAGCACCAAAGACCAAGATGCCTTGCGGGCGAAAGCTAGCTTGGATGCATTCGTAAATGAAAAAGGCCTTGTCATTGCAGGCGTGTATTCTGAAAACATCAGTGGAACAAAGCTAGACCGTCCAGAATTAATGCGGTTGCTGGACGCAGCACAACCCGGTGAATGCATTGTATGTGAAAGCGTTGATCGTCTAAGCCGTCTGTCCCAGTCAGACTGGGAAACTTTGAAAGCCAAGATCAAAGCAAAGGGTTTACGCGTTGTGATAGCGGATTTGCCTACAAGTCATATGTTGATTGAAGACATGGGGATGACTGGTCAGATAATGGACGTTATCAACAGCATGCTGTTGGACCTCATGGCGACGATGGCTCGTCTTGACCAGGAAAAACGTGTTGAGCGAATCAAACAAGGATTGCAAAACAAACGTCTAGTAGACCCAGACTGGACACCAAAGGGAAAAAGCAAGAACGTTGAAAAGTGGGCAAAAGTAAAAATGCTAATGGCTAAGCACCCAACAATGTCAGCAGAAGATATTGCCAAACTTGCAGGGGTTGGCGTTGCAACGGTTTACCGAATCAAGCGTGAGGCCTAGTCTCCCCCCCCCCGCAGGCCCGGATGGGTTAGATTTAGGTGCCATCTACGGTTCCATGCAGCGAAGATCAGTTCAGGCATTCGACACCCTCTAGGTATCCCCTTTGTCTCCACCCCAAAATTGTTTTTCAAAAATCTTCAATAACTTTTGATTAGCGGCTTCATTATCTGCCGCACTGAACCGAAACTGATGCACGTCAATATCACCCTGCACATTACTCTTGTACATTGCCATCGATTCATCTGATAACGCTTCTTTCAGCATTCTATCTGGCTTGGTTATAAACTTTGTCGCTTGCATGTCATTTTGACGGATGCCGGCACGCAGTATTTCAATAGAAAAAGGTACAAATAGCGGGTCTTGTCCGTGATCTGCCATATAGATAAACTTAGGAAACTCTCCCACCATCACAGTGTATTGAGTCCGGATGTCATCGTGTTTAATCCGGACTGCTATTCCAAGCCGCTGGACCTGCTGGTTCGCTAAATATCGTCCTTCATATGAAATTAAATCAAGCTTCTTGAAAAAATCAAACTTGTCGGTTATATACTCAGATGAAAGGTCGGCTTTGCATTTGTCAAGCTCAAATACCATTTTTGAGATATCTCCCTCTACGCTAGCGGCTGTTTCTGCCAGTGTTCTCGAGGGGTAGGATTGCAACAGTGCAGAAACATCGACGAGCTTAAGTCTTGCTGATTCAATCCGGCCATCGAGTTCACTAATACGCTTACGCAACACTTGTGCGTTGTCTTTGATCAGTGATGCCATATTAAGTTTGGCAAGCATTTCTTGAAAAACGATCTCACTTTCATCTAGTCGAACTGATCGGTTAATGCAAGCACCCTTCTCAGACTTTGAGCAGCGAATATATTTTCGTCCTTTCGGTGGCTTTCCTTTATTAACTAGATGCATTGGTGATTTGCAATATGCGCAAACTGCAATTTTTGTCCAGACATTAAAGTTGGAGGACGTCTTCGCTGCCTTTGACACATTTCTCGATTTGCGGCTATCCAAGGCAGCATAGTACAGTTCTTCATCGATCACTGGCGGGTAGAAACCTTTAATGGGCTCGCCAGAAGTGCGGCGCTGACCGTCTGTCCAAATATTTGGCTGATACTCTCCAAGTACCGATCTGTTTACCAGTATCTTGCCAATTGAGCTATTCCCCCATAGCCCAGACTTGTTCCTATTTTCAGAGCCAAATACTGGCACACCTTCACTATTGAATAACTTTACAATCGCTCGTTGTCCATATCCTTGAATCGTCAGGTCGAACACCCTTTTGACAACGCTGGCACGGTCAGGAATTACCTTGTAGGCCTCGCCATCAAACGCTAACCATTGCGGGCACGCAGCACCAAGGGGGACACCCTCTGCGCGCGCCATAGCTTGTTTCTGCCGCCATGCGTCCGAAACCCTTTGCCCTTTTATCGAGGATTCGGAATGAGCGCGGGACATATGGAATATAGACATGACCAACTGCATCGTTTCGGCAGACTTTTTGTAGACAGTGCCATCGCCGAACGTAACGACAATAATCCCGCTATTCAAAAGGTCCAGAAAACGCGGTAATGCCTCTGTGACCTGTTCTCGGCTTAGGCGGTCAAGTGACTCAACCAGCAAGTAAGAGCCAGGAGCAATCACGCCTTCTTTCACGTAGTCGTAAAATCGGCCAAGACTGCTTGAAACCCGATTCACGTTACTTCCTCTGTATGCGCTTACACCCGCATCCAAGAATGCGTAGTTACTGTCTTTTACTAGCTCCAAATTATGTTTGTCTGCGTATTCGATAGCCGCTTTGTATTGGCGTCGACGACTGTCCCCTTTTGCCTGCTCTGGCGTTGAAAAACGGACATAACTGTAGGCTTTCGGTCTGTTGGACATCGGTCAAATACTGATGAGTTTCGGTGGGTGTATTGTAATACAACATTAGCAGGTTATGCGCGCCCGCAGCGGCAATCAGCAACGCGCGCTTGGCCGCAAGCTGGCCCTGTACTTCGCTCAGGTCCGGATAGGGTTTGTTCAGGCACAGCAAGCCGTCGGACTTATAGGGCTCAATCGGCACATGCCCATTCAAGTGCGCCACCACCTGCAGCAGGTGATCCACCGCAATCACCTTCAACCCCGACGCCAGGCAGGCTTCTTCGGCATTCGCCCGAGGCACTATTACAGTGCGCCCAGCCTTGCGCGCTGCCAGCGCCGCCGGCAGCACCCCTTTGACTGCCCGCACCTCGCCGGACAGCGCCAACTCTCCCAGGCATTCCACATCATCGAGCATCAATGCCGGCACCTGCACACTGGCTGCCAGGATCCCCAAGGCAATCGCCAGATCAAAACGCCCGCCGTCCTTGGGCAGGTCGGCGGGCGCGAGGTTGAGGGTGATGCGGCGGGACGGGTATTGCAGTGCGCAGTTGAGGATCGCACTGCGCACGCGGTCCTTGCTTTCCTTCACAGCCGTTTCCGGCAAACCCACCAATGTGAGCGATGGCAGGCCATTGGCCATGTGCACTTCGACGGTCACTGCGGGGGCTTCGACGCCAACCTGGGCGCGGCTGTGGACGATGGCGAGGGACATGCGCGTTCCTTGAAAAGGGTGCCGCTTCTTGCGGTTTTTCAAGGGTAGACGAGGCGGGGAAGAGCGAAGCGGGGGAGGTTTTACAGAACGTATCCGGCGCAGGCAGCAGCGCTTTATGTGGGCTCTGCCGGGCTAACGCTCGACAGCGCCCACACTGACCGTGCTCATTCGGCGGGTGGCGTCAGCCTGGCTTCCAGTTCCGCCACCTTCGCCTCCAGGCTCTCGAGTCGCGCTCGCGTGCGGGCAAGCACGACCATCTGGCTGTCAAATTCTTCCCGGCTCACCAGGTCGAGCTTGCTGAAGCCGCTTTGCAACAGCGCCTTGAATTGGCTTTCGATTTCAGTGCGAGGCAGCGGGGTTTCGCCGCTGAACAAGCGAGAGGCGTGGCCGCTGAGGGCGTCGAGGAAGTCTTTGGGCGCGAGCATGGGAAATATTCCGGAAAACTGTTGGGCGCCAGTGTATCACGCAGCGTCTATAGTCTTTTTCACGGCCGCGAGCGCACGCTTTTCGCGCAGGAGGTCTGGCGGTGGCGCACTGTTTTTGTGCGCATTGGCGTCGTCAAAACGCCCCGCGGGTGGGCACAAGTGGGCAATGGACTGATTTCAATGATTTTTACGGAGCTGGCAAGGTTTCTGCTTAGACGATCATGACCCATGCACTGATGCAGTCGCTGTGACGAATGCAGTGCGCCGACGGATCAGGGGTACAGGTTTCGTCACCAGTGGTTCGCTGGCGTCGCCACGGTAATTGTCGAGGCGACGATGCGTTACAAAGCCAGGCACTGCGCTTAGACTTGAGACGGGTTTGTTTTCCTGGGGCAAGTCCACCAATTCGGGAGAGAGTTTTCATGAAGCTAGTCACTGCCATCATCAAGCCGTTCAAGTTGGACGATGTACGCGAGTCACTGTCCGAGATCGGCGTGCAGGGCATTACCGTTACTGAGGTCAAAGGCTTCGGTCGGCAGAAGGGTCATACCGAGCTGTATCGCGGCGCGGAATACGTGGTCGATTTCCTGCCGAAGGTGAAGATTGATGTCGCCATTGACGACAAGGATCTTGACCGGGTTATCGAGGCGATAACCAAGGCGGCCAACACCGGCAAGATCGGTGACGGCAAGATCTTCGTGGTCAATCTGGAACAGGCTATTCGCATCCGTACCGGCGAAACCGATACCGACGCAATCTAAGCCGCCAAACCCCTTAACGCCCCAGGAGAAAACAATATGACTCTGCGTAAATTCGCAGGGCTAGGAGCCCTGTTGTCCCTCGTAATGCCTGCCCTGGCATTGGCGGCGGACCCAGCACCTGCTCCAGTCCTCAATTCCGGCGACACGGCATGGATGCTCACCTCCACCGCGCTGGTGCTGTTCATGACCATTCCGGGTCTGGCGCTGTTTTACGGCGGCATGGTGCGCTCCAAAAACATTCTTTCCGTGATGATGCAGTGCTTCGCCATCACCGGCCTGATCACCATCCTGTGGTTTGTCTACGGCTACAGCATGGCGTTCGATACCACCGGTATGGAAGCGGGCGTCGTCAACTTCAACTCCTTCGTGGGCGGCCTGTCCAAGTTGTTCCTGTCGGGCGTGACCCCAGCGAGCATCACGGGCCCTGCGGCGCTGTTTCCCGAGGCAGTGTTCGTCACCTTCCAGATGACTTTCGCCATCATTACTCCTGCGCTGATCGTCGGTGCTTTTGCCGAGCGTATGAAGTTCTCCGCGATGCTGATCTTCATGGGCGTCTGGTTCACCCTGGTCTACGCACCGATTGCCCACATGGTATGGGGCGGTCCGGGTTCGTTGCTGGGCGACTGGGGCGTGCTGGACTTCGCCGGTGGCACCGTGGTGCACATCAACGCGGGTGTGGCTGGCCTGGTGGCGTGCCTGGTACTCGGCAAGCGTAAAGGCTTCCCGACCACCCCGATGGCACCGCACAACCTGGGTTACACCCTGGTCGGCGCGGCCATGCTGTGGGTGGGTTGGTTCGGCTTCAACGCCGGCTCCGCAGCGGCTGCCAACGGTACTGCCGGTATGGCAATGCTGGTGACCCAGATCGCTACCGCTGCTGCGGCACTGGGCTGGATGTTCGCCGAGTGGATCACCCACGGTAAGCCGAGCGCACTGGGCATCGCCTCGGGCGTGGTGGCTGGCCTGGTGGCAATCACTCCAGCCGCCGGCACCGTGGGCCCGATGGGCGCACTGGTGATCGGCCTGGCCGCCGGTGTGGTGTGTTTCTTCTGCGCCACTACCCTGAAACGCAAGCTGGGTTACGACGACTCCCTGGATGCCTTCGGCGTGCACGGTATCGGCGGTATCCTGGGTGCGATCCTGACTGGTGTGTTCGCGGCACCTTCGCTGGGCGGCTTCAACGCAGCCACCACTGATATCGCGGCGCAAGTCTGGATTCAGTGCAAAGGCGTCGGCTTCACCGTGATCTACACGGCCATCGTGACCTTCATCATCCTCAAGGTGCTGGATGTGGTGATGGGCCTGCGGGTTACCGACGAAGAAGAGGCGGTCGGCCTCGATCTGGCGCAACACAACGAACGCGGTTACAACTTGTAAATCCGCGAAAAAAAGATGCCCGGCTTGCCGGGCATTTTTTTGTCTGGCGTTTGTCAGTTCCAAAAGGCTGTAACGGTTTTTGTGCGGACTTTGTGATGCGGCGCACACGGCACTTTTTACCGTGCGAATGTCTTACAGGCATGTAGGCGTATTCGGCACTTTGTTTTTTTCCAGAGCACGCTAGAATGCGCGCCGATAGGCGGAGAACTGTATGTGGCAACAGACCCTGATTACTCTGCGGGCCAAGCCCCGGGGCTTTCACCTGGTAACCGATGAGTTGCTCGCCGGCTTGCCTGAATTGAAGGCATGTCGCGTGGGCCTGTTGCATCTGTGGCTGCAGCACACCTCGGCTTCGTTGACGGTCAACGAGAACGCCGATCCGGCGGTTCGCCGTGACTTCGAACGTTATTTCAACTCACTGGTGCCGCAGGGCCGTGCGGGGTTTGAACACAACGACGAAGGTCCGGATGATCTGCCGGCGCACTTCAAGGCCAGTCTCCTGGGCTGCCAGCTGAGTCTGCCGGTCAAGGCCGGCCGCTTGGCGATGGGGACCTGGCAAGGTGTTTATCTGGGCGAGCACCGTGATCATGGCGGTGCTCGTAAAGTCCTCGCCACCTTGCACGGTGATGAGGCATAAGCCACTGGTTATCCGGTGGATGTTGATTTTTTTCCGGCGACCTTCGACAGAAGGCGAAGCTGGGCTATAACTAATCTGCTTTTCGCAAGTCATGAGGTAGAACATGAGCGACGATGATCTGGAAAACGACGACCTCGAAGTGGGTGACGACGACACCGAAGAAGGTCTTGAAGCCGCGGCGGAAGACGTTGCTGAAGACGACGGTGGTGATGATGTACCTGTTCCTGCGGCCAAAGGCAAAGCCAAGGCTGCGGTTTCGGTAGACGAACTGCCGAGTGTTGAAGCCAAGAACAAAGAGCGCGACGCGCTTGCCCGTGCGATGGAAGAGTTCCTCGCCAAAGGTGGCAAAGTGCAGGAAGTCGAGGCTAACGTGGTGGCAGACCCACCGAAGAAGCCGGATAACAAGTACGGCAGCCGACCTATCTGAGGTCAGCCACCTGCTTGTAAGAAAAAGCCCGCCGTCGCTGCGGGCTTTTTCATGCCCTGGTCATTGTAGTGAGCGGGCTTGCCCCGCGCTGGGGGGCAAAGCCGCCCTAAACCCAGGCGCCTCGGTTTTTCTGAAATACCGCGATGCCCTTGTTGGGGCGGCTTCGCCCCCCAGCGCGGGTGTAGAACCGAAGACAGGTCATTGCCAGCTGGCGAGCAGTGGCGGTAACTCGGTCAGGCTGCGAATCTCCGCGTCCGGACGCTTGTCCGCTTCCCACGCCTTGCCCGTCGGGTTGAACCACACCGCCCGAAGGCCGGCCTGCTGCGCCCCAGCGATGTCATCCCCCGGATGATCGCCAATATGCACCGCCTGGTCGGCCTCCACGCCACCCCGCTGCAATGCCTCTTGAAACAGTCGCGCATCCGGCTTGGCAATGCCGATATCTTCAGCGCGCAGGGCGAAGTGAAAGTAGTCCGCCAGCCCCACACGTTGCACATCGGCATTGCCATTGGTGATAACCC
The DNA here is from genome assembly GCF_016918385.1 of Pseudomonas sp. ICBG1301. NCBI lineage: Bacteria > Pseudomonadati > Pseudomonadota > Gammaproteobacteria > Pseudomonadales > Pseudomonadaceae > Pseudomonas > Pseudomonas sp. ICBG1301. The sequence continues at coordinate 343,795 of NZ_JAEKGB010000004.1, forward strand.
CCAGCAGGAAGTGCTGGCGCAAGGCTTGAAGCATGGGCTCGGCCTCGGGAAAAGGGGTGAGCTGATGACGCGCATGGATGAAGGCTTCGAAGCATATGTCCGCCATCTGTGCGGCTTCAGGCGGTGGATAGCCGGCCTCTTCAAATGCATGCAGCAGTATCCGGTGACGCAGGATGCTGATGCGGTGCTTCAACTCGGGATGGCGCTCCAGCACTTGCTGGCGCAGGCTGGCGAAATGCTCAAGCGGCAGGTCGCCGACCTTGGCGGCATGGGTCGCCAGCCATTCGCGCATCGACGCTTCGGCACTGATAATGACGGGGACGTTGTCCCACAGGGTGTCGTCCAGGTCGAAAGTGATCAGTTTGATACTCATGAGTCGCCGCCCTTGATGCGTTTGGCCCGAGGATGGGCGCTGTCGTATACCGTTGCCAGGTGTTGGAAATCGAGGTGGGTGTAGATCTGCGTGGTCTTGATATCGGAGTGGCCGAGCAGCTCCTGTACCGCACGCAGGTCCTGGGAGGATTCGAGCAGATGGCTGGCAAAGGAGTGGCGCAGCATGTGTGGATGCAGGTTCTGCCCCAATTCTCGCTCTCCGGCCGCCTTGACCCGCAGTTGGATTGCTCGTGGTCCGAGGCGCCGCCCTTGTTGGCTGATAAACACGGCATCGTCCACCGGGTTGGCCAGGGCGCGCAGCGGCAGCCACAGTTGCAACGCTTCCCGGGCTTTGCGGCCCACCGGCAGCACGCGGGTCTTGCTGCCCTTGCCGAGCACTTGCACCAGGCCGTCGGCCAGGTCCAGTTGGTCAAGGTTCAGGCCGGTCAGTTCCGATAGCCGCAGGCCAGAGGAGTAGAACAGCTCAAGGATCGCCTGGTCGCGATGGGCGAGGAAGTCGTCTTCAACGGCGCCATCGAGCAATTGCAGGGCGCGATCGGTATCCAGCGTCTTCGGCAGGCGTCGTTCGCCCTTCGGCGGAGAGAGGCCATTGGCCGGGTCGTGGTCGCACAGACCCTCGCGGTTCAGAAAGTGATACAGGCCACGCACCGCTGATAGCAGGCGTGACAGGCTGCGCGAAGATTGGCCGGCCTGGTGCAGGCGGGCGATCAGGCTGCGCAGGCTCTGGATATCCAGGGCCTTCCAGCTGGTGATCTGCTGTTTTTTACAGTGTGCCAGGACCCTGTCCAGGTCCCGCCGGTAGGCTTGCAGGGTATGGGGCGACACCTGGCGCTCGTTGCGCAGGTGAGCGCAATAAGCGTCCAGTTGCCGTTCCATGGCTAGCGCACCGCGCGCAAGGTGCTGGTGAAGCGCGGTAATACGCGGCCAAGCACTTCGGCAATGTAGGTCAGGAACAACGTGCCCACCGAGCTCTTGTAGTGCGCAGGATCCCGACTGGCGATGGCCAATACGCCATGCAGGCCCTGGTGGCTGAGGGCGACCACGGCGGTGGAGCCGATCTGCTTGCGTTGTTCGGCACCAAACAGGAAGTCCAGTTCGTGTTCGCGCAAGGTGCCGCTGATGGTCTTGCCTTCGGACAGCAGGCCACCGATAGCGGTCTGTGCCTCGCCACCGCTGACCCAGCGACCCACCGGCATCGGGTTGTCGCTGAACAGGATCAGGCTGACAAACGGCACCTGGAAGTCCTGGCGCAGGCTGTCTTCCACGGCGATCACCGTTTCTTCCAGGCTGTTGGCGTCCATCAGGGTCAGGATCAGGCGGCGTGTCTTGTCGAACAGGCGGTCATTGTCGCGGGCCACGTCCATCAGATGGGAGAGCCGATGGCGCATTTCGATATTGCGCTCGCGCAGGATGTTCATCTGGCGCTCAACCAGCGAAACGGTGTCGCCGCGCCGGTGAGGAATGCGCAGGGCCGGCAGCAGTTCTTCGTGATCGACGAAAAAGTCCGGATGAGCCTCAAGGTACGCCGCGACGGCAGCGGCCTCCAGACTGTCGGTTGGGGATGCTTGTGCGGGTACTTGAGGCTTATCGGTCATTGGTTTGGCTCACTCATAGACGGACCTGTCCTTCGTATACGCGCGAGGCCGGCCCGGTCATCATCACCGGGTGGCCAGGGCCTGCCCATTCGATGGACAAGCGTCCGCCGGGCAGGTCGATCAGCAACGGCGAATCCATCCACCCCTGGCTGATCGCGGCCACGGCAGCGGCGCAAGCACCGGTACCGCAAGCCTGGGTTTCGCCGGCGCCGCGTTCCCATACACGCAATTGCGCGCGGGAACGGTCGATCACCTGCAGGAAGCCCACATTGACCCGTGCCGGAAAGCGCGGGTGATGTTCGATTTTCGGCCCCAATTCATGCACAGGAGCGTTGTTGATGTCATTGACCCGCAGCACGGCATGCGGGTTGCCCATGGAGACGGCAGCGATGTCGACGTTCTTGCCGTCAACCTCCAGCGCGTAGCTTGCGGCCTGCTCGGTAGCCTGGAACGGAATGTCTGCCGGCACCAGGCGGGGCTCGCCCATGTTGACGCTGATCTGGCCGTCGTTGCGGACATCCAGTTCAATCACGCCACCCTTGGTCTCGACGCGAATCTGGCGTTTGGCGGTCAGGCGCTTGTCCAGCACGAAGCGCGCAAAGCAACGTGCACCGTTGCCGCACTGTTCCACTTCGGAACCGTCGGAGTTGAAGATCCGATAACGGAAATCCACCTCCGGGTTGCTTGGCGCCTCGACGATCAGCAACTGGTCGAAGCCAATGCCGGTGTGACGGTCGCCCCACTGTTTGGCGTGTTTGGGCTGGATGTGCGCGTGCTGGCTGACCAGGTCGAGGACCATGAAGTCATTGCCCAGCCCGTGCATCTTGGTAAAACGCAGCAGCATGGCTTACTCCGGCAGCAGGCTTTCGCCAGCATACAACTCGGCTACCGTCTCGCGGCGACGCACTTCGAACGCTTGATCACCGTCCACCAGCACCTCGGCGGTACGGCCGCGGGTGTTGTAGTTGGAACTCATGACAAACCCATAGGCACCTGCCGAATGTACGGCCAGCAGGTCGCCTTCTTCCAGGGCCAACTGACGATCCTTGGCCAGGAAGTCGCCGGTCTCGCAGATCGGGCCGACGATGTCGTAGGCGCGTGCAACACCTTCGCGCGGTGTTACAGCGGTGACGTTCATCCAGGCCTGGTACAGCGCCGGGCGGATCAGGTCGTTCATCGCCGCGTCGACGATGGCGAAATCCTTGTGCTCGGTGTGCTTGAGGTACTCGACCTGGGTCAGCAGCACGCCGGCATTGGCAACGATGTAGCGGCCCGGCTCGAACATCAGCGTCAGGCCGCGGCCCTCGATGCGCTGGAGTGCTGCCTTGATGTAGTCGGCCACCAGCGGCGGTTCTTCGTCGCGATAACGCACGCCCACACCACCACCGAGGTCGATGTGGTGCAGGTAGATACCGCATTCGCCGAGGCGGTCGACCAGTGCCAGCAGGCGGTCGAGGGCGTCCAGGAACGGTGGCAGCGTGGTCAGTTGCGAGCCGATGTGGCAGTCAACGCCCAGCACTTCCAGGTTGGGCAGTTGAGCGGCGCGGATGTACACGTCTTCGGCGTCGGCAATGGCGATGCCGAACTTGTTCTCTTTGAGACCGGTGGAAATGTACGGGTGGGTGCCGGCATCGACGTCCGGGTTGACGCGCAGGGAGATCGGCGCACGAACGCCCATCTCGGCGGCGACCACTTGCAGGCGCTCAAGCTCGTCGGTGGATTCGATGTTGAAGCAATGCACGCCGACTTCCAGCGCACGGCGCATGTCTTCGCGGGTTTTGCCGACGCCGGAAAACACAATCTTGTCCGCTTTGCCACCGGCTGCCAGCACGCGTTCCAGCTCGCCACGGGAGACGATGTCGAAACCGGCGCCCAGGCGCGCCAGGACATTCAGTACACCCAGGTTGGAGTTGGCCTTGACCGCGTAGCACACCAGGCTTGGTGTGCCTTCCAGCGCGTCGGCAAAGCTGCGGTATTGGGCTTCGATATGCGCACGGGAGTACACATAGGTCGGGGTGCCAAAGCGCTCGGCAATCGCGGACAACGCCACGCCTTCCGCGAACAGCTCGCCGTCCCGGTAGTTAAAAGCGTCCATGGAGTTCCCTTATTCGTAGGTGTCGTGCTTATGCGCTTTGGATGGCTTTTGCGACGATTGTGCCTGGTCGTTCGGGTCTTTGCTGTCATCCGGCAGGTACAGCGGGCCTTTTTGACCACAGGCACTAACGAGGCAAGCGACCGCGACGAGCGCAGCAAGGGAAGAGATCAGGCGCTTCATGGCGAAATCCTTGAATATGCATTAATTGCGCCCGAGTATACCGACCACCCGCCAGCTTGCCTATGCGCTGAAATACCCGTCCGGCGGGGGTTTGCCGAGACGGCCGGGAAGCGTACTACGCTGCTTGAGGATATTTCACGCCGCCAATCGTGTTGAAATCGGTATCCTTTGCAATTGGCGAAGCTCGCCCGTATGGTGCGGCGCTTGAGCAGAACCAGACACTTTTGAGGTTGCCACAATGAGTTTGACCGAAGCCCGTTTTCACGACTTGGTGGATTCGACCCAGCAGGCGCTGGAAGATATTTTCGACGACAGCGGCCTGGACGTGGATCTGGAAAATTCGGCTGGCGTGCTGACGGTCAAGTTCGAGAGCGGCCAGCAGCTGATCTTCAGTCGTCAGGAGCCGCTGCGTCAGCTCTGGCTGGCGGCGCGTTCTGGTGGTGTACATTTCGACTACGACGAAGAAAGCGGCAAATGGCAGTGCGACAAGAGTGAAGAGCTGCTGAGCGAGATGCTCACGCGCCTGGTCAACGACTACACCGGCGTCGAGCTGGACTTCGACGAGATCTGACGGTGACCCAGCCCGCACCTGCACGCCCGCCAAAGCCACTGTTCAGTAATGTCAGCCCGGCGGTGCCGTCACCTTGTATCAGTTTGTGTCGACTGGATGAGCAGAAAGTCTGCCTTGGCTGCTTTCGTCACGTGGAAGACATCCGTGAATGGCGCTCCGCCGACGATTCCCGGCGCCGGGTGATTTGTGCCGAAGCCGAGCAGCGCAGGGCGCGCGTCTGAGGCCGTCTTGTTTATTTGTGACGCTGTGGTAGTGTCCAGATACACCTCAACTCATCGAGGTCCGCGAGAACCCCGCCTTTTTTGGCGGGGTTTTGCTTTTTTGTGCAGAAAAAAGGAGTCTGCCTGAATCATGACCACCGCACCGTCCATCATCCTCACCCGTCTTGACGTGCAGCGCCTGGAGCAATTGATCGACCGCTTGGGCGACGAGTCTCCCGGCGTCGAAGCGTTGCAAGCCGAACTCGACCGCGCCGAAGACGTGGTTGGTCACGATGAAGTGCCTGCGGGTGTCGTGACCATGAACTCCAGCGTGCATTGTCGCGAGCAAGGCAGCGGCAAGGACTACCACCTGACCCTGGTCTACCCGAAACACGCGAACGCCGATGAAGGCAAAATCTCGATCCTGGCACCGGTGGGCAGTGCGTTGCTCGGCCTGCAGATAGGCCAGCACATCGACTGGCCGGCACCGGGCGGCAAGACCCTCAAGCTGGAGTTGCTCAGCGTTGAAGGCCAGCCCAAGGATGGCGGCGCCTTTCCTCTCTAAACCTGGTTCAGCGCCTTGTTGAGCGAGAGTTCGAGCTCGGCCTTGTAGCGCAGATACAGGTTGCTCGGGCTTTGCACATCACCGAGCAGGCCCGAGAGGTCCAGGTCGGTGATGTAGCAGCGGTAGCGCTCGGCTTCGCGGCGTTGCCCGACGATCTCCTGGGCGACCACGGCAAACAGTTGGTCGCCAAATTCCAGTTCGGAAAACTCGCGCTGATTGCAGTACAGCGTGATGCCCACTCGGCCGTGAGCGGCTTTGCCGATAATCGCCTGCACCTCATAAAACGCTTTGTCGGCCGGGGTCGAAGGTGCCGGCCGAGGCTCGATGCCGCGTGCACGGGTACTGCCGGACGGCAATAGCTGGTAATACAGGGTTCGCACTTCGCCCAGCGGTTGTTGTGTGTCCAGGGACGACAGGGCCTCGCGGCGATAGATGATCGATTGAAGGAACCGTTGCAACGGTGCCAACAGGCTCTGTTCGTCATGAAAGGGCAGGCGTTGCTGCCAGAGTGCATTGAACTCATCCAGTACGTACAACTCGGCATGGCCTTCATTGACCCGGTAGAACACCTGTACGCAATCGGCCAGGCCCATGGGCAGCAGCAACGCCAAGTCGTGGTCTTCCAGGGCCATGGCGTCCAGGTGCAGCGGGCTGTAGCTGGCGAGTTCTTCGCTGAGGTAGGCGATCAGTGCGTCCTGGGTTGGCAGCGACACATGGTTGGCCTGGCCCGGCACCAGTTCCATCACGTGATAATGCTGCTGCACCTGGAGCAGGTAACGGTGATTGCCTTGGCCGATCAGCAGGTTTTGTGCGGTATCGAAGATTTCTTCGACGCGCTGGGCAATGAACTGCGCACGGTTGTGGCAGAAGCAGCGTACCCGCAACCTGGGCAAGTGATTCGGCGGCAGTTGGTTGAGGTAGTCACGCAAGCATTCGAGCAGCGCGTGGGGGCCGTCGTAACGGCTGACCATCACCTCGTTCCAGCTATTGAGCGTGACCTGATCCAGGGTCAGCACGAGGTTGTCGCGTACACCGGCATAGCTGAGCGAGTCGGTGCGCTCGGTGGTCATCAGGATGTTCAGGTCGCGGTGATGTTTGAGCGGGTCAACGCCGACATTGATCAGCAATAACACTTCTTCCGGAACCGCCGAACGCAGCAGGCGTTCTTCATCGACGCTGACCAAGGGCAGGGCGATGGTCTGCTGCAGGCTGCCCAGCAGGTTGAACAGCTCGAACTCCGTCATGTCACTGGTGCCCGGGTGCAGCGCCAGGCGGGTGCTGCTGTCGATCACACCGTTGCGATGGCACCAGGTGAGCATTTCCAGCAGGTCGCGGCTGCGCTTGATCGGCGCGAAGTGCTCCCATTCCAGAGCCGTAAGGTTACCGTTATACAGGCCCCAGTAGTGCCGGCCGGGCTCTTTACGATTGGGCGATTGCACCAGGGTCAGGGTGTCTTCGGCCAGGTCCGGGGCGATGCCGGGGTTGATGAACTCGACCTTGCCGGCCTTGCGTTCAAAAGCAGCATATAAGCGTCGACCCAGCACATTGAGGTCACGCCGGTTGATCGGGCTGACGGTCTTCTCGGTGCGGGCGAACTGGGTCAGGAAGCGGTAGCTGTAATTGAGCTCATTGACCAACGCCCGGCGTTCCAGCGCGACCTGGCGCACTTTCCACTGGCTGCGGCTGTCCAGCAGGGTCAGCTGGCGCGGGTCCCAGCCCCACTCGTGGGCCAGCCGTTCCAGCAGCAGGCGTTGCCAACTGGTGGTGCGCTGGCCGGCGCTGAGTTTGCGGTTGACCTTCAAGTACAACGCGCGCCGCACCAGCTCAAGGCGCTCCGGCTCGTTGCGGGCCTTGAGGTATTCCTCGATCCGCCGATAGACCACGATGTACGGGTCCAACTCATCCAGGTCCAACTGGTTGGCGAACACCGCGCGTTTGAAGCGCAGGCTCAGGCACTGCACGTTCGGGTGTTCGCTGGCGTAGACCTCGGTCAGCAGCAACTTGAGCACCGACTTGTAGGGCGACTCGATGCCCTTGAACAGTTGCCAGAGGCCGGCGCCAATGAACTCGCCTGGAGGAATGTACGCCAGGTGGCCCAAATCGAGGGTTTCGTTGGCGCGGATAAAGCGCTTGGAAATCAGCGCATGGGTGAACTCGGCATAGCGGGTTTCTTCATACACCGGCACCAGCCACCAGATCGGCGTGCGTCCGGCCAGCCAGATGGCGGTGCGGTAGAACTCATCCAGCAGCAGGTAATGCTGGGTGGTCCCGCAGTCGTCGGAGCTGAGCTGCGTATCACGCTCACCCAGGACAAAGCGCGTCGGTTCGATCAGGAAGAAGTGCGCCTCGGTGCCCATGGTCAGGGCCCAGGCTTCCAGTAGCTGGCACTTTTTACGTAGCTCGGCCAGTTCGTTGTCGTTGAGGTCCGGGGCGTGGCACACCCACACGTCCATATCGCTTTGATCCGCCTGGGCCAGGGTGCCGAGGCTGCCCATCAGGAAGAGGCCGTGGATCGGCCTGGGATGATTGACCGGGCGTGGCTTGTAGGAGAACGAGCGAGTCAGGCGTTGGGCTTCATTGAGGGCTTGGGCGTCGGGTTCGAAGTTGGACAGGCCGGCCGGGGTGCTGCCGGACACGTAGCCAGGCAACAGCGGGTGATTGACGTGGAAAAACAGCGGCAACATCGCCAAGACGCTCTGCTGGCGTGGTGTCAGCCCTTCGACGGCGCGGGCCATGCGGCCCTCGTTCAGGGTCATGAAGCGTGCGCGCAACTGGGCCAGCACCTTGCGGTCGATGCCTTCATCCAGGTCGGGGCGGATTTCGTGGGTGCGGGTCATTTCGCAGGCGTTGGCTCGAAGAGCCCGACATGGGCGGCCGTGTAGGAGTTTACAGTCAGAAGGGTAGGAGGTTTAGAGGGGAAAAGGCTTTTTGGCGCCAGAATTTTCACTATTACACAGCAATGCCCTCGGAATCCGCAGCCAGCGGACTCCGTGGGCGGTATCAGGTCTCAGGCGGCTTCTTTTTTCGTGGTGCTCAGAATTGTCAGCAGGCCTTGGGCGTGCTCGGCTGCATCCCGACCGAGGCTTGTCAGGTAGCCGCCGTCGGGTTGGGTGATCAGCTCTTTTTCAAACAGGCGCCTGGCAGCGGCGATGGCAGTGGGGGCAGCGGTCTGGTGGACTTTAAGACCTTCCTGGGAGCTGTCCAGGTTGAAGAGTGCAAGGATTTCCAGTTCGGCAACCAACTCAGGGGTATACGACATAAGGACTCCAGACTTTCTAGAATTTATTAGAGGCTAGCAGGACATAAGGTGAACGCACTTTGCCGGGCTGTCCAGTCACAAACTCCTGGGTCTTGATATGGCGCAAGTTTGTGGCGAGGAAGCGGGCTTCCCAGCCACCAACATCCCTGGATTCAGGCGTTTTCCGGAGGCAGGTCGGGCAATGCACGCAGCGCGGTTTCGTACCATTGGGTATCGAATGCGCGGTCTTCTTCGAGCATCTTGTCGATTTCGACAGCCAATACATGGGCCATGAGATTCAGAATGTCTTCGCGCTCGTAACCCACCAGCGTCAGCTTGTTGAAGGTGGCCTTGGCGGCAGGCGGGTTGTCGCTCTCGATCTGGTTTTCAATCGCCTGGGTCAGCGTGCTCTCGGTGAACTCTTCTTCGTCGTTGTCGATATCGGTCGGCTCGCTCATGGCAGGCTCCTCAAGGAAAGGACGCCAGTCTACGCCCATTCAGGCAAGTGATGCTGCTGGCAAGGTCGGGTTCGGGAGGCTATAACGCTTGCAGCCAACCCCACACATGGCATGGAGGCACGCGCAATGCTCAAGCTTTACGGTTTTTCGGTCAGTAACTACTACAACATGGTCAAACTGGCGCTGATGGAGAAAGGACTGCCGTTTGAGGAAGTGCTGTTTTTCCCAAGCCAGACTCCAGAGGCACTGGCGGTAAGCCCGCGTGGCAAAGTACCGGTGCTGGGCGTGAAGCAGGGTTTCATCAATGAGACCAGCGTAATCCTTGAATATATCGAGCAAACCCAGGAAGGCCCTGCCCTGTTGCCGGGCGATCCGTTTCAACGCGCCCAGGTGTTGGCGCTGTGCCGGGAAATTGAACTGTATATCGAGTTACCGGCCCGCGCGTGCTTTGCCGAGGCATTTTTCGGTATGCCGGTACCGGACGCAATCAAGGAGAAATCCAAGGCTGATTTGCTGTTGGGGATCGCATCGTTGGGGCGTCACGGTAAGTTTGCACCGTATGTGGCGGGTGAGAGTTTTACGATTGCCGACCTCTATTTCATGTACAGCGTGAACCTTGCCTGCGCGGTGGGCGAAAAGCTGTTCGGGCTGGATTTTCTGGAAGGTCTGGCGCAGGCCAAGGCGCTGCTGGAGCGACTGCACGCCATGCCTAATGCCCAGAAGGTGGCGGCGGACAGGGAAGCGGCGATGCCGGCATTTTTGGCGATGATCGCTGCCAAGAAATAGTCAGCATTGGTGCTGTTCAAAATGTGGGAGGGAGCAAGCCCCCTCCCACAAGCATGCATCAGCGGCTGGCGAGCAGGGCCTGGCCGCGCGCGACGGCTGCCTTGACCTGCGCCGGCGCAGTGCCGCCCACGTGGTTGCGGGCGTTGACCGAGCCTTCCAGGGTCAGCACGGCAAACACGTCCTGCTCGATCTGGTCGCTGAACTGGCGCAGCTCTTCCAGGCTCATTTCCGCCAGGTCCTTGCCGGTATCCACGCCGTATTTGACGGCATGCCCGACGATTTCATGGCAGTCACGGAACGGCAGGCCACGGCGCACCAGGTAGTCCGCCAGGTCGGTCGCGGTGGAGAACCCACGCAGGGCCGCTTCACGCATGATTGCGTGCTTGGGCTTGATCGCCGGGATCATGTCGGCAAAGGCGCGCAGCGAGTCGCGCAGGGTATCGGCGGCGTCGAACAGCGGCTCCTTGTCTTCCTGGTTGTCCTTGTTGTAGGCCAGCGGCTGGCCTTTCATCAGGGTCAGCAGGCCCATCAGTGCGCCGAATACGCGACCGCTTTTGCCGCGCACCAGCTCGGGCACATCGGGGTTTTTCTTTTGCGGCATGATCGAGCTGCCGGTGCAGAAGCGGTCTGGCAGGTCGATGAATTGGAATTGCGCGCTGGTCCACAGCACCAGCTCTTCGGAAAAGCGCGACAGGTGCATCATCGCGATGCTGGCTGCGGCGCAGAATTCGATGGCGAAATCACGGTCCGACACGCCGTCCAGGGAGTTGCCGCCAACGGCGTCAAAACCCAGCAGTTGTGCGGTGTACTCACGATCGATCGGGTAAGTGGTTCCGGCCAGCGCGGCGCTGCCCAGGGGCATGCGGTTGGCACGTTTGCGGCAATCCACCAGGCGCTCGTAGTCGCGGCTGAGCATTTCGAACCAGGCCAGCAGGTGGTGGCCGAAGGTTACAGGCTGTGCAGTCTGCAGATGGGTGAAGCCGGGCATGATGGTGTCCGATTCGCGCTCGGCCTGCTCCAGCAAACCTTTTTGCAGGCGGGTGATCTCGGACAGGATCAGGTCGATTTCGTCGCGCAGCCACAGGCGGATATCGGTGGCCACCTGGTCGTTACGGCTGCGACCGGTATGCAGCTTCTTGCCGGTCACACCGATGCGATCGGTGAGGCGCGCTTCGATATTCATGTGCACGTCTTCCAGGTCGACGCGCCAGTCGAACGTACCGGCTTCGATCTCACCGCGAATGGTGGTCAGGCCGTCGATGATGCTGTCGCGCTCGGCGTCGGTCAGCACCCCGACCTTGGCCAGCATCGTGGCGTGGGCGATCGAGCCCATGATGTCGTGGCGGTACAGGCGCTGGTCGAAGGTGACGGAGGCGGTGAAGCGGGCGACGAAGGCGTCGACGGGTTCACTGAAGCGGCCGCCCCAGGACTGGTTGGTCTTGTCGGTGCTCATGGATTCGCTCGTGATCTGCTTAAAAGAGGCATGGAGGTGTACCGGCGATAATAACAGGGTTGCCTGGGGAGGCGGTGCTGCGGGTGGTCGGCATTTTTATTTGTACAAAGGGTGGCTAAGTGCCTTGCCGCCGAACGCGTCCGGGAAGAGACTGGAGCCAGATGTTTATTGAAACGATATTTGACGATTGAGCAATGTGGTCTCAGTGAGCGTCTACAGTTGCACTGATAGAGCGTGAATGCACCAAAGTCGGGTGATGCGGTCGAAGCCCTGACTATCCATTAGAAAAGGGGGGTATTCGGATTGTGTATCAGTAAACCCTACGACGATGCCCTGAGGCAGGCGGTCTTGGGCGCAATTGAACAGGTCCGGGTAAATATGGGTGCCACTCTTGGGGCACTTTTTGCCGCTCGCGCTAGTCTTAGCGTGGATCGCTGTGACGCAAGTCACCGCACCTGTCTACGCTATCCTTGTGCGAGACTCACGCAGGAATCCAGCGCAATATGAATGTCCTGATCGTTGATGACGAACCCCAAGCCCGCGAGCGACTGAGCCGTTTGGTCAGTGAACTCGAGGGTTATACAGTCCTTGAACCGAGCGCCACCAACGGCGAGGAGGCGTTGACGCTGATCGACAGCCTCAAGCCGGATGTGGTGTTGCTCGATATCCGCATGCCAGGCCTGGATGGCCTGCAAGTCGCGGCTCGCTTGAGCGAGCGAGAGTCGCCACCCGCAGTGGTGTTGTGCGCCGCTCACGAAGAGTTCGCCGCACCCACGCTTGAGGCCAGTGGCGTCAGCTTCCTGGTCAAGCCGGTGACTGGCGAAGCCTTGCTCAAGGCCCTGAAAAAGGCCGAGCGCCCAAACCGCGTCCAACTCGGTGCCCTGACGCTGCCCGCCGCCCAAAGTGGCAACGGGCCGCGCAGCCATATCAGTGCGCGCACCCGCAAGGGTATCGAGCTGATCCCCTTGGACCAGGTGGTCTACTTTATTGCCGACCACAAATACGTGACCCTGCGGCACGAGGCGGGCGAGGTGTTGCTTGATGAGCCCCTCAAGGCCCTCGAGGATGAGTTCGGCGACCGCTTTGTGCGTATCCATCGCAACGCGTTGGTGGCCCGTGAGCGAATAGAGCGCCTGCAGCGCACCCCCCTTGGGCACTTTCAGCTGTTTTTGAAAGGGCTTAACGGTGATGCCCTGATCGTCAGTCGACGCCATGTCGCGGGTGTGCGCAAGATGATGCAGCAGCTTTAGCCCAAAGGCTGCGGCGAGGTTTTCAGCCCCGATCCCGGTGCGATGCGGCCAGGGAGGCCCCGCACTTGCTGATTCAAATCAAAGCGTGTCTGCCTGAGCTGTTATTATCTGCCGTATCTATTCAGTACGGATTGATCCATGTCCTCTCGCGAAATCCGCATCGCCACCCGTAAAAGCGCCTTGGCCTTGTGGCAGGCCGAATACGTCAAAGCACGCCTTGAACAGGCCCATCCGGGTCTCAAGGTGACCCTGGTGCCCATGGTCAGTCGCGGCGACAAACTGCTGGATTCGCCCCTGTCGAAGATCGGCGGCAAGGGTTTGTTCGTCAAGGAACTGGAAACCGCACTGCTGGAAAACGAAGCCGATATCGCCGTGCACTCGATGAAAGACGTGCCCATGGACTTCCCCGAAGGCCTGGGCCTGTATTGCATCTGCGAACGCGAAGACCCGCGTGATGCGTTTGTTTCCAATACCTACAAGTCTCTGGACGAACTGCCCTTGGGCAGTATCGTCGGCACCTCCAGCCTGCGTCGCCAGGCGCAGTTGCTCACCCGTCGCCCGGACCTGCAAATTCGCTTCCTGCGTGGCAATGTCAATACCCGCCTGGCCAAGCTGGACGCCGGAGAGTACGACGCGATCATTCTCGCGTCCGCCGGTTTGATCCGCCTGGGCTTCGAAGACCGCATCACTTCGCCGATCAGCGTCGAAGACAGCTTGCCCGCAGGCGGACAGGGCGCCGTGGGCATCGAATGCCGTACCGCCGACAGTGAAATTCACGCCCTACTCAAGCCCCTTGATCATCCGGATACTGAAGTCCGTGTCACCGCCGAGCGCGCCCTGAACAAGCACCTTAACGGGGGGTGCCAGGTGCCGATTGCCTGTTATGCCGTGCTTGAAGGTGAAAACCTTTGGCTGCGTGGCTTGGTAGGCGACCCGGACGGCGGCACGTTGCTCACCGCTCAAGTGCGTGGGCCACAGCGTGACTCCACAGCCTTGGGCATCCAGGTGGCTGAGGAACTGTTGGCCAAGGGTGCCGGCGCCATTCTGCAAAAGGTCTACGGTGAGGCGGGTCCGCAGTGACCCAGTGGCGTGTGCTGCTGACGCGGCCAGCCGAAGAGTCGATGGCGCTGGCGGCGTCATTGTCCGAGGCCGGCATTTTCAGCAGCAGCCTGCCCTTGCTGGATATCGAAGCTTTGCCGGTCACGGCTGAGCAACAAGCTGTGTTTAGTGGCCTGGGCCGCTATTGTGCGGTGATTGTGGTGAGCAAGCCTGCCGCACGCCTGGCCTTGCAGCAGTTGGATCGAGTCTGGCCGCAACTGCCCTGGTTCAGTGTCGGCGCGGCCACCGCACAGGTACTGGCCGATCACGGCCTCAACGTTCAATATCCGCAAACCGGCGACGACAGCGAGGCCTTGCTTGCATTGCCGACCCTGCGCGAGGCTATCGCAGGTCCAGGCGCCCGTGTATTGATCCTGCGGGGTGAGGGCGGCCGAGAGCTGCTGGCTGAGCGTTTGCGCGAACAAGGTGCTAGTGTCGACTATCTGGAGTTGTATCGCCGTTTCTTGCCGGCTTATGACGCTGGGGTGCTGATGCAACGCATCCAGTTGGAACGCTTGAACGGCGTGGTGGTCAGCAGTGGGCAGGGTTTGCTGCACCTGCAAGCCCTGGCCGGGCCGGACTGGCCACAGGTGGCACGGCTGCCATTGTTCGTGCCCAGCCCGCGAGTCTATGAGATGGCGCGGGCTGCGGGCGCAGAAAAAGTTGTGGATTGTCGCGGTGCGAGTGCCGCGGCTTTGTTAGTGGCGTTACGGAGCTATCCCGTTCCCACTCTCTGATACGCAAAGGACGGATACGTGAGCGAAACAGCCTTGCCTAAAGATGAAGCTCAGCCCGCGCTCGATGCGCCGGTTGCACCGGTCACCGAACCACGCCGTGGCAATGGCCTGGCGATCCTCGCCCTGCTGCTGGGCGCCGCGGGTGTTGCCGCCGGCGGCTGGGGAATCTGGCAGGTGCGCAGCCTGCAGGCCAGTAACCAGCAGCAGTTGAGCCAAGTGCAAAGCCTCGACGACCAATCCCAATCCTTCAAGCAGAGCCAGCAACAGCTGACGGCGCGGCTGGCGCAGTTGCCCAGTGCTGACGAGCTGGAGGAGCGCCGCCGCTTGGTGGCCCAGTTGCAGGGCGACCAGCAACGTTTGAGCCAGCGTCTGGAAACGGTGCTGGGCGCCAGCCGCAAGGATTGGCGTCTGGCCGAGGCCGAGCACCTGATCCGTCTGGCCAGTTTGCGTTTGTCCGCCCTGCAAGACATCAACAGCGCTCAGTCGCTGGTCCAGGGCGCCGACGAAATTATTCGCGAACAGAGCGATCCCGGCTCCTTCGCCGCCCGCGAGCAGTTGGCCAAGAGCCTTGCCGCGCTGCGTAGCACCGAGCAGCCGGACCGCACCGGGCTGTACCTGCAATTGGCCGCGCTGCGTGACCAGATTGTGCAACTGGCGGCTGTCGCACCTGAATACCAGCTCACCGAGCCTGCCTCCCAAGGGCGTCCGACCACCGATACAGACAACCGCTTGAGCGAATGGTGGGAGCAGATTTCCCGCTACTTCCGCATCGACTTCAACCCCGACGATAATATTCGCCCACTGCTCGCCGGCCAGGGCTTGAACCAGGTACGCCTGGCCCTGAGCCTGGCTCTGGAGCAAGCCCAATGGGCGGCGCTCAACGGTGAGGCGGCGGTGTACAGCCGCTCTCTGGCTGAGGCGCGCAGCGTGCTGCAGGACAACTTCAACCAGGACAACCCGCAGAGCAAAGCGATGCTGGCGCGTATCGCTGAACTGGAGCCCAAGGCAGTTTCGGTGGTGACGCCGGACCTGGCGGCAAGTCTCGCGGCGGTGCAGGCGTATCTTGAGCGTCGTCACCTGTCTGCCGATGAAGCCAAAGCATCGGCGGGCACGCCGGCGACCCAGGAGTAGAGCCGATGAAACGTTTCTATGTGGTCCTGGTGCTGGCGATTGCAATCGCTCTGGCATTGGCAGTGGGCATTTCGAAACACACCGGCTACGTGCTGATTACCTATCCCCATGTGCTGCATTACGAGTCGAGCTTGTGGGCCACGTTGGTGGCGGTGTGTGCCATTGGCCTGGCGATCTACCTGGCCCGCGTTTTATTGAGCCTGATCACCACCTCCGGGGGGGTGGTCAACCCATGGTCGCGGCGCAATCGCAGTCGTCGGGTACAGATTGCGATCGAGCAGGGCCAGATGGACCTTGCCGAGGGC
Organism: Pseudomonas sp. ICBG1301; assembly: GCF_016918385.1. Lineage (NCBI taxonomy): Bacteria > Pseudomonadati > Pseudomonadota > Gammaproteobacteria > Pseudomonadales > Pseudomonadaceae > Pseudomonas > Pseudomonas sp. ICBG1301. Next base: position 359,850 of record NZ_JAEKGB010000004.1, read on the forward strand.
CGCTGGGCCAGCGCCGAGCGCCATCTGCATCGCGCCGCCGAGGCGGAGCGCCAACCCTTGCTGTATTACCTTGGCGCAGCACGTGCGGCCAATGAGCAGGGGCGTTACGAAGAGTCCGACGGTTTGTTGGAACGCGCTTTGGAGCGCCAGCCCCAGGCGGAACTGGCCATTGCCTTGAGCCATGCGCAATTGCAGATGGACCGTGGCGATACCGACGGCGCCCTGGTCACTCTGCAGGCCATGCACGAGCGCCACCCGCATAACGCTCAGGTATTGCGCCAGTTGCAGCGCCTGCATCAGCAGCGAGGTGATTGGGCGTCGGTCATTCGCTTGTTACCGGAGCTGCGCAAGGACAAGGTGCTTCCTGCCAGCGAGCTGGCTGAATTGGAGCGTCGCGCCTGGGGTGAAAACCTGGGCGTGGCGGCCCAGCGTGAGGAGCATGGCGAAGCCGGCTTGCAGTCGCTTGAACGGGCCTGGGAGCAACTGACTTCCGCCCAGCGCCAGGAGCCGCAACTGGTGTTGGCTTACGCCGACCAACTGCGTCGACTGGGCGCTGATGCCAAGGCCGAAGAAGTGCTGCGAGGTGCGATCAAGCGCGGCTACGACAGTCATCTCATGCGGCTTTATGGGTTGTTGCGTGGCAGCGACCCGGCCCGTCAGCTCAAGTTTGCCGAAAGCTGGCTCAAGGATCATTCGGGTGACGCCAGCCTGCTTCTGACGTTGGGTCGCCTATGCCTGCAAAATAGTTTGTGGGGCAAAGCGCGGGATTACCTGGAGAGCAGCCTGCAGGTACAGCGCAACCCAGAGGCTTGCGCCGAGCTGGCCCGCCTGCTGGCCCAATTGGGTGATACCGAGCGCAGCAACCAGCTGTTCCAGGAGGGCCTGGGGTTGCTCGACAACCGTCTGTTGGCCGCTCCATTACCCGTGCCCGCGCGGGTTTGAGGTCGAAAAGGGGGAAGGGTTGGTGCGGAGCTATCTGACAGCCAGCCCTGAACTTTGCACAAACCTTTGTTGTAAATGTCCTGCTCTTCAATTCCTACGTGCAATTGCGGAGTTTCCTCCCGATTCTGGCGGGATGTCTCTACGGTTTCGCGGAATTGTCTGCTCTAGCGCGTATTGAAAGGGGTCGGGCCTTTCCTCTACCGTAGCGACCTATCTTTCGTGGTACGGATAAACAATGTCTTTGGCCCCCTTACGCTCTATGTTTTTCCTGGCGTTCATGGTTGGTGGGCTGACGTTGGGTGCGTCTTTCTACCTGGAATACGGCGCGCTGTTACAGCCTTGCTTCCTGTGCCAGGTACAGCGGCTGTTTCTCGCTGCCTATGCGCTGATCAACCTGATCGCGGCCCTTCATAATCCAGCGCGGCCGGGCCTCTACCTGTACGGGCTGGCGAGCATGGCGTGCGCATGCTTCGGCGCCATCACCGCAGTGCGTCAGGTATTACTGCAGAACGCGGCATCGGACCAGATTCAAGATTGTTGGCCGAGCCTCCAGTACATGATTGAAAACCTTTCCTTTTGGCAGGCGGTACGGTCGGTCTTCAACGGCACCGTCGACTGCGTCGAGATCAACTGGACGCTGTTCGACCTGAGCCTGCCCGAATGGAGTCTGTTGTTCTTTTTAGCGATGCTTATTTTGGGAATCATGCAGTTTTCGCGGCTGTTGTTCAGCCAACGTTTGCGCATTGCACTGCCATGAATATGAGGTTCAAGTTGTAGGATGGGATTAAACACTTGTATGAACTTTCTCTCCTGCGTACCTTGAAGCCATAGTCATGCGGGCATAATCTGGCCCGCACGCGTTATCAAATCTGTTTATCGGACGCGGCCTTGTCCGGCTGCTGCTTTATCCTTGAGTGTTGCGCGGGCACAAGGCAGCAGCGCCCCTATAGGGAAGAGAGATCATCATGCTGGAAAGTTGTCAGAATGCTCAGGAACGCTGGGGTGGGGTGCACAAGCTGATCGATAGCTGGCTGAAGGCACGTCACGAACTGGTTCGGGCCTTTGATGCTCTCGGTGCCAAGCCCGAAGCTCTGGCTGAGAACCGCGAACCGTTGCAGGACTTCTGTGGTGTGTTGGTGGACTATGTGTCTGCCGGCCATTTTGGTGTCTACGAGCAACTGACCGAGGAGGCGCAAGCCTTTGACGATCAGCGTGGGCTGAAACTGGCCGAGACAATCTACCCGCGGATCGATGCCATCACTGAGAAACTGCTGGCGTTCACTGACCTGTGCGATGCAGGACAATGTGTTGCGGAAAAATTCAAAGAACTGGGCGCGCTGTTGCATGAGCGTTTCGAGCTGGAAGACTGCTTGATCGAAGTGTTGCACAACGCTCACAAGGAAGAACCTGTTACTCAGGCTTGACCCTTGATAACCGTACAAAAAACGGTGCGCATGACGCACCGTTTTTTATTGGGTCAGTGGCGCGTACCGAGCAGTTCGATCTCGAATACCAACGGTGTATACGGCGGTATCAACTCGCCCGCGCCGTCTGCGCCATAGGCCTGTGCAGATGGAATGACCAGACGCCATTTCGCGCCTACCGACATCTGTTGTAACGCTGAACGCCAGCCGCTGATCACGCTGTCCAGGCGGAACCACTGCGGTTGCGTGCTCTGATCGAAAACCGTCCCGTCGGGCAACCGCCCTACATATTTCACCTGCACCTCATCAGTCGCTGACGGCTTGTTGCCCGTGCCTGGCATCAACTCGGTGAGCAGGATGCCATCCGCCAATTCGCGCACGCCCTTGACTGATTTTTCCTGGGCCAGGAATTGCTGTTCGGCGGCGAGGGCTTTTTCGCTCTGCGGAGCTTGGGCGTCGGATTCGCTCTGTGCCTCATGCTGGGCGAGGATCTGTTCGATACGCGTGTTATCCAGCGCCAGCGGCTTGCCTTGATAAGCCTGCTTGAGGCCGTCGACGAGCGCCTGGATCTGCAGGTCCGGGACTTCCTGGCGCAGTCGTTCGCCGAGGCTCGCACCCAGGCTGTATGCGAGGTCGTGCGGGTCGGGCGCGGTGGTTTTGGAGGCGGATTGCTCGTTCGCGTTGGCCACGCAAATCCCCAAGCCAAGCACTAGAAAAAGGTAACGCGACATGGGCATTCTCCCGGCGAAAGTGCGACGGATTATGCCAGTGTGAGTCGGTAAAAAGTGCCGTGGTTTTTCGTTATATCGATAAGAATTTTCTCACGTTGCAACGCGAGGCAAATGATACTGTCAACATGCCCTAGCGGCGGTAAGAGCAGAGGGCTAGTATGAGCCGCACCCACGTCAGCCAGGAGGTAAACCATGTCGGCCAAACAGAAGCCTGTAAATACCCCGTTGCACTTGCTCCAACAACTTTCGGGCAGCCTGCTCGAACATCTTGAAAGCGCGTGTTCCCAAGCCTTGGCCGATGCAGAAAAGCTGCTCGCCAAACTGGAAAAACAACGCGGTAAAGCGCAAGAAAAACTGCACAAATCCCGCACCAAACTGCAAGACGCCGCTACTGCCGGCAAGGCCAAGGCTCAAGCCAAAGCTAAAGAGGCTGTCAAAGAACTTGAGGACTTGCTCGACGCCCTCAAGGATCGCCAAGCTGAAACCCGTACCTACATTTCCCAACTCAAAAAAGATGCTCAGGAAAGCCTGAAGTTGGCACAGGGCGTGGGGCGTGTGAAGGAAGCCGTCGCTAAAGTACTGGGCTCTCGTACCCCTGCAAAAGCGGTAGCCAAGCCAGTTGCTAAAACCGCTGCTGCGAAACCAGCCGCCAAGCCAGTTGCCAAAACCGCTGCTGCAAAACCAGCCGCCAAGCCAGTTGCCAAAACTGCTGCTGCAAAACCAGCCGCCAAGCCAGTTGCCAAAACTGCTGCTGCAAAACCAGCCGCCAAGCCAGCTGCCAAAACTGCTGCTGCAAAACCAGCCGCCAAGCCTGCTGCTAAAACCGCTGCTGCGAAACCAGCCGCCAAGCCAGCTGCTAAAACCACTGCTGCGAAACCAGCCGCCAAGCCAGCTGCTAAAACCGCTGCTGCAAAACCAGCCGCCAAGCCAGCTGCCAAAACTGCTGCTGCAAAACCAGCCGCCAAGCCAGCTGCCAAAACCGCTGCTGCAAAACCAGCCGCCAAGCCAGCTGCTAAAACCGCTGCTGCGAAACCAGCCGCCAAGCCAGCTGCTAAAACCACCGCTGCAAAACCAGCCGCCAAGCCAGCTGCCAAAACCGCTGCTGCAAAACCAGCCGCCAAGCCAGCTGCCAAACCTGCTGTTGCAAAACCAGCGGCCAAGCCAGTAGCCAAACCTGCTGCCGCTAAACCAGCCCCGGCCAAGCCAGCAGCACCTGCCGCTGCTCCGGTAGCGTCTACCGCACCATCTGCTCCGGCCAGCAGCACCCCTGCACCGGCAGCACCCAGCACCACTCCAACCAGCGCTTCCTAAGTGTTGGTGATCACGGCGCGCAGGCGCTGCGCGTCGTGGTCAAGGTTGGCGGCAGCCTCAGCCGCCAGTCTTTCCAGCCACGGCTGGTGATTTGCCTGCGCCTCTGTCGGCCACTCTTGTGACACAGCTTCCAGTCGCGCCAGCAACTCGTGTTCCGCCTCCAGCTCCAGGGCTTTGACCCGCTCGCGTAACGACGCCAACGACTCATCCTGCTGCGATAACGCACGCCATTGCACACGCACCTGCCGCAACGGCTCAACCACCTGCGTCTGCCAAGGTTCGGCGATCAGTTTCAGGGCCTGAATTCGTTCGGTGCGCACTGCCACGCCGCGCTGTTCCAGCCATGCTCCGCAGAGCAACAGGCACACATTCGCTCCCCGCTCCTGCAGGCGCAGGCAAGCGGCCTCGACGCCCGGGCGGGCGTAAGTCGAGAGGGCAAAGCTCCACAGGTCAGCACACATATTCACACCCAAGCCAGCGGCCAACGAAGCTGGTAGACTCCGCCGCCATTATGATCCGACTTCAAAGCCTAACATTACAGCGTGGCCCGCAACGTCTTCTCGAAGACGCCGAGCTGACCCTGCACGCCGGTCACAAAGCCGGCCTGATCGGCGCCAACGGCGCCGGAAAATCCACGTTGTTCGCCTTGTTGCTGGGTGAGCTGACCCCGGATTCCGGGGACTGCCTGCTGCCGGCCGACTGGCGCATCGCCCATATGCGCCAGGAGATCGACACGCTGGACCGCATCGCGATCGACTACGTGCTCGATGGCGACCTGCGTCTGCGCCAGGTGCAAAACGACCTGGCCGAGGCCGAGAAAGCCCAGGACGGCGCCGCCCAGGCCCGCCTGCACTCGGAACTCGACAGCGCCGACGGCTACACCGCCGACGCCCGCGCCCGCAAGATGCTCGCCGGCCTCGGTTTTACCAACGAACAGATGGACCGTCCGGTCGCCGACTTCTCCGGTGGCTGGCGCATGCGCCTGAACCTGGCCCAGGCGCTGATGTGCCCCTCGGATCTGTTGCTGCTCGATGAGCCGACCAACCACTTGGACCTCGATGCGATTCTGTGGCTGGAAGACTTCCTCAAGAGCTATCAGGGCACCTTGTTGCTGATTTCCCACGATCGGGATTTCCTCGACGCCGTGGTCGATAACATCGCCCATGTCGAGCAGAAGAAAATCACCCTCTATCGTGGCGGCTACACCGCGTTCGAGCGTGCGCGTGCCGAGCGTCTGGCCCAGCAGCAACAGGCCTACGAGAAGCAGCAGGCGCAGCGTGCGCACATGGAAAGCTATATCGCAAGGTTCAAGGCCCAGGCCACCAAGGCTCGTCAGGCCCAGAGCCGAATCAAAGCCCTGGAGCGCATGGAAGAGCTGTCGGCGGCCCACGTCGATTCGCCGTTCGATTTTGTGTTCCGCGAGTCGGCCAAGATCTCGAGCCCGCTGCTGGACCTCTCGGATGCCCGCCTGGGTTATGGCGACAAAACCATTCTGGAGAAGGTCAAGCTGCAGCTCACGCCCGGTGCGCGCATTGGTTTGCTCGGCCCCAACGGTGCGGGCAAGTCGACGCTGATCAAGAACCTGTCCGGGGAGCTGTCGCCTTTGGCGGGTCGTTTGACCCGTGGCGAGAACACCGTGGTGGGTTACTTCGCCCAGCATCAACTGGATTCGCTCGACGCCAAGGCCAGCCCTTTGCTGCACCTGCAACGCCTGGCGCCAACCGAGCGCGAGCAGACCTTGCGCGACTTCCTGGGTGGTTTCGACTTCCGCGGTGCGCGCATCGACGAGCCGGTGCTGAACTTCTCCGGCGGCGAAAAAGCCCGCCTGGCCCTGGCGTTGATTGCCTGGGATCGGCCCAACCTGTTGCTGCTCGACGAACCCACCAACCACCTGGACCTCGAAATGCGCCTGGCACTGACCATGGCCCTGCAGGAGTTCAGCGGCGCGGTATTGGTGGTGTCTCACGACCGCCACTTGCTCAAGAGCACGACCGACAACTTCCTGCTGGTGGCTGACGGCAAGGTTGAAGAGTTCGACGGCGACCTGGATGACTACGCACGCTGGCTGACGGACTACCGCCTGCGCAACGCACCGGTCAGCAACACGCCGGTCAACCCGGACAAGACTGATAAGAAGGCCCAGCGCCAGGCTGCCGCCGCGCTGCGCCAACAGTTGGCGCCGCACAAGCGTGAAGCCGACAAGCTGGAAGCTGAACTGGGCAAGGTGCACGAGCGTCTGGCCAAGATCGAGGCCAGCCTGGGCGACAGCGCCGTGTACGAAGCCGCACGCAAGGACGAACTGCGCGACCTGCTGGCCGAACAGGCCAAGCTCAAGGTGCGTGAAGGGCAGTTGGAGGAAGCCTGGATGGAGGCTCTCGAACTGCTGGAAACCTTGCAAGCGGAGTTGGAGGCGCTGTCCTGATGGAGGCGCTGCAATTGCCGTTACCGGCGCAGTGGGTCGAGCCGGTGTGGATTGGCGTGCAAATCCTGCTGATCCTGTTGGCCGGCTACCTTGCGCAACGCTTTGTAGCCAAAGGGCTCACCCGCCTGGGTGAGCGCTACCCATTCCCTCCGCAACTGCTGATGCCCCTGCGCGGTGGTTTGCGCTGGCTGATCATGGGCAGTGCGCTGATCTTCGTGTTGGAGCGCCTGGGTGTCTCCGCCACGGTGCTCTGGACGGCGCTGTCGGGTTTTGTCGCGGTCGCTGCCGTGGCGTTTTTTGCCATGTGGTCGGTGCTGTCCAACCTGTTGTGCGCGATTTTGATTTTTACCGTCGGGCCCTTCCGTCTGGGTGACATCGTCGAACTGATAGACACCCTCGACAAGCCAGGCGTGAAGGGGCGTGTCGTGGCGATCAACCTGCTCTACACCACGCTGGTCGAGTTGGAGGAAGCCGGTACTCACTGCGCAACGGTGCAGGTGCCCAACAGCTTGTTCTTCCAGCGCTCGGTGCGACGCTGGAACACACCTGCATAAAAATTGATAGCCAGGCTTCGGTGGTCGGAGTTAGCTTAGCGCTTACGACGAATTTGCAACGAGGTGGATAATGGCTCTCGATACATGGCTGGCCTTTTTCCTGGCCAGTTGGATCATCTCCCTTTCGCCTGGCGCAGGTGCCATCGCCTCGATGTCCAGTGGCCTGCAATATGGCTTTTTGCGCGGCTACTGGAACGCCCTGGGCCTGCAGATTGGCCTGGCAATGCAGATCGCCGTGGTCGCGGGTGGCCTCGGCGCGATTCTGGCGGCGTCTTCCACGGCGTTCTACGCCATCAAATGGTTTGGTGTGGCGTACCTGGTGTACCTGGCGATCAAGCAATGGCGCGCCTTGCCCATGGACATGACCGATGATGCGGCGGGGCGCCCGATCGGCAAGCCGGTGGCGATGATGTTCCGTGGGTTCCTGGTCAACGCCAGCAACCCCAAGGCGCTGGTGTTCATGCTGGCGGTGCTGCCACAGTTCGTGAACCCGCAGGCGCCGTTGCTGATCCAGTACCTGATCCTGGGCGCGACGATGATCAGTGTCGACATGATCGTGATGGCGGGCTACACGGGGTTGGCCTCGAAAGTCCTGCGCCTGTTGCGTACGCCGAAGCAGCAAAAACGCATGAATCGTACGTTTGCCGGGTTATTCGTGGGGGCGGCGGGTTTCCTGGCCAGCCTGCATCGCGCAACCGCGTAACTGACGAAATTCATTAGAAAGGTGAGAGGGAGCAATTCCCTCCCATCTGGCTTCAAAAAGCCCTAGCCTGCACACACCAATTCACTTACGCCTTGAGTCAAACCCTCTAAAGCACAACAATGTGTTACTTCGTGTTTAGCTTTGAGATTCATTCATGATTGCCCCCTTTCGTTTTCTCGCCTGCCTGCTGTTGCCGGCACTGATGTCGTGCAGCTTCAATCTGCTGGCTGCGACAGCCGAGGGCGCCCCACAAGCCCTGCATTTGCTGGACTATATTGGCGCTGACTACCCGCCGACGGTGGAGGCCGGCAAGGTGGTTGACGAGTCAGAATACCAGGAACAGGTGGAGTTCCTGGGGGTACTGCAAGGTTTGGTCGCGCAGTTGCCGGAACGGCCTGAGCGCGCAGAGCTGGTCAAAGGCGTCGATGAATTGCTGGCGGCGGTTACCGCGCATGAAGACGGTGTGGCTGTTGCCCATCAAGCCCGTCAATTAGGGGCCAAACTGGCGGTGGCTTATGAAGTCAGCCAGGCACCGGCCATCACTCCCGACCCGACTCGCGGCGCACCGCTCTATGCCCAGCATTGCTCGGTGTGCCACGGCACTGCCGGCGCCGGTGACGGCCCGGCCAGCACCGGCATGGCCCCGCCACCCGCCAATCTGCGCGATGCCACGCGCCTGGACCGCCTGAGCCTCTACGCGATCTACAACACCCTCGGCCTGGGCGTTGAGGGCACTGACATGCCGTCCTTTGCCGACCAATTGGACGACCGTCAACGCTGGGACCTGGCCACCTACATCGCGGGTTTCACCGCCGACCCGGCTGCCGCCAAAAGCGAGCAAGCGTTCAACCTTGCCGACCTCGCTCGCCAGACCCCCAATGAAGTGCTGGCAGCAGACGGCCCGACGGTCGCCGCCACCTTCCGTGCCCAGCGCGCGCAACCGCCGCAGGTCAAGCGTGGCCCTGCGCAGTTGCTCGACTACACCGCCGCCACCCTGGACAAGAGCCTCATCGCGTTCCGCAACGGTGACCACGAGCAGGCGTATGACCTGTCGGTAGCGGCTTACCTGGAAGGCTTCGAGCTGGTGGAAAGCTCCCTGGATAACGTCGACGCCAACGTACGCAAGGACACCGAGAAGGCGTTGATGGCCTATCGACAGTCTCTGCAGGATGGTTTGCCGATCGAGCAGGTGCAGCAGCGCCTGGATGTGGCCAAGGGCAAACTTACCGAGTCTGCCGGCCTGTTGGGCGGTGATGGCCTGAGCTGGTCTCTGAGTTACATCTCGGGCTTGCTGATCCTGCTGCGCGAAGGTCTGGAGGCGATCCTGGTACTGGCGGCGATCCTCGCCTTCCTGCGTAACACCGGCCAGCAATCGGCAGTGCGCAGTGTCAACGTAGGTTGGGGCCTGGCGCTGTTGGCCGGGCTGGGCACTTGGGCATTGGCGGCGTATGTGATTGACGTGAGCGGCGCCCAGCGCGAATTGCTTGAGGGCTGCACCGCATTGTTCGCCAGTGTGATGGTGTTGTGGCTGGGCGTGTGGATGCATGACCGCCGCCACGCGGCAGCCTGGCAGGATTACATCAAGAGCAGCCTGGTGGGCGGCGGTGGGCGGTTTGGGTTTGCCGTGCTGGCGTTCTTCTCGGTCTATCGCGAGCTGTTCGAAGTGATCCTGTTCTACGAAACCCTGTGGCTGCAAGCCGGCCCGGCCGGGCACAACGCTGTATTGGCCGGTGGCGCCACGGCGCTGGTGCTGCTGGTGGGCCTGGCCTGGGTGATCTTGCGCGGCTCGGCGAAACTACCATTGGCGCTGTTTTTCGGCATCAACGCGGCGCTGTTGTGCGCACTGTCGGTGGTATTCGCCGGGCACGGTGTGAAGGCTTTGCAGGAAGCCGGCATCTTCGGCACCCGGCCGGTGGCGTTTTTTGACTTCGACTGGCTGGGCATTCATGCCGATGCGTATTCGCTGAGTGCACAGGCGGTGGCGATTCTGGCGATTATGGTGCTGTATGGCCGTAGTCGCCTGGCCGAAAAGCGCCGAGCCGTCACCTTGTAGTGAGCGGGCTTGCCCCGCGCTGGGGGGCGAAGCCGCCCCAAACCCAGCCACCGCGTTTTAGCTGAGTCACCGCGATGGCTGGATTAGGGCGGCTATGCCGCCCAGCGCGGGGCAAGCCCGCTCACTACAAGGGGTGTTCGTTCTCGTGGGTCAGTTCCAACACTCGATCCACGAGCTTGTTGATGCCTGAAGCGACCTCGCTGATGCGTTTGCCAAGCATATAGGCCGGCGTGCTCACCAGCTTGCGGGCCTTGTCCTCAACGATATCTTCCACCGCGCATTCCTGGTGGGTGGCGCCCATCTTGTCCAGGGCCGCTGCGGTGTCGGGACAGTTGCCGATGGTGCAGGTTACGCCAGGGCCGTAGATTTTTGCGGCCAGGGCAGGGGCGATGCAGATCAGCCCCACGGGTTTGCCGGCCTCTGCAAAAGCTTCCGCCAATGCCAGCAGTTGTGGGTTGACGCTGCAACCGGCTCCTTCCACCGCAAAGTTCGACAGGTTTTTTGCCGCGCCAAATCCGCCGGGCACGATCAGCGCGTCAAAGTCGTCGACGCTCGCTTCGCGAATGTCCTTCACTTCACCACGGGCGATGCGCGCCGACTCCACCAGCACATTGCGCGACTCGGGCATTTCCGCGCCGGTGAGGTGGTTGATCACATGCAATTGCGCGACATCCGGGGCAAAGCATTGAACCTGGGCGCCACGCTGATCGAGGCGCAGCAGGGTGATCACGCTTTCGTGGATCTCTGCGCCGTCGTATACGCCACAGCCCGAAAGGATCACTGCAATCTTTTTGCTCATGAGTACTTCTCCCTATTTCGTGGCGTTAAATGTCTACTAATTTGTCACCTGTTGCCAATGGGATCTCCTGCCGCTACACCTAACCTTGATGTAACAAAAATACATCGGACTAGCCCATGGACTTCGTGCCTTACGCGGTACCGTTTTTCATCGCCTTGATCGTGATCGAGCTGCTCGCCGACCGCTGGCGTGGCGCACGCAACTATCGGGTGGCGGACGCCATCAACAGTCTCAGCACCGGCGTGTTATCGACCACCACGGGGCTTTTGACCAAAGGCGTGGGGCTGTTGACGTACGCCTTCGCTCTCAAGCACCTGGCGTTGATCGAACTGTCGGCCCACAGCGTGTGGACCTGGGTGTTCGCCTTCGTGTTCTACGACTTCTGTTACTACTGGCTCCATCGCATGGGGCATGAGCGCAATATCCTGTGGGCCGCGCACTCGGTGCACCATCAAAGCGAGGACTACAACCTCACCACCGCACTGCGTCAGACCAGCACCGGCTTTCTGTTGAGCTGGATCTTCTATCTGCCCCTGGCCGTGCTCGGCGTGCCGCTGGTGGTGTTTATCAGTGTGGCGTCGCTCAACCTGCTGTACCAATTCTGGGTGCACACCCGGCATGTGCCCAAGCTCGGCTGGTTCGAGTGGTTCTTCGTGACACCCTCCAATCACCGCGCCCACCATGCACAGAACGCGCTCTACATGGATCGCAATTACGGCGGCGTGTTCATTATTTGGGACCGGCTGTTCGGCTCGTTCCAGGAAGAGGACGATAACGAGCCGGTGATCTTTGGCGTCACCACGCCCCTGGCCAGTTGGAACCCGCTCTGGGCCAACCTGCAGTTTTATGCACAGCTGTGGAACGATGCGCGGCGCACCGAGCGCTGGTGGGACAAGCTGCGCATCTGGTTCATGCGCACCGGCTGGCGCCCGGCGGATGTAAAGGCTAAGTATCCAATGGCCAAGCATGACCTGAGCCAGTTCCGCAAATTCGAAGTGCCGTTGGATACGCGACAGCAGGTCTATATCGCCCTGCAATTTGCCGCGTATGTCGGGTTTGGCAGTTATTTGATGAATTTCGGCGAGGGGTTGCCCACGGCCGCGTTGATACTGGGCTGGAGTGCCATGGCGCTGGGGCTGTTTACCTTGGGCGTGGCCCTGGAGAATCGCCCGTGGGCGCTGAAGGCCGAACTCTTGCGGCTGGTGTTGAATGTGCCGCTGGTATGGCTGGCGCCGCTGGTCGGGCTATGGCCGGCCAGCCATCTGGGCTGGCTGGGCTTGGTGAGCTACAGCCTGCTCAGCGTGATTGGCCTCTACTGCTGCAGAAGCCAGGTTACTCGACTGGTGTCTTAGGGGGGGCGACAGGAACCGGCTCGGCTGCCAGCCGGGCCTTGGCCTCGGCACAGGCCTCGCGGGCGATGCGGGCGTTTTTGATCCGACGACGCAGCCACAGGCCGAAGCCCAGTACCAGCAATGCGCCCAATACCCACAGCTCGTACTTCTTGATGCTCCCCAGCATGCCTTCCAGCACTGCGCCGAAGTGGTACGCCGCAGCGCCCAGGGCCACCGCCCACACAGCGGCGCCAATACCGTTGAGGATCAGGTAGCGCAATGGCGGGTAGCCGGAAAGGCCAATCGCCACGGGCATTACCGTGCGCAACCCGTAGACGAAGCGGAAACTCAGCACCCAGATATCCGGATGTTTGCGGATATGTTCCAGGGCCTTGTCGCCCATCAATTGCCAGCGCGGTTTGCGCGCCAGCAGCTTGCGACCGTGTTTGCGGCCCATGTAGTACCAAAGCTGGTCACCGGCGTAGCTGCCGAAAAAGGCAACGACGACCACCAGGTTGATATCCATGTAGCCACGGAACGCCAGGAAGCCTGCGAGGACCAGAATGGTCTCGCCTTCGAAAAAGGTGCCCAGGAAGAGCGCAAAGTAGCCGAAGTCATGCAGAAATTGTTGAAGCATGGTCTGGGGATGCTGGCGAAATGAACGCGCAGCCTACGCCTTCGCGAACATTCATGAAAGTATCGAGATGTGTCACGAAGTGAACAAATCCTACATAAACGACGAATGCGACTACAGGTCGCATCGATAAGCACAACTGTCATTCCTTCGTCATAATGGCCGCTTATAACTGCAACGCTCGCCCGTAAACGCGGGCTCAGGAGTCTGTCGTGAGCTTTACCCCTGCCCATCGCCTGTTTCCCGCCACCCGTCTGCGTCGCAATCGTCGTGATGATTTTTCCCGCCGTCTGGTGCGTGAAAATGTACTGACTACGAATGATCTGATCTTGCCGGTCTTTGTGCTGGACGGGGAAAATCGCCGGGAAACGGTGGCCTCGATGCCGGGTGTGGAGCGCTTGACCATTGATTTGCTGCTTGAAGAAGCGGCCGGTTGGGTTGAATTGGGGATCCCGGCGTTGGCGCTGTTCCCCGTGACCCCACCTGAACTCAAGTCGCTGGATGCTGCGCAAGCCTGGAACCCCGACGGGATCGCCCAGCGCGCTACCCGCGCCCTGCGTGAACGGTTCCCGGAGTTGGGGGTGATCACCGACGTGGCCCTGGACCCGTTCACCACCCACGGGCAGGATGGCATTCTTGACGAAGACGGCTATGTTCAGAACGACATCACTGTCGATGCGCTGGTCAAACAGGCGCTGTCCCACGCTGCGGCAGGTGCCCAGGTCGTTGCGCCCTCGGACATGATGGATGGCCGCATCCAGGCGATTCGCGAAGCCCTGGAACTGGCCGGCCACGTCAATGTGCGGATCATGGCCTATTCGGCCAAGTACGCCAGTGCCTATTACGGCCCATTCCGCGATGCGGTGGGTTCGGCGCTGAACCTGGGCAAGGCCAACAAGGCTTCGTACCAGATGGACCCGGCCAACAGCCATGAAGCCCTGCACGAAGTGGCGGCCGACCTGGCCGAAGGCGCCGACATGGTCATGGTCAAGCCAGGGATGCCTTACCTGGACATCCTTTACCGGGTCAAAGAGGAATTCAAGGTGCCGACCTTTGTCTATCAGGTCAGCGGTGAATACGCCATGCACATGGCCGCGATCCAGAATGGTTGGTTGAGTGAAGGGGTGATCCTCGAATCCCTGACAGCCTTTAAACGTGCCGGCGCCGATGGCATTCTGACCTACTTCGCCGCCCGCGCTGCCCAATTGCTTAGAGAGCAACAATAGCCCTCACAGGAACACTCGATGAATACCGAAGGACTTACAGAAGTTGCCGTAAAAGACGCTCACCCGGTGGTTGAACAAGTCACCGAGACCCCGCCGGAGCTGGAGCCGGCACCGCCTGCTGTGGCGACTGAGCCACCTGTGCCGGCCCCGGTTCCCGTCGTGACCAACCTGGATGACAGCAGCCTGTACATCCACCGCGAGCTGTCGCAACTGCAATTCAACATCCGCGTGCTGGAGCAGGCGCTGGATGAGTCCTACCCGCTGCTGGAGCGGCTCAAGTTCCTGCTGATCTTCTCCAGCAACCTGGACGAGTTCTTCGAGATCCGTGTCGCCGGCCTCAAGAAACAGATCACTTTCGCCCGCGAGCAAGCCGGTGCCGATGGCCTGCAGCCGCATCAGGCCCTGGCCCGCATCAGCGAGCTGGTTCACGGCCAAGTGGATCGCCAGTACGCGATCCTCAATGACATCCTGTTGCCGGAACTGGAGAAGCATCAGGTCCGTTTTATCCGTCGTCGTCACTGGACCACCAAGATCAAGACCTGGGTGCGCCGCTACTTCCGCGACGAGATTTCACCGATCATCACCCCGATTGGCCTCGACCCGACGCACCCGTTCCCGTTGCTGGTGAACAAAAGCCTGAACTTCATCGTGGAACTCGAAGGCATCGACGCCTTCGGTCGCGACTCGGGCCTGGCGATTATCCCGGCGCCGCGCTTGCTGCCACGGATCATCAAGGTACCGGAAGAGGTCGGTGGGGCTGGCGACAACTATGTATTCCTGTCGTCGATGATCCATGCACACGCCGATGACCTGTTCCAGGGCATGAAGGTCAAGGGCTGCTACCAGTTCCGCCTGACCCGTAACGCCGACCTGGCGCTGGACTCCGAAGACGTCGAAGACTTGGCCCGTGCCCTGCGCGGTGAGCTGTTCTCGCGGCGCTACGGCGATGCGGTGCGCCTGGAAGTGGCCGATACCTGCCCGAAACACCTGTCGGACTATTTGCTCAAGCAGTTCAACCTGGGCGAGACCGAGCTGTATCAGGTCAATGGCCCTGTGAACCTGACGCGCCTGTTCAGCATCACCGGCCTGGACAGCCACCCGGAGCTGCAATACACGCCGTTCACTCCGCAGATCCCGAAACTGCTGCAAAACAGCGAGAACATCTTCAACGTCGTGAGCAAGCAGGACATCCTGCTGCTGCACCCGTTCGAGTCCTTCACCCCGGTGGTCGACCTGCTGCGCCAGGCTGCCAAGGACCCGCATGTGCTCGCTGTGCGCCAGACGCTGTACCGTTCCGGCGCCAACTCGGAAATCGTGGATGCATTGGTCGACGCTGCGCGTAACGGCAAGGAAGTCACCGCGGTGATCGAACTGCGTGCACGCTTTGACGAAGAGTCCAACCTGCAACTGGCCAGCCGCCTGCAAGCGGCCGGTGCGGTGGTGATCTACGGTGTGGTCGGTTTCAAGACCCACGCCAAGATGATGCTGATCCTGCGCCGCGAAGCCGGTGAGATCGTCCGTTATGCCCACTTGGGTACCGGTAACTACCACGCCGGCAACGCGAAGCTCTATACCGACTACAGCCTGCTGACCTCCGACGATGCGTTGTGTGAAGACGTTGGCAAGTTGTTCAGCCAGCTGATCGGCATGGGCAAGACCCTGCGCATGAAGAAGCTGCTGCATGCGCCGTTTACGCTCAAGAAGGGCATGCTCGACATGATTGCCCGCGAGACCCAGTTCGCCCTCGACGGCAAGCCGGCGCACATCATCGCCAAGTTCAACTCGCTGACCGATCCGAAAATCATCCGCGCGCTCTACAAGGCCAGCCAGTCCGGTGTGCGCATCGACCTGGTGGTGCGTGGCATGTGCTGCCTGCGCCCAGGCATTGTGGGGGTGTCGCATAACATCCATGTGCGCTCGATCATCGGTCGTTTCCTGGAGCACACGCGGGTCTTCTACTTCCTCAACGGAGGCGAAGAGCAGATGTTCCTCTCCAGCGCCGACTGGATGGAGCGCAACCTCGATAAGCGTGTAGAGACGTGCTTCCCGGTGGAAGGCAAGAAGCTGATCATGCGGGTCAAGAAGGAGCTGGAAAGCTACCTCACCGACAACACGCATAGCTGGAGCCTGCAATCGGACGGCCGCTACGTGCGCAACACGCCAACCGGCAACCAGAACCCGCGCAGTGCGCAGGCGACGTTGCTGGAGAAGTTGGGTAGCCCGATTCTCACCGTGAACTAAAAAGTGTGGGAGGGGGCTTGCCCTAATGCCTGTCAGTTAAGCGATAAAGCGGACGATGGATAAATTGTGGGAGGGGGCTTGCTCCCGATGGCCTGCGTAGCAGGCCCATTTTTGAGGCCGCTGCGCGGCCTATCGGGGGCAAGTCGAATCCTCGCACCGCCCCTCCCACAGTGACCGCGTTAATCTTTAACTGACCGGCATTAGGGCTTGCCCCCTCCCACAATTTGTTTTGTTCTTTGGGTCAGCGCACGTTCAGGCTGAATCCTACCCGCGTCAGCCACTCCGCTTCCTGGGCGAAATCCGCCTGGGTCAACTGGTTTTCATCCAGCCAGCCTTTGGGGAATACCACGTCGAGGCTGTCGCCGTTGGCCCTCAGGGTCACTTGAGGCATTTCCTGGGTGCCACGGATGTGGTGGAACAGGATCGCAAAGCGCAGCAGCGCACACAGGCGTATCAGCTTGATGCCGTCGTCGCCGAATTCGGCAAACTTGTCCTTGGGAATATTGCGGCGGTGGCCGCGCACCAGGAGGGCGAGCATCTGCTGGTCTTCTCGGGAGAAGCCTGCGAGGTCGGAATGCTCGATCAGGTAGGCGCCGTGCTTGTGGTAATGATAGTGGGCGATGTCCAGGCCCACTTCATGCACCTTGGCGGCCCAGCCGAGCAGCTCGCGCCATACGCCGTCTTCCAGGTCCCAATCCGCGGCCACCTGGTCGAACGCATGCAAAGCCTTGCGCTCCACGCGAATCGCTTGTTCCAGGTCGACGTGGTAGCGCTCCATCAGCGAGCTGAGGGTACGCTCACGCACGTCCTCATGGTGATGGCGCCCCAACAGGTCATAGAGCACGCCTTCGCGCAGGGCGCCATCGCAGTGGTCCATGCGTTGCAGTTCGAGGGCGTCGAAGATCGCTTCGAGAATCGCAAGGCCGGCCGGGAAGATGGTGCGACGGTCGGGCTTGATGCCATCGAAGTCGATTTTCTCGGCATCGCCCAGCTTGAACAATTTGCGCTTGAGCCACGCCAGCCCTTCGGCGTTGACCTCGCCGGTGCCATGGCCGCCGGCTTTCAAGGCCAGGCCGATGGCGCGGATGGTGCCGGACGAGCCGATGGCCTCATCCCAGGTCAGGCGGTGCAGGGCGTGCTCGATGCTCATGATCTCCAACCGTGCCGCCGTGTAGGCCTGGGCGTAGCGCGCCGGGGTGATCTTGCCGTCCTTGAAATAACGCTGGGTGTAACTGACGCAACCCATCTGCAGGCTTTCACGCAGCAGTGGTTCGAAGCGCTGGCCGATGATGAACTCGGTACTGCCGCCGCCGATGTCCGCCACCAGGCGTTTGCCCGGAGTGTCGGCCAGGGTGTGGGAAACGCCGAGGTAGATCAGGCGGGCTTCTTCACGGCCGGAGATGACTTCTACCGGGTGCCCGAGGATTTCTTCGGCGCGATGGATGAAGTCGTTGCGGTTACGCGCTTCGCGCAATGCGTTGGTGCCCACGATCCGTACGGAGCCCGGGGGCATTCCGTTGATCAGTTGGGCAAAGCGCTTGAGGCAGTCGAGCCCGCGCTGCATGGATTCTTCATTGAGTTGACGCTCGTCGTCGATCCCGGCAGCCAGCTGTACTTTTTCGCCGAGCCGCTCAAGGATGCGGATTTCGCCGTTCTGGGCCTTGGCCACGACCATGTGAAAGCTGTTGGAGCCCAGGTCGATGGCGGCGATCAGGGACAGATTCTTGGCTTGGGATTGCGGCATGGTTTGGGGTCTCGGTCGATAACCTTGCCATCGTGCCACGATCGACCGCTGGCGCCAACGCGTTGTGCTTCGGGAATTTCTCTGAGGCTGTATGTGAGACTTTTTTGTAGGAAATGTAGGTTGTCTTTCCAGGCTTTTGTAGAAGTGCTTCTGGGGCGGCGTAGGATATTTAACTAGTGTAGGTTTTAAGTCCGATTATGATTTTGCCTACAATCCAGCCGTGCAGTTTTTATTCCTTATGTTAGTTGAACCTACCGTTGGAGGTTGCCACGCTGACAGTTTCTTTTTACCGCTCCCACAATAATTGAGGTGCCGTCTTATTCTTTAGTCAACTACCAAGCGAACAGACTGTCACTCGGCAATTTTGCCGTGGTGTTATTTATTTATGGCTTGTCTTGTAAAGAAAAATAAATACACCTGATAACTTTTTGTGACAGGTTGAATATGAAAAAAATTGTTGGATTGACTCTTGGTATCGCTTGCCTGGCCGCAACCCTCAATGCACAGGCTTCCACTACTGCCGAGCTGATCGTCAGGGGTACGATCAAACCGGCGGCGTGTAACCTCAGCATGACCGGCGGCGGCATTATCAACTACGGCGAAATTCCTTCGGGTCAACTGCTCCCGACGGCATTCAATCCGCTTGCGGAAAGGACTACCCCGCTGACCGTCAGTTGCGGTACCACGCCCGCCAAGTTCGGGCTGAAATTTGTCGACCTGCAGGCCGGCAGCAAGGTGCCTGGCATCCTGAATGCGCTTGGCGCGGGCTATACCGAGACGCATAACTTTGGCCTGGGCCTTGTGTCTGGCCGCAAGACCGGCGGTTTTGCCGTCACCCTGAAGGATCTCAGGGCTTCGGCCGTTGTGCTCAACCCCATCATGCGTATCGGCGCCGGTGCCTGGCAGAACAGTGACGGAAAAGTCGCGCAGTCGCCTACCCAATACTCCTGGCGATCCGGCGTCACTGCCGTTCCCGCTCCGGTCGCACAACTGACCGGGACTATCGCTGTCAGGGCGGTGATCAATAAAGGCCAGGATCTGGACCTGAGTCGCGACATTACCCTGGATGGGCGCGCGACACTTGAACTGAGCTACATCTAAGCGACTGGAATACAGCCGATCAGGAAACTGACTCGTTTCTTGTCGGCTGTTTCTAAGTGGATTTCAGTTTGTCAATTGTCACTTCCATGTCGTGGAGCGTACTGAGTGCCCAGACTTTCAGTAATACTAAGTTCGTGGTTGTTATATCCAGGGTCTTTTTTTTGTTTTATGGGCATTGCAGCCGCGGACGGTATGTTGCCGGAAACTACAGTGGTTGTGCTTTATGAAGCGCAGGGCGAAGCCACGATCAATATAAAAAATACCGATGCGACGCCGGCGCTACTGCATTCGGTCATTGAAAACATACCGGAAGATCCTGAGCCGCTATTGATTGTTACACCGCCCATTACACGTGTGGAGGCCGGTGAGACTCAGCTGGTGCGTTTCATCAGTACTCTTAAGGCGCCACTCAAGGCCCAGCGGCTGAAGCGAGTGACCTTCGAGGGGATTCCCCAGGCACGTGCGGCGGGTGGTGCGACCATTGGTATCACCCTGCGGCAGAATTTACCGCTGATCCTGCATCCGCGAGACCTGCCGGTACATCAAACCCCTTGGGAACTGCTGAAGTGGGCACAGGCGGGGGAGCGCCTCACCGTTCACAACGACAGCCTTTATGTGGTGCGCCTGGCGCCGGAGGTGCAATTACTGCCACGAAGGTCTGCGGCTACTTTGCCACGGACCTACATTTTGCCGGGTGAAACCCTGACGGTGAAGGTTGACGGCGGGCTGGAGGGCTTGACTGAGGTCGAGATTCAACCGGCCACGGTCTATGGGTTTTCGGCGGACAGCTATCGGGCCCTTATCAATGTCAGTGGGGTTGATTGACCCATGACATCAAGTAACAGACTTGTCGCATCGTTATGGCCCAGGCGACCCAGCCTGTTTGTGGGGGTTGCGACGCTATGGAGCTTGCCCGGCCTCGTCCCCGCACTGGAGCTGGGGGAAGGTTTCGACTTGGCGGCGCTGACCACGCACGGTATTGATCCGAAGGTTTCCGACTACTTTCGCAGTGCCGCGCGTTTTCGCGAAGGTGTGCATGTGGTGGGATTGCGGATCAATGGAAACCCGCTTGGGTTGGTGGATGCGCAGTTCGACGCACAAGGGCAGCTGTGTTTTACCCCGGGCTTGCTGGATAAAGCAGGCTTGGTGAAGCCCGCCGGTCTTGTCCGTGAAGGCGACGCCTCGAGTGCGGCCTGCCATGATTTCCTTGGCGCCTTCCCGACGACGATGGTACGGCTTCGGCCCGGCAGCAATGAAGTGGCGCTGGTGGTACCCACTCAATCACTGCGTGAGCCGCAATGGGAGGCCGCAGACTTTTCCCGAGGCGGCGCCGCGGCGTTGTTCAACTATGACGTGCAGGGGTTTGACAGCCGCTCGCGCAGCGGGCCGAGCCGATTCGTTTCGGCCTATACCGAGGCAGGTTTCAACTTGGGCGATTGGATTGTTCGCAGTCGTCAATTCTATGTATCCGACAACGGGAACGCCCGAACCGAGCATCTCTATGCTTACGCTCAGCGGGACATCGCTGCACTGCAGTCGACTTTCCAGGCCGGCCAGATTTCCACGAATAATCCGCTGTTTGGCGGTATCCAGTTATCGGGTGCGCAGTTTTCTCCTGATGGCCAGTCGCGAGCGCCGGCAGGCAGCAACAACGCCGTGGTGGAGGGGCTGGCCCAAAGCCAATCGCGAATTGAGGTGCGTCAGTCGGGCGTCTTGATCCACAGCACGCTGGTGCCTGAAGGGCCTTTCAGGCTTACGGGCTTGCCTCTGCTCAACGGTACCAGCGACCTGGAGGTCAGCGTCATCGATGTGCGTGGCGCCAAGCGCAACTTCGTGGTGCCCGCGGCCTCTTTCGCGGGAGCTGCCCCGGCTGCGCCCGGTTACTATTTTTCCCTCGGCAAGATACGGGATAACACGCTGGATGAGGCGCCGTCGCCCGTCGTCGCCATGGGCAGTGGCACTTGGGGTTTGGGGCGCGATTCGTCAGCCGGGTTCGGTGTGTTGGGCACCGCTGAATACGGGGCGGCCGGCGGTACGCTGAGCAGTGTATTTTTCCAGCGGGTTTCCGTCGGGGCACGTCATAACCTGTCCCGGGACAGTCGCAACGCGGTGTCCGGCTCGCGCAGCAGCGTCACCGTAAGCAGCCCGGTGGCCGCCAACGTTGATCTCCACCTCAGTTCGACCCAGCAGACCCGGGGTTACCGCGAGGTCGTTGAAGCGGGCCGCCGAACCACGGCCGATGAGCTGGGGTCGCGCTTCAAGCATCAGTACACGGCGGGTGTGAGCTGGGTTGAACCTACGTTGGGAGTGTTCTCCCTGGGCTATACCCGCAGTGCTCAATTTGACGGGCAAACCGCCGAGCATGTGTTTGCTGCCTGGAACAAGTCGCTGCGCTACGCCGATGTGGCGTTGGTCGCTGATTCACAGGTGGGTGGCTCTCAGTCCCGCCATGACGCCGGGCGCGATGACCGCCGCCGTGAGCGTGACCTGGACAATGACTTGTCCGTGCGACTGCAGGTCAGCATGCCCCTGGGTGGCGAGCGCCGTGTAAACAGTTACGTCAGCCGGCGTGGGAATCAGGCCCGTGCCGGCACTGCGTTCAGTGAGCGGGTCAATGACTACGTGCGTTACGAGGTGGGCACCGAGCGTGACCTCAGTAATCGGGAGCAGTCGGTTCGTGGCCAGGTGGACCTGACGCCCCGTTATACCCGACTTGGCCTGGGGGTCAGCCGAGATGCCCAGGGCAGTAGCTATACAGGGCAGTTGCAAGGGGGCGTCGTGGCCCACGCCGGCGGGCTGACATTCTCGCCTTACACCGTGCAGGACACGTTTGGGATCGCCTCGGTGGGTGACATCGGCGCTGCAAGAATCGACACCCCGCAGGGGCCGGTGTGGACCGATTTCAAAGGGCAGGCGGTGATCCCTGGCTTGCCCGCGTACACCAGCAGCCGTCTTGAAGTTCAGACCCGGTCCTTGCCCAAGCGTGTTGACTTGAAGAACGGCACCCAGGTGCTCGCGGCCGGGCGAGGGTCGGTCAATACCGTGGCGTTCGAGGTGGTCAAAGTGCGCCGCGTCCTGCTGACTGCCAGTGACTCACAAGGTCGACCTCTGCCCCAGGGTGCTGCGGTCTTCGACAAGCACAATCGTTTTCTGACCAGTGTGGTGGGAGAGGGCATGATTTTCCTGAACGACCTTAACGATGCGCAAGATTTGCGGGTTTCCTTGTCGGACTCTTCCTCGTGTGTGTTGGACCTTGCCGTAAATGCCCAGCCCGACAATGACAAGTTCTACGAGACAGCCTCGGCGGTGTGCCATGGCCGTTAAGCTGAAATGCATGGGGCTTGCACTGTTCTGCACGGTATCGGTGGCCCAGGGCGTTCGGGCAGAAAACTGTCGGCTCTCGCTGAGCCAGTCGCGCATCGACTATGGCGTTGTTCATCGCGAGGCGTTGCGCGAAAGCCCGACGGTGACGCTCGGTTCGCGCACGCTGCACTTGAGCGTGCTGTGTGCAGAGCCTTCGGCCATCGCGTTGCGATTCACTGGCGCGGCAGATGGGCGAGGTTTCCGGTTCGGGCAACAGGGGCGCCTGCGGCTGAGTCTCAAGCATGCCCTGATGGATGGGCGCGCCGTCGATTGGGGGCTGGCACACCTGCCCGGTGAGGCCACTCGCGGGCAGTTGTTACCGGGCCAGGTCCTGGTGGCACGAGCATTGGGCAAAAGGCTGACGGCCCAGGTCGATGTCGACACTGACCTGCCTGCCGATGCCTTTGAGGTGCGCTATCAGACGGTACTGGAAAGCCAGGGCAATTTCGAACTGGTCAGTCCGGCTGTTCCACTGAACCGATGAAATTGGCGAACTCCGGGGTTTGCGGGTTGGCAAACAACACCTTGGGATCGCCCACTTCATGCACCTTGCCCTGGTGCATGAACACCAGCTTGTCGCCGACTTCCCGGGCAAAGCGCATTTCGTGGGTCACCATGATCAAGGTCATGCCGTCCTTGGCCAGTTGGCGCACGACGCTGAGTACTTCATTGACCAGCTCCGGGTCGAGGGCCGAGGTTATCTCATCACACAGCAACACTTTGGGCGACATGGCCAGGGCACGGGCAATCGCTACTCGCTGTTGTTGGCCGCCAGAGAGGCGATCGGGGAATGCGTCGAATTTTTCCCCAAGGCCGACCCGCTCCAGCATCTGGCGGGCCAGTTGTGCCGCCTTGGCCTTGGGCACTTTCTGCACCACCTGGGGTGCCAGCATCACATTCTCACCGACCGTCAGGTGCGGGAACAGGTTGAATTGCTGGAACACCATGCCGACTTTCTGTCGCAGGCTGCGCAGGTCGGCGCGGGCGGCGTCGAGATATTCGCCATCGACTTCGATCACGCCATCGTTAATGGACTCCAGGCCATTGAGGGTGCGCAGCAGGGTGGATTTGCCCGAGCCGCTGCGGCCGATGATGGCTACCACTTGGCCTTCATCCACCGTCAGGTCGATGCCCTTGAGTACATGATGGTCGCCGTAATACTTATGCAGGGCGGAAATTCTAAGCAGAGGCATGCAGTCTCCTTTCCAGGTAGCGCGCACTGAGGGACAAGGGGTAGCAGAGCAAAAAGTAACCAAGGGCCACCAGGCCATAGACCATGAAGGGCTCGAAGGTGGCGTTGGCGAGCATGCCGCCGGTCTTGGTCAATTCGGTGAAGCCGATGATCGAAGTCACGGCGGTGCCTTTGACCACTTGCACCGAGAAACCCACGGTGGGGGCCACTGCAATGCGCAGGGCCTGGGGCAGAATCACGTAGCGCAGTTGTTCAAGCGGGTTCAGCGCCAGGCTGGCCGACGCTTCCCACTGCCCATGGGCGATGGAGTCGACGCAGCCGCGCCAGATTTCAGCGAGGTAGGCGCTGGTGAACAGGGTCAGGGCAATCGCCGCCGCCAGCCACGGTGAGATATCCACCCCGAGCAGGGCGATGCCGAAAAACACCAGGAACAGTTGCATCAGCAGCGGCGTGCCCTGAAACAGTTCGATGTAGGTACGGGCGACATTGCGCGGGAAGGCCTTGCGGCTGATACGCATCGTCATGACCAGCAGGCCGATCACGCCGCCGCCGATGAATGCCACCAGCGACAATATCAAGGTCCACTGCAGGCCGGTGGCCAGGTTGCGCACGATATCCCAGAAGGAAAAATCACTCATCGGCTGTTCCTCATCACAAATCGGCGACCGATCCAGTTGAGCAACTGACGAATCATCAGTGCCATGCACAGGTAGACCAAGGTGGTCAGGGCATAGGTTTCAAAGGCTCGGAAGTTGCGCGACTGGATAAAGTTGGCGGCAAAGCTGAGTTCCTCGGTGGCGATCTGCGAACACACCGCCGAACCGAGCATTACGATAATGATCTGGCTGCTCAGGGCCGGCCAGACTTTGCCCAGCGCCGGCAGCAATACCACGTGGCGAAACGCTTCGAAGCGCGTCATTGCCAGCGCGGCGGCGGCTTCCAGTTGCCCGCGAGGGATGGCCTGGATACCGGCGCGGATGATCTCGGTTGAGTAAGCGCCCAGGTTGATCACCATTGCCAGCACGGCGGCTTGCCACTCGGTGATTTTCAGCCCCAGGGACGGCAGGCCGAAAAAGATGAAAAACAACTGCACCAGGAACGGCGTGTTGCGGATCAACTCGACATACACACCGAACAGCCAGGCAAATGGCTGACTCTTCCACGCCCGCGCCACGGCACCGACTGTGCCCAGGGCCACCCCCAGGATTGCGCCGATGGCTGTCAGCTCAAGGGTGAACAAGGCGCCACGCAACAGCAGATCGGTATTGGCCAGCACCGGCACAAAGTCGAATTGATAGGCCATGGATCAGCTCCGCTTCAGAGATCGGCAGGCAACGGCTCTTTGAGCCATTGCATCGCGTTCTTTTCCAGGCTGCCGTCAGCCTTGGCCGCGACCAGAATCTGATTGACCTTCTCCAGCAGGGCCGGCTCGTTTTTGTTCACCCCCACATACACCGGCGAGTCCTTGAGTTTCACCTTCAGCGCCGGTACGCGTTTCGGGTTGCGCTCGCTGATCGCCACCATCACCACGTTGCCGCTGGCGATCAGATCGACCTGGCCGGCAAGGTAGGCAGCGATGGTCGAGTTGTTGTCTTCGAAGCGTTTGATGGTGGCTTCCTTGGGCGCCACGGCTGTCAGCTCGATGTCTTCAATGGCGCCGCGGGTCACGCTGATGGTCTTGCCCTTGAGGTCGTCGGTGGTGCTGATGGGCGCGTCAGGCGGGCCGAACACGGCCAGGTAGAACGGCGCGTAGGCCTTGGAGAAATCGATGACTTTTTCTCGCTCGGGGTTCTTGCCCAGGCTGGAAATCACCAGGTCGACCTTGCCGGTGGTGAGAAACGGGATGCGGTTGGTGCTGTTGACCGGGGTCAGCTCCAGCTTGACCTTGAGCTGGTCGGCCACCAGCTTGGCGGTATCAATGTCCAAGCCGCGAGGCTTCATATCAGGACCAACCGAGCCGAAGGGGGGGAAATCCTGGGGTACGGCGACCTTGAGGGTGCCGCGGGCAACGATATCGTCCAGACCGTTGGCCTGGGCGGGTGCCTGGCCCAGCATCAGGCTGGCAAACAAGGCAGTGAGCAGGGCGCTGTAGCGCTTGGTCATGGCAACTCTCCGGAAGAGACGGGGGAATGTTCTGTCTGGAGCTATTGCACGGCCCATGCCATGACACTGCCAATGCTCTGGAACGCTGGAGTTTGTTGAGTCTTGTGGTCTTACTGGTCTGAACAGTCGGCTGGCGTTTCGCACCCTTTTCGAGCGCTGCCAAAACCGCGCGAGCCCCTTTGGGGCGTGGCTTGCCGAGGGCTGCGAATAGCTTTACAACTAGCCGCTCAGCTCTCTGGAACCTTGAGTCTTCTATGAATTCCATCGCCCAAGCCGTACCGGAAGCGGCCCTGCAGGCCATCCGTAAACTGATCAAGGAGCAGGGCTTCGCCGCCGGTGATGCGCTGCCATCCCAACGGGACCTGGCGGTGCAGTTGGGCGTGAGCCGAGCCTCGTTGCGTGAGGCGTTGTCATCCTTGAGTGCCTTGGGCGTGGTCAGTGTGCAGCCAGGTAAAGGCGTGTTCGTTCAAGAGGTACAGGAGACCCCGGGGTTTGCCTGGCCCTTCGCCGCCCAGGCCACGCCGTTGGATATCTTCCAATTGCGCTATGCCCTTGAAGGGTTTGCCGCGGGGTTGGCGGCGGTCATGTTGACGATTGATGAACTGGACACGTTGGAAGATAACCTTGAGGCGATGCGCAAGGTGCTCAAGGCGGGTGATTTTGAAGGCGCGGCCCGGCTGGACTTCGAATTCCATCAACGCATCTTGCTGGCCAGTGGTAACCAGGCGATGGTGAGCATCTTGAGCGCCAGCGCCGACGTGTTCCTGGAAAGCCAGAAACTACCGTTCATCCGGCCGGAGCGTGCCATGGAAACCTGGCAGGAGCACCGCAGGATCCTGCGTGCCCTGGCGCGGCGCGCCAGTGCGGCGGCGCAGAAAAGCATGCAGGAGCACGTGCGCAACGCGGCGTTGCGTACCGGTATCGCCTTCGTCACCCCGGTAGCGCCGTGAGTCGGGCTATACCCAAACTCATGCGCCGTCATAGGAAGACTCAATCAGAGGCGGCTTCCTGAACGGGGGAAGGGCGGCTATGATGGGCAACGTTTTTTTTGCTTACAATCCGGAGACATCCATGAGCAACGATCTTATCAAGCACGTCACCGACGCGACCTTTGAGGCCGAAGTACTCAAGGCTCAAGGCCCGGTGCTGGTTGACTACTGGGCTGAATGGTGCGGCCCTTGCAAAATGATCGCTCCGGTCCTGGACGACATTGCAACCACTTACGAAGGCAAGTTGACCATTGCCAAGCTGAACATCGACGACAACCAGGAAACCCCGGCCAAGCATGGCGTACGTGGTATCCCGACCCTGATGCTGTTCAAGGACGGTGAGGTTGCGGCTACTAAAGTGGGCGCGCTGTCGAAGTCCCAGTTGCAAGCTTTCCTCGACGCAAACATCTAAGCGTCGTGAAAAAAGCCCCGCAAATCGCGGGGCTTTTTCGTTAAACAGGGCTAGACGCTCCGAAACTCAGGTGGTACATTCGGCCCCGCACTGGTTTCTCCACTGCCCCCTGCAAGCCGTCGCCGACGCATTCCTTTTCGATTAGTACGCGATCCTGTCGCCTTCTCTGCGGCGCGGCCTCATTAAGCCAAAAGCTTAATTTCCCCCCTCCATAAATGATTACGTCATTCCTATATGAATCTGACTGAACTCAAGCAAAAGCCGATTACCGAACTGCTCGAATTGGCCGAACAGATGGGCATAGAAAATATGGCCCGTTCGCGCAAGCAGGACGTGATTTTCTCCCTGCTGAAAAAGCACGCGAAAAGCGGCGAGGAAATCTCCGGTGATGGCGTGCTGGAGATTCTCCAGGACGGCTTCGGCTTCCTCCGCTCTGCAGACGCTTCCTATCTCGCCGGCCCAGACGATATTTATGTCTCGCCGAGCCAGATCCGTCGCTTCAACTTGCGTACCGGTGACACCATCGTTGGCAAGATCCGTCCTCCGAAGGAAGGCGAGCGTTATTTCGCCCTGCTCAAGGTCGACACGATCAACTTCGATCGTCCCGAGAACGCGAAAAACAAGATTCTCTTCGAGAACCTGACCCCGCTGTTCCCGACTGTGCGCATGAAGATGGAGGCCGGTAACGGCTCCACCGAAGACTTGACCGGTCGTGTAATCGACCTGTGCGCCCCGATCGGCAAAGGCCAGCGTGGTCTGATCGTCGCACCGCCGAAGGCCGGTAAGACCATCATGCTGCAGAACATTGCAGCGAACATCGCACGTAACAATCCTGAAGTTCACCTGATCGTGCTGTTGATCGATGAGCGTCCGGAAGAAGTGACTGAAATGCAGCGCACCGTGCGCGGCGAAGTGGTCGCCTCGACGTTCGATGAGCCGCCAACCCGCCACGTGCAGGTTGCCGAAATGGTGATCGAGAAGGCCAAGCGCCTGGTTGAACACAAGAAAGACGTGGTGATCCTGCTCGACTCCATCACCCGTCTGGCCCGTGCCTACAACACTGTGATCCCAAGCTCCGGCAAAGTATTGACCGGTGGTGTCGATGCCCACGCCCTGGAGAAACCGAAACGTTTCTTCGGCGCTGCGCGGAACATCGAAGAAGGCGGCTCGCTGACCATTATCGCCACCGCGCTGGTTGAAACCGGCTCGAAGATGGACGAAGTGATCTACGAAGAGTTCAAGGGTACCGGCAACATGGAACTGCCCCTGGACCGTCGTATTGCCGAGAAGCGTGTGTTCCCGGCGATCAACATCAACCGTTCCGGCACCCGCCGTGAAGAGTTGCTGACCGCCGACGACGAACTGCAACGCATGTGGATTCTGCGCAAGTTGCTGCACCCGATGGACGAAGTCGCCGCCATCGAGTTCCTGGTCGACAAGCTGAAAACCACCAAGACCAACGACGAGTTCTTCTTGTCGATGAAGCGTAAGTAATACGACGTTTCAGGTCTGAAAGAATGGCGCCCCCAGGGGCGCCTTTTTTTTATCGAGAAAGGGAGCTTTTCATCGTGAACGTGTCAGTTAAGAAACAAAAAAATCTCTTTCATTGTTAATCTTTGTACTTTTTACCTGACTGGCTCACTGATTTATGACCACCCTTGCTTATCGACGAGACATTGACGGGTTACGTGCCATCGCAGTGCTTGCGGTCGTGCTGTTTCATTTCGGCGTGCCGGGCTTCACTGGCGGCTTTGTCGGCGTTGATGTTTTCTTTGTGATTTCCGGTTATCTGATCACTACGATCATTTGGCGCGAGCGTGAAGCCGGGCGTTTCAGCTTTGTGGATTTTTGGGCCCGGCGCGCCCGACGTATCCTGCCGGCGCTGTGCGTGATGATGCTGACGGCAGTGGTTGTGGGCTGGTTCCTGCTGGCGCCCAAGGACTACGAGGAACTGGGGCGTTCGATTCACAACCAGGTAATTTTCATCTCAAACCTGTTTTTCATGCGCCAGGATGGCTACTTCGATGTAGCGTCCGATATGAAGCCCATGCTGCATACGTGGTCGCTGTCGGTTGAAGAACAGTTCTACATTGTTTTTCCGCTGTTACTGACGCTGCTCTCGAGTCAGGTAAAGCGCTGGCGCATGGCTTTGTTGGTCCTGGCGCTGGCGTCCTTTGCCGCCTGTGTCTGGACACTGCCCCGTTATCCAGAAAAAGCTTTTTACCTGCTGCCCATGCGGGCCTGGGAGCTGCTGGCCGGATCCCTGCTGGCGGTGATGCCGCTGCGGGCATATCGAGCAAGCCCAATATTGGCTCAAGGTATCAGTCTTGCCAGCCTGGCCCTGATCCTGGTGGCGGTGTTCGGTTATGACGCCACCACTGATTTTCCGGGGGCTGCCGCGCTGTTGCCGGTATTGGGCGTGGTCGGGCTGATCTGGGCCAACGGCCAGCAAGTCACACTGGTCGGGCAATTGCTGGGCAGCCGGGTGATGGTGGGTATAGGGCTGATTTCCTACTCGTGGTACCTGTGGCACTGGCCCGTGCTGGTCTATGGCAAATACGCCAGCCTTGACGGCCTGGCGGCATGGGAACTTGGCGGATTGCTGGGTTTGAGCATGGTCTTGGGTTACATGTCCTGGCGTTTCGTCGAGGCGCCGTTTCGTGAGAAGCGGCTGTTGGCGGGGCGGCGCTCAATTCTGGTTGCGGCGGTTATCGGGTTGGTCGGCCTGGGGCTTGTCGGCAAAAGCATGACCTGGACGGACGGCGCGCCTTGGCGGCTATCGCCGCAGGCGTTGCAGTTCGCCCAGGCGCGGGTCTGGAGCCCTAAACTGATGAATTGCCTGTCGGATGACAAGAAAAACGATCATCGAGAGCTATGTCATTTTGGCCCGGACTCCACCAGCCGTGTTCTGGTTTGGGGCGACAGTCATGCTTCGGCCTTGATTCCCGCACTCAAGGATGGCGCAAGCAGGTACGGCTTGAGCATTACCCAGGCCGGGTATTCAGGTTGTACGCCGTTCTACCGCAAGGAAAGCACACCGGGATGCCAGGCGTTCAATCAGCGCGTCGCCGAAGTGCTGGAGCAGGGGACGTTCAGCGACGTGGTTCTGGCCGCGCGCTGGAGCCTCTATGTTTATGGCGAACACTCCGGTGATACCGGCGCCTCGATTCACGACCCGGCGACCGGCAAGTATGACCGTGCTGTCGCCGAGCAGCTTTTTGCCGCTGCTGTGCGTGCACAAGTCCAGCGGCTGCGCGCCGGCGGCCATCGCGTGTGGTTGGTCAAAGAGGTGCCGCTGCTGCCCTTCAGCGCGCCTTATCGTCTGAGTCGCCTGGCAATGCTGGGGCGACCGACGGATAGAGAAGGCATGCCCGTCGCGGATCACCTCCAGCGTCAAGCCTATATCTATGATGTGTTCGAGCAGCTTGCCAAGGCGGACTCCGGTGTCATGTTGCTGGACCCGGCCTCCAGGCTGTGCGACGCCGGGGGATGGTGCGGCGTCGAACTTGAGGGACATTCCTTGTACACCGACGACAATCACCTCTCGGATGTGGGCGCGCGGTTTGTCGAGGCGTTCCTCGAACCCTTGTTCAACGCGTCGCACGCTTCTGCCGTGACGGATAATGGCGTGCAATAAGCTGCCAGCCGCCCTCAGAGCAGGTAGGATGTACGCCTATTTTACGGGTGGCATGGTTAATGAAATTCAAGGATCTTCGGGATTTCGTGCAGCAACTTGAGCAGCGCGGAGAGTTGAAACGTATCCAGATGCCGATTTCGCCGGTGCTGGAAATGACTGAGATTTGCGACCGCACCTTGCGTAACAAGGGCCCGGCGCTGCTGTTCGAGAACCCGACCGGGTTTGATATCCCGGTGCTCGGCAACCTGTTCGGCACGCCCGAGCGCGTGGCCTTTGGCATGGGTGCCGAGTCGGTCAGCGAGTTGCGCGAGATCGGCAAGCTGCTGGCCTTCCTCAAGGAGCCCGAGCCGCCGAAGGGCTTGAAGGATGCCTGGTCGAAGCTGCCGATCTTCCGCAAGATCATCGCCATGGCCCCCAAAGTGGTCAAGGACGCGGTCTGCCAGGAAGTGGTCATCGAAGGCGACGACGTCGACCTGGCCATGCTCCCGGTGCAGACCTGCTGGCCCGGCGATGTCGGCCCCCTGATCACCTGGGGCCTGACCGTCACCAAAGGCCCGAACAAGGAACGTCAGAACCTCGGCATCTACCGTCAGCAAGTGATCGGCCGTAACAAGGTCATCATGCGCTGGCTGAGCCATCGTGGCGGCGCCCTGGATTACCGTGAATGGTGCGAAAAACACCCGGGTAAACCGTTCCCTGTTTCCGTGGCCCTCGGCGCTGACCCGGCCACCATCCTGGGCGCCGTGACCCCGGTGCCTGACAGCTTGTCCGAATATGCGTTCGCCGGCCTGCTGCGCGGTAACCGTACCGAACTGGTGAAGTGCCGTGGCAATGACCTGCAAGTACCAGCCACCGCGGAAATCATCCTTGAAGGCGTGATTCATCCAGGCGAGATGGCCGATGAAGGCCCCTACGGCGACCACACCGGTTATTACAATGAAGTCGACAGCTTCCCGGTGTTCACCGTGGAGCGCATCACTCACCGGATCAAGCCGATCTACCACAGCACCTACACCGGCCGTCCGCCGGATGAGCCGGCCATTCTCGGCGTGGCATTGAACGAAGTGTTTGTCCCGATCCTGCAAAAGCAATTCCCGGAGATCACCGACTTCTACCTGCCGCCGGAAGGCTGTTCGTACCGCATGGCCGTTGTGACCATGAAGAAGTCATACCCAGGGCATGCCAAGCGGGTAATGCTGGGTGTATGGTCGTTTTTACGACAGTTCATGTACACCAAGTTCGTTATCGTCACCGACGACGACATCAATGCCCGCGATTGGAACGACGTGATCTGGGCCATCACCACGCGCATGGACCCCAAGCGCGACACGGTGATGATCGACAACACGCCGATCGACTATCTCGACTTCGCCTCGCCGGTATCGGGCCTGGGTTCGAAGATGGGGCTGGATGCCACCCACAAATGGCCGGGTGAGACCAGCCGCGAGTGGGGCCGAGTAATCGTCAAGGATGAGGCCGTCACTGCCCGTGTCGATGCGATCTGGAAAGAATTGGGAATAGATTGATGCGTGTAACCCTGCAACCTTCCGGCGCCGTGCTGGAGCTGGTCCCTGGCGAGCGAATCCTCGAAGGCGCGCGCCGCCTCGGCTATGAGTGCCCTCAGGCCTGTCGCAATGGCGTGTGCCATGTGTGTGCGGCGCTGTTGGTGGAGGGCCGCGTGCGGCAGGCCGGTGAGGTGCGTGATCACGGTGAGTTCTACACGTGCATCGCAGAACCGCTGGAAGATTGCATTGTGTTGTGGGATGGCGTGCTGGCGCCGGGAGAGTTGCCGTTGCGCAAATTGTCGTGCCAGCTGAGCGAGTGCGTGGAGGTGGGCGGCGATGTATGGCGTGTACGCCTGCGTGCGCCGGCCGGTAAGGCGGTGCGTTACCACGCCGGCCAGTACCTGATGATCGAGCGGGAGAACGGCGAGAAATCGGCATTCTCCCTGGCTTCAGCGCCCCACGCCGGGCGCGATCTGGAGCTGCATGTACTGGCGCGCGAAGACAGCGCCCGCAACCTGCTGGACCAGTTGCAGCGTAACCAGATGGCTCGCGTCGAACTGCCATTTGGTGACACTCACCTGGCCGAATTGCCCGACGGGCCGCTGGTGTTGATCGCCGCCGGTACCGGCATGGCGCAGATGCACAGCCTGATCGAGCATTGCCGCGCCTCTGGCTTCAAGCACCCGGTACATCTCTATTGGGGCGTGCGCCGACCCGAAGACTTCTACGAAATCGAACACTGGCCACAGTGGCAGCAACTGCCCAACCTGTTCCTGCACAAAGTGGTCAGCGATCTGTGCGGCTGGGAAGGGCGTTGCGGGTTGTTGCATGAAGCCGTGTGTGAAGACATTGCCGACCTCAAGGCCGTCCACGTCTACGCCAGCGGCTCTCCGGCCATGATCTATGGCACTTTGGATGCGCTGGTCGAGGCCGGCATGGATGCACACCAGATGCGTGCCGACGTATTTGCCTACGCACCTCGCCCTTAAAAACGCGCGCCGGCCGTGAGCATTGCGGCATTGAAACCCAGCAGCACGAACTCACTGGCCACCGGGCCGACATGCACGCCCACTGAGGGGATGATCGCCGGGGCCACGCCGAATCGGTTGAGCGGTATTTTATCGCGGTATTGGCCGCGATAACCCTGAAGTGCGCCCGCTGTCACCTTCACGTAGAGCGGTGATTGAGCAATATCGTAGCGCTTGCCGGCGTAGACATAGTAAGAGCGCTGACTGAACGAGTTACGAAACGTCGCTGCGCCATACACCCGCCCTGACGCTTCGTTACGCTCCAGGTTGATCAGATCCTGATGGTTATTGTGCTGTGGATCCGGTGAAAAATGCCGGGTGTACAGGCTGGTCTGTGCGTACCAGAAACCTTTTTCGTCTTCGCTGGCCAGCGTTGTGGCAGCCGGCGCCAATAGCAGCAGACCGGTAATAAGATATTTCATGATTCGACCTCGGTAGTCGTTTGAAGGGGCGGCTAGGGTGGGTCGCTGAACGCCTACAGTTTGACGGTTGGCGTCCTGCGTGGCCTGAACCTGAGCTGACAATCAGGTCGCCTATGCTTATGCAATTTCGGTATTTTTTAAGTAAGAAATATCTTATTAAGCTATAAGCAACGGACTACCGACTTTCTGCCAATAACCAATAAATGACCGCCACCGCCCGCCAGCCGGATCGATCGTCAGAACTCAGAGCATTGAAGTTCCGAGTAGATTCCAAGGGGAGCGGTATGGGGAGCTACAAGACGTACAGGTTGTACACAGCACTTTTGTCGGCCAATTTGCTGACCGCTGTGGGATTTAATCCAGTCCACGCGGCCGAAGCCGCCGCTGAGGCACCAAAACTCGATACCGTGATCGTCACCGGCACCCGCGCCCAAGAGCGCACCGCCAGCGCATCGCTGTCGCCTGTCGATGTGATTTCCGGTGAAGCCCTGCGCAGCACCGGCTCCGATGAGTTGGGCGCGGTACTCGCACGGTTGATTCCATCGATCAACTTCCCCCGTCCGAGCCTGGTGGACGGTGCCGAACTGGTGCGCCCGGCACAGTTACGCGGCCTGTCGCCGGATCAAGTCCTAGTGCTGGTCAACGGAAAACGGCGGCATACCAGCGCTTTCGTCAATCTCGGCGGTGCCGTGGGGCGTGGTTCTGCGCCGGCGGATTTGAATGCGATCCCGCTGTCGGCGGTAGACCATATCGAAGTGCTGCGCGATGGCGCGTCCGCCCGTTACGGCTCGGATGCGATTGCCGGGGTGATCAACGTAATCCTCAAGCACGCCGACCACGGCGGCTCGATCTCCAGCAAGTTCGGCCAATACAAAAAAGGTGATGGCATCCAGCGCAACCTCAGCGGCAACACCGGGCTGGCGCTGGGCGATAACGGCTTTATCAATCTCTCGGGCGAAGGGGCCGACAACGATTACACCAACCGCGCCGGCAACGATTTTCGCCCCGCCAGCGTAGGCTCCACGACCTATGGCCAACGAGTGTTCCGCCAGGGCGAACCGGCCACGGATGAAGGCAAGTTCCAGTTCAACGGCGAATATGCGTTCAGCGATGCGGCCGAACTCTA
This sequence comes from Pseudomonas sp. ICBG1301, assembly GCF_016918385.1. Taxonomy (NCBI): domain Bacteria; kingdom Pseudomonadati; phylum Pseudomonadota; class Gammaproteobacteria; order Pseudomonadales; family Pseudomonadaceae; genus Pseudomonas; species Pseudomonas sp. ICBG1301. Next base: position 394,843 of record NZ_JAEKGB010000004.1, read on the forward strand.
TAGCTTTGGCGGCTACAGCAAGCGGCGCGGCGAGACGGCTGCGTTTTACCGGGCGAGCAATGCGTCCAACAACATTGCGGCGCTCAACCCTAATGGCTACCTGCCGTTGATCAAAGGCAACCTGGAAGACACCTCACTGGTCGTGGGCTTGCGCGGCTTGCTGGCCTACGACTGGCATTACGACTTGTCGGCCAACTACGGCAAGAACCAGTACGAGTTGGGGACCGAAACCATCAACACCTCCCTTGGCTTGGCCACGCCGCGCAAATTCAACAATGGCACCCTGAGCAATGACCAGCGCCAAGTCAGCCTGGACCTGTCGCGTGAGTTCGACGTGGGGTTCTTGCCCTATCCTGTCTCGGTGGCCTTGGGTGGCGAATACCTGCGCCAGGGTTATCAAATCGAAGCGGGCGAGCCGGCGTCCTACTATCAGACCGGCAGTTCGGGCTTAGGTGGGTTCCGCGATGCCGACGCCGGCAGCACCTCTCGTCATAACTGGGCGCAATACCTGGACCTGGAAACCAATTTCACCGAAAAACTCAGCGCCTCGGCCGCCGTGCGGCATGAGGATTACAGCGATTTCGGCTCCAACGTCAGCGGTTCGCTGTCGGCCCGCTATGACTTCACCCCGCAAGTGGCCTTGCGCGGCAGCGTTTCCAACGGTTTCCGCGCGCCGTCCCTGGCCCAACAGAACTTTGCCTACACCTCGTCGCAACTGATCGGCAGCACTGTCCAGGAGGCCGGCACCTTTCCGGCCAGCAGTCAAGTCGCCCGCTTGCTCGGTGCTGAAGACCTGAAGCCCGAGAAATCGCGCAACTACAGTCTCGGCCTGGTGCTGGAGCCGACCGATGACCTGACCGTGACGCTCGACGTCTACCGCATCGATATCCGCGACCGCATCAGTCTGTCCTCCAACCTCAACCTGAACCCGGCGACCATCGCGTACCTGCAAGCCAACGGTGTCGGTAACATCAACTACACCAGCGCCCGTTACTTCACCAATGCCACTGACACCAGCACCGACGGCGTCGACCTGGTGGCCAACTATCGCTACCTGTTCGATAACGGCATCCGTTGGAACAGCACCGTCGGCTACAACTACAACCACACCCAGGTTACTGATGTGAAAGCCAACCCGGCGATCCTGGACAGCCTGGGAGCCAACCTGGTGCGGGTCGATCGTCGTGAGCGCATCGGTTTGCTCGGCGATACCACACCGCAGCACAAGTTGAGCCTGGGTAACGATTTCACCTATGGCAACTGGGCACTGCACAGCAACCTGGTGCGCTATGGCGAGTTCACCAGTTACCAGGCGGACAAGGTCAACGACCAGACCTTCAAGGCCGCCTGGGTGCTCGACCTTTCGGCGGACTACAAGTTGAAGAACTGGACCTTCACCCTGGGCGGCGACAACATCACCGACAAATACCCGGAGAAGGTCAACGCGTACGCCAGCAGCGGCGGCAATCTCGCCTACAGCACTTTTTCGCCGTACGGTTACAGCGGCGCGTTTTATTACGGTAAAGTTGCTTACAACTGGTAATACACAGGGGGCGCACTGTTTTTCGCCATGACCGCCATTGAAACCGATCTTTTGCAATTGGCTTACCCTCCGCGGCTCGATCTGGGGCCGCAACTGACTCACGAACAATTGATGAGCTCCATGCAGGCCACTATGGCTCGGCATAAGGGAGGGCCGGTCTGGCTATTTGCTTATGGTTCGCTGATCTGGCGTCCTGAATGTTCGTCGACCGAGCGAGTGCGGGCGCGGGTCCACGGTTATCACCGCGGCCTGTACCTGTGGTCTCACGAGCACCGTGGCACGCCGGAATTGCCGGGGTTGGTGTTTGGTCTGGATCGCGGGGGTTCCTGCAGCGGGTTTGCCTACCGTTTGCCGGAAGACCAATTGGAAGCGTCGTTGTACGCCTTATGGCAGCGCGAAATGCCTTACCCCTCGTACCGGCCGCACTGGCTCAGTTGCCGCCTGGAAGATGGCAATCAGGTGCAGGCGCTGGGGTTTGTGTTGGAGCGGCATTTGCCCAGCTATGCCGGAAACTTGCCGGATATCGTACTCAATCATGTGCTGCAAAGCGCTTGCGGGCGTTACGGCACCACTCGCGATTATGTCGAGCAGACCGTGAACGCCCTGCGTAGCCACGCCATGCCAGATAAGAATCTGGAGGCGCGGCTCAAGCGTTGTACCAAGGATTGCTCAAGCGGTAGCTGATCGCGCTTCGCTGACGCTGTTGGTATGCCACAGCGTAGGAACCAGGAACGCAATGGCCAGCAGGCACGCGCCTACCAACAACACAAACCCACCGTTCCAGCCGAAATGGTCGACGGTGTAGCCCATGGCCGCGCTCGCCGCCACCGAGCCCCCCAGGTAACCGAACAGCCCGGTGAAACCCGCAGCGGTTCCCGCAGCTTTCTTCGGCGCCAGTTCGAGCGCCTGCAGGCCGATCAGCATGACCGGGCCGTAGATCAGGAAACCGATGGAAAACAGCGCGATCATGTCGATGGTCGGATTGCCCGCTGGGTTGAGCCAGTAAACCAGGGTCGCCACGGTCACCAGTGCCATGAACACCACGCCGGTCAGGCCACGATTGCCACGGAAGATCTTGTCCGACATCCAGCCGCACAGCAGCGTACCGGGAATACCGGCCCACTCGTAGAAGAAGTATGCCCACGAGGTTTTGTCCACGTCGAAGTGCTTGGCTTCCTTGAGGTACGTCGGTGCCCAGTCCAATACGCCGTAGCGCAGCAGGTAGACAAACACGTTGGCGAAGGCGATGTACCACAGCATTTTGTTGCGCAGCACGTATTTGACGAAGATTTCCTTGGCGCTGAACTCTTCTTCGTGGCTGGCGCTGTAGCCTTCCGGGTAATCGTTCTTGTATTGCTCGATCGGTGGCAGGCCCACCGATTGCGGCGTGTCGCGCATGGTAATGAAGGCAAAGGCCGCCACCAGCAATGCCACGGTGGCCGGGACGTAGAACGCCGCGTGCCAGTCATTGAACCAGGCCATGCCCAGCAGGAACAGCGGGCCGATCAGGCCGCCGCCGACGTTGTGCGCCACGTTCCATACCGACACCACGCCGCCGCGTTCTTTCTGCGACCACCAGTGCACCATGGTCCGCCCACTGGGTGGCCAGCCCATGCCCTGGGCCCAGCCGTTGATGAACAACAAGATGAACATCATGGTCACGCTGGACGTTGCCCAAGGTGCGAAACCGAAAATGAACATCACCCCCGCTGAGACCAGCAGGCCGAAGGTCAGGAAGTAGCGGGGGTTGGAGCGGTCGGACACCAGGCCCATCAGGAACTTGGACAGACCGTAGGCAATCGCGATCGCCGACATCGCCAGGCCCAGTTCGCCACGGGTGTAACCCTCGTCGATCAGGTAGGGCATGGCCAGCGAGAAGTTTTTACGCAGCAGGTAGTACCCGGCGTAACCGAAGAAAATACCGGCGAAGATCTGCCAGCGCAGCCGTCGGTAGGTACTGTCTATTTTTTCTTCAGGCAGGGGTGCCTGGTGTGCGGCAGGACGAAAGAAAGCAAACATTCAAGAGCTCCAAATTTCTTGTTTTGACTGCGGATGCGAATGTTACAGTTTCGTTACCGAAAATAGCATCGCCTCTGATCTGCAAACACAGGAAAACGGAGCGATTGCATGTTCTCTTACGAACATGTCGCAAATAGACAAGCGTGGGTCGTAATCTGCTTCTTAGAAATAATGCAGATCAGAATGTGGGAGGGGGCTTGCCCCCGATAACGGTGGGTCAGTCAATAAATACAGTGACTGACACCCTGCTATCGGAAGCAAGCCCCTCCCACATTTGCCCGCATTTCAAGTTGATTAGCGGGTTTGGACGACCACTTTGCCCACTGCCTTGCGCTGCCCTAGATCATTGATCGCCTGAGCTGCCTGCTCAAGTGGGTACACCTGCGACACCAACGGCTTCAACTTGCCCTCGCCATACCAGGTGAACAATTGCTGGAAGTTCGCCGCATTGTCCTGTGGCTGGCGCTGGGCGAACGAGCCCCAGAACACCCCGACCACGGCCGCGCCCTTGAGCAGGGCCAGGTTCACCGGCAGTTCGGGAATGCGCCCACTGGCAAAACCCACCACCAGCAGGCGGCCGTTCCAGGCAATCGAGCGAATGGCCTGATCAAACAGATCGCCGCCCACCGGGTCGTAAATCACATCGACGCCGTTACCGTTGGTCAGGCGTTTGATTTCTTCCTTGAGGCTCGCCTCGCTGTAGTTGATCAGCTCATCGGCGCCGGCGGCCTTGGCCACGGCCAGTTTATCGGCGCTGCTGGCGGCGGCGATCACGCGGGCGCCCATGGCCTTGCCGATCTCCACGGCCGCCAGGCCCACGCCACCGGAGGCACCGAGCACCAGCAGGGTTTCACCGGGTTGCAGGTGGGCGCGTTGTTTCAGGGCGTGCATCGAGGTGCCGTAGGTCATACTGAATGCGGCGGCGGTGTTGAAATCCATACTCGGTGGAATCGGCAGCACGTTATAGCCCGGCACAGCGACCTGCTCGGCAAAGCTGCCCCAGCCCGTCAGCGCCATGACCCGGTCACCGACTTTCAAGTGGCTGACGTTTTCACCGACCGCACTGATGACGCCTGCCGCTTCGCCACCCGGCGAGAATGGGAAGGGCGGCTTGAACTGGTATTTGCCCTCGATGATCAAGGTGTCCGGAAAGTTCACCCCGGCAGCGTGCACGTCCAGCAGGACTTCGTTCTTCTTGAGCGCCGGGCTCTCGATCTCTTCCAGCACCAGGGTTTCGGCGGGGCCGAAGGCTTTGCACAGCACAGCTTTCATCGGACTATTCCTTTTGGCGTCGTGGCCGATAAGTGTAGGAGGGTACGCCGGTGGGTCAACGAGCATGCCCGGGCCTGATAAGCCGCCATAAGCTTGTGCTCAGCCTTGCTAGCGTTATGCTACCGGGCAACCGAATGTGAGGATTGAACTGTGAAAGCGTGGATTCTGTTGATGTTGGCCCTGACCTTGCCGATGGCGGCCCAGGCCGAAGAAGCCAAAGAAGGCGAGGCGCCGAAGGTCAGCTATATCAGCCTGACGCCGCCGTTCGTGGGCAACTACGGCCTGGACGGTACGGCGAAACTCAAGGTGTACAAGGCCGACATCGCGCTGCGTGTGACCGGGCCTGAAGCCGCTGCTGCGGTCAAAGCCAACGATGCATTGATTCGTAACCAATTGGTGGCGCTGTTCACCCAGCAGACCAACGAGGCCATGAGCACGGTCGAAGGCAAAGAGAAACTGCGCCAGGAAGCCTTGAAGCAGACCCAGCAAGTCATGAACGACGAAACCGGTAAGCCGATGGTGGAAGACCTGTTGTTCAACAACCTGATCATCCAGTAAGTCGCTGCGCGACTATCGGGAGCAAGCCCCCTCCCACATTTGATCGGGTGTGGGAGGGGGCTTGCCCCCGATGACGGCGGTACAGGTGCTTCAGGAAGCCAGGCTTTTACGAAACCTGGCCAACGCCACCGCAAAGAACACCAGCCCGATTCCCGCCAGCGCCAACAGGTCCGGCCACACCACGCTCACGCCGGCATCCCTGAACAGGATCGCTGCACTGAGGCTCACAAAGTGCGTCGACGGCGAGCCCTGCATCACCCACTGCAACCATTCGGGCATGCTGTCCAGCGGCGTGCTGCCACCGGAGAGCAGCAGCATCGGGATGATCACCGGGATCGCCAGCAAGCCGAACTGAGGCGTCGAGCGGGCGAGGGTGGCGAGGAAAATCCCCAGGGCGGTGCTGGCAAACAGATACAGCGCCGTGACCAGCAGGAACAGGCTCAGGGAACCGGCCAGCGGCACGCCGAGCAGGCCCTTGACCACCCATTCCACGGACAGCCAGGTACACAGCACCACCACCAGCATGTTGCTCCAGATTTTCGCCAGCATGATTTCCAGAGCGGTCAGTGGCAGCACCAGTAAATGGTCGAGGGTGCCGTGTTCGCGCTCACGTAGCAGCGCGGTGCCGGTCAATACGATGGCGAGGATGGTGATGTTGTTGACGATCTGGATCACCGCCAGGAACCAGCCACCTTCCAGGTTGGTGTTGAATAATGCGCGCGTGGTCAACTGCGCCGGTGCCTTGCTGGCGGCATTGGCCTGGTCGCTGTAGCGCTGCAATTCACGCTGGAAAATCCTGCCGATATAGCCTGCGCCCATGAATGCCTGGCTCATCGCCGTGGCGTCGACGTTCACTTGGATGTCCGGTTGGCGACCCGCCAACAGGTCCGACTGGAAGTTGGCCGGCACATTGATCACAAAGGTGTACGCGCCGCTATCCATGACCTTGTCCAACTGATCGTAGGCCAACGGCACAGGCGGCTGAAACTCGGGCGGCTGCAACGCTTCGGCCATCTGCCGCGAGAGCGCGCTGTGGTCCTCATCGACAATGGCCACGCTGGCGTTATGCACACCGATCACCGAACCGGCGGCGGGCATGTAGATGGCCACCGTGAAGGCGTAGAACAGAAACAACAGCAGCACGCTGTCGTGGCGCAGGCTGGTCAGTTCCTTGATCCCCAGGCGCAGGATATGCGCGAACCTGTGCATCAGGCCTCCTGCTTCTTGAGCATGATCAGGCTCAACCCGGTGAACCCGACGAAAAACCCGAACAGCGCCAGGCATTGCGGCCACAACTGGCGCAGGTCCAGGGCCTTGGTGAAGGTGCCTACGGCGATGTCCAGGAAGTGTCCCGCCGGGAACAGCGTGCCCATCAACGCGGCCGCGCCTTCCAGGGACGAACGCGGCACGATCAGCCCGGAAAACTGGATGGTCGGCAGGCTGGTGATAATCATGGTGCCGAGGATCGCCGCGATCTGGGTGCGGGTGAATGCAGAAATCAGTAGACCCATGCTGGTGGTGGCCAGCACATACAATAGACCGCCGAATGCCAGGGCCACACCGCTGCCCTTGAAGGGCACGCCGAACAACCAACGGTTCATCGCCACCAGCAGCGCCAGGTTGACCAGGCTGACGGCCAGGTACGGTGCCTGCTTGCCCAGCAGGAACTCCAGGCGCGTCAGGGGCGTGGCATAGAAGTTGGTGATCGAGCCCAATTCTTTTTCGCGCACAATGCCCAAGGCCGTGAGCATGGCCGGGATAAACGCCAGAATCAGTGCCATCACCCCTGGACCGATGGCATTGACGCTGACCACGTCCTGGTTGTAGCGAAAGCGCGTTTCCAGCTTGGCCGCGGCCTGGTTGCCACGGGGCAGGCTGCTCAGTTCGGCCAACTGTTGGAGATTGCCCAAGTGCACCGCCTCTACATAGTTGCGGCTGGTTTCCGCACGAAACGGCATGCCGCCGTCGAGCCAGGCGGCCACCGTGGGCTGGCGCCCGGCATAGAGGTCGCGGCCAAAACCGGGTGGGATCTCCAGGGCCAGTTTGATTTGCGAGCGTTGCAGGCGCTGGTGCAGTTCGTTGGCGTCGTGAATCGGCGCTTGTTCGGCGAAGTAGCGCGAGCTGCGAAAGGCTTCCAGGTAGGCGCGGCTTTGTGGGCTCTGATCCTGGTCATAGACGGCGAAGGCGAGGTTTTCCACGTCCAGGGAAATGCCGTAGCCGAAGATCACCATCATGAACATCGCCCCGAGCAGGGCGAAGGCCATGCGCACTTTGTCGCGCAGCAACTCCTTGCCTTCGCGGCTGGCCACGGCCAACAGCCGGGCCAGGCTGAAACCGCGCTTGCTGACGGGCGGCGCGCCGGCTTCGCTGACGGTGGCGCTGGGCGCGGTGGGTTCCGGCCCACCTTGGGCCTGCTCCAGGCAGGTGACGAAGGCCGCTTCGAGGGTGTCGCCGTGGAACTGCTGTTGCAGTGCCTGCGGTGTGTCACAGGCCAGCACTTTACCCGCGTGCATCAGGGAAATACGGTCGCAGCGCTGGGCTTCGTTCATGAAGTGGGTGGACAGGAAGATCGTCACGCCCTGCCCCCGGGACAGCTCGATCAGCAGCCGCCAGAAGTCATCCCGGGCGGCCGGGTCGACGCCCGAGGTCGGTTCATCGAGGATCAGCACTTCAGGGCGATGCAGCACCGCCACGGCCAGCGACAAACGCTGGCGCAGGCCGAGGGGTAATTCGCCGGAAGGTTGCTCGGCCACCTCCCCCAGGTCGAAGCGCTGGATCAGTTCATCAATGCGTGGGCCGCTGTCGGCCTTGGGCAAGTCGAACAATTGCGCATGAAGCACCAGGTTTTGCCGCACGCTGAGTTCGCCGTACAGCGAGAAGCTTTGCGACATGAACCCCACGCGCTTGCGGGTCGCCAGGTCCTTGGCGTTCACCGGGTTGCCCAGCAGCGTCGCGCTGCCTTCGGTGGCCGGCATCAGCCCGGTGAGCACTTTCATGGTGGTGGTCTTGCCGCAGCCGTTGGAGCCTAGGAAGCCGAAAATCTCGCCACGCCCGATGGCGAAACTGACTTTATCGACGGCAGTGAAGTCGCCGAAGCGCAGGGTCAGGTCGTGGGCTTCGATGGCGATGGCGGCGTTGTCGCCTGCACGCGATGGAATCACCAGGGGCTGGTTGTCGCCGGCGCTGTCACCCTGGAAGTGAGTGAACGCATCGTCCAGTTTGCCGCTGGGCGTGGCGGCGGCCAGCTCGCGGCTCAGGCCATCCGCAATCAGCTTGCCGCGATCAAGCATCAGGCAGTGTTCGAACTGCTCGGCTTCCTCCATGTAGGCCGTGGCCACCAGCAGTGTCAGCTGTGGGCGTTGGCTACGTACGGTTTCAACCAGTTCCCAGAAGCGCCGGCGTGACAGTGGGTCGACGCCCGTCGTGGGTTCGTCGAGGATCAACACGTCCGGGTCATGGATCAGCGCGCAACACAGGCCGAGCTTTTGCTTCATGCCGCCGGAGAGTTTACCGGCGGGGCGCTCGGCGAAGCGTGCGAGGTCGGTGGCCAGCAGCAGGTTGTGCATGCGCTGTTCGCAATCGGCTTGCGACAGGCCGAACAGCGTGGCGAAGAAGCGGATGTTTTCGTTGATGGACAGTTCTGGGTACAGGTTGCCGCCCAGGCCCTGGGGCATGAAGGCGATGCGCGGGTACAGGCTGTTACGGTGGCGTCGGTCTTCGATGGAGCCGCCGAGTACTTCCAGTTGGCCTTCCTGGAGCTTCTTGACTCCGGCGATCAACCCCAGCAGGCTCGACTTGCCGGCGCCGTCCGGGCCGATCAACCCGCAGCGGGTGCCGGCGGGCAGGCTGAAGGCGATATTGACCAGTGCCGGTTGCTTGCCGTAGCGGTGGTTGATCCCCGTGGCATGCAGCGCCAGGCCGGTCATTGCAGATTGGCCGGCCAGGCGATGTCAGCGGTGCGCACATAGCCGGCACCGGGCATGCCTGGTTTGGCTTGGGGCACGGCACTGGGTTGGGTCAGGCGCAATTTGACGCGAAACACCAGCTTCTGGCGTTCGTCACGGGTTTCCACCTCTTTGGGGGTGAACTGGGATTTGGCGGCAACAAAGCTGATGGTTGCCGGCAGCGGTTGCTGAGGAAGGGCGTCGAGCACGATGCGTGCGTCACTGCCGACGGTCAGGCGCCCGGTGACGGAGGCGGGCAGGTACAGGTTCATGTACTGATCATTCGGATCGATCAGCAACAACACGCGTCCACCTGCGCCAAGCACTTCGCCAGGTTCGGCCAGGCGGAGTTGAATAATCCCGTCGATGGGCGCGCGCAGGCTGCTGTCGTCAATCTCGCTGGTGAGCTGGGCGACTTGGGCCTCGGCGGCGCCGATGGCGGCCTTCACCGAGTTGACCTGGGCTTGTGCGGCAATCACGGCAGCATTGCCGGTGTTTTGGCGCGCCTGCTGCTGGTCGATCAACTGGCTGCTGGCGAAGCCCCGCTTGTACAGTTCCTGGGTACGCTTGAGTTCCTGGTTGGCCAGCAGTTGCTCGCTTTGGCGCAATTGCACGTTGGCCTCGGCGGCCGCGAAGTTTTCCTTGGCGCGCAGTACCTCGGCTTCGGCCTGGGTGCGTTGGGCTTCAAGGGTGCGGGTGTCCATGCGCGCAAGGAGTTGGCCTTTGAGCACTTTGTCGCCTTCATCCACCCGCACTTCGGCCAGGCGTCCGGGGATCTTCGCGGCGATCTGCACTTCGGTGGATTCCAGGCGACCGTTGCCCATGCTCAAGCCGGCGGGCAAGCGGTCCTGGGTGGAGCGCCAGTAACCGAAGCCACCGGCACCGATCAGCAGGGCTATCAGGGCAATGGCAAACAGGCGCGACAGAGTGTGGTTCGTAGACATGGCTGCATCCTGCGGCATTAACGTCCTAGTGTGACCGGTGTGCCCTGGCGAGGACTTGATGCCGGTCAGTTAAAGCAGATTGATCACGGCGGCCCATTGCTCAGGCGTGACGGCCATCACTGAAAGGCGGCTGCCTTTTTGCACCAATGGCAGTTCGGCAAGAGCCGCTTGCTGTTTCAGGTAGCCGAGGCTCAGTACTTTGGGAAAGGTTTTCACGTGAGCGACGTTGATGGCGCTCCACGGATTTTTTTCCGCGCTGGCCTTGGCGTCGAAATAGTGGCTTTCCGGTTCCAGTGCCGTCGGGTCCGGATACGCCGCTTCGATGATTTTGCCGATGCCGGCAATGCCCGGCTCGGGGCAGCTGGAGTGGTAGAAGAAAAACTCATCGCCCCCGGCCATGGCTCGTAGGAAGTTTCGCGCCTGATAGTTGCGCACCCCGTCCCAGCGGGCTTTGCCGAGCTTTTCCAGGCCGTTGATGGAGAGTTCATCGGGCTCGGATTTCATCAGCCAATAGGCCATTTTTAGGCTCCTGAAAAAGGCATTGGGCAAGTTGTCAGGCAATTCCATGACAAACCGACAGTCGGTTGGCGTCAAGGTTTGCGTGTTGGTTCACGTTACCGCAGAATGCCGCCTTTTAAAGCTTGACGCAGCTGCAACGGACTACTTTGGAACGTTGTTGTCATCGTGTACGAGGTGCTTGAAGGGGGGCAATCGATGCAACGTAAACCGGATTTACTATGGATTTTGGTTATTTTGTTTGGTCTGGGCGTCGTGACCACGGGATATGCCCAGAGCCTGTGGTCGAACAAGACCGATGCGCCGATTGAATTGGCTCAGCAGCAACCGTTCAAGCGTTAACCCTTCCTTAAGGCGTCGCTGTTTGCAGCGGCGCTTGCGCGACATACCACTGCCTATCGGTGACGGTGCCCGCCAGCGGCACATCCCAGCTTGCCTGCGCCAGGCGATCGACTTTCTGACATTCGTGGGCCAGCCCCAACAGCGTCGGCTTGCGCCAGCTCTGACGGCGCGACAGGTAAGCCAGGCTGCGATCATAAAACCCACCGCCCATGCCCAGGCGCCCGCCCACATCATCGAACCCCACCAGCGGTAACAGCACCAGATCCAGCGCCCAGACCTGGCGTTGGCGGTTGGCATTCACTTGCGGTTCAAGAATGCGAAAGCGATTGGGCGACAACTTATCCCCAGGCCGCACACGCTGGAACACCATTTTGGTCCGTGGCCAGGCGCTGAGTACCGGTAGATAGGTGGCCTTGCCCCGACGTTGAGCGGCGCGCAAGAGCAAGCGCGGATCGATTTCGCCGTCTGTCGGTAGATACAAGGAGATATGCCTGGCCCGGCGAAACAGCGGATGCTGTGCCAGTTGCCGATACAAGCCATGGGCTGCCTTGCGCTGCTCACTCGGCGATAGCTCGCGGCGGGCCTTGCGCAACATGCGTCGAAGTTGCGGACGGGAAAGCGGCGCAGGTTCGGTCATGGTTTTTCGGCTCATAAAACAATGCCAGTCCTGAGACTGGCATTGAGTTTGGGAATTCAGGCTCCCCGACAGAGCCGCTGTCGACTTAGCCCTTGAACCCGAAAGTTCAAGGTGGAAGAAGCAGTAGGCTTTAAGGCTTTCCGTCTAGCGGACATGCACACCAGCCCAACGTGCAACTTCCAGGGTAGTGCGAATCGGCTCAGGGACATCGCCGACTGGCAAACACGCCAGGGAGTGGGGCGAGTATACCTTAAACCGAGGCGTCAATCAGCCCTTGGGTGCGTCCGAATCGCTGGAAAGCACCAGATCAACGCGTTCCAGCAGGTCACGCACCTGCTCACGCGTCGACCCGCTGGCCTGTACGTCAGGCCGTTCCTGCTTATGCAGCAAGTCGTGGGTAATATTCAGCGCGGCCATCACCGCGATACGGTCGGCACCGATCACTTTGCCGCTGCTGCGGATCTCACGCATCTTGCCATCCAGGTAGCGGGCGGCGCTCACCAGGTTATTGCGCTCTTCCTGGGGGCAAATGATCGAATATTCTTTATCGAGGATCTGCACGGTTACGCTATTGCTTGAACTCATGAGTCTTGCTCCAGGGCCTTCAGGCGCGAAATCATCGATTCGACCTTACGCCGGGCGATTTCGTTTTTTTCAATGAGGTGAGCGCGTTCCTCGCGCCAGGTCTTTTCCTGAGCTAATAGGAGTCCGTTTTGACTCTTAAGTTGCTCGACCCGATCAATTAGCAGTTCGAGTCTGGCCATCAGCGCTTGCAGGTCGGTGTCTTCCATTGGGTTCCACTGGATTTGTCTGATGAATGGCAACTTCAGGATAAACGATCTGACGCCCTCGATAGTCTTGGTACGTCTGCCGGTGCTAGGATACAGCGCTTCATTCTAGACATTGCGCCGTCTGGCGCCTAGCTCACCATGCCTATTCAAAACTCCCCGTATGATGCTTTTTCCAAACTGCTGAGCACCAGCGGTCATCCTTGCTCGCCTGCCGAACTGCACGGTGTGCTGGTGGGCCGCAGCTGCACAGGTGTCGGCTTTGACGCGGACAATTGGCTGGCCGATGTGGCCGAGCTGCTGGAGAAAGAGCCAGAAGATAACGTGCGCAATGCGCTGATCGGCCTGCAGGAAATGGTCAAGGGCGAGCTGACGGGAGACGATGTCACCGTGGTGCTGCTGCTGCCGACCGACGACGCGCCACTCACCGAGCGCGCTGCGGCGCTGGGCCAATGGTGCCAGGGCTTCCTCCACGGTTTTGGCGTCAACGCCGCCGGCCTGGAGTTGAGCACCGACGCCAAGGAAGTGCTGCAGGACCTGGCAGCCATCTCCCAGGTGCAAGACGCCCTGGAAGAGTCCGAAGACGGTGAAAGCGACTATATGGAAGTGATGGAATACCTGCGCGTCGCTCCGCTGCTACTGTTCACCGAGACCCGCAAGTCCGCTGAGCCGGCTGCCCCCAAGCCTTCGCTGCATTAAGAAAGGACGCCCATCTGCCCATGATTCATATCCCCAGAGCGGAATACGCCCGGCGCCGCAAGGCGCTGATGGCGCAGATGGAACCCAACAGCATCGCGATCCTGCCGGCCGCCGCCGTGGCGATCCGCAACCGCGATGTCGAACACATATACCGCCAGGACAGCGACTTCCAGTACTTGAGCGGCTTCCCCGAGCCTGAAGCGGTGATCGTGCTGATGCCCGGTCGCTTGCACGGCGAGTACGTGCTGTTCTGTCGCGAGCGCAATGCCGAACGCGAATTGTGGGACGGCCTGCGCGCCGGCACCGAAGGCGCAGTGCGTGACTTTGGCGCCGACGACGCCTTTCCCATCACCGATATCGACGACATCCTGCCCGGCCTGATCGAAGGCCGCGACCGGGTGTATTCGGCCATGGGCAGCAACGCCGAGTTCGACCGGCACCTGATGGAGTGGATCAACGTGATCCGCTCCAAAGCGCACCTGGGCGCGCAGCCGCCGAACGAATTTGTTGCCCTGGATCATCTGCTGCACGACATGCGCCTGTATAAATCGGCGGCAGAAGTGAAGGTGATGCGTGAGGCTGCACGTATCTCCTGTGCGGCCCACGTGAAGGCGATGCAGGCCAGTCGCGCCGGCTTGTATGAGTTCAGCCTGGAAGCCGAGCTGGATTACGAGTTCCGCAAGGGCGGTGCCAAGATGCCGGCCTATGGCTCCATCGTCGCCGCCGGGCGCAACAGCTGCATCCTGCATTACCAGCGCAATGACGCACTGCTCAAGGACGGTGACCTGGTGCTGATCGACGCCGGTTGCGAAATCGACTGCTATGCCAGTGACATCACCCGTACCTGGCCGGTCAATGGCAAGTTTTCGCCCGAGCAAAAGGCGATCTACGAAATTGTGCTGGCCTCCCAGGAAGCCGCCTTTGCCGAGATCGCGCCGAACAAGCATTGGAACCAGGCCCATGAGGCGACGGTGCGCGTCATCACTACGGGGCTGGTGGACCTGGGGTTGTTACAGGGCGATGTCGATGAACTGATCGCCAGCGAGGCCTACCGCGCGTTCTACATGCATCGCGCCGGCCATTGGCTGGGCATGGATGTGCACGATGTGGGCGAATACAGGGTGGGCGGTGAATGGCGTGTGCTGGAAGTCGGCATGGCATTGACCGTGGAGCCGGGGATTTATATCGCGCCGGACAACCAGAACGTGGCAAAGAAGTGGCGTGGCATTGGCGTACGCATCGAGGACGACGTGGTAGTGACCAAGCAAGGCTGTGAAATCCTGACCGGCGGCGTGCCCAAGACCGTCGCTGACATCGAAGCGTTGATGGCGGCTGCCCGATGAGCCGCGTCAACCTGGCGATTATCGGTGGCGGCCTGGTAGGTGCCAGCTTGGCACTGGCCCTGCAGGCCGGGGCCAAGGCACGGGGCTGGAAGATCGTGCTGATCGAGCCGTTCGCCCCCGGTGACACTTACCAACCCAGCTATGACGCGCGTTCATCGGCGCTGTCGTTTGGTGCCCGGCAGATTTATCAGCGCCTGGGCCTGTGGCAGCAAATCTCCCGTCGCGCCGAGCCGATCAAGCAGATTCATGTGTCGGATCGTGGCCGTTTCTCCACCGCGCGGTTGTCCGCCTTGGAGGAGGGCGTGCCTGCCCTGGGTTACGTGGTGGAAAACGCCTGGCTCGGCCAATGCCTGTGGCAAGGTCTGGACAAAGACGTGATCAGCTGGCGCTGCCCGGCGGAAGTGACCCGCCTGGAGCCGCTGCCCGACGGCTATCGCCTGACGCTTAACGATGAGACCGTGCTGGAATGCGACCTGGCGGTGCTGGCCGACGGTGGTCGCTCCGGTTTGCGCGAGCAACTGGGCATCGGGGTCAAAACCCGCCCCTACAACCAGAGCGCCTTGATCGCCAATATCACGCCGAGCGAAGCTCACAACGGCGAGGCCTTCGAACGCTTCACCGATGAAGGCCCGATGGCCCTGCTGCCGTTGCCGGACAACCGTTGCGCACTGGTCTGGACGCGGCTTGGCATGGACGCCCAGCGCTTGGCCAACCTCGACGAGCGCAGTTTCCTGAGCGAGCTGCAGGGCGTGTTCGGCTATCGCCTGGGCACCCTCAAGCAAGTCGGTGCCCGTCACCTGTACCCGTTGACGTTGGTGGAGGCCGAAGAGCAGGTACGTTCGCACCTGGTCATCCTCGGTAATGCCGCCCACAGCCTGCACCCGATCGCCGGGCAAGGGTTCAACCTGTCCCTGCGCGATGCCAGTGCCCTGGCCGAGGCGTTGTTGGCCGGGCCGGCGATACCGGGTGACCTGGCGACCCTGCAGCGCTATCGCGAGCGCCAGCGCCTGGACCAGAACCTGACCGTGGGCTTCTCCGACCAGGTCACGCGTTTGTTTGGCAGCGCACAACCGGTAGTGGCCTTGGGCCGCAACCTCGGGCTGCTGGGGCTGGATCTACTGCCACCGGCCAAACGCTGGTTCGCCCGCCAGGCCATGGGGCTGGGCACGCGTCCCGATGTTTGAACCAGTCCACTCCTTTATTCGCGGCCTGTGCCGCACACGAGACAAGGCTTAAAGCATGGACATGCGCGCAGATGTGCTGATTGTCGGGGCCGGAATGGTCGGAAGCGCGCTCGCGCTGGCGTTGCAGGGTAGTGGCCTGCAGGTGCTGTTGCTCGACGGCAGCCCGCTGAGTGTCAAGCCGTTCGACCTTGAGGCGGCCTTCGAGCCTCGCGTGAGCGCCTTGTCGGCCGCCAGCCAGCGCATTCTCGAGCGACTTGGCGTGTGGGAAGGCATCGTCGAACGGCGTGCCAGCCCCTACGGCGAGATGCAGGTGTGGGATGGCAGCGGTACGGGGCAGATCCACTTTTCGGCGGCCAGCGTGCACGCTGACGTACTGGGGCATATCGTCGAGAACCGCGTGGTTCAGGATGCCTTGCTCGACCGGCTGCATGACTGCGACCTGGGCCTGTTGGCCAATGCGCGCCTGGAACAGATGCGCCGCTCCGGCGATGACTGGCTGCTGACCCTGGCCGACGGCCGCACGTTGCGTGCGCCGCTGGTGATCGCCGCCGATGGCGCCAACTCTGCCGTGCGCCGCCTGACCGGCACGCCGACCCGTGAATGGGATTACCTGCATAACGCCATCGTCACTAGCGTGCGCAGCAGCCAATCGCACCAACGCACGGCGTGGCAGCGATTTACC
The DNA here is from genome assembly GCF_016918385.1 of Pseudomonas sp. ICBG1301. Lineage (NCBI taxonomy): Bacteria > Pseudomonadati > Pseudomonadota > Gammaproteobacteria > Pseudomonadales > Pseudomonadaceae > Pseudomonas > Pseudomonas sp. ICBG1301. Next base: position 411,314 of record NZ_JAEKGB010000004.1, read on the forward strand.
GATACCGGGCCGCTGGCATTCCTGCCCTTGGTGCGTGATGGGCAGGAGGATTGGTGTTCGATCGTCTGGTCGACTACTCCGGCTGAGTCTGAACGCCTGATGGCGCTGGATGATGAAGGCTTCTGCCGTGAGCTGGAGCGTGCCTTTGAAGGGCGTCTCGGCACGGTGGTCAGCGCCGACCCACGGGTCTGCGTGCCGTTGCGCCAGCGTCATGCCAAGCGCTACGTGGCCGAAGGCCTGGCATTGATCGGCGACGCGGCCCATGTGATCCACCCGCTGGCGGGGCAGGGCGTGAACCTGGGCTTTCTCGATGCAGCGGTGCTGGCCGAAGTCTTGCTGTCGGCCGCCGAGCGTGGTGAGCGTCTGGCGGACGTGAAGGTACTGAGTCGTTACGAGCGTCGGCGTATGCCGCATAACCTGGCGCTGATGGCGGCGATGGAAGGGTTTGAGCGGTTGTTCCAGGCCGACCAGCTGCCGTTGCGCTGGCTGCGTAATGCAGGCTTGAAAATGGTCGATCAGATGCCTGAGGCCAAGGCGGTGTTTGTGCGCCAGGCTTTGGGATTGAGCGGAGATCTGCCGGAGCTGGCCAGGCCCTGAGGCCGATGTGCAACATCTGGTAACGCCTCCGCTGAGCGCTACCAAATGTGAGTCCTTATCATTTGCCCTCTTTTTGCAAATGAGAGACCGCACCCATGTTGGCACCCAAGCGCCTCCTGACTGCCCTGGCACTCACCCTCATCGGCAGCACCACCGTGCAGGCCGCCGACGAAGTCGTGGTCTACTCCTCGCGCATCGACGAGCTGATCAAGCCGGTGTTCGATGCCTACACCCAGAAGACCGGTGTGCAGGTGAAGTTCATCACCGACAAGGAAGCTCCGTTGATGCAGCGCATCAAGGCCGAAGGTGAAAATGCCACCGCCGACCTGCTGCTCACCGTCGATGCCGGCAACCTCTGGCAGGCTGAGCAAATGGGCATCCTGCAACCGTTCACTTCCCCGGTGATCGATAAGAACATTCCCCTGCAATACCGCTCGTCCAAGCACACCTGGACCGGCTTGAGCCTGCGCGCGCGGACCATCGCCTATTCCACCGACCGGGTAAAACCGGGCGACCTCACCACCTACGAAGCCCTGGCCGACAAGCAGTGGGAAGGCCGCCTGTGCCTGCGCACGGCGAAGAAGGTCTACAACCAGTCGCTGACCGCCACGTTGATCGAAACCCATGGCGCGGCCAAGACCGAAGAAATCGTCAAGGGCTGGGTCAACAACCTGTCCACCGACGTGTTCTCCGATGACATTGCCGTGCTCGAAGCCATCAACGCCGGGCAATGCGACGTGGGTATCGTCAACACCTACTACTACGGCCGCCTGCATAAACAGAACCCGAACCTGGCGGTGAAACTGTTCTGGCCGAACCAGGGCGACCGTGGCGTGCATGTGAACTTGTCGGGCATCGGCCTGACCCAGCATGCTCCCCACCCGGAAGCGGCCAAGGCGCTGGTGGAATGGATGACCACGCCCGAGGCGCAGCAGATCTTTGCGGATGTGAACCAGGAATTCCCGGCCAACCCGGCGGTGCCACCTTCGGCCGAAGTGGCGACCTGGGGCAAATTCGTGGCGGACACCCTGCCGGTTGAAGTGGCGGGCAAGCGTCAGGCCGAGGCCATTCGGTTGATGGATCGCGCCGGCTGGAACTGAACGGCACCGCAGTTGCAAATGTGAGAGGGGGTGCCCCCTCCCACATCGGACTGCGGTGATGGCATGCAATTTATTGACTGAGCACTGATTTTGGCCCACCCCGCCCAACGCCGCTGGTACCTGCCGGTCTTCACCGTAGCGGCGCTGGTGCTGCTACCGCTGAGCGTGCTGCTGTTGTCCTGGCAAAGCATCGACCCGCAGATCTGGTCTCACCTCTGGGAAACCCAGATGCCACGCCTGCTGGGCAATACCTTGACCTTGGTGCTGGGCGTGGGTGTTGGCGTGACGCTGCTGGGTGTCAGCCTGGCGTGGTTGACCAGCCTGTGTGAATTCCCCGGACGCCGCTGGCTCGACTGGGCGCTGATGCTGCCCTTTGCGATTCCCGCCTACGTGCTGGCCTTTGTGTTTGTCGGCCTGCTGGACTTCGCAGGCCCGGTGCAAACGCTGTTGCGTGAGTGGTTCGGCGCGGGCTTGCGCCTACCACGGGTGCGTTCCACCAGTGGTGTGATTATCGTGCTGGTGCTGGTGTTTTACCCGTATGTCTACCTGCTGGCGCGCACCGCGTTTCTCGCCCAAGGCAAAGGCTTGATGGAGGCCGCGCGCGTGTTGGGGCAGTCGCCGTGGCAAGCGTTCTGGCGCGTGGCGTTGCCCATGGCCAGGCCGGCGATTGGCGCCGGCGTCGCCTTGGCCCTGATGGAGACCCTGGCGGATTTTGGCGCGGTATCGGTGTTCAATTTCGATACCTTCACCACCGCGATCTACAAAACCTGGTATGGATTTTTCAGCCTGTCCAGCGCGGCGCAGCTTGCCAGCTTGTTGTTGCTGGTCGTCATGTTGGTGCTCTACGGCGAACGGCGCGCCCGTGGCGCGAGTCGACCGAGCAACGAGCGGCCGCGGGGCAAGGCGCTGTATCAGCTGCACGGGTTCAAGGCTCTGGCGGCCAGCGGCTGGTGCATGCTGGTGTTCGCCTGCGCGTTTGTGATTCCGATGCTGCAACTGATTGCCTGGTTCTGGCAGCGAGGCCGGTTCGACCTGGATGAGCGCTACGCCGGGCTGATTGTTCACACGCTCTACCTGGGGGGCATTGCGGCGCTGATAACGGTCAGCGTGGCGTTGATCCTGGCCTTCGCCAACCGTCTGGCACCGACACGAACGATTCGCTCCGGCATCAGTCTGGCCAATGTCGGCTATGCCTTGCCGGGCTCGGTACTGGCGGTGTCGATCATGCTCGCGTTCAGTTATCTGGACCGCGAGCTGGTGGTGCCGCTGTCAGGCTGGTTGGGTGGCGCGGGCAAGCCGCTGTTGCTGGGTAGTTTGTCGGCGTTGGTGTTGGCGTATCTGGTGCGGTTCCTGGCGGTGGCCTACGGGCCGTTGGAAAGCAGCCTGGCGCGAATACGCCCATCGTTGCCGGAAGCGTCACGCAGTCTCGGCGTCGGTGGCCCGCGACTGTTTTTCAAAGTGTATCTGCCGTTATTGCTGCCCGGGGCGTTGAGCGCAGCACTGCTGGTGTTCGTGGATGTCCTCAAGGAAATGCCCGCTACCTTGCTGATGCGCCCGTTCGGCTGGGATACCTTGGCGGTGCGCATCTTTGAAATGACCAGCGAGGGCGAATGGGCACGGGCCTCCTTGCCGGCACTGACGCTGGTACTGGTTGGCCTTTTGCCGGTGATTGGGCTGATCCGCAGGTCTGCGAGGCAAATCGGTTAGGTGTCAGTACTCCGCCTTGCGGCTACAATGCGCGGCATTCGGTGCGCTTCGTCTTTCGGAGCGGGTCGCTGGACGTGGCTGCGGGCCTTGTAATTCAAGGCGTTCAGGCGCGAATAGCTGCTCCGCGCACCTTCGCCAAGCCCGGAAGGAGAAACCCATGGGACAGCGTACGCCTCTGTATGACCTGCATCTCGCCCTCGGCGCGAAAATGGTCGATTTTGGCGGTTGGGATATGCCTCTGCATTACGGTTCGCAAGTTGAAGAACACCACCAGGTGCGACGCGACTGCGGGGTGTTCGATGTATCCCATATGACCGTGATCGATGTCACAGGCCGTCAGGCCAAGGAATGGCTTCAGTATTTACTGGCCAATGATGTGGATCGTTTGCACGGCTGCGGCCGTGCGTTGTACAGCGCCATGCTCAACGAGCAGGGCGGGGTGGTCGACGACATGATCGTCTACCGCACCGAAACGGGTTACCGGCTGGTGGTCAATGCCGCCACCCGCGACCAGGACATGGCGTGGATGCAGGCGCAGTTGGGGCATTTTTCGGTGCAGCTGCAAGAGCGGTCCGAGTTGGCCATGCTGGCTATCCAAGGCCCGCATGCCCGGCAGAAAATCGCCGAACTGGTGACCCAGTCCCGCAGCAACCTGATCCACCAGCTCAAGCCCTTTGAGGGCCAGGCCGACGGCGACTGGTTTATTGCCCGCACGGGTTATACCGGCGAAGACGGCCTGGAGATTGTCCTGCCTGCCGATCAGGCTCCGGGCTTTTTCAACGACCTGGTCGGCGCCGGCATTTCACCGATCGGCCTTGGCGCCCGCGATACGTTGCGCCTGGAAGCCGGTATGAACCTGTATGGCCAGGATATTCACCAGGACGTTTCACCGCTCGCGGCCAATATGGCGTGGAGCATTGCCTGGGAGCCTGTCGAGCGCAATTTCATCGGCCGCGCGGCACTGGAGGCGGAAAAAGCCGCAGGTGTGCAGTTCAAATTGGTCGGGCTGGTGCTGGAGGAACGCGGGGTTTTGCGCGCTCATCAAGTGGTTCGTATCGCCAATGTTGGCGAAGGAGAGATCACCAGTGGTAGTTTCTCTCCTACGCTGAGTAAATCCATTGCCTTGGCGCGTGTACCGACGGCCACCGCCGATCGGGCCGAAGTGGAAATCCGCGGCAAGTGGTACCCGGTTCGAGTGGTCAAGCCGACCTTCGTGCGCCATGGCAAAACCTTGATCTAACCTATTTCCGGCAGGCCGAAGGCCGCTGACATTTCTTCTTGAGGACACAGACTATGAGCGATATCCCTGCCGAACTGCGTTTTGCCGAAAGCCACGAATGGGCCCGTCTGGAAGCTGACGGCACGGTGACCGTCGGGATCTCCGACCATGCTCAGGAAGCGCTGGGTGATGTGGTGTTCGTTGAGCTGACGGAAGTCGGCAACGTGTTTGCCGCAGAGGCCCAGGCGGGGGTGGTCGAGTCGGTGAAAGCGGCTTCGGATATCTACTCGCCGATTGCTGGCGAAGTGATTGCTGTCAACGAAGAGCTGAGTGCCAGCCCTGAATTGCTGAACTCAGATCCTTACGGCGCGTGGATCTTCAAGCTCAAGCCAAGCAACCCGGCTGACCTGGAAAAACTGCTGGATGCCGCCGGCTACAAGGCCGCCATCGGCGAGTGATGCTGCCGCTGGAGCCGGGCAACCCGGCTCCAGCGACGGTTTTCAGCGCTGCAATACCGCTTTTACAGCAGCTACAGACCGCTCGACATCCGCCTCTGTCATCGCCGTGAACATCGGCAACGACACGATCAAACGTCCAACACGCTCGGCTACCGGGAACATGCCTTCCTTGAACCCCTGTGCCCGATATAGGCTCAGCAGGTGGATCGGTGGATAGTGATAGCCAATGCCGACGCCGTGGGCCTGCATCTGCTCCATGAATGTCGCACGTGCCGGCAGGCCGTCCTGGCGCTCAGGCAGCACGAGTTGGAACAGATGCCAATTGCTGTTTTCGAAATCCGCAGGTGGCAACTGCGCGCCGTATTTCTCTTCAAAATCGCTGCCGAAGCATTTGAAGTAGTGTCGTGCCAGGTTCTGGCGATGGGCGGTGATCTTTTCGATATGAGCGAACTGCCCCAGGCCAATGGCGGCGGCGATGTCGGTCATGTTGAACTTGCCGCCCAGCACGTCGACGTCCAGGCCATCGAAACCTGTACGCGTCACGCCCTGCAGGCGATATTTTTCTGCCAGGCGCGCTTCCTCGGCGTTGTTCAACACCAGGCAACCGCCTTCAGAAGAGGTGATGTTTTTGTTGGCCTGGAAGCTGAACGACACGAAGTCACCGGTAGCGCCGATACGTTCGCCGTCCCAGCTGGAACCCAACGCCTGAGCGGCGTCTTCGATGATGCGCAGGTTGTACTTGTTGGCCAGCGCATAAAGCATTGGCATGTCCAGGGGCAGGCCCGCCAGGAACACCGGGATGATTGCCTTGGTGCGCGGGGTAATTGCAGCTTCTACCTGAGCCAGGTCGATATTGCGGGTGACCGGGTCGATATCGGCGAACACCGGCTTGGCGCCCACTTCCAGGATCACGTTGGCTGTAGCGACCCAGGAGATCGGAGTGGTGATGACTTCGTCCCCGGCACCGATACCGGCGATGCGCAAGGCGATCTCCATGGTGCAGGTGCCCGAGTTGAAAGTGCGCACCGGGCGGCCACCAAAGTACTCCGATAGCTGAGCCTCGAATGCCTGCACCTTCGGCCCGCTGGTGATCCAGCCGGAGCGCAGTACATCGCCGACTGCCGCGATGGTGGTTTCATCAATGGTAGGTTTGGAGAACGGCAGAAAAGGCTGTTGGCTCATGGCGAAGAAGGCATCCGTTTCAGGTAAACGATGAATAATAGACGTATCAATACCGCATGGTTGCACGGTTTGACTGAATATAGGCTGTCACACGTGAATGAATCGTCATGGTACGGGCAAAAAAATGCCGCTTCATAAAGCGGCATTTTTTCAGCGAGTGCTATTACTCGGTAACGGCGTTTTTCGCCAGGATGGCGTTAGCCAGTTCCATGTCGGTGGCCTTCAGGCCAGGGTTGTCGGCGCGGACTTTCTGCATGGCGGCTTCCAGGTACGGCCCGCGAATACCACCATCGCTGGCAACGAAGCTGCCGGCGTCGTCTTGCGCGGCAACGACCATCTTGTGGTCTTTGAAAGTCAGGTAGGTCGAGCCGGTGGTAGCACCCGATGAGATGACGTTACGCCAGAAGCTGTCGGCCATGGCTGAGCCGACAGGAAGAGAAAGCACGGCAAGGGTTGCGACAGCATATTTAAGACGCATGATGGGTGACTCCGGGTGGGTTATCTGAACGATTTGATTGTAGTTAACCCAACCGAGTTCCATCACTGACTAAACAGTTTCGACTTGCAAAACTGCCCCGTTCTGCGCGGTAACGCGTACTTGAGCGCCTACGGCGCTGTCCGGCCCGGTCACCATCCACACCCCATCGCCGACTTTTATCTTGCCCCGGCCATCGACGATGGCCTGGTGCACCACAAATGTGCGACCGATCAACTCCGAACCACGCATGTTCAGCCCCGGCTGATCGCTGACCTTGGCGCTGCTGCGCTGGCGTTTCCACCAGTACACCGCTGTCAGGATCGACAACACGGCGAACAGCAGCAGTTGCCATTCCAGCCCGAGCGGCGGGATCAGGAACGTGATCACGCCCACGGCCGCCGCCGCGATGCCCATCCACAGCAGGTAACCACCGGCGCCGAAGACCTCGAGGATCAACAACACCGTGCCCAGTGCCAGCCAATCCCAGAACGACAGATGCTACAGGAAATCCCACATGACGAGTGCCTCAGCCTTTCTTGTTGTCGAAGGTGGCCTTGACGATTTCGCCGATGCCACCGACGGCGCCGATCACTTGGCTGGCCTCCAGCGGCATCAGGATCACCTTGCTGTTGTTGGCCGAAGCCAGCTTGCCCAGCGCATCGATGTATTTTTGCGCGACGAAGTAGTTCACCGCCTGCACGTCGCCCGACGCGATAGCCTGCGAAACCACCTGGGTCGCACGGGCTTCCGCTTCGGCCTGACGCTCACGGGCTTCGGACTCCAGGAACGCCGCCTGACGGCTACCCTCGGCCTCAAGGATCTGCGCCTGCTTCTTGCCTTCGGCAGTCAGGATCGCCGATGCCCGCAGGCCCTCGGCCTCCAGGATTTGCGCACGCTTGATCCGCTCGGCCTTCATCTGGCCCGACATGGCGGCCATCAGGTCGGCAGGTGGGCTGATGTCCTTGATCTCGATGCGGGTGATCTTGATGCCCCAGGGTGCCGTCGCTTCATCGACGGTGCGCAGCAGTTTTTCGTTGATGCCGTCACGCTGGCTCAACATGGCATCCAGCTCCATGGAGCCGAGCACGGTACGAATATTGGTTTGCAGCAGGTTGCGGATGGCGTGTTCGAGGTTGTTGACCTCGTAGGCCGCCTGGGCGGTGTTGACCACCTGGAAGAAGCACACGGCGTCGATCTGCACGGTGGCGTTGTCGGCGGTGATCACTTCCTGAGGGGGAATATCCAGCACGCTTTCCATCACGTTGATCTTGCGACCGATGCGGTCCATGACCGGGATAATTATGTTGAGGCCGGGTTTGAGGGTGTTGGTGTAGCGGCCGAAACGCTCGACTGTCCACTGGTAGCCCTGGGGCACCACTTTAAAACCCATGAACAGGATGGCGACGGCCAACCCCACGAACAAAAGCAGTACGGTTCCGATCTGCATGGCGATTCCCTATCTGAAGGTGTCAGTAAAACGATGTTCGACCGATTGTAACGGTCTGGTCACGGATAAGGACGGTTTCACGGCTGCACAATCAAAGGATTTGTTTCTGAATCCCCAGGCGTGACCCGTAACACTTCCGCCAGTGTGGTCAGGCCGGCATTCACTTTCTCCAGGCCGGCCATGCGCAGGCTGCACATGCCTCGCTCGACAGCCGCCCGGCGCAACGCCTGCACGTCGGCACCGGGCGTGATCAATGCCTTGAGCGGTTCGTCCATCAGCATGATTTCGTAGAGCCCGGCTCGGCCTCGATATCCGCTGTCGCGACACTCCACGCATCCGACCGCCTCGTGGGCAGTTTCCGGTGCATTTACCCTTTGCTTGCAGTGAGGGCACAAGAGGCGCACCAAACGCTGCGCCATCACTCCTATCAGCGTAGCTTTGATCAAATAATGAGCAATTCCCAGTTCCTGCAGGCGGCTGATGGCGCTGGGGGCATCGTTGGTGTGCAGGGTCGACAGCACCAGGTGCCCGGTGAGCGCGGCCTGGATCGCCATTTCTGCGGTTTCCTGGTCGCGAATTTCGCCGATCATGATGATATCCGGGTCCTGACGCAGCAGTGCGCGTATGCCGCTGGCGAAGGTCAGGCCGATGTTGTGCTGTACCTGCATCTGGTTGAAGGCGGGTTCGACCATCTCGATCGGGTCCTCGACCGTGCACAGGTTGACCTCGCGGGTCGCCAGTTGCTTGAGCGTGGCGTAAAGCGTGCTGGTCTTGCCCGAGCCGGTAGGGCCGGTGACCAGAATGATGCCGTTGGCTTGGCCGGTCATCGCGTGCCAGCGCTGCTGATCTGCGGGCGACAAGCCCAATTGATCAAAATCCTTGAGCAATACCTGCGGGTCGAAAATCCGCATCACCAGCTTTTCGCCAAAGGCCGTCGGCAGGGTTGAAAGGCGCAGTTCCACTTCCACGCCCGTCGGGCTCTTGGTTTTGACCCGACCGTCCTGGGGTTTGCGTTTTTCTGCCACATTCATCCGGCCCAGGCTTTTCAAGCGGCTGACCACCGCCATGGTGACCTGCGGCGGGAACTGGTAGACGTCGTGCAATAACCCGTCGATGCGAAAACGCACGCGGCTCTGGTCGCGGCAGGGTTCGATATGGATATCGCTGGCCCGTTGGCCGAAGGCGTACTGCAGCAGCCAGTCGACGATGTTGACGATATGCGCATCGTTGGCATCCGGCTCCTCGTCGCCGCCACTCAGGTTGAGCAGCTCGAAGTTACCGGGCGCCGCCGCCTTCTGATCTGCGCCGCTGACCGACCTGGCCAGCCGGTAGAACTCGGCGATGCAGCGCTGAATATCCTGGGGGTTGGCGACTACGCGTTTGATCGAGCGCTTGAGTACTTGCGCCAACCCGGCCTCCCAACCGGTGACATAGGGCTGTGCGCTGGCGACGGTGACGGTCTGCGCGTCGACGGCCACCGCGAGTATGGTGTGGCGTAGTGCGAAGGCGTGGGACATCAATGGCACGACCGCCGCCACGTCGATCTTCAGCGGGTCGATACGCCAATAGGGCTGCCCGGCCTGGCGGGCCAGCCATTGGGTCAGGGTTTCCAGGCAGGGGCCCTGGGCGGCGATACATTCAAGTGGGTGCTGGGTGTTGTCGGCCGGTACCCTCGCCAAGCGCTGCGCAACGTCGGATGTGATCAGCCCGGCGTCGATCAACGCCGGCAGCATCGGGTGAAGTTCCAATCGTTGATCGACGGGCATGGTGGATTTTCCTGGGGGCAGTGGAGGTCAACCCCAGGCTAGCCAGCCCCTGAACATCCTTCTGCCCGCGTGTATTTCATGCCTTTACTGAGCGGCCGCCAGTCGCGCTGGAGGCTGCGCAGAATCAGCCGGCCATAGGTCCAGCGAGCACACGCTGATCAGGTTTCGAATCTTTTCGCCGATCACTTGGGCACGGTGCCAGCTCAAACCATCCATCACGATATCGAGGCTCAACAGGTCGTCCTCGCGGTCCAGGTGTACCTGCCGTGGCGTCAGGCATTGCAAAGCGAAATAGTTGAGCACACGGCACAACACATCGGGCTCAGCCTCGGCAATGATGCGGTAATGCGCCTGGCAATGGGCGCTGTTGACGGCCCAGGCATCGACGCGGGCGGCAGGTTGGGTGGCTTCGACGGCGTGCATGGGAAATCTCCAAATCAGGTTGGAGAAATTTTTACATTCGTCAGCGGAGATTTCTTATCTAAAATGAGCGCAAATAACGATTTATTGAATGGGTCAATTCAATCCATTCTCCAAAATGAGTATTTTTATGCACAGTGAATTGGACGCGTACGACCGCCGTATCCTGGCCTTGCTGCAAGAGGATGCTTCGTTGTCCAGTGCGCAGATCGCCGAACAGGTGGGCCTGTCCCAGTCACCTTGCTGGCGGCGCATTCAACGGCTCAAGGAGGAGGGGGTGATTCGTGGTCAGGTCACCTTGCTGGATCGCAAGAAGATCGGCCTCAACACGCAGATCTTTGCCGAGGTCAAACTCAACGCCCACGGTCGCTCCAACTTCACCGAGTTCACCGAGGCGATTCGCGGGTTTTCGGAAGTGTTGGAGTGTTATGTGCTGATGGGGGCGGTGGATTTCCTGCTGCGCATCGTGACGTCGGATATCGAGGCGTATGAGCGGTTTTTCTTCGAGAAACTCTCAATGGTGCCGGGTATTCAGGAGGTCAATTCGATTGTGGCGTTGTCGGAGATCAAATCCACCACCAGCCTGCCAGTGTTGCGCTGACAAGGCGCACCTCATCGGGAGCAAGCCCCTTTCCACATTTTGATGTGTGAATACATGCCAATGTGGAAGCGGGCTTGCTCGCGAAAGCGCCCTTACAGGCGCAGCAAGGTTTTCCAGGCGCGATTCTGATACACCGCAATCGCCTGATGCATACGCGCATCCAGGGATTCATCGGTGATCGGCTGGTTGGCCAGTTGCACCAACTTGTTCAGCTCGCCGTACAGGCGGTCCAGTTCCGGAATATCCACCACCTGACGCGCATGATGCAGCCAGGCCTGGATGCGTTCGAGGCGCGGCAGTTGCTCGGCCAGGTCTTCCGGTTGTTGCTGGTAGCGTGGCAGTTGCAGGGCGACAGCATCTTCGGCCAGCAGGCGTGGCAGCCAGTTGGTGATCTGCGCGGCGCCCTGGCGGTTGCCCCGCACATTGCGGTCGGTGGTCCAGGTGCGGGCCAGCAGCCAGCGGGAAGCGTTCAGCGAGAACAGGCCCCAGCGCACGTCTTCCAATTCTTCGATGAATTGTTCCGGCGCAGCTTTGCGGATGTCTTCATCATCGTCACCGGCCTGTACCAGCGGGCGCCAGTCTTCCAGCAATGCATCCAATGCGCTGCGCAGCTCGCTGGTGGATTGACGCGGTGCAGCCTGGCCGAGGCTGCCGACCAGGGCGCGCAATTCGCCGAGGTTGTCGACCCAGTCCTGCAACAGCCGCCAGTGGCCATTGAAGCGGTACTGCTCCGCCAGGCGCTGGCTGCTGCCCAGCAGATGCCACAGGATGGCGGCGAAGGCGTCGTCCAACGGCATTTCGGCGTGAATCTGCGGCGCCGGCAGGCTCAGCGAATAGCTGCCGGCGTCGTACAGGCGGTAGCCGCGCTCGGCCTTGCTGATATCGCAGGGCATCAGCGCCAGGGTTGCGGCCAGTTCGGCGGCCAGTTCCAGCAGGGCGGCCGGCTCGCCTTCGCGCAATTCCAGTTCCAGCTCGCAGATTTCTTCTTTCTGCTTGCCGACGACAACATGCCCCAGGTCCAGGGCGGCCTCGATGACCACCTTGGCTTTACCGCGGCCCCAGGCGATTTCAGCGCGTTCGCGGACAAAGTCGGTGGTGAAGATCGGCTTGAGGGTCTTTTTGTCCAACGCGGCCAGTTGCTCGGGCCAGCACTCGCCGTCGAGTTTCTTCACGTCGAGCTTGGCTTTGGGCAAGTCCCAGTTGTATTCGTTACGTTCCGACAAGCCGGCGACACTCTGGCCACGGGTCTTGAGGGTCTGGATGATATCGTCACCGTCCTTGCGCAGGCGCAGGGCGACTTTGGCCTGGGCCAGGTCACGCTCTGGGGTGTCGAAGTACTGATTCATCAACGCACGGCGTTCCCAGCCACTTTTGTTGCGTTTTTTCAGGAGCGGGTGCTCACGCAGCGCGGCGAGGGTCTCGCGGCTGACGCGGAGCTTGATTTCGGTTTCTTTTTGCATGGCCGGAACATCCAGGATCGGGAGCGCAGCCGGGGAAAAGAGTGGCTGCCAAGGTCGTGCAGTGTACAGGACTGAGCCCGGCAACGCGCCGCAACGGTTTATTGTGTTGTGCAGATGGCTCTATAGTGGGGCTCATCCGGGAAGTTGAGAGACCGCGTATGCCGTTACCTACCCTGAAAGAGCAATTCGCTGCGCTGATTGCCGCACCGTCGGTCAGTTGCACCCAAGCGTCTCTCGACCAGACCAACCGCCCGGTGATCGATTTGCTCGCCGGCTGGCTGGGCGACCTGGGTTTTGCCATCGACATCCAGCAAGTCAGCCCCGGTAAATTCAACCTGCTCGCCAGTTTCGGCAGCGGCCCGGGTGGCCTGGTGCTGGCGGGGCATAGCGACACTGTTCCTTATGACGCGGCCTTGTGGAAGACCGATCCGTTGAAGCTGACGGAAGTCGATGGCCGTTGGGTAGGACTGGGCAGCTGTGACATGAAAGGCTTTTTTGCGCTGGCAATCGAAGCCGTATTGCCGCTGCTGGATCAACCGTTCAAGCAACCGTTGCTCATCCTGGCGACCTGTGACGAAGAAAGCTCGATGTCCGGCGCCCGCGCGCTGGCCGAAGCGGGCCGCCCGTTGGGGCGTGCGGCGGTGATTGGTGAGCCCACCGGCCTCAAACCGATCCGCCTGCACAAAGGCGTAATGATGGAACGCATTGATATCCTTGGCCAAAGCGGCCACTCCTCGGACCCGAGCCTGGGCCATAGCGCCCTTGAAGCCATGCATGACGCCATTGGCGAACTGCGCGGCCTGCGCCTGGCCTGGCAGCGTGAGCACCGCAACCCGCAATTCAGCGTGCCCCAGCCGACCCTGAATTTCGGTTGTATCCATGGTGGCGACAACCCCAATCGCATCTGCGGCCAATGTTCCCTGGAGTTCGACCTGCGGCCGCTGCCGGGCATGGACCCCCAGGTGCTGCGCGATGCGATCCGGCAAAAGCTGCAACCCGTGGCCGAGCGCCATCAGGTCAAGATCGACTACGCGCCGTTGTTCCCCGAAGTCCCCCCGTTCGAGCAGCCGGAAGATGCCGAACTGGTCCGGGTCGCGCAGCGATTGACCGGCCATCGTGCCGAAGCAGTAGCGTTCGGCACCGAAGCGCCTTATCTTCAGCGCCTTGGTTGTGAAACCCTGGTGCTGGGCCCCGGCGACATCGCCTGCGCCCATCAACCGGGCGAGTACCTCGAAATGTCACGCTTGACGCCTACAGTGCGTCTATTGCGGGAGCTGATCGAGCATTACTGCCTGAAACCCGCATAATTTACCCCCTGCCCATTCGTACATAGAAGGAGAGCGAGCGTGTCGCCAAGCCTGTTCCGACGATAACCATCAGCCCGCTGTGCGCTTTCACGATTCATCCTTGTTTGGCTGCTACTTATTACAGGCCCAGGTTTTATGCCCGAATACGTCAATTGGCTTCGTCACGCTTCGCCCTACATCAACGCCCACCGCGACTGCACCTTTGTGGTCATGCTGCCTGGCGATGGTGTGGAACATCCGAACTTCGGCAATATCGTCCACGACCTGGTGCTGCTGCACAGCCTGGGTGTGCGGCTGGTGCTGGTACACGGCTCGCGCCCTCAGATCGAAACGCGCCTTGCGGCCCGCGGCCTGACCCCGGCCTACCATGAAGGCTTGCGCATCACTGATGCCGCGACGCTGGAATGTGTGATCGACGCCGTTGGCCACCTGCGTATCGCCATCGAGGCGCGCCTGTCCATGGACATGGCCTCTTCACCGATGCAGGGTTCGCGGCTGCGTGTCGCCAGTGGCAACCTGGTGACTGCCCGCCCTATCGGCGTGCTCGAAGGTGTGGATTACCACCACACCGGCGAAGTGCGCCGGGTCGACCGCAAGGGCATCAACCGTCTGTTGGACGAGCGCTCCATTGTGCTGTTGTCGCCCCTGGGCTACTCGCCCACCGGTGAGATTTTCAACCTGGCCTGCGAAGACGTCGCCACCCGCGCCGCCATCGACCTGGGTGCCGACAAGCTGTTGCTGTTCGGCGCCGACATGGGCCTGATCGATGAAAACGGCCGGCTGGTGCGCGAACTGCGCCCGCAGCAAGTACCGGCGCATTTGCAACGCCTGGGCGCGAACAACTATCAGGCCGAATTGCTCGATGCCGCTGCCGAGGCTTGCCGCGGTGGAGTAGGGCGCAGTCATATCGTCAGCTACGCCGAAGACGGCGCTCTGCTCACGGAGCTGTTCACCCGCGACGGCGGCGGTACGCTGGTGGCCCAGGAACAATTCGAACAGGTGCGCGAGGCGGCGATTGAAGACGTCGGCGGCTTGCTCGACCTGATCAGCCCGTTGGAAGAGCAGGGCATTCTGGTGCGCCGCTCGCGTGAAGTGCTGGAGCGTGAGATCGAACAGTTCAGCGTGGTCGAGCGTGAAGGCATGATCATCGCCTGCGCGGCGCTGTACCCGATCGCGGATTCGGATGCCGGTGAACTGGCGTGTCTGGCGGTGAACCCGGAGTACCGTCACGGTGCGCGGGGTGACGTGTTGCTCGAACGCATCCAAACCCGTGCCCGGGCGCAGGGGCTGAAGACGCTGTTTGTTCTCACCACCCGCACCGCTCACTGGTTCCGCGAGCGCGGCTTTGTGCCGAGCAGCGTGGATCGCCTGCCGTCGGCGCGGGCGTCGCTGTACAACTACCAGCGTAATTCGAAGATTTTCGAGAAAGCGCTCTAGGCCCTCAATTAAGGAGGGAGGGCACTGCCCCTAATGCCAGTCAGTTAAGGCTTAACGCGGTCATTGTGGGAGGGGGCTTGCTCCCGATGGACTGCGTAGCAGGCCCATTTTTGAGGCCGCTGCTCGGCCTATCGGGAGCAAGCCCCCTCCCACAGGTTATCCATCGTCTGCTCTATCGCTTAACTGACAGGCATTAGACCTGCCCCTCCCTTATGCCTTGCCACCCCAGCGGCTTTCGTCGTTGCGCATCACTAGCACTTCAGAAGCATTGATCTGCGCCGATACGATAAACATCACATTCGATAGATTGCGTGAAGCCGTGCCTCTGCGAGGGGCGGGCGCCATCGGCTGCTCATGGGACGGGGCGCTTTGACAGCAAAAGAAATTATTAGTGACACAAAAACTGTAACAAATTGACGGGAGGATGTGCCTTTGGCCATGATGGCGTCGCCTTTTTGATCGTGGGTGACGTATGCAAAGGTACGGCCACACTAATCGATCTAAAGAAAGGCTGGTAAAGACTTTTCAGGTATTAGCTTTTGGAGCGATTGGTCTACGCTGACCATCTCGCTCATCGGCCAGGCTTATTCCTGAATCGTATGAAAAAGAATGAAATAATTCTTTTTGGGTGTATGAAAAACTCATTACCCTGCAGGGACCAAATTAACTGCGATTAGACGAAGGTAGTAGACATATCAGGTTACGATTGACTTGGTAGTCACTATCTGGCGCTAATCGCGCATCTGTGGATCACGGGCGTCAGACCCGAGACCTTAGAAATACAAAAATTAGAAATGAGAGGAGCGGTACATGAAGAAGTCAACATTGGCGTTGGCCGTGGCTGTGGCTGCAATTGCACAACAGGCACACTCCGCCGGTTTCATCGAAGACAGCAAGGCCACTCTGGGTCTGCGTAACTTCTACATCAACACTGACAACCGCGATGGCGCTCCTACAGCGAGCAGCCGCAGCAAGAACGCTGAATGGGGCCAAGGCTTCGACCTGCGTTTCATCTCGGGTTACACCCAAGGTACCGTTCAGTTCGGTGTTGACGCCATTGGCCTGTACGGCGTGCGTCTGGATTCCAGCCGCGATAACCACGGCAACTACTCCGGCACTGCTTCCGGCGGCACCGTCTTCCCGAGCGACGGCAACAAGGCTGTCAACGATTACGCCAGCCTGGGCGTGACCGGCAAGGTGAAGGTCTCCCAAACCGAACTGAAACTCGGCACTCTGCAGCCTAAGCTGCCAGTTATCGTGACCAACGATGGCCGTCTGCTGCCGCAAACCTTCCAAGGTGGCCAGATCACTACCAACGACATCAAGGATCTGACCTTGGTTGCCGGTCAGGTAGAAAAAGCCAAGGGCCGTAACTCCAGCAACAACGAAAACCTGTCGATCGGCGGTGCCAACGCCAGCTCCAACTACAATGCCGGCAGATTCAGCAACAAGTTCTACTACGCCGGTGGCGACTACAAGCTGACCAAGGACCTGACTGCCCAGTACTACTACGGCAATCTGGAAGACTTCTACAAGCAGCACTTCCTGGGTCTGACCCACAACTGGGCAATCGGCCCGGGCGTCTTGAAGTCTGACCTGCGTTATTTCCACAGCACTGACGATGGTAAAAACGGTGATACCGCCGCTTACTATTCCAGCGGTAACTACCAAGGTTTTGCCTCGGGTAAAGGCAAGGTCGATAACAACCTGTACAGCGGCCTGTTTCTGTACACCGTTGCCGGTCACACCTTCGGTGGTGGTTACCAGGTCAGCAATGGCAGCAGCGACTTCCCTTGGTTGAACCAGGGCGACGGTTCGTCGGCCTACATCACCACTGACATGCAAATCCAGAAGTTCGCCCGTGCCGGCGAGCGTACCTGGCAAGCTCGCTACGCTTACGACTTCGCCAAGGTTGGCGTACCTGGCCTGACCGCCGGTGTTGTCTACCTCAAGGGTAGCAATATCGACACCGTTACTGCCTCGCGTGCCGAGCTGACCGGTCAATCCGAGTGGGAACGCGACATCACCGTTGCCTACGTAATCCCGGAAGGCCCGCTGAAAAACCTGGGCGTTGCCTGGAAAAACGCGATGTGGCGTACCGACCTGGCGAACACCCGTTCCCAGGACGAAAACCGTCTGATCGTCAGCTACTCGATTCCACTGTTGTAAGTGCTTAAAGCCTTGCCCGGCGCAATGCCGGGCAAGGTGTCTTGCTTTCAAGTCGGGCTCAACCCCCGCAAGCCCTTCCCGAAACCCCTCTTTGTACAGCGTCTCAAGGCCTTCTCGAACCTTGAAACCGATGTTGATCCTCGCCCGTCGCCAAGTCCAATGAACAGATTTTTAATATTCTTTTATCGTCTAGATAAATCGATATTTATTCTTTTTAAATAATCTCCAACCCATGCACAGTAGGCTCCATAAGCATTCACCAGGAGCCACACCATGAGCCTAAGACTGGGCGACATCGCCCCCGACTTCGAACAGGATTCCAGCGCCGGCAAGATTCGGTTCCATGAGTGGCTGGGCGATAGCTGGGGTGTGCTGTTTTCCCATCCGGCGGACTTCACGCCGGTGTGCACCACCGAGCTGGGTTTCACCGCCAAGCTCAAGGACGAATTTGCCCAGCGCGGCGTCAAGGCGATTGCCCTGTCGGTCGACCCGGTAGACTCGCACCACAAGTGGATCGAAGACATCAACGAAACCCAGAACACGGTCGTCAACTTCCCGATTCTGGCCGACGCCGATCGCAAGGTGTCGGACCTCTACGACCTGATCCATCCGAACGCCAGTGACACCCTCACCGTGCGTTCCCTGTTCGTCATCGACCCGAACAAGAAGATTCGCCTGACGATTACCTATCCGGCCAGCACCGGTCGCAACTTCCACGAAATCCTGCGGGTCATCGACTCGTTGCAGTTGACCGACAACCATAAGGTCGCCACTCCCGCCAACTGGCAGGACGGTGACGAAGTGGTGATCGTGCCGTCGCTCAAGGATGAAGAGGAAATCAAGAAGCGCTTTCCCAAAGGCTACCGGGCGGTGAAGCCATACCTGCGATTGACCCCGCAACCCAACCGTTAACACAGGACCTATGTGGGAGGGAGCCCCTCCCACAGTTGAATCGCATTTCAAGTCTCACATAGCAGGGGATTTCAGGCCGTTTCGACGGCCTTTTTTTTCGCCTCGAGAAATACGGACTGCATATATATTTATGGAATAAACAAATGAAAAAATAAGATTTATAGATATATAAATCAACTGATATGGTCTCTCCCATCTTGGCGCAATCGCCACCCAGCGAACCGCCGACACTTGCTCAAGGAATACCTGCATGCTGGTCGTAACACTTGGAGGCAGCCCCAGCCAGCGGTCCCGCTCTGGGGTCTTGCTGGAGAAAACCCGTCAGTGGCTACAGCAAAAAGGCGTGGAAGTGGTGAGTTATCAGGTACGGGACTTCCCGGCCGAAGACTTGCTGCACGCCCGCTTCGACAGCCCCAAAGTCATCGACCTGTTGCAGCAAGTGGCCAACGCCGACGGCCTGGTCATCGCCACGCCGGTGTACAAGGCTTCATTTTCCGGCGCGCTGAAAACCGTGCTCGATCTGCTGCCCGAGCGCGCCCTGGCGCACAAGATCGTGTTGCCCATGGCTACCGGTGGCAGCATCGCCCACATGCTGGCGGTGGATTACGCCTTGAAGCCCGTGCTCTCGGCCCTGAAAGCCCAGGAATTGCTGCACGGCATCTTTGCCGAAGACAGCCAGATCGCCTACGGCGAAGGCAGTGCCCAGGCGCAACTGGTGCCTGTGCTCGAACAGCGTTTGCATGAGGCCCTGGATACACTTTACGACGCCATGGCCCGTCGCCCGAAACCGCTGGACCCCCACGTGTTGAATGAACGTTTGTTGAGTGCTCGCTGGAGCATTTAAGCCGTACCGTTTTTTGTAGTACTCACCTTACTCAGCCGCCAACGGCCAAGCAGGTGCAGCCAACCCCCTCATCGCAAATTGGAGAGAGCGCCATGCGCACTGTCATCTTGCGTCGTGGTCTGGTCGCACTGTTTGCTGCGGCTGTGTCCTTCGGCGCCATTGTTCAAGCTCAAGCGGCCGAGACCTTGCGGATCGGTTATCAGAAGTACGGCACCTTGGTGTTGCTCAAGGCCAAGGGCACCCTCGAGAAGCGCCTGGCCGCCCAGGGCGTGCAAGTGCAATGGACTGAATTCCCCGGTGGCCCGCAATTGCTGGAAGGCTTGAACGTCGGCTCGATCGACTTCGGCGTCACCGGTGAAACCCCGCCGGTCTTCGCCCAGGCGGCCGGTGCCGATCTGCTCTACGTCGCTTACGAGCCACCGGCGCCCACCAGCGAAGCGATCCTGGTGCCGAAGGATTCGTCGATCCAATCGGTGGCCGAGCTCAAGGGCAAGAAAGTTGTGCTCAATAAAGGCTCCAACGTGCACTACCTGCTGGTGCGTGCACTGGAAGACGCCGGCCTCAAATACACCGACGTGCAAACCGTATTCCTGCCGCCCGCCGATGCCCGCGCTGCATTCGAGCGTGGCAGCGTGGATGCCTGGGTGATCTGGGACCCTTACCAGGCCGCCGCCGAGAAACAACTGCAGGCGCGCACCCTGCGTGACGGCACCGGCATTGCCGACAACCATCAGTTCTACCTCGCCACCAAGCCTTATGCCACACAGCACCCGGACGTCATCAAGGCGCTGGTGGAAGAAGTGCGTGCGGTGGGCGAGTGGTCCAAGGCCAACCCGCAGGAGGTCACCGAACAGGTCGCACCGCTGCTTGGCCTGCCGGCCGACATCACCCTGACTTCAGTCAAGCGCCAAGGCTACGGCGCACTGTTCCTGACGCCGGCGGTGGTCGCCGCTCAGCAGAAAATCGCCGACAGCTTCTACCAACTCAAATTGATCCCCAAACCCTTGAGCATCAAGGACGTGATCTGGACTCCACCCGCCGCCGTCGCCAAAGCGCCGTAATCCGACTTCTTCAGGAGACAACTCCATGAGCCTCAATATTTTCTGGTTTCTGCCTACCCATGGCGACGGCCATTACCTTGGCACCGCCGAAGGCGCTCGCGCCGTCGACCACGGTTACTTGCAGCAAGTGGCCCAGGCCGCCGACCGCCTGGGCTTCGGCGGCGTGCTGATTCCCACTGGTCGCTCCTGCGAAGATTCCTGGCTGGTAGCCGCTTCGCTGATCCCCGTGACCCAGCGTCTGAAATTCCTGGTCGCGCTACGCCCCGGGATCATTTCCCCGACGGTGGCCGCGCGTCAGGCGGCGACGCTGGATCGCCTGTCCGGTGGTCGTGCGCTGTTCAACCTGGTCACGGGTGGCGATCCGGAAGAATTGGCCGGTGACGGCTTGTTCCTCAGCCACGAAGAGCGCTATCAGGCCTCGGTGGAGTTCACTCGGATCTGGCGCCGCGTGCTGGAAGGCGAAACGGTGGATTACGACGGCGAGCACATCAGCGTCAAAGGCGCCAAGTTGCTCTACCCACCCATCCAGCAACCGCGCCCGCCGCTGTATTTTGGCGGCTCCTCCGAAGCGGCCCAGGACCTGGCTGCCGAACAGGTGGAAATGGTGCTCACCTGGGGCGAGCCACCTGCTGCCGTCGCCGAGAAAATCGAACAGGTACGCGCCAAGGCCGCCAAGCTTGGGCGCACCGTGCGCTTCGGTATCCGCCTGCATGTGATCGTGCGCGAAACCAATGAGGACGCCTGGAAAGCCGCCGACAAGCTGATCTCCCATCTGGACGACGACACCATTGCCCGTGCCCAGGCTTCCCTGGCGCGCTTTGATTCGGTTGGCCAACAGCGCATGGCCGCGCTGCACGGTGGTAGTCGCGACAACCTCGAAGTCAGCCCCAACCTGTGGGCCGGCGTCGGCCTGGTGCGCGGCGGTGCCGGTACGGCACTGGTGGGCGATGGCCCGACGGTAGCGGCGCGGGTCAAGGAATACGCAGACCTGGGTATCGATACGTTTATCTTCTCGGGTTATCCCCACCTGGAAGAGTCGTATCGGGTGGCCGAGCTGTTGTTCCCGCACCTGGATATCGAACGCCCCGAATTGCCGAAAAGCGCCGGTTACGTCAGCCCGTTCGGTGAGATGGTCGCCAACGACATCCTTCCCAAAGCTGCATCACAGAGCTGAGGCGGCGCCATGAATCTTGAAAAATTGAGCCAGCGCATCGCGCCGTGGCTGCTGCCGATCCTGTTGTTGGCGATCTGGCAGTTGTCGGTGTCGGCGGGCTGGTTGTCCACGCGTATTCTGCCGGCGCCGAGTGCGGTGATCGAAGCCGGGATCAACCTGGTGCGCAGCGGCGAAATCTGGACGCATTTGGCGATCAGCGGCTGGCGTGCGGGCCTTGGGTTCTTGATCGGTGGCAGCATCGGCCTGGCCCTGGGCTTTATCACCGGTTTGTCGAAATGGGGCGAGCGCCTGCTGGACAGTTCGGTACAGATGATCCGCAACGTGCCGCACCTGGCTCTGATTCCGTTGGTGATCTTGTGGTTCGGCATTGACGAGACGGCGAAGATTTTCCTGGTGGCGCTCGGCACGTTGTTCCCGATCTACCTGAACACTTACCACGGCATCCGCAACGTCGACCCGGCGCTGGTGGAAATGTCGCGCAGCTATGGCCTGTCCGGGTTCAGCCTGTTCCGTCAGGTGATTCTGCCGGGGGCGCTGCCGTCGATTCTGGTGGGGGTGCGCTTCGCCTTGGGCTTCATGTGGCTGACGCTGATCGTGGCGGAAACCATCTCGGCCAGCTCCGGCATCGGTTATCTGGCCATGAACGCCCGCGAATTCCTGCAAACCGACGTGGTGGTGCTGACCATCGTGCTTTACGCGGTCCTCGGCAAACTGGCCGACCTTGCCGCCCGTGGCCTGGAACGTGTGTGGCTGCGTTGGCACCCGGCTTACCAAGTCAATAAAGGAGGTGCGGCATGACGGCTCAACAACCTCCGCGCCTGCTTAAAGGCATCCCGCTGGCGGTACGCAAATTGCGCAAGGCCTTTGGTGCGCGGGAAGTGCTCAAAGAGATAGACCTGCATATCCCGGCCGGCCAGTTTGTGGCCGTGGTTGGCCGCAGCGGATGCGGTAAAAGCACCTTGCTGCGCCTGTTGGCGGGTCTGGACAAAGCCAGTGGCGGTGAGCTGCTGGCGGGTTCCGCGCCGCTTGATGAAGCGATTGAAGATACGCGGTTGATGTTCCAGGAAGCGCGCTTGCTGCCGTGGAAAAAGATCATCGACAACGTGGGCCTTGGCCTCAAGGGCAACTGGCGTCCCCAGGCCCTGGAGGCGTTGGACGCAGTGGGCCTGGCCGAACGTGCCAATGAGTGGCCGGCGGCCTTGTCCGGTGGCCAGAAGCAGCGCGTGGCCCTGGCTCGCGCATTGATTCACCAGCCGCGCCTGTTGCTGCTCGACGAGCCGCTGGGCGCGTTGGACGCGCTGACCCGCATCGAGATGCAGCAACTGATCGAAAACCTGTGGCGCAAGCACGGCTTTACCGTGTTGCTGGTGACCCACGATGTCAGCGAAGCCGTGGCCATTGCCGACCGGGTGATCCTGATCGAAGACGGTGAAATCGGCCTGGACCTCGTTGTCGACCTGCCACGCCCGCGAGCCCGAGGCTCGCACCGCCTGGCCGCACTCGAAGCCGAAGTGCTCAACCGTGTGCTGTCGCTGCCCGGCTCGCCGCCGGAACCGGAACCTGTTTCACCGCTGCCTACGCAACTGCGTTGGGCTCAATAACTCACTTGTCCCATGAAGGAAGAAGACCATGACTATTAAAGCTATCAACGTGCGTAACCAGTTCAAAGGCACCATCAAGGAAATCGTCGAAGGCGATGTGCTGTCGGAAATTGACGTACAGACCGCATCGGGCATCGTCACGTCCGTGATCACCACCCGTTCGGTCAAAGAGCTGGAGCTGGTGATTGGCAGTGAAGTGATTGCCTTTGTGAAATCCACCGAGGTGTCGATCGCCAAGTTGTGATCGTTCTTGAGGCCGCCATCGGGGCAGCCCCCTCGCACATTTGATCTGTGAATAGATTCAAAGTGTGGGAGGGGGCTTGCCCCCGATGAGGCCCTTTCAACCACCCCGGAACTCAACGCTTGGGCAGGTAAGCCGGCAGGTACAACCCCACATACGCGTCAAACACCCGCATTCCTTCTTCCGCCATGCGCGGCGTAATCAGCCCATGCTGATGCACCGAGCGCGCATAGACGCGGTCGCTCAGCTCCAGTGCCAGTGCAAACACATCCACATCGGCGGGTAAGGTCGGCACCTCGAAATGCCGATTGAACACGGTGAGCATCAAGTCGCCCAATTCCAGATCATGCTGGCGGTCGGCCTGGGTCACTTCGGTCAGCCCGTGCTGGGCCAGGATCAGCTGGCGAGCGGCGGCGTCCTGGTCGTAGATGGCGAGCATGCGCTGTTCGACGATGTAGGACAGGTCGCGCCAGTGCTTGAGAGACTCATGCTCGATGGGTGCCTGGATGGCGGCCCGGAAAGCGGCGTGCACATCGGCGGTCAGCGCTTCCAACAGCGCCGGCACACTGGCGAAGAAGTGATACACCGACGACGGCGGGATCTGTGCTCGCTCGGCCACGCTGTAGATCGACAGACTCGCCACGCCTTCGGCGGCCAGCAAGGTGCGGGCGGCGTCGAGGATCGCATCAATCCGGGCCTGGCTGCGGGCCCGGGGTTTGCGAGGGGCGGTGGGGCGGGTAGTCATGGACGTCTCCTACAAGGCAGCGGGCATTGTATGAGCAGGAATCTGTGTTGTCTTCCAGGCCGCCATCGGGAGCAAGCCCCCTCCCACAGTTTGATTTGTGAATACGTTCAAGTGTGGGAGGGGGCTTGCTCCCGATGAGGCCAACCCAGTGTCCTAGCAGAAACGCATAAAAAAACGCCGCCGACCAAAGTCGGCAGCGTTCGTTATCAGCGCAGCAACCGTTTATACGGTATGCAGGTACCAGTTGTACTCAAGGTCGGAGATGGAGTGTTCGAACTCTTCCAGCTCACTTTCCTTACAGGCGACGAAGATATCGATGTATTTAGGATCGATGTACTTGGCCATCACCTCGCTGTCATCCAACTCACGCAGGGCATCGCGCAGGTTGTTCGGCAGGCTCTGCTCGTTCTGCTCGTAGCTGTTGCCTTCCACCGGTGCGTTAGGCTCGATCTTGTTGGTCAGGCCGTGGTGCACGCCTGCCAGGACCGAAGCCATCAGCAGGTAGGGGTTGGCGTCGGCGCCGGCTACACGGTGTTCGATACGTACGGCGTCGGACGAGCCGGTCGGTACGCGAATCGCCACGGTGCGGTTGTCCAGGCCCCAGCACGGCGAGTTCGGCACGTAGAACTGCGCGCCGAAACGCCGGTAGGAGTTGACGTTGGGGCACAGGAACGCCATTTGGGCGGGTAGGGTCTCGAGCACACCGCCGATCGCGTGACGCAATGCGGCGTTCTGCTCGGGATCCTCGCTGGCAAAGATGTTCTTGCCGTCCTTGTCCAGGATCGAAATGTGTACGTGCAAACCGTTGCCTGCCTGGCCTGGGTAAGGCTTGGCCATGAAGGTGGTGTCCATCTCATGGTCGTAGGCGATGTTCTTGATCAGGCGCTTGAGCAGTACGGCGTAGTCGCAAGCCTTGATCGGGTCGGCCACGTGGTGCAGGTTCACTTCGAACTGCGCCGGGGCACTTTCCTTGACGATGGCGTCGGCCGGGATGCCTTGCTCTTTGGCACCTTCCAGAATGTCCTGGAGGCAGTCGACGTATTCGTCGAGGTCGTCGATCAGGTAGACCTGTGTCGAGTGCGGGCGTTTGCCGGAGATCGGCGAGCGGGGCGGTTGTGGGCGGCCATTCACGTTCTCCTGGTCGATCAGGTAGAACTCAAGTTCGAAGGCGGCGCAGATC
This sequence comes from Pseudomonas sp. ICBG1301, assembly GCF_016918385.1. Lineage (NCBI taxonomy): Bacteria > Pseudomonadati > Pseudomonadota > Gammaproteobacteria > Pseudomonadales > Pseudomonadaceae > Pseudomonas > Pseudomonas sp. ICBG1301. Next base: position 436,420 of record NZ_JAEKGB010000004.1, read on the forward strand.
GTCAGACCGAGGTCGTCGAATTTGCTGACAACCTGGCGAAGCACTTCGCGCGGATCGGCGAAGAAAGGTTCACCTTCAAGTTCGTGCATGGTCATCAGCAGCTGCGCGGTTGGGCGCTTTTGCCAAGGTTCATTGCACAGGGTATCGGGGATTGGATAACAGATTCGGTCAGCATCACCGATGTCCAGGCCCAGGCCGGTGCTTTCCACCGTCGAGCCGTTGATATCCAGGGCAAATAAAGAGGCAGGCAGGTTGATGCCCTTCTCGTAAACCTTGTGGAGGCTGGTGCGTTCGATGCGCTTGCCGCGCACCACACCATTCATATCCGCAATTAGAAGGTCTACGTACAGAACCTCAGGATGATCCTTAAGGAACGCGTTCGCTTCGTTAAGCTGAACGGCACGCGGGGGTACCGACATGATGCAACACCTTTGTTGTTAAAAATATCAATCATTGATCTTTTCTGGTTTCAGTCAACCCGAACGGCATGCCGAAGTCAAGCGAGGCATTTTTCGCCCTAAAAAAGCGCCGCGAGGGCATTTTTGGGGCTTTTTGGGGCGGTTTTTTGGGTTTGAAGGGCTTGGGACTCGCAGGCTTGAGCGGGCCGTGTTGTATTTTTTACGGGGGTGTTGTGTAAAAAAATGAACAAGGCTAAGCTCGATTCAAACCCATAACAGCAATAATACCGGGGTGTTTCATGTTTCACCTGCCGCCATTCGGCGTCTTTGCCTGCTTGCGCCAGGCGTTGTCCGCAGTCCGTTCACCCCGCGTGAATGCCCGCGTACCGGCCAATATTCTTGACGGCCTGTCCGACCTCCTTTTTGCCTTCTCAACTGTGACTGACCGGCTGCCTTCCACGCTGCCGATCATGATTCTGCACAACTTTGGCCTGAGGAATGCAACGCAGCAGCAAATGACGGGTAAGCTCCTACCCTGAACGAAAAAGCGACGCGGATGCTGCGTCAACCAACGCCTGACCTTTAATGGATGTCAGGAAACCCAGCCCAGAGGCATTTATGAGTAACAACCTCGACCAGCTCACCGATTGGTTGAAAGACCACAAGATCACAGAAGTCGAATGCATGATTGGCGACCTCACCGGCATCACCCGGGGCAAGATCTCGCCGACCAACAAGTTCATCGCCGAGAAAGGCATGCGTCTGCCCGAGAGCGTGCTGCTGCAGACCGTCACCGGCGACTACGTCGAAGACGACATCTATTACGAATTGCTCGACCCGGCCGACATCGACATGATCTGCCGCCCCGACCAGAACGCCGTATTCCTGGTGCCTTGGGCCATTGAGCCGACCGCCCAGGTGATCCACGACACCTACGACAAGCAAGGCAACCCGATCGAGCTGTCGCCGCGCAACGTACTCAAGAAAGTCCTCAAGCTCTATGCCGATAAAGGCTGGCAGCCCATTGTGGCGCCGGAGATGGAGTTCTACCTGACCAAGCGCTGCGAAGACCCGGACTTCCCGCTGCAACCGCCGATTGGCCGTTCCGGCCGCCCGGAAACCGGTCGCCAGTCCTTCTCTATAGAAGCGGCCAACGAATTCGACCCGCTGTTCGAAGATGTCTACGACTGGTGCGAACTGCAGGAACTGGACCTCGACACCCTGATCCATGAAGACGGCACCGCGCAGATGGAAATCAACTTCCGTCATGGCGATGCCCTGTCCCTGGCCGACCAGATCCTGGTGTTCAAGCGCACCATGCGCGAAGCCGCGCTCAAGCACGACGTGGCCGCCACCTTCATGGCCAAGCCGATGACCGGCGAGCCCGGCAGCGCGATGCACTTGCACCAGAGCATCATCGACATCGCCACCGGCAAGAACGTCTTCTCCAATGAAGACGGGACCATGAGCCAACTGTTCCTCAACCACATTGGCGGCCTGCAGAAATTCATCCCTGAATTGCTGCCGCTGTTTGCCCCCAACGTGAACTCGTTCCGCCGTTTCCTGCCCGACACCTCGGCGCCGGTCAACGTGGAATGGGGCGAAGAAAACCGCACCGTCGGTTTGCGTGTGCCGGATGCCGGCCCGCAGAACCGCCGCGTGGAAAACCGCCTGCCGGGTGCCGACGCCAACCCGTACCTGGCCATTGCCGCCAGTTTGCTGTGTGGCTTCATCGGCATGGTCGAAGGCCATAACCCAAGCGCGCCCGTGGTGGGCCGTGGTTACGAGCGACGCAACCTGCGCCTGCCGTTGACCATCGAAGATGCCTTGGAACGCATGGAAAACAGCAAGACCATCGAGAAATACCTGGGTCGCAAATTCATCACAGGCTACGTCGCGGTCAAGCGGGCCGAGCATGAAAACTTCAAGCGCGTGATCAGTTCATGGGAGCGGGAATTCCTGCTCTTCGCCGTCTGACGCGCCGGGCGCACTGTGGGAACAGCGCGCCCTTCACTGAAAAGTCTAGGAGATTGGTATGTCCAGCAACAACCCGCAAACCCGTGAATGGCAAGCCTTGAGCAGCGATCATCACTTGGCGCCGTTCAGCGATTTCAAGCAATTGAAAGAGAAGGGCCCACGGATCATCACCAAAGCCCACGGTGTTTACCTGTGGGACAGCGAAGGCAACAAGATCCTCGACGGCATGGCCGGCCTGTGGTGCGTGGCGGTCGGTTACGGTCGTGATGAGCTGGCCGACGCCGCCGCCAAGCAGATGAAAGAGCTGCCCTACTACAACCTGTTCTTCCAGACGGCTCACCCGCCGGTGCTGGAACTGGCCAAGGTGATTGCCGACATTGCACCGGCCGGCATGAACCATGTGTTCTTCACCGGTTCCGGCTCCGAAGGCAACGACACCATGTTGCGCATGGTCCGCCACTACTGGGCGATCAAGGGCCAGCCGAACAAAAAAGTCATCATCAGCCGCAAGAATGGCTACCACGGTTCCACCGTGGCCGGCGCGAGCCTGGGCGGCATGACGTATATGCATGAACAGGGCGACTTGCCGATCCCGGGCATCACCCACATCGCCCAGCCTTACTGGTTTGGCGAAGGCGGCGACATGAGTCCCGAGGAGTTCGGGGTCTGGGCCGCCAACCAGCTGGAAGAGAAGATTCTGGAGCTGGGCGTGGACAACGTCGGTGCCTTTATTGCCGAGCCGATCCAGGGCGCTGGTGGTGTGATCGTGCCGCCGGATACCTACTGGCCGCGCATCAAGGAAATCCTGGCCAAGTACGACATCCTGTTTGTCGCCGACGAAGTGATCTGCGGCTTCGGCCGTACCGGTGAGTGGTTCGGCAGCGACTTCTATGACCTCAAGCCGCACATGATGACCATCGCCAAGGGCCTGACCTCGGGCTACGTGCCCATGGGCGGCCTGATCGTGCACGACGATGTAGTTGCCGTGTTGAACGAAGGGGGTGATTTCAACCACGGTTTCACTTATTCCGGCCATCCGGTGGCAGCGGCGGTGGCCCTGGAAAACATCCGCATCCTGCGCGATGAAAAAATCGTAGAGCGTGTGCACGAAGAAACGGCACCGTATTTGCAGAAACGTCTGAGGGAACTGGCTGACCACCCGTTGGTGGGTGAAGTTCGCGGTGCAGGCATGCTGGGTGCGATCGAGCTGGTCCAGGACAAGGCCACCCGCAAGCGCTATGAAGGCAAAGGCGTGGGCATGATTTGCCGCAACTTCTGCTTCAACAACGGGCTGATCATGCGCGCCGTGGGTGACACCATGATCATTTCGCCGTCGCTGGTGATCAGCAAGGCCGAAATCGACGAACTGGTGACCAAGGCGCGGACGTGCCTGGACCTGACTTTGGCGGCATTGCAGGGCTAAGTGCTAGGCTCAGTACGCGGTTCACTGAGCAGTTATAAATGTAGGGGCCTTGGTTGAAAGCCGGCCCCTGAACTTGCCAGACTGTCCCCCTGTTTTGTTGCCCTCCGGAAGGGCCGCCGAACATAAAAGAACGTGGCCCAAAAAAGAAAAATTGGAGCATCACCATAATGAAGGCATTAGGTTTGAAGAACGCTGGCAAGACTCTCCTCGCCTTGTCCCTGATGGGCGCAATGGCGGGTGCGGCCCAGGCAGACGATAAAGTGCTGCACGTCTACAACTGGTCTGACTACATTGCACCGGACACCATCGCCAACTTTGAAAAAGAGTCGGGCATCAAAGTGGTGTACGACGTTTTCGACAGTAACGAAACCCTGGAAGCCAAGTTGCTGGCAGGCAAGTCCGGCTACGACATCGTCGTTCCGTCGAACAACTTCCTCGCCAAGCAGATCAAGGCCGGTGTCTACCAGGAGCTGGACAAGTCCAAGCTGTCCAACTACGGCAACCTGAACAAATCCCTGCTTAAAGCCGTGTCGGTCAGCGACCCGGACAACAAGCACGCCTTCCCTTACATGTGGGGCTCGATCGGCATCGGCTACAACCCGGAGAAGGTCAAGGCCGCGCTGGGCGTGGACAAGATCGATTCGTGGGACGTGCTGCTCAAGCCTGAAAACATTGCCAAGCTCAAGAGCTGCGGCGTGAGCTTCCTCGACTCGCCGACCGAAATGCTGCCGGTGGCTCTGCACTACCTGGGCCTGCCAACCGACACTCAGGATAAAAAACAGCTCAAGCAAGCCGAAGACCTGTTCCTGAAAATCCGTCCGTCGATCAGCTACTTCCACTCGTCCAAGTACATCTCGGACCTGGCCAACGGCAACATCTGCGTCGCCGTGGGTTACTCGGGTGATATCCAGCAGGCCAAGTCCCGTGCGGCCGAAGCCGGCGGCAAGGTCAAGGTGGCCTACGATATTCCGAAAGAAGGTGCAGGCAGCTTCTATGACATGGTCGCCATCCCTAAAGATGCCGAAAACGTCGACGCCGCCTACAAGTTCATGAACTACCTGCTCAAGCCGGAGGTCATGGCTGCGATCACCGACAGCGTGCGTTTCCCGAACGGTAACGAGAAGGCTACCGCACTGGTCGACAAGGAAATCACCAGCGACCCAGGCATCTATCCACCAGCCGATGTGCAGGCCAAGCTCTACGCCATTGCTGACTTGCCGGCTGCGACCCAGCGTGAAATGACACGCAGCTGGACCAAGATCAAATCCGGTAAATAAGCCTCAAGGCCGGAGGGGAGTGTGGGAGGGGGCTTGCTCCCTCCCACATAACCCGCTCCCACACATTTAAATGACAGAAAGTTTTGCCGGATCGGTTTATCGAGGGTAAGTTGCGCGCCGGTTTTGTTGCCGGGCAACAACTTTTGGGCCCAACTATTTAAGAGGACCTCCACTTGCCAATTTCTTTATTTCGCAAAGCCTTGCTGGTGGGTGCAGGTATCACGCTGGCTGTCAGCGTGCAGGCCGCCCCGACTGTGCATATTTATAATTGGTCGGACTACATCGGTACCGACACGCTGGCCAACTTCGAAAAGGCTACCGGCATCAAGCCCGTGTATGACGTGTTCGATTCCAACGAAACCCTGGAAGGCAAGTTGCTGGCCGGGCGCACCGGCTACGACGTGGTCGTGCCGTCCAACCACTTCCTCGGCAAGCAGATCAAGGCCGGGGCGTTCCAGAAGCTCGACAAGTCTTTACTGACGAACTATTCCAACCTTGACCCGGCGCTGCTCAAGCGTCTGGAAAAGAACGATCCGGGTAACCAGTACGCAGTGCCGTATCTGTGGGGCACCAATGGCATCGGTTACAACGTCGACAAGGTCAAGGAAGTGCTCGGCGTCGATCATATTGACTCCTGGGCCGTGCTGTTCGAACCGGAAAACATGAAGAAGCTGGCCACTTGCGGCGTATCGTTCATGGACTCGGCGGATGAAATGCTGCCGGCGGTGCTCAACTACATGGGCTTGAACCCTAACAGCACCAACCCCGAAGACTACAAGAAGGCCGAAGAAAAGCTGCTCAAAGTGCGGCCCTACGTGACCTATTTCCATTCTTCCAAATACATTTCCGACCTGGCCAACGGCAACATCTGCGTGGCGGCAGGCTTCTCCGGCGATGTGTTCCAGGCCAGGTCTCGCGCGGCTGAAGCGGACAAGGGCGTGAACATTGCCTACGTGATTCCGAAAGAAGGCGGCAACCTGTGGTTTGACGTGCTGGCGATCCCCAAGGACGCCACCAACGTCAAGGAGGCCCACGCCTTCATCAACTATTTACTGCAACCTGAGGTGATCGCCCAGGTCAGTGATGTCGTCGGTTATGCCAACCCTAACCCAGGGGCGGACAAGCTGATGAAGCAATCGATACGCACTGACGCAGCGGTTTACCCACCGCAGGCGGTTCTCGACCGGACATTCGTCAACTTCGAGTTACCCCCGAAAGTGCAGCGTTTGATGACCCGTAGCTGGACCAAGGTCAAGACGGGCAAGTAAGGCTCAAACTATCCAAGGTTTCGTCCGTATTGGTCGAACAGAAAACTTTGTTGGGAGTTTCGCAAATGGCAGTTGCCTCCGGCGCCTATAAGAAAGCCCTCGAGGGCGACCAGACACCGAAAAAGGTGTTGGTCAAAATCGACCGGGTCACGAAGAAGTTCGACGAGACGATTGCCGTGGACGATGTGTCCCTGGAAATCAAGAAAGGCGAGATCTTCGCCTTGCTCGGCGGTTCGGGCTCAGGCAAATCCACCTTGCTGCGCATGCTCGCAGGCTTCGAGCGCCCAACGGAAGGTCGCATCTACCTCGACGGTGTGGACATCACCGACATGCCGCCCTACGAGCGGCCGATCAACATGATGTTCCAGTCCTACGCCTTGTTCCCTCACATGACCGTGGCGCAGAACATCGCCTTCGGCCTGCAACAGGACAAGATCCCCAAGGCCGAAATCGACGCCCGGGTGGCCGAGATGCTCAAGCTGGTACAGATGAGCCAGTACGCCAAGCGCAAGCCGCACCAGTTGTCCGGTGGTCAGCGTCAGCGTGTGGCCCTGGCCCGTTCCCTGGCCAAGCGCCCGAAACTGCTGCTGCTCGATGAGCCGATGGGCGCGCTGGACAAGAAACTGCGTTCGCAGATGCAGCTTGAACTGGTTGAGATCATCGAGCGCGTGGGTGTGACCTGCGTCATGGTGACCCACGACCAGGAAGAGGCCATGACCATGGCTGAACGCATCGCGATCATGCATCTGGGCTGGATCGCCCAGATCGGCAGCCCGATCGATATCTACGAAACCCCGACCAGCCGCCTGGTGTGCGAGTTCATCGGCAACGTCAACATCTTCGACACCCAGGTGGTGGATGACGCCGAAGGCCACGCGGTGCTCAAGTGCCCGGACCTGGACCGCGACATCTACGTGGGCTACGGCATTGCCACCTCGGTGGAAGACAAATCCGTGACTTACGCCATTCGCCCGGAAAAACTGCTGGTCACCACCGAAATGCCGACCTGCGAGCACAACTGGTCCAGCGGCAAAGTGCACGACATTGCCTACCTGGGTGGCCATTCGGTGTTCTACGTGGAACTGCCGAGCGGCAAACTGGTGCAGTCCTTCGTGGCTAACGCCGAACGCCGTGGCCAGCGTCCGACCTGGGGCGACCAGGTCTACGTGTGGTGGGAAGACGACAGCGGCGTGGTACTTCGCTCATGAACATGAAGAAGCTCAAGCGCCAGTTGCAACGAATAACTCCCGATGGTCGACACGTGGTTATCGGGATTCCATTCCTTTGGTTGTTCCTGTTCTTCATGCTGCCGTTCTTCATCGTCTTGAAGATCAGCTTTGCCGAAGCCGACGTCGCGATCCCGCCTTACACCGAGATCTACACCTTCGTTGAGCAGAAACTGCAGGTGGTGCTCAACCTGGCCAACTACTCGATGCTGGGTGACGACGAGTTGTACATCGCCGCATACCTGGGCTCGTTGAAGATGGCGTTTTTCAGCACGCTCCTGTGTCTGTTGATCGGCTATCCGATGGCCTACGCCATCGCCAGCGCGCGCAAAGAGATGCAGACCGTGCTGGTGTTGCTGATCATGATGCCGACCTGGACCGCGATCCTGATCCGTGTGTATGCGTGGATGGGCATCCTCAGCAACAACGGTTTGCTCAATGGCTTCCTGATGTCCATCGGGTTGATCAACGAGCCCCTGCAGATCCTCAATACCAATATTGCGGTGTATATCGGCGTGGTCTATTCGTACCTGCCGTTCATGATCCTGCCGCTGTACGCCAACCTGGTCAAACACGACCAGAGCCTGCTGGAAGCCGCGTCCGACCTGGGTTCGAGCACCTTCAACAGTTTCTGGAAGATCACCGTGCCGCTGTCCAAGAACGGCATCATCGCCGGTTGCATGCTGGTGTTTATCCCGGTAGTGGGCGAGTTCGTGATCCCGGAACTGCTGGGCGGCCCGGAAACCCTGATGATCGGTAAAGTGTTGTGGCAAGAGTTCTTCAATAACCGTGACTGGCCGGTGGCCTCAGCCCTGGCGGTGGTGATGCTGGCGATCCTGATCGTGCCGATCATCCTGTTCAACCGCAGCCAAGCCAAAGAGATGGAGGGCAAGATATGAAGCGCGTCAGTTTCTCAAGCTTCATGCTGGTGGCGGGGTTGCTGTTCATCTACCTGCCGATGCTGATCCTGGTGATCTACTCGTTCAACGAATCCAAGCTGGTGACAGTCTGGGGCGGTTGGTCGATCAAGTGGTACGTGGGCCTGTTGGACAACACCCAGTTGATGGGCTCGGTGGCCCGCTCGCTGGAAATCGCCTGCTATACGGCGGTGGCTGCGGTGGCCCTGGGCACCTTGGCGGCCTTCGTGCTGACGCGCATCAGCCAGTTCAAGGGCCGCACGCTGTTCGGCGGCCTGGTGACCGCGCCGTTGGTGATGCCGGAAGTGATCACCGGTCTGTCGCTGTTGCTGCTGTTCGTGGCCATGGCGCAAATGATCGGCTGGCCCCAGGAGCGTGGCATCGTCACCATCTGGATCGCCCACACCACTTTCTGTGCGGCGTATGTGGCGGTGGTGGTGTCGGCACGCCTGCGTGAGCTGGACCTGTCGATTGAAGAAGCGGCGATGGACCTGGGGGCGCGACCGTGGAAGGTGTTCTTCCTGATAACGATCCCGATGATCGCGCCATCGCTGGCGGCGGGCGGCATGATGTCGTTCGCCTTGTCGCTGGATGACCTGGTACTGGCCAGCTTCGTATCGGGCCCGGGCTCGACGACCTTGCCGATGGAAGTGTTCTCGGCGGTGCGCCTTGGGGTCAAACCCGAGATCAATGCCGTGGCCAGCCTGATTCTGTTGGCGGTGTCGCTGGTGACCTTCCTGGTGTGGTTCTTCAGCCGTCGTGCCGAAGAGCACCGCAAGAAAGCCATCCAGCAAGCCATCGAAGAAGCGGCGGCGGATGGCTGGCAGCAGCCGGACAAGCGCCGCGCGACTGCACCGGTCTAATCAGGTCTACCTGAAGAAACTGGATCAAACTGTGGGAGCGGGCTTGCTCCCACAGTTGATTGCATTTCAAGCCCAGGGCGATTTGCGGATGACTTCAACAAAATTCATCGGCTTGAACCCTGGCTCCTGATCCACCAGTACATCCGTCTTCACGTTGCCGAACGTGGTCTGTGGGCGATGGCGCAAGCCGTCGGCAAAGGCGCAGATGATGCACTCCTTGAACCCTTCACCCCGTGGATGCGCATGCACCACCGCCTCGCGCTGCACGCTGGAAAACGCTGCATAATCCATACCCAGGACATCCATCTCGACGCCGGCCGTCACCAGCGCAACGGTTGGGCGTAGATGCTGCGGCACGCCCGGTGTGGTATGCAGGGCGATGGACAGCCATACCTGTTCGATGTCGTCGTCACTCAGCCCGTAAGGCTTGAGAAACGTGGCCGCCGCATTGGCGCCGTCCACTTCGAAACGTTCGTTGTCACTGCGATGGCCTTCGACCAGGCCCAGGTCATGGAACATCGCGCCGACGTAGAGCAACTCCGGGTTGTAAGCGAGTTGTTTGCGTTCACCGCTTAAGGCGCCGAACAGGAACACGCGGCTGGAGTGGTGATAAAGCAGGTCGGATTCGACGTCGCGAATGTATTCGGTGGTGGCCTTGGCCAGTGCGCTGTCGGGGATCTGGATACCGGCGATAGTGGTGCTCATGATGGCTCTCCTCTGGAAAGATTCCAGTCTGGTGGTGTGCCTGCAAAGGGGCCATCGCGGCGAGGGAGTGATCCCGGCCAACGTGGTTGCACATCGTGCCAAGGCTGTACGCGATCAAATGTGCGATAGCATCACTTGGGTATACCTGACAGACCGAGTCGCCTGCATCGCAGGCAAGCCCGGCTCCCACAGGGTTTCGCGCCAGTCCAGAGATAAGGTTTACTCATGCAAAAAACCGTTGCCATTCTGATCTTTCCCGGCGTCCAGTCGCTGGATGTGACGGGGCCGATGGATGTGTTTTGCGAGGCCAACCGCTTTTTGCCGCCGCAGGACCATTACCAGCTGGAAGTCATCGGCCTTGGCCATGGCTCGATGGCGGCCTCCAATGGCCTGCCACTACAGGCCCATCGGCATTACCGCGAAGCCCTTGAACCCTACGACTTGCTGCTGGTCGCTGGCGGCCCGCAACTACCCTTCGAGGATTTCGGTGCCCCCTTCGATGACTGGCTACGCGGTGCAACACAGAGAGCACAACGCTTCGGTTCGATCTGCAACGGCGCCTTCCTGCTGGCCCGCGCTGGCCTGCTGGATGGAAAAACCGTCACCACCCACTGGAACGACGCCGCAGATCTGGCGCGTCTGTGCCCTACAGCCCAGGTCGATGCCGATCGCCTCTACGCACAGGACGGCAACCTCTACACGTCGGCAGGTGTGACCGCAGGCATCGACTTGTCGCTGTACCTGTTGGCCCAGGACCATGGCCCGGAAGTCGCGCTGAGCGTGGCCAAGCGTCTGGTGGTGTTCACCCAGCGTTCCGGTGGGCAGTCGCAGTTCAGCCCGTTCCTCACGCCCCACGCCGAAAACACCTCGGCGGTGGCGCTGGTGCAGTTGTACGTGTTGGCGAACCTGACGGGGGATTTGACCATCGCCGATCTGGCCAAGGCGGCCAATATGAGTGCACGCAATTTCTCCCGGGTATTTGCCCGTGAAGCACGGATAACGCCGGCTGAGTTTGTCGAGCGAGCCCGGGTGGATGCGGCGCGGGTGATGCTCGAAAGCAGCTGCGCACCGCTCAAGACCGTGGCCTACCAGTGTGGCTTTCGCGATGCCCAGCACATGCGCAGTGTATTCAATCGCCGACTGGGCGTGACCCCGCAACAGTTCCGGCTTAACTTTGCGGCGCCGGTTTGAGCGTGTCGTAGGCTTCCAGGGCGCGCAGCGAGTAGATGTACGCGGCGCCGGCATTCAGCGAAATCGCGGTAGCCAGGGTGGCGGCGACTTCTTCGCGGGTGGCACCGGCTTTGATTGTCGCATCGGCATGTACGCCGATGCAGCCGTCGCAGCGGGTGGTGATAGCCACGGCGATGGAAATCAGCTCGCGGGTCTTGGCGTCGAGCACGTTGTTTTCCTCGGCAGCCTCGCCTAGCGCCATGTAGGCTTTGACCATCTTCGGGTTGCTCTTGCCCAGCGCGCCAAAGGCTTTCTTCACGGTAGGCAGCAAGTCGGACCAGTTATTGAACATTGCGGTAACTCCTGAACGGGTTGGGTGTGAAGCAAGTGTGTGCCGTTCAGTGTTGGCGTTATTGTCCAATCCGCTCATCTTTTTGACCGATGCTCGCAAATGAACTCAATCGACACGCTTATCGCACTGGCCAACCTGCGCGGCAGCCTGGACTTGCGATGCCAGTTCCAGGGCGACTGGGCCCTGGATCACGCCCCGGAAAGTCTTGGCATAGCGCCGTACCACATTGTGCTCAGTGGCACCTGCAATGCCGAGCTGTCAGGTGGGCAGCACGTGACGCTGGAAGAGGGCGATATCCTGCTGATGCCCGGCGGCGCCACTCATTTGCTGCGCAGCCAGGGGGCGCGCATCCGGCCGATGCAGCCCACGGTGATCGAAGGCGGTTTACTCCCAGTGCATCGCCTGGGGGGTGAGCGACCGGAGGTGGACATGCTCTGCGGCAGCTTTCACTACAACCGTCAGTCATTGTTATTTGGCGCGTTGCCCGCGTCCTTGGTGGTGTCCAGCCGGGAGTGGCAGGGTGACGGCCAACTGGCGGCGTTGATCGCTTTGCTGCGCAGCGAAGCGGACGGCCAGCAACTGGGGGCGCGTACGTTTATCGATGCACTGTCATCAGCGCTGTTCACCCTGATCTTGCGTACCTGGCTGGCGCACCAGGCGCCGGTGGCAGGCACTTTTGCGTTGCTTGCCGACAAACGCCTGAGCAAAGCCGGGCAGGCGATGCTGGCCGAGCCGGGCCATGAGTGGACCATCGACAGTCTGGCCGCTGCTGCGACCATGTCGCGGGCGACTTTTATGCGGGCGTTCGTGAAAGTGGCTGGCGTGTCGCCGTGGGTGCTGCTGACCCAGTTGCGTATGGAGCTGGCGTTCAACCTGCTGCGCCAGTCGCGCCTGAGCCTGATGGATATCGCCGCGCAAGTGGGCTACCAGTCCCAGGCGGCGTTCAGCAAGAAATTCAAGGAAACCTACGGCGAAGCGCCGGCCCGGGTGCGGGCACAGTAGTCGCTGATACAACGCAGATCCAAGTGTGGGAGGGGGCTTGCTCCCGATAGCCGTGTGTCAGTCAGCTCATCTGTAACTGAGACACCGCTATCGGGAGCAAGCCCCCTCCCATATTGATCGGGTTATCGGGCGGGCAATAGTTTCAGGGTGCCACGGGTATTGGCCGTAACTTCCTCATCACTGAAATGTGCCTGTTCATACCCACCTTCGATGTAGGTTTGCGCCTGATCACTATAGTGTCGATCAAACGGCACGCCGCTTTGCCCCACCGGGTTGATGGTCAGGGCGTGGGCCGGGTCGGCGAAGTCGATCAGGCGGCGGGTCGACGGGCCATAGGTCACCGGCCAGGGCGCGGGGCCGATCATCGCCGATTGGTTGTTGGGTACCTCGTGGGTGCCGGGGGCGGGGAACGGGCCGACGTTGAAGAGCTTGTCCAATGGCTTCTGCATGCCCAGCGGGTGCCCGTGGGTCAAGGTGTGCGCTTTGCCCCACTGCCACTGGCCGGGGTCATCGCCGAGCGTGGCCTTGAGGTGCGCCAGGCTATTGTCCCAGGCGAGCTTGACGGTGTCGGCACGCGTGCCGTTCCACCACGGCGAATCCGCTGAAGCGGCCAGGCGGGGCAATGCGGCGTCGATCATCCGGGTGGTGAGCAGGGTCTTGAACAGGGCGTCGCCCAGCTTCGGGTGGAAGGTGGCGTCGGTGAGGTTGAACAGGAACTGGTTGAACAGCGTGGCGCTGGTGGAGCCCAGCGGGTAGTCACCCTTCCAGTTTGCAAGCTGTTCCACCAGTTTCAACTGGGCCGGATCCTTGACGACGTCACGCAACACCGGCAGCAACGGTGCCAGCAACCGTGGGCCGTAGGCGGTGGTGGTGCCCAGCTGCAAGGCCTGGCTGTTGTTCACGTTCCACTTCACGCTGTTGTCGCTCAATTGTGTATTCAACTGCTGCCCACGGTCGGCCAGGTTGTAATAGCCGGGGATTTCCATGCCGGTGGGTGAGGCCGGCTGGGCGTTGGCCGACACCACATAACCACGCGCCGGATTCTCTTCCTGAGGGTTGGCGCTGAACGGGTAGAAACCCAGCTTGTCGGCCTGGGCGGTGCTACCGTCGAGGATGAATGCCGGGTTGACCCCAGCCGGGCGGATCGGCAATTGCGCTGCGGCCCACCAACCGATATCGCCCTTGGCATTTGCCCACACGATATTCAGCCCGGGGGCCGACACCTTGGCGGCTGCCGCACGGGCCTTGGCCAGGGTGTCGGCACGGTTGAGTTCGTAGAAGCCTTCGAGGATCGGGTTTTCGGTGTCGAGGAACGCCCACCACATGGCAATCGGCGTCTTGCCGGCATTTTCGCCGAGTACATCATTGATGATCGGACCGTGGGGCGAGCTGCGCAGCGTCAGGATGACCGGCTCCTGGCCTTTGACGGCAATCTGCTGTTCGCTGCTGGTCAGGTCGGTCCATTGGCCGTGGTACCAGACCTGGTTGGGGTTATCCGGGTTGACCTTTTCGGCGATCAGGTCGAGATCATCGTTCTGGAACATGGTCAGGCTCCAGCCGAAATCCAGGTTGTGCCCCAGGAACGCCACCGGCACCAGCGCGTTGTGGTAGCCGTACAGCTCAAAGCCCGGCGCCGACAGTTGCGCCTCGTACCACACCGACGGCACCGAGAAGCGGATATGCGGGTCACCTGCCAGCAACGGTTTGCCGCTTTGGGTGCGGCTGCCGCTGATGGCCCAGGCGTTGCTGCCCTCGAACTGCGGCAGGCCGTTATCGGCCAAGGCCCTGTCACTCAGAGCGGCGAGGGCGCCGAGGCTTTTCCAGTCGCCGGCGGCCAGGTTGAGCGCGCCCTTGGGTTGCCAGTCCAGGTCGAAGACTTTCAGGTAATCGCTACCCAGCTGGTCGCGTACATAAGTCAGCACAGGTTCGGTACGAAACGCGACGGCAAAACTGTAGGCCATGTACCCGGCGACGCTGATGGTGTCTTCGGGTGTAAAGGGCCGCTTGGTGATGCCCAGCACATCGAACTCCATGGGGCTGGCGTGGCTGTCCTGATATTGGTTGATCCCGTCCAGATAGGCTTGAAGGGCCTTCCAGGCGCTTGAGTCGTGGTCGATGTGTTCCACGTAGCTCAAGGCCCGTTCACGAATACGCAGGCTGCGGAACAGTTTGTCGGTTTCCAGCAGCTTGGGGCCCAGCACCTCGGCCAGCTCGCCACGGGCCAGGCGCCGCATGATCTCCATCTGGAACAGGCGGTCCTGGGCATGCACATAGCCCAGGGCGCGATACAGGTCGGCCTCATTCTCGGCGCGAATGTGCGGCACGCCACGGTCGTCGTAACGCACCGTGACAGAGCCTTGCAGATGGTTGAGCATGACCGTGCCCTGACGCGTGGGTTGCTTGCTGTAGACATACCAGCCGGCGCCGGCCAGGAGGGCGGCAATGAGTAGGGCGAGCACGGTCAGGCTGCGTTTCATGGACGGTCCTTGAGTCAGTCACCTGGGAGGTCAACGGAGTCTAATCGGTTTGGTGGCGACTGAGGGAAATGCTGATGCGCCGTTGTGACAGCCAAGGTTCAAGCGGCCAGCGCTGCCGATGAGCTACTATTGCGCCCGTCGTCCTTGAGCCTTTTTTCATGACCTGCGCCACGCAACCCAAGCCAGTTCCCAGCCATTCAGGCGTGACCTACGCCTGCAGCCTGGAAGCGCAATCGCTGATCAGCCGCTTTTTGCAGCATCCGCCGGCAGGCTTTGACGCCCGGCTGTCTGACCAGGGGGTGCCGTACTTCTTCACGCCATTCGACCTGTTGACCACTGCCGACGAGGACTTCGTGAAGCGTGTGCGCGGCTGGCCAGGCTATGCCTTGTGGCATTCATGGTTGCGTATCGACAGCTGCTTTGTGGGCACCACGGTCAGTGAATATGCGCCGTTCCCCCAGGGCGTATCGCCCCAGGAGCTTGCGCAGTGGCTGCAAGAGGAATGCGTCCCGCAGCGCAAACTCACCATCGTCAAAGACGTGCCCCACGACTCCCCGCTACTCAGCGAGGCCGACAACCGCTACGCGCAAGCCTTGATCGATGAGTGCACGCGGCGTGGTTTCATCAGCCTCGAGGGCCAGGCACTGGCTTATGTGCCGATCAACTTCACCACCATCGACGAATACCTTGGGCGCTTGTCCCACAGCCGTCGGCGCAATATCCGACGCAAACTGCGCAGCCGCGAAGCGTTGCGCGTGGAAATCCTCGACACCGGCGATGAGCGCTTCAACGATGATGCCTGGCTGACGCAGTTGTACGGTTTGTACAAGGCGGTGTACGACCAGAGCGAGATCCATTTTGACCTGCTCACGCCGGAGTTTTTCACCGGCTTGCTCAGGGACGCCGGTACTGACGGGCGCGTGTTCTGCTACTGGCACTGCGACGAACTGATCGGCTACAACCTGTGCTACGTGGAGGGCGACAAGCTGCTCGACAAGTACATCGGGCTCAATTACCCACAGGCGCTGGAGTTCAACCTGTACTTCGTCAGCTGGTTCGTGAACCTGGAGTACGCGGTGGCGAACGGGCTGAAGTTTTATGTGGCGGGCTGGACCGACCCGCAGGTCAAGGCCAACCTCGGTGCCGACTTCACCTTCACGCGCCACTTGGTATGGGTGCGCAACCCGTTGTTGCGCAAGCTGGGCAACCGTTTGCGTCATCATTTTGAAAGCGACAACCAATGGCACCAGGAGCACACCGCATGAGCCTGGACCGAGCCCCGCTGATTCTCGATTTCGATGGTGCCGTCAGCGACATTGCTGGCGCGATCACCTTACCGCTGCAGGCCTGGCAGGAGAAAATCCGCTTCGGCTGCCGTTGGGCCCAGTTCAAGGAACTGGAAACCGCCCTGCACGCGCAGATGCCCAGCGATTACGGTTGCGTGTTTACCGGCAGCGGCGACTATCACCATCTCAGCCAGCTCCTGTTGAACCGCCTGCCCGCGCAGCAGAAGTACCAACTGATCATCTGCGACAACCACCCCGACAACATGCGCTACCCGTTCGGCATCCACTGCGGTTCGTGGGTGTATTGGGCCAGCCGTCTGCCTCAGGTCGAGCATGTGCATGTGCTGGGTATCGGTTCGCAGGACATTGCCTTGGGCCACGCCTGGGAAAATCACTGGTCGCCGCTGCTCAAGCGCAAGCTGACCTACTGGAACGTCAACGTCGATACGCGCTGGATGAACTGGATCGGCGCCGGACCGAGCAATCGTGCGTTCGGCCATCCGGATGAGTTGATGCGTACGTTCCTGGCGCAGCTTGATCGTTCGCTGCCGGTTTATCTGTCCATCGACAAAGATGTGCTGAGCCCCCAGGTGGTGAACACCAACTGGGACCAGGGTGAGTTCCTGGAGCAGCATTTGAATGACCTGATCGACGCCTGCCAAGGCCAGATCATTGGCGCGGACGTCACGGGTGACGTATCGGCCTACCACTATGAAAGCAAGTTCAAGCGCTGGTTGAGTGCGTCCGATGGCCAGGAAGAACTGCCTGAGGCGCAGGTGCAGATCTGGCAGCAACAGCAGAACGCGTTGAATGGTCGCTTGGTCGCACGCATCAATCAGGGTTGGAAACGATAACCTTCAGCTGGGCGAGGACCTGTTCGAAGTGTTCGTCGGTCAGCCAATGGCTGTTGCTGATCGACAGGGTGCGGCGGGCGAAAGCCTGGGCTTGGGGGAGCGGGCTGCCAGGCACCAGCAAGGGGGCCACGTCGGGGTAATCCGGCAAGGTGTGAATGAACAGGCGCGTCACGCCCAGCCCCGCGGTCCAGAGCTGCGCCATCGCCGTATCCCGGGCCTGTGCCGAGGGCATCACCACCATCAGAAAAGGCCAGGTGCCTTGCTGCCCGGGCCGGTCCAGGATGACCGAGACACCGGGCAAGGCATTCAAGCGTGCCGCACGGCGCAACGCGCGGGTGCGGCCTTGTTGCAGGTGATCGGGCAAGCGAGCCAGCGCCGCCGCGCCGACCCTGCGGCGATAGCCACCCAGGGCATGCAGCGGAATGTCGTTGACCGAAAAATCATCACCCACGGCGGCGACTTCATTGCCTTGCGCCAGCGCCGTGCGCAAGGCCTTGCCATACACGTAATACAAGCCGTACGGCCGATAAAGCAGGGCGTATCCCCACAGCTCGGCGCTGCGCTGCAACTCCCAGCGCAGGCTGAACGGCAGGTCCTGGCGAGATTGGCGATGCAGCGCTTGATGCAACACCGGGTCGCGGCTGAACAATACTCCGCCTTCTGCCGTCGTCAGGCCTTTACCCAACGCCATGCTGAAAAAGCCCACGTCGCCTTTGAGCCCGACGCTCTGCCCATCGTCCAGCGCGCCCATGGCTTGCGCGGCATCTTCGATGACCGCTGCGCCGATGGCGCCGGCAATGCGCTTGGCGGTGTCGACATCAGCCACGCGTCCGGCCAGATGGGTGACCACCACCGCCAGGGTAGTTTCGTCGCACAACTGCGCCAGGTGCTGTTCGTCCAGGTCGATGCTGTCGGGCTGCAAATCACAGGGCACCACCTGCAAGGGTGGGCAGTAATGGGCGGCCAAGGCGACCAGCGGGCAGGTATAGGCCGGCACGATGAGCCGGGTACGGCCCGGCATGCGCTGTTGCAAAACCCTTAGGGCGATCACCAGTGCAGCGGTCCCGGAGCACGTCAGCGCCGGCAGCGGAATCGACAGTTGACGGGCCAGGGCAGGGGCCAGGTCGCCCGAGAGGCCGAGCAGGTCCCGCCAGCGCAGGGGCAGCCCTGCGGTGGGCGGAATCTCGCGAGGCATCATCAGGCAAGCGTCTCGGAGCGACCGGCACCGATGACTTTTCCGGCTTCGTCTTCGCTGCGTGCCAGGCACAGAATGCCGGCAATGATCAACGCGCCGCCGACGATTTTCGGCAGGGTCAGGCTGTCATCGAACAGCCACACGGAAATCAGCGTGACGCTGATCAGTTCCAGGTGAGAGGCCGCAAAAGCCGGGCCCACCGGGGCGTATTTGAGCAAGGTCATCCAGGTGAAGAACGCGCCGATATAACCCACGAAGGCGCCATAGATCCATGGGGCGCCAAATACGCGTATCAGCCAGGCGGTGTCCATCGTCAGGGGTTCTGCATGCACCGAGGCGAACTTGAAGCTGACCTGCGCCAAGGTGTCGAAAATGATCAGCGCGAGAAAACCCAGGATATAAAAGCGTTTCATTATTCAAACCCCACGACGGTCACGCCACAGGCGATCAGCATGATGCCGATCAACCGCCATTTGCTAAGGCTTTCCTTGAACAGGAAGCGACCGGCAATCATGATCACCACAATGTTGATGGAGCCCAGCATCACGCCGACCGACAACGGCACCAATGTCAGGAACGCCAGCCACAACACGAATTCGAAGACATAGCAGAGAACGCCAATCCAGATCCACGGCCGCTTGAGCATGTGTTTCCAGTGGGCCAGGCCGTCATGCTCGGCGCTGGCTGAAGCCGCTGCCTTGAACGCCAACTGGCCGGATGTATCGACGATGACGTTGAGTATCCAGAGGATAATGGTTAATTGGCTCATGTGTTCCTATGCTTACAATCCTGCCGAAAACGTACGATACAGTAGCCTGTCGCCGGGGTGACTGGAGTTTGCCGGTCGAACAGCCTGTGTTCAGTTTGATGTCTTGCTCCACTGGCAATAGCAGCCCACCGCCAGGGTGTGGGTGGCGTCAACTTCGCGCCCGGCCTCGAGGGCTTTCAAGATCGGTTCGATAAAGCTGTTACTGGAATTACAGGTCAGCCCTTCACTGTAGGGGCCGAAATACGCGAGCTTGCCCGTGCGGTCCCAGATACCCACGGCAGGTGTCGCCGGCACCTGATCGGCGCCGGGCAGGGCGGCAAGCGTTTTCATCCTGTTCAGGTTGTCGGGCAGTTGACCGTGGCTGCCGGCCTTTTGCAGGGCATAAAACTCCACGCCCTGAGGCGCGTACTGCTCGATCAGCTCGCCCAGATGCTGCTGGTTACCCACGTTGCACGGGCACGCCGGGTCCCAGAAGTGCACCAGGCGGATCGGCCCCGGGCCCGCGAGTTCGGCGGGCAGGCGCAGAGTGTCGCCGGAGAACACCGCCGTGTGTTCGCTGAAGGCGCGCAGGTAGCGGCCCTGGAACCAGTCATAGGCCGTCCACAGCACACCGGTGCAAATGGCCAGAATCAGGCTGGCGAACAGGGCAGTGCGCAGGTGCTGTCGCATCGGATCTATCCTCGGAGGTCGCGTAGCTTGCCATGCTTGCTCTGACAGATGAATATCGCAGGTCGATATTCATCTTCACCCTCAGTCTGGAAGCCTTTATGCCCGTCACTTTTGACCCCGATCATCTACGCGAAAGCTTGCGGCCCCTGGTGGATGCGCAGCCGCTTTCTGTGGAGGCCCGGGTCTACCAGCGTTTCTACGGGCTCGACCTGCCTGCGCGCAAAGTGCCGGCGGTGAGTCGCCTGGGGCGCTTCGAGGTGCAAGGCTTCCAAGTGGTGGCGCAGGTGTGGTGGCCGGCACAACCGGTGGCGACGATGTTCATGTTCCATGGCTTCTACGACCATATGGGACTGTACCGCCACGTCGTCGATTGGGCGCTGGACCAGGGGTTTGTGGTGATCGCCTGCGATTTGCCGGGCCATGGCTTGTCCAGTGGCGCCCGTGCCAGCATCGATGATTTTGCGGTGTACCAGGCGGTGGTGCAGGCGCTGTTCGCCCAGGCTCAAACCCTGCAACTGCCGCAACCCTGGCACCTGTTCGGGCAAAGCACCGGCGGTGCAGTGGTGGTCGACCACTTGCTCAACCATGGCGTCGACAGCCCGGCCCAAGGCAAGACCTTCCTGCTGTCGCCCTTGGTGCGGCCGCGCGCCTGGGGCTGGTCGCAGGTCAGCTATTACCTGCTGCGCCCGTTTGTAAAAGGCATCGCCCGCCGGTTCAGCGAGAACACCCACGACCCGGATTTCAAACCGTTCCTGGAAGCCGACCCGTTGCAACCCCGCCAACTGCCCACGGCGTGGGTCGGCGCGTTGGCGAGCTGGATCAAGCGCATCGAAGCCGCGCCGCGCAGCCCACGGCGGCCAGTGATCGTGCAAGGCGAGGAGGATATGACGGTGGACTGGCAGCACAACTTGCAGGTGCTGCGGGGCAAGTTCGATCAGCCTGAGGTGTTGATGCTGCCGCGTGGCCGGCATCATCTGGCCAATGAAATTCCAGAGATTCGCCGGCAATACTTCAGTTTCCTCACGGAGCATCTGAAGTAGCACAATCCAACTGTGGGAGGGGGCTTGCTCCCTCCCACATAGGTTATTGCGACAGGCTGGAAGTGCTTTGCCCGACTGCAAGCCCTGCGCGAATGGCGGCAAGAGCAGCCTGGTAATACGCCTTACCCTCCGGCGACTCGGCAAACGTCGCGAACTCTTCCAGCTCCGGGTCGGACAGGTTCCGATAGACGTACAACAGCGTGTTGTTCAGGTCATTGCCAATCTGCCGCATCAGGCGCTCGCGCTGCCCATTCAACATGCCCTGGGCCTGGCCGCCGCCCAGCAGGCCGGGGATCATCTGGCTCAAGCTGTCAGCCGCGACACCGGCAATCGCCAGGCTGACTTCTGCACCGGCTTCGCGCGCGGGCAGGGCCTGGGCCAGGTGGCCGATGATCAGGCTGCGGGTTGCATCGGCTTCCATGTGCGGCAAACCCTGGGCGTTTTTCGCCAGCTGGTCGCGGCGGGTGGCGAGCAATTCGGCGTCGACAATCTTGCGGCCCAGGGGCGACTGAAAAAACGCCAGAGCGGGCTTCGGGTCGGCCAGGTGCTGGCGCAATTGCGCTTCGGCGCGCTGGTCCATGGCCTGGGCGGCAAAGCGTTTGTTGCTGTTGTCCACCAGCGCCTGGTACACCGCCGGCGGCAGGCTATTGCGGTAGCGTTGTTGGGCGGCACTGAGGGCGTCATTGAAATGCGCACGTTGTTCGGCCCAGCCGGCGACCTTGTACAACTGGTCATGGCTGTCTGCCCAGGCGGGCAAAACGCAGAACATCAGCACGGAAAAAAACAAACGACGCATAGGGACTCCTGTCAGTCGGCCACTATTGTCCGTGTCAGGCGTAGGATTTGTCGAGAAGTCCTATCAGTCACCTGACTAAAGTGTATTCAGACGCTCGGCGGCTCTGTCGAATTCACAGGCGTATGGATACTATGCGCGCCATGCAAATATCCCTCGATCACCCGCTGCTGCAACGTATCGTCGACGACCTGGCCGAAAAAGGCTGGTCGCAGCAAAATGGCTTCCTGCCCCAGGCTCTGACCCTGGAGCTGGCGGCCGAGTGCCGTAAACGTGCGGCCGAAGGTGAGCTGGCGCCTGCCGCTGTCGGGCGCGGGCCGGCCCAGGAAATCCGCGAGGGGATTCGCGGTGACCATATCCAGTGGCTGGAAGAGGGCGACGCGCCGGTATGCGAGACCTACATGGAGTTGATGGACAGCCTGCGGCTGGCCATGAACCGCCATCTGTTCCTGGGCCTTGAAGACTTCGAAAGCCACTTCGCGATGTACCCGCCGGGTGCGTTTTATCTCAAGCATCTGGACCGTTTTCGCGATGATGACCGGCGCACGGTGTCGGCAGTGGTCTATTTGAACGACGCCTGGTTGCCTGAGCATGGCGGCCAGTTGCGCATGTACCTCAAGGATGGCGTGGAATACGATGTGCAGCCCACCGGCGGTTGCCTGGTGGTGTTCCTCTCGGGTGAAGTCCCTCACGAAGTGCTGCCCGCCACGCGTGAGCGCTTGTCCTTGACCGGCTGGTTTCGTCGACGGGGCAACGAGCCGTTTTAAACATGGAAAAGATTCTGGTCAGCCGTTGCCTGCTTGGGCACAAGGTGCGCTACGACGGTGGCGCCAGTGGCCCGTTCGACCTATTGACGCAGTGGCAGGCCGAGGGGCGTGTGGTCGCGATCTGCCCGGAGGTGGCGGGTGGCTTGCCGACGCCACGGCCGCCCGCCGAGATTGCGGGTGGGCAGGGCGTCGATGTATGGGATGGGCGTGCCCGAGTGCTGACCGCCGAGGGCGAAGACTTCAGCGGCGCCTTCGTCGAGGGCGCCCGCCAGGCGTTGGCATTGGCGCAGCGCCACGGTATCCGCATCGCCATCCTCAAGGCCAACAGCCCATCCTGTGGCAACCGGCTGATCTATGACGGCACCTTCAGCGCCGTCAAGGTGAGCGGCGAGGGCGTGACGGCGGCGCTGCTCAAGCGCCATGGGGTGTTGGTGTTCAGTGAGCAGGAGTTGCCTGAAGCGGCTCAGGCATTGGCGCAATTGCAGGCGGTTGGTCCTTGAACCATTTGTGCGAGAGCGCTTTCAAGCGGCCATCGGCCTTGATCTGCTGCAGCGCCCTGTCCAGGCTGGTCTTGAACGCCGGGTTGCCCTTCTGAAACGGAATCGCCAGCTCCGGCTTTTCCAGGTAAGCCTCGCTGAAATCGAACCGATCCTGCAACTGCGCAGTCATAGCGATATGGTTGATGGCCACGTCATATTTGCCGGTTTCAACGCCCGGTAGCAGGTCGCTGTCATCGGTGGTGATAAAGGAGGGGCGCACGTCCAGTTCCTTGGCCAATTCTTCACCCAACTCCACTTCAAAGCCGGTTAGCTTATTGTCGTCCTTGAAGTTGAATGGCGGGGTGTTGGCTTGCACTGCGATGCGCAGTTCGCCGCGATCAAACACATCGTCGATCAGTTCGGCATGAGCCAAGGGGCTCAAAAGAGGCAGTAAAAGTACAAGGCCAGGCGAAAAGCGCATGGTCGCTCCTAAGGAATTGAGCTGTACGAGGCACCGTCCAGCATCGCTTTGCTATTGTGTTGAGTGCCTTGGACAGCAATTTGTCGCGAAGTTGTCATAACCCAACAGATTTCCTGCAGAAACTGGAGAAGCGAATGAAAGCCCTATCAGTCCGAGCAACATCCGCCCGTGCAACGATTGCCAGCCTGTTGCTGGGTGCCTCGATGTTGGCCACCGCCGCCGATGGCATCCCGCGTAGCGCGCCACCTGAAGGTGCCAAAGTGTTTATCGTGTCGCCCAAAGATGGCGCCACTGTGGATAAAACCTTTACCGTCAAATTCGGCATGGAAGGCTTGAAGCTCGCGCCGGCCACTGACCAGACCCCGGGCACCGGCCACCACCATCTGCTGGTTGACCAGAAAGAGCTGCCTGACGCCAGCGTACCGATCCCGGCCACCGACACCGTGATCCACTACGGCAAGGCCCAGACCGAGACCGAATTGACCCTCACCCCAGGCAAGCACACCTTGCAACTGGTGGCCGGCGACAAACTGCATATGCAGTTCAACCCGACTGTAGCCTCGAAAGTGATCACGGTTAACGTCAAGTAAGATTTGTTCAGACAAAAAAATGGGAGACCCCTGCGGGTCTCCCATTTTTATGGGTAGGCGCGGGTTCTTAGAACAGAACGCGGCTACGAATCGTGCCCTTGATGTGCTGCAACTTCTCTTGCGCCAGGTCCGAGTACTCGGCGTCGACGTCGATCACCACGTAACCGACCTTCTCGTTGGTCTGCAGGAACTGACCGGAGATGTTGATGCCGTTCTCTGCGAAGACCTTG
The DNA here is from genome assembly GCF_016918385.1 of Pseudomonas sp. ICBG1301. Taxonomy (NCBI): domain Bacteria; kingdom Pseudomonadati; phylum Pseudomonadota; class Gammaproteobacteria; order Pseudomonadales; family Pseudomonadaceae; genus Pseudomonas; species Pseudomonas sp. ICBG1301. The sequence goes on from NZ_JAEKGB010000004.1 coordinate 460,628, forward strand.
TTGATCTCCATCAGCACGCCAGGGATGTTCTGGTGGATGTGCAGCAGACGGTGCTTGCCAGGGTGAGCCGGCAGGGCCACTTCCGGGAAGTTCACCGACGATACGGATGTACCGTTGTCGCTGTACTTGACCAGCTTCTCCGACACTTCCAGGCCGATGTTGGCTTGGGCTTCAGCGGTGGAACCACCGATGTGCGGGGTCAGGATCACGTTGTCCAGGCCGCGCAGCGGGCTTTCGAAGATGTCATCGTTGGAGCGAGGCTCTACCGGGAACACATCGATGGCGGCGCCGATCAGGTGCTTGTCCTTGATCGCGGCAGCCAGGGCATCCAGTTCGACCACGGTGCCGCGTGCGGCGTTGATCAGGATGCCGCCTTTCTTGATGGCACGGATTTCCTTCTCGCCGATCATCCACTGGGTCTCGGCGGTTTCCGGAACGTGCAGGGTCACGATGTCGGACATGCCCAGCAACTCGGTCAGGCTGCCCACTTGGGTGGCATTGCCCAACGGCAGTTTGGTCAGGGTGTCGTAGAAGAACACCTGCATCCCCAAGCCTTCAGCCAGGACCGACAGCTGAGTGCCGATCGAGCCGTAACCGACGATACCCAGCTTCTTGCCGCGGATTTCGAAGGAGTTGGCCGCGCTCTTGATCCAGCCGCCACGGTGGCAGGATGCGTTCTTCTCAGGAATACCGCGCAACAGCAGGATGGCCTCGGCCAGCACCAGTTCCGCCACGGAACGGGTATTGGAGTACGGTGCGTTGAACACCGCGATGCCGCGCTCGCGCGCTGCGTTGAGGTCGACCTGGTTGGTGCCGATGCAGAAACAGCCGACCGCCACGAGTTTCTTGGCGTGATCGAAGATCTCTTCGGTCAGCTGAGTGCGGGAGCGAATGCCGATAAAGTGCGCGTCGGCGATCTTTTCCTTGAGCTGGGCTTCCGGCAGAGAACTGGTGATGTACTCAATGCTGGTGTACCCGGCGGCTTTCAGAACGTCGACAGCCGATGGGTGGACGCCTTCCAGAAGAAGGAACTTGATCTTGCTCTTATCGAGAGAAGTCTTGCTCATCTGCGTAAACCTGTATCCCGGAGAAAAATGGCAGGGAGTCGAGCAGCGCAAGCTGACCCGGACGGCAGGAAAGCCGTCACCGCAGAAACGCCCTTGGGCTCTGTCCTGCGGGGGCGGTATGCTAGCATACGCGCCCCGCTAACACTCATTCCTGCGACGTGAAGCGTTCTCAGGATGACCATGAATTGTTCGAGAGTTCTGTCGATGACCCATCCTGCCCTGATTGATGAGCTGAAGACCCTGGTTGAGCCCGGCAAAGTGCTGACCGATGCAGACTCCCTGGAGGCTTACGGCAAGGATTGGACCAAGCACTTCGCCCCTGCGCCTACCGCCATCGTCTTCCCCAAGACCATCGAGCAGGTGCAAGCCATCGTCCGCTGGGCCAACACGCACAAGGTGGCGCTGGTGCCGTCCGGCGGTCGTACCGGCCTGTCGGCGGCAGCGGTAGCGGCAAATGGCGAAGTGGTGGTGTCGTTCGACTATATGAACCAGATCCTCGACGTGAACCTCACCGACCGTACCGCCGTGTGCCAGCCGGGCGTGGTCACCAAGCAGTTGCAGAACGCTGCCGAAGAACAGGGCCTGTACTATCCGGTGGACTTCGCTTCGTCCGGTTCCAGCCAGATTGGCGGCAATATCGGCACCAATGCCGGCGGGATCAAGGTAATTCGCTACGGCATGACCCGCAACTGGGTTGCCGGCATGAAAGTGGTCACCGGCAAGGGTGATGTGCTGGAACTGAACCGCGACCTGATCAAGAACGCCACCGGCTACGACATGCGTCAGCTGTTCATCGGCGCTGAAGGCACCCTGGGCTTCGTGGTCGAAGCCACCATGCGCCTGGACCGTGCGCCGAAGAACCTCACCGCGATGGTGCTGGGTACCACCGATTTCGACTCGATCATGCCGGTATTGCATGCGTTCCAGAGCAAGCTGGACCTGACCGCGTTCGAGTTCTTCTCCGACAAGGCCCTGGCCAAAGTCCTGGGGCGCGGCGACGTGCCGGCGCCGTTCGAAACCGAGTGCCCGTTCTACGCGCTGCTGGAATTCGAAGCGACGACCGAAGAAGTCGCCAACCACGCCCTGGAAACCTTCGAGCACTGCGTCGAGCAGGGCTGGGTGCTGGACGGCGTGATGAGCCAGAGCGAAACCCAGCTGCACAACCTGTGGAAACTGCGCGAGTACATCTCCGAAACCATTTCCCACTGGACGCCGTACAAGAACGATATTTCGGTCACCGTCTCCAAAGTACCGGCGTTCCTGCAGGAAATTGACGCAATCGTCGGCGAACATTATCCGGACTTCGAGATTGTCTGGTTTGGTCACATCGGCGACGGCAACCTGCACCTGAATATCCTCAAGCCGGAAAACCTGAGCAAGGATGAGTTCTTTGCCAAGTGCGCTACCGTGAACAAGTGGGTGTTCGAAACCGTGCAGAAGTACAACGGCTCGATCTCCGCCGAGCACGGCGTGGGCATGACCAAGCGCGATTACCTGACTTACAGCCGCTCGCCGGTTGAGATCGAATACATGAAAGCAGTGAAGGCGGTGTTCGACCCGAACGGGATCATGAACCCTGGCAAGATCTTCGCTGTTTAACCGCCCCGAAGGAGTCGTTTCATGAGCTATCAGCACAAGTATGTCGATGGCACCAACATCCACTTTCCGCTGGGTAAAGTGGTGTGTATTGGGCGCAACTACGCTGAACATGCCAAGGAGCTGGATAACCCGGTGCCGACCGAGCCGCTGCTGTTCATCAAGCCGGGCAGCTGCGTGGTGCCGCTGGAAGGCGGTTTCAGCATTCCGACCGAACGCGGTTCGGTGCATTACGAAGCGGAGATCGCGGTGCTGATCGGCAAACCGCTGTCGAACAAGCCCAGCCGCGAAGAAGTGCTCGACGCGATCTCCGGCTTCGCCCCGGCCCTGGACCTGACCCTGCGCGACAAGCAAGCCGAGCTGAAAGCCAAGGGCCTGCCGTGGGAAATCGCCAAGTCCTTTGACGGCGCGGCGGTGATTGCACCATTCGTGGTCGGCAGCACCTTCCCGGACGTGACCGATATCGGTATTCGCCTGACCATCAACGGTGAAGTGCGCCAGGACGGCAACAGTTCGCAGATGCTCAACCCGATCATTCCGATGATCCAGCACATGGCCGGCTGTTTCTCGCTGCAGGCCGGCGACGTGATTCTCACCGGCACCCCGGCCGGCGTGGGGCCGCTGAACGTGGGTGATGAGTTGGTGCTGGAGTTGCCGGGCGTGAGCCAGTTCGAAAGCAGCGTTCGCTGATTGCCTGCGTTAGTGTCGCCAAGGAGCGAGCAAGCTCGCTCCTTGGCGACACCATCCGGCCTCTGGCTCGCCGCTGCAGTGAAGGTTTTGCATTTTTTTCACACGCCATCCGGATAATCCGTAGCTTCCTGCGCGCGGGTTTTCTGATCCTGTGCTATCCCCTATAGCTGTCTTTCTGGAAAGCGCTCAATGGCCGTGTCTCTCCCCTCGTCGAAACCCAAGCTTCGCTCACGCTTTGCCCTGCGCTGGTATTCCTGGCTGTTTTTGGCTGGCACGATCACCTATGGCGTCGCCTGGGCGATGCATTGGGATGATCGGGGCGTGTTGTGGGTTGCCGAACGCTTCCAGACGCCGTTCGAGCGTCAGGCCAGCGTATGGCTGCCTGACTACCGTGCGGTGATTGACGCCAAGTTGCTGCCCGGCATGGAAAAGGATGAGGCTTCGGATGTCTCCTACAATCCGCAGACCAAAACCCTGTTCTCGGTCATGGGCAAGAACGCCTTCCTCGTCGAGTTAAGCCTGCAGGGCGATGTGCTGCGCAAGATGCCGCTCAATGGCTGGAGCAACCCGGAAGGCGTGACGGTGATGGAAAATGGCCTGATGGCGGTGGTTGACGAACGCGACCACAGCCTCACCGTCGTCAAGGTGGATGCCGCCACCACCCAGCTGAACAAAGCAGATTTCACCAGCTATGACCTGGGGCCGTCCAAGGATCAGAACAAAGCCTTTGAGGGTGTAACTTGGGACAAGCGTAACCAACAGATCGTACTCGGCGAAGAGCGCCCACCGGCGCTGTTTACCTGGAAATCCGATGGCAACACCTTGACGGGCGACAAGCAAAAGCTTGCCAGCACCGAGTTGGACATGCGCAACCTGTCCGCCCTGGCGATTGACCCGCGTACCGGCCACATGCTGGTGCTGTCGGCGGACTCCCACCTGCTCCTGGAGTTGGATGAAAAGGGCAAGCAAGTCAGCTTCATGACCCTGCTCGGTGGCTTCAACGGCCTCAAGCACACCATCCCGCGTGCGGAAGGTGTCACGATGGATGAGGACGGTACGGTGTATATCGTCAGTGAGCCGAACCTGTTCTATCGCTTCGAAAAGCAGAAATAGACTCCCTGATGCGTCGAATTGCCCGTCCCAGACCCGCGTTGTTCTTGCTCTTGCTGGCCGGCCTGGTTTGTACCGGGCTGGTCGCGCAGCACTTTCGCTTGTTCGAGCGGGCCTGGTTCAACCTCCAGACGTGGCGTCATCCGGCTGACGAGCGCTCCATTGGCCTGGCCGATTACCGCGTCACCCTCGAGGCCAAGGTCATCGAAGGGCTCGATGATGATGTCTCGGCGCTCACCTATGATCCGGTGCGTAAAAGCCTGTTCACGGTGACCAATAAAAACCCCGAGTTGATCGAACTGTCCCTGGACGGCGTGATTGTGCGGCGTATCCCGCTGATCGGATTTGGCGATGCCGAGGCGGTGGAGTTCATCAGCGACAACATCTACGTGATCAGCGATGAGCGCCAACAGCGGCTGATCAAAGTACATGTGAACGACGACACCCAGTTTCTCGACGCCGCCGATGCGGAGCAGATGACGTTGGGCGTGCACAGCGGCAGTAACAAAGGGTTTGAAGGGCTGGCCTACGATTCGGTGGGCAAGCGCCTGTTCGTGGCCAAAGAGCGCGACCCGATGCTGATCTACGAGGTGCGCGGTTTTCCCCATTTTCAACCGGAAAAAACCTACTCGGTACACGTGATCAACAACCCCAAGCGCGATGCGGGAATGTTTGTGCGCGACCTGTCGAGCCTGCAATACGACGAGCGCAGCGGCCATCTGCTGGCGCTGTCGGATGAGTCGTTCCTGGTGTTGGAGCTGGATATCGACGGTCGCCCGCTGAGCAGTCTGTCATTGCTCAGCGGGCGCCATGGCCTGACAAAGCGGGTACCGCAGGCCGAAGGGATCGCCATGGATGACACGGGTACGTTGTACCTGGTCAGCGAGCCGAACCTGTTCTACGTGTTCAAAAAAACCTAACTTCTGACACTCCATGTGGGAGGGGGGCAAGCCCTAATGCCAGTCAGTTAAGCGATAGAACGGACGATGAATAACTTGTGGGAGGGGGCTTGCTCCCGATGAGGGTGTGCCAGTCAGCAGTTTATCGACTGACCCACCGCTATCGGGAGCAAGCCCCCTCCCACAGTGACAGCGTTAAGCCTTAACTGACTGGCATTAGGGCTTGCCCCCTCCCACATTGGAGTTGCGGTGTTGTCAGGCCTTGAGGGTCTGGACGCCTTCGGCAGTGCCCAGCAGCAGCACGTCCGCCGGGCGCGCAGCGAACAGGCCGTTGGTGACTACGCCGACGATGGCGTTGATCTGAGTCTCAAGCTCCACCGGGTTGGTGATCTGCAGGTTGAACACGTCGAGGATGATATTGCCGTTGTCGGTCAACACACCTTCACGGTACACCGGGTCGCCGCCCAGCTTCACCAGTTCGCGAGCCACGTGGCTGCGCGCCATCGGAATCACTTCAACCGGCAGCGGGAACGCGCCGAGTACCGGCACCAGCTTGCTGGCGTCGGCGATGCAGATAAAGGTCTTGGCCACGGCCGCTACGATCTTCTCGCGGGTCAGGGCTGCGCCGCCGCCCTTGATCAGGTTCAGGTGTGCGTCGCTTTCATCGGCGCCGTCGACATAAAACTCCAGGTCGCTCACGGTGTTGAGCTCGTATACCGGAATGCCATGGCCCTTGAGGCGTGCGGCGGTGGCTTCGGAGCTGGCGACGGCGCCGTCGAACGCGCCCTTGTGCAGGGCCAGCGCGTCGATGAAGCAGTTGGCAGTGGAGCCGGTGCCGACACCGACGATGCTTTTATCGTCGAGTTTAGGAAGGATTAAATCGACGGCGGCCTGGGCCACTGCCTGTTTGAGTTGATCCTGGGTCATGCGGGCTCCGGAACGGGCGGGGAGTTATCGAGGGGCGCGAGTATAACCCAACAAAACCTCGGTATTCGTGTGGTCGCCCGGCCAAACGCTGGGTTAGACTCCTTGACCCTGCCCAATTCGCGAAGTAGATACCCGCCGATGCTTGAACACTACGTCAAAAAAATTCTCACCTCGCGCGTTTACGACGTTGCCGTAGAAACCCCCTTGCAGACCGCCCGCCAGCTCTCCGAGCGGTTGGGCAACAAGGTCTGGCTCAAGCGTGAAGACTTGCAGCCGGTGTTCTCGTTCAAGATTCGCGGCGCCTACAACAAGCTGACCCAGCTATCGGCCGAGGAACGTGCGCGTGGCGTAGTCACCGCGTCTGCCGGCAACCACGCCCAGGGCCTGGCGCTGGCGGCCAAGGTATTGGGGGTCAAGGCCACCATCGTGATGCCCAAGACCACCCCGGAGATCAAGGTCGAAGGCGTGCGCTCCCGTGGCGGCAAGGTGGTGCTGCATGGTGACTCCTTCCCGGAAGCCCTGGCTTATTCGCTCAAGCTGGTCGACGAAAAAGGCTACGTCTACATTCACCCCTATGATGATCCCCACACCATTGCCGGGCAGGGCACTGTGGCGATGGAGATCCTGCGCCAGCACCCGGGGCCGTTGGATGCGATTTTCGTCCCGGTGGGCGGCGGCGGGTTGATCGCGGGTATCGCGGCGTACGTGAAATACCTGCGCCCCGAAATCAAGATCATCGGCGTCGAGCCGGACGACTCCAACTGCCTGCAGGCGGCCATGGCCGCAGGGGAGCGCGTGGTGCTGCCAACCGTCGGCATCTTTGCCGATGGCGTGGCGGTGGCGCAGATTGGCCAGCACACCTTCGATATCTGCAAAGACTATGTGGATGAAGTGATCACCGTCAGCACCGATGAAATCTGCGCGGCGATCAAGGATATCTACGACGACACCCGCTCCATTACCGAGCCGGCGGGTGCCTTGGGTGTGGCGGGTATCAAGAAATATGTGGAAACCCGAGGTGTCAGCGGGCAGACCCTGGTGGCCATCGACTCCGGCGCCAACGTCAACTTCGACCGCCTGCGCCATGTGGCCGAGCGCGCCGAACTGGGTGAAGGCCGCGAAGCCATCATCGCCGTGACCATTCCCGAGCAACCGGGCAGCTTCAAGGCGTTCTGCGAAGCCGTGGGCAAGCGCCAGATCACCGAATTCAACTACCGCTACCATTCCGGCAGCGAGGCGCACATCTTCGTCGGTGTGCAGACCCACCCGGACAACGACCCGCGCAGCGCGTTGATCGCCAGCCTCACCGAGCAGGGTTTCCCGGTGCTGGACCTGACTGAAAACGAACTCGCCAAGTTGCACATACGCCACATGGTCGGCGGGCACGCCGCCAAAGTCAGCGATGAGCTGGTGTTTCGCTTCGAGTTCCCGGAGCGTCCGGGAGCGTTGTTCAACTTTCTCAACAAGCTGGGCGGGCGCTGGAATATCTCGATGTTCCACTACCGCAACCACGGCGCGGCCGACGGCCGCGTGGTCGCCGGCCTGCAAGTGCCGGCGGATGAGCGCCACCTGGTGCCTGCGGCGTTGGCTGAGATCGGTTATCCGTACTGGGATGAAAGCGAAAACCCGGCCTACCAACTGTTCCTCGGTTGAGCGACTACGCTGACAGAGCGGCCTTTAAGGAATCGAGACCATGGAAACGCTGACCACCCTCAAGGTTATCCACATCACCGCTACCGTGTTGCTGCTGCTCAGCGGCCTCGGGTTGGCGGTATTGGCCTGGCGCAAGCGCAGCGCCGGCCCGGCGGTGACCGTGCAACGCCCGTGGGCGTTTGTCTGGCTGTTGATGGGGATTTGCCTGGTGAGCATGCCGTTCAGCGGCTGGTGGCTGGTGCACCTGATCGGCTGGCCGTTGGGGCAGACCTGGATTCTGGGCTCCAGCATCCTCTATACCGTGGCGGCGCTGGCCTGGTTCTGGCTGGTTGCACGGCTTAATCGTTTGCGCAAAGGCGAGGGCGGCAGCCTGAATTTCACCCTGGTGCTGGCGGTGATCAGCCTGGTGGGGTTTGTGGCGATTGCCGGGCTGATGGGCGCCAAACCCATTTAGGGCTTTTAGACCGAGCTGCCTGCATCGGGAGCAAGCCCCCTCCCACCCTTGATTTGTGAACACGGTCCAAATGTGGGAGGGGGCTTGCCCCCGATAGCATTCTCAGCTGCGGAGTGTGATTACTGGCCAGCCGCGCTTCTCGGCCTCGGCACGAAGATTCGGGTCCGGGTCCACCGCCACCGGATGGGTTACTTGCTCCAGCAGCGGCAAATCATTCATCGAGTCGCTGTAGAAGTAGCTGTCTTGCAGGCTATATCCGGTTTCTTCCAGCCAACGGTTCAAGCGCGTCACCTTGCCTTCACGAAAGCACGGCACGTCGGTGCTGCGCCCGGTGTAGCGGCCATTGTCCATCTCGCACTCGGTGGCGATCAGGGTTTCAACGCCCAGGCGTGCGGCAATCGGCGCGGTGACGAAACGGTTGGTGGCGGTGATGATCACCAGCTTGTCGCCGGCGGCGCGGTGTTTGGCCAGCAGTTCCTCGGCCAGCGGCAGCATCAGCGGGTCGATGCAGTCGCGCATAAAATCTTGGTGCCACTGCTCCAACTGGGCCATTTCGGTACGGCCGAGGATTTCCAGGCTGAAGTTCAGGTAGGCGGCATTGTCCAGCTTGCCGGCCAGGTAGTCCTGGTAGAACGCGTCGTTGCGGGCCTTGTAGGCCACCGGGTCGAGAATCCCACGGGCGCACAGGTAATCGCCCCACGCGTGATCGCTGTCACCGCCGAGAAGGGTGTTGTCCAAGTCGAATAAAGCCAGGCGCATTGCAGTTACTCGCTGAAAAGTCTGTAAAAAGGCGTCCAGAATACGGTCTTTTCACAAGAGTGCACATAAGGTAAGAAGCCTCGTTGCCGCTTCATCAACCTTTGTGGAACAATGCGGCGACATGCGTTTGCGAGGTTGTTGCCGTGATCGACCCCGATGGTTTCCGTCCTAATGTCGGGATTATTCTTACGAATGATGCCGGACAGGTGCTATGGGCTCGCCGAATCAACCAAGATGCCTGGCAGTTTCCTCAAGGTGGGATCAACCCCGACGAAACCCCTGAAGACGCCTTGTACCGTGAGTTGAATGAAGAAGTCGGCCTTGAGCGCGAAGATGTGCAAATTCTGGCCTGCACCCGTGGCTGGTTGCGCTATCGTTTGCCGCAACGCCTGGTGCGTACTCACAGCCAACCGCTGTGCATCGGCCAGAAACAGAAATGGTTTCTTTTGCGCCTGATCTCCAATGAGCAGCGGGTGCGGATGGATTTGACCGGTAAACCGGAGTTCGATGGCTGGCGTTGGGTCAGCTATTGGTACCCGTTGGGCCAGGTGGTGACATTCAAGCGCGAGGTTTATCGTCGCGCTCTTAAAGAGCTTGCCCCGCGCCTTTTAGCGCGCGACTGACGACGGAGTTCGACCCCGAGCCATGCTCAATACGCTGCGCAAGATCGTCCAGGAAGTTAACTCCGCCAAGGATCTCAAGGCGGCGTTGGGGATTATTGTGTTGCGCGTCAAGGAAGCCATGGGCAGCCAGGTCTGCTCGGTTTACCTGCTGGACCCAGAGACCAACCGTTTTGTGCTGATGGCCACCGAGGGCTTGAACAAGCGCTCCATTGGCAAGGTCAGCATGGCGCCCAATGAAGGTCTGGTTGGCCTGGTGGGGACGCGTGAAGAACCCCTGAACCTTGAAAACGCGGCCGATCACCCGCGTTATCGCTACTTTGCCGAAACCGGCGAAGAGCGCTACGCCTCGTTCCTCGGCGCCCCGATCATTCACCACCGCCGCGTCGTCGGCGTGTTGGTCATCCAGCAGAAAGAGCGCCGCCAGTTCGACGAGGGTGAAGAAGCCTTCCTCGTGACCATGAGCGCACAGCTTGCCGGGGTTATTGCTCACGCCGAGGCGACGGGTTCGATTCGCGGCCTGGGCCGCCAGGGCAAGGGCATCCAGGAAGCCAAGTTCGTCGGTGTTCCGGGCTCGCCGGGGGCGGCGGTGGGGACGGCGGTGGTCATGCTGCCGCCGGCCGACCTCGACGTGGTGCCGGACAAGATCGTCGATGACATCGACGCAGAAATCAAACTGTTCAAGACCGCACTGGAAGGCGTGCGCGCCGACATGCGCAACCTGTCGACCAAGCTGGCCACCCAGCTACGCCCCGAAGAACGGGCGTTGTTCGATGTGTACCAGATGATGCTTGACGACGCGTCCCTGGGCAGCGAAGTCAAGAACGTGATCAAGACCGGCCAGTGGGCCCAGGGCGCGTTGCGCCAGGTGGTCACTGATCACGTCAACCGTTTTGAACTGATGGACGACGCCTATCTGCGCGAGCGCGCCTCGGATGTGCGCGACCTGGGTCGTCGCCTGCTGGCTTACCTGCAGGAAGATCGCACTAATAACCTGGTTTATCCCGACAACACCATCCTCATCAGTGAAGAACTGACCGCCACCATGCTAGGCGAAGTGCCTGAGGGCAAACTGGTGGGCCTGGTCTCGGTACTCGGCTCGGGCAACTCCCACGTCGCAATCCTGGCCCGGGCCATGGGCATCCCGACGGTGATGGGCCTGGTGGACCTGCCGTATTCCAAGGTCGATGGCATCGACATGATCGTCGATGGTCATCGCGGCGAGGTCTACACCAACCCCAGCGAAGTGCTGCGCAAGCAGTACACCGAAGTGGTGCAGGAAGAGAAACAACTGGCGCTGGGCCTGGACTCATTGCGCGAACTGCCGTGTGTCACCCTGGATGGGCGCCGTATGCCGTTGCTGGTCAACACCGGCCTGCTGGCTGATGTAGCTCGCGCGCAACAGCGTGGCGCCGAAGGGGTCGGCCTGTACCGCACCGAAGTGCCGTTCATGATCAACCAGCGGTTCCCGAGCGAGAAGGAGCAACTGGCGATCTACCGCGAGCAACTGCAAGCCTTCCATCCGCTGCCGGTGACCATGCGCAGCCTGGATATCGGCGGCGACAAGTCACTGTCGTATTTCCCGATCAAGGAAGACAACCCATTCCTCGGCTGGCGCGGCATTCGCGTGACGCTCGACCACCCTGAGATTTTCCTCGTGCAGACCCGCGCCATGCTCAAGGCCAGCGAGGGCTTGAACAACCTGCGCATCCTGCTGCCGATGATTTCCGGCACCCATGAGCTGGAAGAGGCGCTGCACCTGATCCATCGCGCCTGGGGCGAAGTCCGCGACGAAGGTGCCGACGTGCCGATGCCGCCGATTGGCGTGATGATCGAAATTCCGGCTGCGGTGTACCAGGCCAAGGAGTTGGCGCGGCAGGTGGACTTCCTGTCGGTGGGTTCCAACGACCTCACCCAATACCTGCTGGCCGTCGACCGCAACAACCCACGGGTGGCCGATCTTTACGACTACCTGCACCCGGCCGTGCTGCAAGCCCTGCAACATGTGGTGCGTGAAGCCCATGCCGAAGGCAAGCCGGTGAGCATCTGTGGTGAAATGGCCGGCGACCCGGCGGCGGCGGTGCTGTTGATGGCGATGGGCTTTGACAGCTTGTCGATGAACGCCACCAACTTGCCGAAGGTGAAGTGGATGCTGCGCCAGGTCGAACTGAGCATGGCCAAGGACCTGCTGGCCGAGTTGATGACCATCGACAACCCGCAAGTTATCCACAGCTCGCTGCAGCTGGCGCTGAAGAACCTGGGGCTGACGCGGATGATCAACCCGGCCTCCGCCAAAACTCTCTAAAGCTTGGTACACATCAAAAATGTGGGAGGGGGCTTGCTCCCGATAGCGGAGGGTCAGTCAAGTAGATGTCGACTGACCCCCCCCGCTATCGGGAGCAAGTCGAATCGTCGCATCGCCCCTCCCACAGTAGTTTTGTGGTGTTGCTCAGAGGCTGATTTCTACTTCCCCCAACCTGCCTCCCAGGGGGCCGAAACTGCGTTCCACCATCCGCCGCGTCCCGTCGGCATTCACGATCAGCGCCGTACTCGCCCGCGTCCCATAGCTGGGGCTGGCAATGAACACGCTCGACAATAAACTCTCTGTGGCCAATCCCACGCCGGTATCCGGCAAGTCGGCAAACGGTGCGGTTTGTGGGTCACTCAATATGTCCAGCAAGGCTTGCGGCTGCGGATCTTCCAGTACTTTGCGCAACGCCGCCTTGGCCTTGAGCAATTTGGGCCATGGCGTATCAAGCCCGGCATTGGAGAGCCCATAAACCCCAGGCTCCAGCCGTGTAGGCGCGGTGTGATTGGCGTTGTAGTGCCACAGCTCATCGGGCGTGCCCACCAGCAGGTTAAAGCCGGCATATTCAATCGATCGTCCGTTAACGTCGGCCAAATAGTCGTCAATCGCTAATGTTCCGCTGAGAAAGCGCGCCACCAGCTCTCCCCGGGACTTGCGTGCCGGCGGCTGGTGCGGGTCACGGATGTTGGTCAGGGCGGCAAAACGCCCGTCGGCGCTCACGCCCAACCAGGTGCCGCCCGCTTCTTGATCGCGACCGGCATACACCTGGGGCGCATCCGGCCACTGGGCCAGCGGCAGGCTGGGGCGGGCGTAGAACTCATCACGGTTGGCCGCGACGATCAGCGGTTGGGCGTGGCCCGGCCGCCAGGCGAAAACTATCAGGCACATCAGGCAAATCCCTTTTGTGTTTTTTGCCACTCTACTCACACCGCGGCGGGTGTTCCATCGCATCGAAGTTGGGTCGCACGCCTTCCATCCGTTAACATGCCTGGCGGTTCGGTACGTGTGAACTTCTTAATTTGAAATAGCGGCTGTAACGCAGGCTTAATCGCACACCGGCATGGTCCGGTGCGCCATGACTAATGATTTAACGAGGAGTCGCAATGCTGCCTTACCCGCAGATCAACCCGGTGGCCGTGGCCATCGGTCCGCTGCAAATCCACTGGTACGGGTTGATGTACCTGATCGGCATCGGCGGTGCCTGGCTGCTGGCTTCCCGGCGCCTGAACCGTTTCGACCCGACCTGGACCAAGGAGAAACTCTCCGACATGGTGTTCTGGATGTCGATGGGGGTGATCGTCGGCGGGCGCCTGGGGTATGTGTTGTTCTACGATCTGCCAGCCTATATCGCCCATCCGACGCTGATCTTCGAAGTGTGGAAGGGCGGCATGGCGTTCCACGGCGGGTTTGTCGGCGTGATGATCGCCGCGTGGTGGTTCGGCCGGCGCAATGGCAAGTCGTTCTTCCAGCTGATGGACTTCGTCGCACCGTTCGTGCCGATTGGCCTCGGCGCCGGGCGCATCGGTAACTTCATCAACGCCGAATTGTGGGGCAAGCCGACTGACGTGCCGTGGGCCATGGTGTTCCCGCCGTTCAGCGACCCGGCGCAATTGCCGCGCCACCCGTCGCAGCTCTACCAATTCGCCCTGGAAGGTGTGGCACTGTTCCTGATTCTGTACATCTTCTCGCGCAAGCCGCGTCCGACCATGGCGGTTTCCGGCATGTTCGCGCTGTTCTACGGGATCTTCCGTTTCATCGTCGAGTTCGTGCGGGTGCCGGATGCACAGCTGGGCTACCTGGCGTGGGGCTGGTTGACCATGGGGCAGATTCTCAGCATGCCGATGATCATCGCGGGTCTGGGCCTGTTGTGGTGGGCTTACAATCGCCCGCAAGGCATCAAGAACACAGCGCTTTAAATTCGACGCCGAGGCTTTTGCCGGCCTCGGCTTCAACGATACGGGTACTCACATGAAGCAATATCTCGAACTACTGAACGACGTCGTGACCAATGGATTGACCAAGGGCGATCGCACCGGCACCGGCACCAAGGCCGTGTTTGCCCGTCAGTATCGGCATAACTTGGCCGACGGCTTCCCGCTGCTGACCACCAAGAAGCTTCATTTCAAAAGCATCGCCAACGAATTGATCTGGATGTTGAGCGGCAACACCAACATCAAGTGGCTGAACGAAAACGGCGTACGCATCTGGGATGAATGGGCCACTGAAGACGGCGACCTGGGCCCGGTATACGGCGAGCAGTGGACCGCCTGGCCGACCAAGGATGGCGGCACGATCAACCAGATCGACTACATGGTCCACACGCTCAAGACCAACCCGAACAGCCGCCGCATCCTGTTCCACGGCTGGAACGTCGAGTACCTGCCGGACGAAACCAAGAGCCCCCAGGAAAACGCGCGCAACGGCAAGCAGGCTTTGCCGCCGTGCCACCTGCTGTACCAGGCGTTCGTGCATGACGGTCATCTGTCGATGCAGTTGTATATCCGCAGCTCCGATGTATTCCTGGGCCTGCCGTACAACACCGCCGCGCTGGCGTTGCTCACCCATATGCTGGCCCAGCAGTGCGACCTGATCCCCCACGAGATCATCGTCACCACCGGCGATACCCATGCCTACAGCAACCACATGGAACAGATCCGCACCCAGCTGGCGCGTACGCCGAAAAAGCTGCCGGAGCTGGTGATCAAGCGCAAACCTGCGTCGATCTATGACTACAAGTTCGAAGATTTCGAAATTGTCGGCTACGACGCCGATCCAAGCATCAAGGCCGACGTGGCCATCTGAGGCCTGCACCGGTCATTGTGGGAGGGGCTGTGGTCACTAGAATCAGTGCCCATGGCTTCTGCCCACATGCGAAGGCTCAGCCTCGCTGGCCGCCACACTGCCGCTGACTTCCAGCCGCTGCAAAATCCCGCACTGATCCAGGCCCGCTCCACCGCCGCAGCGTTGGCGCAGGTCCAGCAGCTGTTCCTGTAGCACCAACAGCCCATCGATCCGCGCTTTCACGTGTTGGATATGCTCGTCGATCAAGGCATTCACGCTTTCGCATTGGTCCTGAGGGCTGTCGCGTAGCCCGAGCAGGCTGCGGATTTCTTCCAGAGTCATGTCCAGGCTGCGGCAATTGCGGATGAAGATCAGCCGTTCGGTATGGGCCTGGGTGTATACGCGGTAGTTGGCGTCGGTGCGCGCCGGGGGCGGCAGCAGGCCTTCTTTCTCGTAGTAACGGATAGTTTCCACCTGGCAGTCAGTCAGTTTGGCCAGTTCGCCGATCTTCATTGCTGCAATCTCCAAATGGGTGCTTGACCCTATAGTGGCTACAGGGTCTTTACTTGGCAACAGGCACCTTTACGGACGCGACAGAATGAGCGATTCCATCCACACCCCGAATAAGCATGATCACAAACATGATCATGGCCACGATCATGCACATAGCCACGACCACGGCGCCAAACTGACGCCGGTCAAGCCGCATGATCATGCCAGCCATGCGGGCTCTTGCTGTTCGAGCAAGGCTACGCCTGCCGTGGTGACGCTCAGCCAAGCGCCGACGGCGGGCTCGCGCTTGAGCACTTTTCGCATCGAAGCCATGGACTGCCCAACCGAGCAGACGCTGATCCAGAACAAACTGGGCAAGCTCGCCGGCGTGCAGCAGCTGGAATTCAACCTGATCAACCGCATCCTCGGCGTGACCCATGACCTGCCGAGCACCGCGCCGATCATCGATGCCATCAAATCCTTGGGCATGCAGGCCGACCCGATTGAAGAGGGTGCCCCCGCCGCCCAGCCTCCCGCCAAGAAACACTGGTGGCCTTTGGCTGTGTCTGGCGTAGGAGCGTTGGGCGCCGAAGTGCTGCACTTCACTGGCGTCGCGCCGACCTGGGTGATCGCCTTGGTGGCGTTGGTGTCGATCCTCAGCGGCGGGCTTACCACCTATAAGAAGGGCTGGATCGCGCTCAAGAACCTGAACCTGAACATCAATGCGCTGATGAGCATCGCTGTTACCGGTGCCGTGCTGATTGGCCAGTGGCCTGAAGCGGCGATGGTGATGTTCCTGTTCACCGTGGCCGAGTTGATCGAAGCCAAATCCCTGGATCGTGCTCGTAACGCCATCAGCGGCTTGATGCAAATGACGCCGGAACAGGCCACGGTGCGGCAGGCCGACGGTTCATGGGCGGAACAGGAGGTCAAAAGCATTGAACTGGGCGCGATCGTTCGGGTAAAACCCGGCGAGCGCATCGGCCTGGACGGTGAAGTCACTGCGGGCCAGTCCACTATCGACCAGGCGCCGATCACCGGTGAAAGCCTGCCGATTGAAAAGACCGTGGGCGATAAAGTCTTCGCCGGCACCATCAACCAGGCCGGCTCCCTGGAGTACAAGGTCACCGCCGCGGCGAACAACTCTACGCTGGCGCGCATCATTCATGCGGTGGAACAAGCCCAAGGCGCGCGGGCACCGACCCAGCGTTTTGTGGACAGCTTCTCGAAGGTCTATACCCCGGCGGTGTTCTTGTTCGCGCTGGGTGTGGCGATCATCCCGCCGTTGTTCATGGCTGGCGCCTGGTTCGACTGGATCTACCGTGCCCTGGTGTTGCTGGTGGTGGCTTGCCCTTGCGCCTTGGTGATCTCGACGCCCGTGACCATCGTCAGCGGCCTGGCGGCGGCGGCGCGCAAAGGCATCCTGATCAAGGGCGGCGTGTACCTGGAGGGTGGCTACAAACTCGATTACCTGGCGCTCGACAAGACCGGCACCATTACCCACGGCAAGCCGGTGCAAACCGACTACCTGGCGTTGTTCCCCAACGTCGCGGACACCTCGCCCGCCCTGGCTGCCAGTCTGGCCGGGCGCTCCGACCACCCGGTGTCGCTGGCGATTGCCAATGCTGCTGTGGATAAAAAGCTGCCCCTACACGCTGTGGATAACTTCGCGGCCCTGGCCGGTCGTGGCGTGCGCGGTGATATCAACGGCGAAACCTATCACTTGGGCAACCACCGGCTGGTGGAAGACCTGGGCCTGTGCTCGCCGGCACTGGAAGAAAAGCTGTTCGCCTTGGAGAAACAAGGCAAGTCCGTGGTGTTGTTGCTCGACAAGTCCGGCCCCCTGGCGTTGTTCGCCGTCGCTGACACTGTCAAAGACAGCAGCCGTGAAGCCATCCAGCAACTGCACGACCTGGGCATCAAGACGCTGATGCTCACCGGCGACAATACTCACACCGCCCAAGCCATTGGCGCCCAGGTCGGTATCGATCAAGCCCAAGGCGACCTGCTGCCCACCGACAAGCTGCAAGCCATCGAAACCCTCTATGGCCAAGGCCACCGTGTCGGCATGGTCGGCGACGGCATCAACGACGCGCCGGCCCTGGCCCGCGCCGAGATCGGGTTTGCCATGGCCGCCGCCGGCACCGACACGGCGATCGAGACCGCCGACGTGGCCTTGATGGACGATGATTTGCGCAAGATCCCGGCATTCATTCGTTTGTCGCGGCAAACGTCGAGTATCCTCAAGCAGAACATCGTCCTGGCGCTGGTGATCAAGGCGATCTTTCTTGCCGTGACTTTCCTGGGCATGGCCACCATGTGGATGGCGGTGTTCGCCGATATGGGCGTAAGCCTGCTGGTAGTGTTCAATGGCCTGCGCCTGTTGCGCAAATAGAGGATGAGAGGGTGGTGTGCTGAGTGCCGAGTTGAAGGCGTTTTTCATGGTCGCCCGCCTGGGCAGCATTACGCAGGCGGCGAAGAAGCTCGGCCTGAGCCAGCCCACCGTCACCACCCAGATCCGCAACCTGGAAAGCCAGTACGGGGTCGAGCTGTTTTACCGTGGCGGGCGCCGCCTCACCGTCAGTGACGAAGGCGCGCGCCTGCTGCCGATGGTCAAGGCGCTGTTGCAGCAGGAAGCGGACATCGAGTTCTTCCTGCGCAACAACGGTCAGGTCCAGGGCGCTCTGCGCATCGCCGCGACGGCGCCGTATTACATCCTCGACCTGGTCAAAGCCTTTCGTGAGCGCCTGCCCCAGGTGGAGGTGTCGGTAGAAATCGGCAACTCCCAACAGGTGCTTGAAGCGCTGGATGATTACCGCGTTGACGTCGCAGCATCCTCGCAATTGCTCGAAGACCCGCGGCTGATCCGCCGTGTTCTCGGCACCGACCCGTTGGTGTTGGCGGTCCATCGCAATCACCCGCTGGCAGCGCTGGAGCATGTGCCGCTGACGGCGCTGGCCGGGCATACGTTGTTGATGCGCGAAGCGGGCTCGACCACACGGCGCCTGACGGAAGACCTGTTGCAAGGCGCGGGCGTGAGCCATGGCCCGTTGCTGGAAATCGGCAGCCGCGAATCGATCCGCGAGGCGGTGCTGCGCAACATCGGCATCAGCATCATTGCCCGCCAGGAAGTACCCCACGACCCGCAATTACGCGTGTTGACCATCGAAAATGCGCCGCAGATTGCCGAATATCTGTACTGCCTCAAGGAGCGCAAGGGCGCACGGTTGCCGGCGGCGTTTCTGGGGTTGGCGCAGGAAATGTCGCCCCTCTGAGTAGGTAGGCGGCTTTGAGGGCCTCATCGGGAGCAAGCCCCCTGCCACATTCTGAATGTATTCACAGATCAAACTGTGGGAGGGGGCTTGCTCCCGATAGCGGCAGTCCAGCCACCGCACCTCCATGAGCCACACCCAAATCCACCAATACCACTATCACCGCGTTTTGCCTTCCTGCCACATGAGCGACGCATTGCCCACCTAGCATGGCCTTCATCCGTTCGATGAGGTGCCTTGCATGAACACAGCCCTGACCCACCCCGGTGCGCCCATGACGGTGCGGGGCATCCAGAAACGCTTTGGTGCGTTTACCGCGCTAGATAATGTGTCCCTGGACGTCGCCGCCGGCGAGCTGGTGTGCCTGCTGGGCCCGTCCGGTTGCGGCAAGACTACCTTGTTGCGCTGCATCGCCGGCCTGGAACGCCAGGACAGCGGTGAACTGCGCCTGGGCCATCGCGACGTTTGCCTGCTCCCGCCTCAGGCGCGGGACTACGGGATTTTGTTCCAGTCCTACGCGCTGTTTCCCAACCTGACCGTCGAAGCCAATATCGGCTACGGTCTCACCGGCAGCGGCCGCGATGAGGTGCGCAAGCGCGTCGGCCAGATGCTGGAACTGGTGGGCCTGGTGGGCAGCGAAAAAAAGTACCCCGGCCAGTTGTCCGGCGGCCAGCAGCAACGTGTCGCCCTGGCGCGAGCGCTGGCACCGGCCCCTTCGCTGCTGTTGCTGGATGAACCGATGTCGGCCCTCGACGCCCGTGTCCGCGAGCACCTGTGCACCGAGTTGCGCCAGCTGCAACGACGCCTGGGCATCACCACCTTGATGGTCACCCACAATCAGGACGAGGCCATGTTGATGGCCGACCGCATTGCCGTGATGAACAACGGCAAGGTCGAGCAATACGCGACGCCCCAGGCGATCTACGACCGTCCGGCCACGCCGTTTGTGGCGGAGTTTGTCGGCCAGGGCAATTGGTTGCCGTTCAGCCGCAACAGTGTCAGCCACGCTCAGGTTGGCGGTATGAACCTGCGCTTGGCCGATGATGCCGGCGTGGCCCAGTCCGGGCGTTTGTTCTGCCGCCCGGAAGCCATCAGCGTCAACCCGCCGGTGCATGAAGAAAACCTGTTCCCGGCCAAGGTCCGCGAGATCACCTTTCTCGGCAACCGCTGCCGCATGAGCTTTGAGCTGGCGCAATTGCCCGGTCATCCGCTGCTCGCCGAGCTGGCGCCGGAAGCCATGCCGCGCCTGGGTGCCCAGGATATCTGGGTGGCGCTGCCGCCGCGCAGCCTGCAGGTGTTTGCCTGAGATGGCTGCGGTGATGGCGCTGCCGATAGCCCGCCAGGTGTCCCGTGCCCAAATGGGCGATCGTATTTTTGTGCTCGGCGGCAAACTGCTGTGGCTGTTTTTGCTGCTTATCGCGGTGCTGCTGCCACTGCTGGCGATCTTCTGGCGAGGTTTCAGTAGCGAAGCCGGGCAGGGCGGCGGGTGGATCGCGGCGCGAGAGCTGGTGACCAGCGACAATTTTCACTGGCTGCTGGGCAATAGCTTGAAAGTGTCCGTCAGTGTGGCTGCCATTGTCGTACCGCTGGCTTACCTGTTTGCCTACGCCCTGCAACGCACATTGATTCCCGGCAAGGCCGTTTGGCGCGGCCTGTCATTGCTGCCATTAATGGCACCGTCGATGTTGCCGGGGATTGCGCTGGTGTACCTGTTCGGTAACCAGGGCCTGTTGCGCGGTTTGCTCTCTGAGAACATTTACGGCTTCTGGGGCATCGTGTTGGGTGAGGTGATCTACACCTTCCCACACGCCTTGATGATTCTGCTGTCAGCGCTGTCCCTGGCGGATGCGCGCTTGTTCGATGCCGCTTCCAGCATGGGCGCCAGCCCGGCCCGGGCGTTTCGCAGCATCACCTGGCCGGCCACGCGCCAGGCCGTATTTGCTGCGTCCTGCCTGGTGTTTACCCTGACCATCACCGACTTCGGGGTGCCCGTGGTGGTGGGAGGGGATTATCAGGTGCTGGCGCTGGAAGCCTACAAGGCGGTGGTCGGCCAGCAACAGTTTGGTCGTGGCGCATTGATCGGGATGGTGTTGCTGCTTCCGGCGCTGTTCAGTTTTGGCGTGGATACCTGGTTGCGCCGCCGGCATGGCGACGCCATGAGCGGTCGCGCGCAAGTGTTTCGACCCGCGCCATCGCGCGCAAGAGACGGCTGTTACCTGGCCATCGTGATGCTGATCTGCACGGCATTGCTGCTGGTGTTCGGCATGGCGGTGTATTCCTCGCTGGTGAAGTTCTGGCCCTACAACCTGTCGTTGTCGCTTAACCACTACCAGTTCGAAGACACGGCGGGCGGTGGCTGGCTGGCCTATCGCAACAGCTTGACCATGGCCCTGTGCACGGCGTTGCTCGGCAGCGTGCTGATCTTCACCGGTGCCTACCTGATGGAAAAAACCCAAAGCCAGAAAGGCCTGAACCTGGCCCTGCGCATGCTCAGCTTCGTACCGATGGCGGTGCCGGGCCTGGTGCTGGGCCTGGGCTACGTGTTCTTTTTCAACCTCAACGGCAACCCGCTGCATGTGTTCTACGGGAGCATGACGTTGTTGGTGGTGTGCACCATTGCCCACTATCTGACCACCGCACAAATGACCGCGACCACCGCCCTGCGCCAGTTGGATGCCGAGTTCGAAGCCGCCGCGCTGTCGCTCAAGGCGCCGCTGTACCGCCACTACCTGCGCGTCACGGTGCCGATCTGCCTGCCGGCGCTGCTGGACATCGTGCGCTACCTGTTTGTATCGGCGATGACCACCGTGTCCGCCGCGATTTTTCTCTACAGCCCCGACACTATCCTCGCCGCCGTCGCCGTGTTGAACATGGACGACGCCGGCAACGTGGGCGGTGCGGCGGCCATGTCGAGCCTGATCCTGTTCACTTCGGCCGGCGTTTCGCTGCTGCTGGCGTGGGCTTCACGTGGCGCGCTGCGTCGCTCTCAAGCCTGGCGCCAGTCCGCTCCCGGCCAATGATAACCCTGAAGGAGGTGCTCCATGTTCAAGCCCCTGGCGCTGGTCGCTGCGGTACTCACGGCATTCAGCCTGAATGCCTTCGCCAAGACCGAACTGACGGTGTACACGGCGCTCGAAGCCGAGCAGTTGAAGACCTACAAGCAGGCTTTCGAAAAGGCCAACCCTGACGTCGAGATCAAGTGGGTGCGTGACTCCACCGGCATCATCACGGCCAAGCTGCTGGCCGAGAAAGATCGCCCGCAAGCCGATGCAGTGTGGGGTCTGGCAGCTTCGAGCCTGGCGATCCTCGACCAGCAGGGCATGCTGGAGAACTACGCGCCCAAGGACCTGGGCAAGATCGGCAAAAATTACCGCGACCCCGCCAACCCACCGGCCTGGGTCGGCATGGACGTATGGGCGGCGACCCTCTGCTTCAACACCGTCGAGGCCGAGAAACAGGGCCTGACCAAGCCGGTGAGCTGGCAGGACCTGACCAAGTCTGAGTACAAGGGCAAGATCGTGATGCCCAACCCGGCGTCGTCCGGCACTGGCTTCCTCGATGTGAGCGCCTGGTTGCAGACCTTCGGTGAAAAGCAGGGTTGGCAGTACATGGACGAGCTGCATCAGAACATCGGCCAGTACGTTCACTCCGGTTCCAAGCCGTGCAAGCTGGCCGCCTCGGGGGAGTTCCCGATTGGTATTTCGTTCGAGTACCCAGCGGTGCAGCTCAAGCGCCAGGGGGCGCCATTGGACATCATCCTGCCGAAAGAGGGTCTGGGTTGGGACATTGAAGCAACGGCCGTGATGAAGGGTACTGCTCACGCCGATGCGGCGAAAAAACTTGCCGACTTCTCCGCCAGCCCTGCCGCGATGGAGCTTTACAAGGACAACTTCGCTGTCCTGGCCCAGCCGGGCATCGCCAAGCCGCAGACCGAGCTGCCGGCCGACTACGAGCAGCGCCTGATCAAGAACGACTTTGCCTGGGCCTCGAAGAACCGCGACAGCATCCTCACCGAATGGCGCAAGCGCTATGACGGCAAGTCCGAAAAACAATAACCGATGCATTCCCACGCGGAGCGTGGGAACGAGAGGAATGCATGAGTAGTGATCTGTTGATTGTTGGCGCCGGCATCCTCGGCCTGTCCCACGCCTACGCGGCTGCCAGGCGCGGGCTCAAGGTCACGGTCTTCGAGCGTAGCGCCACACCGCTCGGCGCCTCGGTGCGCAACTTCGGCCAGGCGCTGGTCACCGGCCAGCCGCCGGGGCCGATGTTTGACCTGGCGCGGCAAAGCCGTGACATCTGGGGCCATTGGGCCCAAGTGGCGGGCCTGCAACTCAAGCGCAACGGCTCATACTTGTTCGCTCGCACCGAAGCCGAAGAACATCTGCTCGAAGCCTTCTGTGCCGGCCGCGCGCGGGAACACGGCTACAACGTCGAGCTGCTGCAAGGCGCGGCGATGAAGGATCTGTACGGCGGCCAGTTCCGCCATCATCGCGCCGCGCTGCACGGCAAGGACGATCAGCAGTTATATTCCCGCGAAGCGATTCCGGCACTGATCGCCTATCTGGCCCAAACGCTCAAGGTCGAGTTTCACTTTTCCACCTTGGTACGCGACGTCGAACCGGGCCATGTGCACACCACGGCAGGCAGCTTTCGTGGCGAGCAGGTCATCGTGTGCTCCGGCCACGACTACCAGACGCTGCTGGCCGAGGCGATGGCCGAACTCAACCCGCAGATCTGCCGCTTGCAAATGCTGCGGGCGCGCCCGGCGGTCAATCTGAACCTGCAACATGCCTTGCTCACCGGCCTTAGCTGTGTGCACTACGGCGCCTTCGCCGACTTGCCGCAAGCTGCATCGGTGCGGGCGCAGATCCTGCGTGAAGCGCCTCACCTGGCGGCACAGGGTATTCACTTGCTGATCAGCCCGACCCCTCATGGCGAACTGATCATCGGCGATTCCCACGACTACGGCAGCGATGCATCGCCGTTCAACGCCGAACAGGTCGATGACTGGATGATCGAACTGGCTGAGCAGACCTTGGGGTGCAAGATCCAGGTGGTGGAGCGCTGGCAAGGTGTCTACGGCTCACGCGGTCCCGGGCCGTTCTCATTCCTGCGCGTGGCGCCGGGAGTGAGCGCAGCGCTGATGCATACCGGCGTGGGCATGAGCGTGGGGCCGGCACTGGCCGAACGCAATATCAGTGCGTTGTGGGGCGCGGCGTCATGACCGCGGAGCAGGTGATTGCAGACGTCTTCGGTTTATACGAAAGGCATGGCGCGGCGGATTACATCGGCGAGCCGGTGTCGCAGATCGAGCACATGTCCCAGGCCGCGCAGTGGGCAATGGCTGAGGGTTTTGACGATGAAGTGGTGCTGGCGGCGTTTTTTCACGATATCGGGCATCTTTGCGGCCAGGGCGGCGAAAATATGGGCGGTTATGGTGTGGTCAGCCATGAGCGGCTGGGCGCGGATTATTTGCGCCGGGCCGGGTTCAGCGAACGCATGGCCAGGCTGGTGGAATATCACGTGCAAGCCAAGCGCTACCTGACCTTCAGCCAGCCCGACTATTACACCCGCCTCAGCGAAGCCAGCCGCCGTACCTTGGAGTACCAAGGGGGTGTGATGACGGCAGAAGAAGCGCGGGCTTTCGAGCAAGACCCGCTCTGCCAGGTCAGCCTGCGCCTGCGTTATTGGGATGAGCAGGCCAAGCGGATGCACGTGCCGGTGCTCGACCTCGAGGTGCTCAAGGGCAAGGCCCGGCAGGTATTGGCGACTTAGGTTTCGTCGAGGCGCAGGGCCAGCGCTTCAACTTGCTCCTGGCGCTCAGCCTGGCTGAGCTTGGCGTGGGGGTTGAGGGACGACCATTGCGGATGGGCGCGGGCTTTATGCAGTGCGTCCGGCAACTTGCCTTCGCGCCAGGTTTTGTCCTGGGGCGTATCGACCTTGATGCTGTGCATGGCCGCATGACCGCGCAGGTTGAGGGCTTTGAGCAACTGGCGCTGGCGCAGGGCGAGCAGGCGCAACACGCTGTCGTCCACAGTCAGTTCGCGCTGGCCTTTGATCTTGCCCAGCAGGCGGCTGCCATAACTGCGCGCGGTTTGCAGTGCGCCACCGGCAATCGCACCGGCCAGGGCGGCGGCGCCCAGGGTCAGGCCGCCGACCAGCAGGTCGACACCGGCACCGGCCGCCGCCCCCGCGGCGATCCCGCCACCGACGCGCACGCCCAGTTGCTTGAGCGTCTCCGGGTTGAACAGGTCGTCGCCCCAGCGGCCGTCGAGCAGTGGCAGGTCACTGGCGGCGGCATCCTGCGCGCGGAAGCCGAACTGCTTGAGCAGGGCTTCCACACATTTCTGTTCGCGCTGGCGCACGGCCTTGCGCAAATCGCTGATGGCTTGCTGCTCATCTTCGGTAACCACGCTGCGACGGCAAGCGGCGCAGTCGATCAACAGCTCGGCGATCAAGCGTGCGGCACTTTGCTGGCGGGCCTGGCGTTGGGCTTGCTGGTCGAGGATCAACCGTTCCAGTTGCGGCCGGGCGTTTTCCAGCAGCAGTGCCAGGCTTTCATACAAGCGCCGCTCGCCGTCTTCCGGTGGCGCTACGCTGTCGAAGCGCACCAGTGCATGCAGGCCCAGGCGGGCCAGGGCTTCGCGCCAGTCCGGCTCGCGGTGGTCGCTGCTGCTGACGAAGTTGAGTACCGGCAGCAACGGCTTGCCGCAACTGGCCAGTACTTGCAGCTCATCGCGGTACTTGGCCAGCACCGGCTCGCGGGCGTCGATCACATACAGGCCGGCGTCCGAGGCCAACAATTGGCGCAGCACCTTGGCTTCCTGTTCGAAACGTTGGCGCGCTTCGCTGCCGTCCAGGAAGCGCGCCAGGCGCGCCGGGCCATCGAGGCGTTCGCCGGGGCGATCCAGGCGCTCCAGGTAGTCGAGCAGGGCGATGGCATCTTCCAGGCCGGGTGTGTCGTACAGCTCCAGCAAGGCTTCGCCGTCCACCGACAACCGCGCACCTTCGACATGCCGTGTGGTGCTGGGGCGATGAGAGACTTCACCGAAGCCGACGTCCCGGGTCAGCGTGCGCAGCAGCGAGGTCTTGCCGACATTGGTGTGGCCGACCACAGCGAGTTTCAGCGGTTTAGTCATGACCGGTCTCCAGCCAGTTCAGCGGTGCGCAGTCGGCGAAAGGCAGCTCCAGTTGTTGCAGTGCGGCGTGCCAGTCACCCAGGCGTTCGGCATCCAAGGCTTGACCGGGAGGCGCTTGCAGCAGCCAGACGCGGGTGGCGGTGGCGCTGCGCGCAAGTTCTGCGATCAATGCCAGGCTGCCACGGTCGGGTGAGCGGCGTGGGTCGCAGGCGATGGCCAGGCGTGCCGGCGGGAAGCGGCTGAGTTGTTCCAGGAGCTTGTTGCGCGACTCGCGGCTGTCGAGGATCCCGGCGTTTTTGACGCCGGCCGGCAATTTGGGGGGCCAGGGATGCTGATCGTCCAGCTCGATGGCTACCAGCAAGGCGCCGTCGCTTTCCAGTTCGCTGACGCCGCCGGTGACGGCGTGCAATTGCTCCGGTGCGGCATCGTTGACGCCGAGGCGTTCGCTGCTCGGCATCAGGCGTTCGCGCAATTGGCTGTAGCCGGGCAGGTTGAGGTCCAGGCGCAGGGCGGCGCGCCCGCGTTTCCAGCGCCACAGGCACAGCAGGGCAAGGATCAGCCTGGGCAGTATGCCGTACACCAGCAACACCCCGACCAGCCACGCGGCCCAGGCCTGGCGGGCGCTTTCGATATTCAATGCGGAGTCCCCGCTGGCACGGATCATCTCGACCGTCGGCACATTGAAGCCCAGCCACCCGGGCAGGGCGCCCAGGGCCTGGGTCACGGCGACGAAGGTGTCGGCGCCGAGGATGGTGGTTTCCCACACGAACCCATAGCGTCGGGTAGCGAGCAGCGTCAGCAAAATCACCATGGCACTGAGCAGCGCCAACAGCCAAAGGCTGTTGACCAGCACGCCCACAGCCCAGCGATTGAGTTTCTGCCGTTGCAGCAAGAGCAACAGCGCAGGCGCCAACTGTGCGGCCTTGGCGTCGCGGGCGAGCTTTTCGCTCAGCCACAGCCATAGGCGTCCCAGGCTGGCGCCGTGCTCACCGGCAAACAGCAGGCCCAAGGCCCAGCTGACCAGCAGGATCAGGTTCAAGCCAAGCAGGCTGCCCAAGGCCCAGAACACGTTGACCGGGGCCAGCCCGTTGCCCAGCGCGGCAAAGGCCAGGCCGGCACCGCTGACGATCGCGACGATCGCCAGCAACACCAGGGCCAGGCGTGCGCCTTGCAGCCAGCGGGTGAGGGCGGCGCTCAGGCCATCGCGTTCGGCCAGGTGCAGGGCGCGCTGTTGAATACGCGTCGGCAGGTCGCCACCGGCCGTGCGGGCCAGGCGGTTGGCTTCCAGGTCTTCCAGGGGGCCGGCGTGTTCTTCACGCAGGCGCACGGTTTCCGTCAACCAGAGTGTGTGCAGTGGGTTCAGTGCTGTCACGCGCCATCCTGTTGTGTCAGTGAGCCTGGAGCATAACCCCTGGCTCGTGGCTCTGGTATTCTCGTCGCCATGAAAAAAACTCTCCCTTTAAGCCTGATCGCAGCCCTCGGTGAAAACCGTGTGATCGGCGTCGACAACAGCATGCCCTGGCATTTGCCGGGGGATTTCAAATATTTCAAGGCCACCACGCTTGGCAAGCCGATCATCATGGGGCGCAAGACCTGGGGCTCCCTGGGCCGACCGTTGCCGGGGCGATTGAACATCGTGGTCAGCCGTCAGACCGATCTTGAGCTTGAAGGTGCGCAAGTTTTTCCATCACTGGACGCGGCGGTCGAGTGCGCCGAGGCGTGGGCGCTGGAGCAAGGCGCGGATGAGCTGATGCTGATCGGCGGCGCGCAGCTGTATGCGCAGGGGCTGGAACAGGCGGACCGCTTGTACCTGACGCGCGTGGCGCTGAGCCCGGAAGGGGATGCGTGGTTTCCGGAGTTTGATTTGAACCAGTGGAAGCTGGTTTCGAATGTCGAGAACCCGGCCGACGGTGATAAGCCGGCGTACACCTTCGAAGTCTGGGAAAAAGCTTAAAGCACCGGGAGCAAGCCCCCTCCCACATTTGAACGCGTTGCAACATGAGAATGCGCTCAAGTGTGGGAGGGGGCTTGCTCCCGATAGCGGTCTATCAGGCCTGCGCTAACTCGGCGTGCTCATCGGCATTCAGCAGCGCTTTATCCGTCTGCCCCATGATCTGGCTGGTAATCGCACCCGCCGTCATCGACCCGTTTACGTTCAACGCCGTGCGGCCCATGTCGATCAGCGGTTCCACGGAAATCAGCAGCGCCACCAGTGACACCGGCAAGCCCATGGCCGGCAGCACGATCAGCGCGGCAAAGGTTGCACCGCCGCCTACACCGGCAACGCCAGCCGAACTCAAGGTCACAATCGCCACCAGGGTTGCGATCCATAGCGGGTCCAGCGGGTTGATGCCCACGGTCGGGGCAACCATCACCGCCAGCATGGCGGGATAAAGCCCTGCGCAACCGTTCTGGCCGATGGTCGCGCCGAACGACGCCGCAAACCCGGCGATGGATTGCGGGATGCCCAACCGGCGGGTTTGCGCCTCAATGCTCAGTGGAATCGCCGCCGCGCTGGAGCGGCTGGTAAAGGCAAACGTCAGCACCGGCCACACCTTGCGGAAAAAGCGCAACGGGTTGATCCCGGCCAGCGACAGCAGCAGGCCATGCACCACGAACATCAGGCCCAGGGCCAGGTACGAGACCACCACGAAACTGCCGAGCTTGATGATGTCTTGCAGGTTGGAGCCGGCGACCACTTTGGTCATCAGCGCCAATACACCGTAAGGCGTCAGTTTCATCACCAGGCGCACCAGGCGCATCACCCAGGCTTGCAGGGTGTCGATGGCGTTGAGTACTTTCTGGCCTTTTTCCACGTCGTCCTTGAGCAGCTGCAGCGCGGCAACCCCGAGGAAGGCGGCGAAAATCACCACGCTGATGATCGACGTCGGCTTGGCTCGGGCCAGGTCGGCAAACGGGTTGGCCGGCACGAACGACAGCAGCAACTGCGGGATATTCAGGTCAGCGACCTTGCCGGCGTAATCGCTCTGGATCACTTGCAGGCGGGCCATTTCCTGGGTGCCGGCTACCAGGCCTTCGGCGGTGAGGCCGAACAGATTGGTCAGGCCGATGCCGATCAGCGCCGCAATGGCGGTGGTGAACAGCAGCGTGCCGATGGTCAGGAAACTGATCTTGCCCAGGGAAGAGGCGTTATGCAGGCGCGCCACGGCACTCAGGATCGAAGCGAATACCAGCGGGATCACGATCATTTGCAGCAGTTGCACGTAACCGTTGCCGACCAGGTCGAACCAGCCGATGGACGCCTTGAGGACTGGATTGCCGTCACCGTAGATCGTGTGCAGAACCGTACCGAACACCACGC
This sequence comes from Pseudomonas sp. ICBG1301, assembly GCF_016918385.1. Lineage (NCBI taxonomy): Bacteria > Pseudomonadati > Pseudomonadota > Gammaproteobacteria > Pseudomonadales > Pseudomonadaceae > Pseudomonas > Pseudomonas sp. ICBG1301. Next base: position 489,720 of record NZ_JAEKGB010000004.1, read on the forward strand.
CCAGGGCGAGGGCGAACAGGACCTTTTTGGCGAGGCTCCATTGGGTCCGACGGGTTTGTGCCAGGCCCAGCAACAGGGCCACGAACACCAGTAAGTTGAGAATCAGGGGCAGATTCATTAAAGCTCCGTTGAGAAGGCAGCCAATCGCACGAGCCTGCGATTGCGAACCGGGAAGCCTAACAGCTTGAAATATATTGATTTAATACCGATATGGAATGGTATCTGTCGTTTTTGGAATAAGCGTCTGACGCTCAGGCACATGCCTTTGGCGTGATCACGATGTAAGCGGTCGTGCTCGGGCGATAACTGTCATACAGATTTGTTAGCGTCGATGTCTTTGACCTAGGGAGAAAACGCTTATGAAGCTCGCGCCTACATTACTTGCCGCCGCCTTCTGCCTTGGCCTCGCCAGCCAGGCATCTGCCGCCACCGAGTTGAAGCATTGGCCGGCGCCTGCCGCCGAGCAACTGGACAAGATGATCGCTGCGAACGCCAACAAAGGTAATTTCGCGGTATTCGACATGGATAACACCAGCTACCGCTACGACCTCGAAGAGTCCCTGTTGCCCTATCTTGAAAACAAGGGCCTGATCACCCGCGACACCATGGATCCTTCCCTCAAGCTGATCCCGTTCAAAGATACCGCCGACCACAAGGAAAGCCTGTTCAGCTACTACTATCGCCTCTGCGAAGTCGACGACATGGTTTGCTACCCCTGGGTTGCGCAGATCTTTGCCGGCTTCACCCTCAAAGAACTCAAGGGCTACGTGGATGAGCTGATGGCCTCCGGCAAGCCCGTGCCGGTCACCTATTACGAAGGTGATGTGGTGAAGACCTCCGAGGTCCAGCCGCCGAAGGTGTTCACCGGCCAGGCCGAGCTGTACAACAAACTGATGGAGAACGGCATCGAGGTGTACGTGATGACGGCGGCCTCGGAGGAACTGGTACGCATGGTCGCTGCCGATCCGAAGTACGGCTACAACGTCAAGCCTGAGAATGTCATCGGCGTGAGCACCCTGCTCAAGGATCGCAAGACCGGCGAGCTGACCACCGCACGCAAGCAGATCACGGCCGGCAAATATGATGAGAAGGCCAACCTCGGCCTGGAACTCACCCCCTACCTGTGGACCCCGGCGACCTGGATGGCCGGCAAGCACGCCGCGATCCTCACCTATATCGACGAATGGAAAAAACCGGTGATCGTCGGGGGGGATACCCCAACCAGCGATGGCTACATGCTGTTTCACGATGTGGACGTGGCCAAGGGCGGCATCCACTTATGGGTCAACCGTAAGGACAAGTACATGACCCAGCTCAACGGCATGATGGCCAAGCACGCGGCGGCGCAGGCCAAGGAAGGGTTGCCGGTGACGGCGGACAAGAACTGGGTGATCGTCAAGCCGGACGAGATTCAGTAACCAGGAGTGATATGGGAGGGGGCTTGCTCCTGATAGCAGAGTGTCAGTCGATACATGGGTTGGCTGGACTACCGCTATCGGGAGCAAGCCCCCTCCCACAATTGACCTCCAGTGTTTTGGAGAATACTCCCGGCAAAAAAATGCCCCGCACTTGGCGGGGCATTTTTATGGGGGAGGCTTACAGGCCGTCGAGCATCGCCTTGTTACGCACCGCACCTTTGTCGGCACTGGTGGCCAACAGGGCGTATGCCTTCAGCGCGGTGGTGACTTTGCGCGGACGCTTTTCCACCGGCTTCCAGCCTTTCTTGTCCTGCTCGACCCGGCGCGCAGCCAGTTCTTCATCGCTGATCAACAGGTTGATCGAGCGGTTCGGAATGTCGATCAGGACTTTGTCGCCGTCCTGCACCAGGCCAATCGCGCCGCCTGCAGCGGCTTCCGGGGAGGCGTGGCCGATGGACAGGCCCGAGGTGCCGCCGGAGAAGCGGCCGTCGGTCAGCAGGGCACAGGCTTTGCCCAGGCCTTTGGATTTCAGGTAGGACGTCGGGTAGAGCATCTCCTGCATACCCGGGCCGCCTTTCGGGCCTTCGTAGCGGATGATCACGATATCGCCTGCTTTTACTTCGTCGGCGAGGATGCCGCGTACGGCGCTGTCCTGGCTTTCGAAGATCTTGGCGTTGCCTTCGAACACGTGGATGGACTCATCCACACCGGCAGTTTTCACCACGCAGCCGTCCAGGGCGATGTTGCCGTACAGCACGGCCAGGCCACCTTCCTTGGAGTAGGCGTGCTCGACGCTGCGGATGCAGCCGTTTTCGCGGTCGTCGTCCAGCGTTTCCCAGCGGGTCGACTGGCTGAATGCGGTCTGGGTCGGAATGCCCGCAGGGCCGGCCTTGAAGAAGTGATGCACCGCTTCGTCACGGGTCTGGGTGATATCCCACTTGGCGATCGCTTCTTCCATGCTACGGCTGTGTACGGTCGGCAGGTCGGTATGCAGCAGGCCACCACGGGCCAGCGAGCCGAGAATCGAGAAGATCCCGCCGGCACGGTGCACATCTTCCATGTGGTACTTCTGAATGTTCGGCGCGACCTTGCACAGTTGCGGCACGTTGCGGGACAACCGGTCGATGTCGCGCAGGTCGAAATCGATCTCGGCTTCCTGGGCGGCAGCCAGCAAGTGCAGGATGGTATTGGTGGACCCGCCCATGGCGATGTCCAGGGTCATGGCGTTTTCGAACGCCTTGAAGTTGGCGATATTGCGCGGCAGCACCGACTCATCGTTCTCGGCGTAGTAGCGCTTGCACAGCTCGACGATGGTGCGGCCGGCCTGCAGGAACAGTTGCTCGCGGTCGCTGTGGGTGGCCAGCGTGGAACCGTTGCCCGGCAAGGCCAGGCCCAGGGCTTCCACCAGGCAGTTCATCGAGTTGGCGGTAAACATGCCGGAGCACGAACCGCAGGTCGGGCAAGCACTGCGCTCGTATTCCGCGACCTTCTCGTCAGAAGCGCTGGAATCGGCGGCGATGACCATGGCGTCGACCAGGTCGAGGCCGTGGGAGGCGAGCTTGGTCTTGCCGGCTTCCATCGGGCCACCGGACACGAAGATCACCGGGATGTTCAGGCGCAGGGACGCCATCAGCATGCCGGGGGTGATCTTGTCGCAGTTGGAGATGCACACAATGGCGTCGGCGCAATGGGCGTTGACCATGTACTCCACGGAGTCGGCAATGATCTCGCGGCTCGGCAGGGAATACAGCATGCCGTCATGGCCCATGGCGATGCCGTCATCCACGGCGATGGTGTTGAACTCTTTGGCTACACCGCCGGCGCGTTCGATCTCGCGGGCGACCAACTGGCCCAGGTCCTTGAGATGGACGTGGCCCGGTACGAACTGGGTGAACGAGTTGGCAATCGCGATGATCGGCTTCTTGAAGTCGTCATCCTTCATCCCCGTGGCACGCCACAGTGCGCGTGCACCGGCCATGTTGCGGCCGTGGGTGGATGTTTTCGAGCGGTAATCTGGCATGGAGCACTCCGGGCGGCTAATCAGGTACTAAAGGGAAGTGAGCCTCTATTGACGTCAGGAACACCCGAAAAATGGCCGTGGTGTCCGGACGTTGCCTCAAACGCTACGGGATCGCCGCGCGCAGTGGCCTTGAGCTCATAAACCCGCCGGGGGATGACTGGCGATGAATAGGGCCGATTCTACACCGCTGGCGGCTGGAGGGAATGGCCGTCTATGGCGAGGCAGCTTGCTCCCGCTCAGTGGCGAAGCAGGCGCCGGCCCTTTTGGGAGCGCTTCGCACCTCAACGCAAGCAAGCTTGCTCGCCACAATATGGGTTTTACTTTCCCACCCTGGCGTTCGTCAGCCAACCCCAGAGGCTGAAAACCATGAAGCTCACGCCGATGGTCATCAATAAATGTATCCCGGTTTGCGCAAGCACGGCGCTGCTGACGGCTGCCGTCAGGAACATGATGCTGTTGCCTGCTGATGCTGCCGTACCGGCGCTGCTTGAAAACAGCAGCATGGCCGCCGAGATCGCGGCGGGGCGCACCAGTGTGACGGCCAGGGCACTGATCAGCATCGGGATCAGCAAGGTCACGGGGGTGATGGCTTGAAGGCTGATGATCAATGTCAGCAGCACGCCAGCGACGAGTAGCAGGCCGAGGCCGATGTTGATCTGCCGGGACAGCGAGATGCGTTTTTGCAGGTGCGAGGCCGCAACGCCGCCGAGAAGATAGGCTATGCCGTACACCATCAGCACCAGCGCGTATTGGTATTCGGAGAGTTTCAGCGCATCCATGAAAATCAGCGGCGTCACACTGATCAGCGCGAAGTAGCAGGCGAACACCAGCGCGGCGATCCACCAGTAACGCAGGAAGTCGCGATTGCGAGCGACGGCTTTGAGTGTACCGAGGACAGACACTGGGTCGCGGTGCTGCCTGGCGGACTTGGAGGGCAGGATGCAGAACGCATGGATCAACATCCCCAAAGCCATCAACGCAAAGCCGTAGAAGCTGCCTTGCCAATTGAAGTTGGTTTGCAGCCAGGAACCGATCAGCGGTGACAGAGCGACAAAAGAACCGCTCAGGGTCATGTAGTAGAGGCGTATGCGGGCGCGATCCTGCTCCTCGAACAGGTCTTCCACCAGTGCATGGCCCAGTACAAAGAAACCGCAACCCACTGCCTGGACACTTCGAAACAGCAGAAAAGCCAGATAGTCCGGTGCCAGTGCGCAACCTATCGCACCCAGGATCGACAGCGTAATGCAGCCGAGCAGGACTTCCTTGCGTCCCCATTTGTCCGAAAGCGGGCCAGCGACCAGTTGGGAGATGGAAAAGACCAGGGTGAACAGGCTGATGGACAGTGCGATATCTGCGCTGGGCGTATCGAACCGGGCAGACAGGGCGGGAAATGAGGGCAGCAGTATATTGATGGGAAAGAAGCTGATCAGTGAAATGCAGGTGATGAGGATAAAGCGGGAGAGGGCAGGTCCAGACATTGTTTTTGTTTTCCGGAGTGAAACCAGAAACCGATACTAGTCTGGGAAAAGTGGAACTCAATCAAAATCAGATCAGACAATTCCTTTAAGAACGTAGCCTATTCCTGTAGGAGCAAGCTCGCTCCTACAGGGGGCCTGGTGTTACTTAGCTATTCGGCAACAACCGGCAAGTAATGCTCTTGATATACCGCGTCTCGGCAATCGCCGGGTGCACCGGGTGGTCCGGGCCCTGGCCGCCGCGTTCGAGCATCTGGATATTGCGGTCCAGATGGCGGGCGCTGGTCAGCAGGATGTTTTGCAGGTCGTCTTCCGGCAGGTGCATGGAGCACGAGGCGCTGACCAGGATGCCGTCCTTGCTGAGCAGGCGCATGGCTTGCTCGTTGAGGCGACGGTAGGCGCCTTCGCCGTTTTTCATGTCTTTTTTGCGCTTGATGAAGGCCGGTGGGTCGGCGACGATCACGTCGAAGCGTTCTTCGCTGGCTTTCAGTTCTTTCAGGGCTTCAAAGACGTCGCCTTCGATGCAGGTCATTTTCTCGGCGAAGCCGTTCAGCGCGGCGTTGCGCTCTACGCCATCAAGGGCGAAGGCGGAGGCGTCGACGCAGAATACTTCACTGGCGCCGAAGGCGGCAGCTTGCACGCCCCAGCCGCCGATGTAGCTGTACAGGTCGAGTACGCGCTTGCCTTTGGCATACGGGGCCAGGCGCGCGCGGTTCATGCGGTGGTCGTAGAACCAGCCGGTCTTCTGGCCCTGGATCACCGGGGCTTCGAATTTCACACCGTTTTCTTCCAGCGCCACCCATTCCGGCACCAGGCCGAACACGGTTTCGACGTAGCGGTTGAGGCCCTCGGCGTCACGTGCGGCGGAGTCGTTCTTGAACAGGATGCCGCTTGGCTTGAGCACTTGGGTCAGCGCAGCGATCACGTCGTCTTTGTGGGCTTCCATGGTCGCCGAAGCGATCTGCACCACCAGGATGTCGCCGAAACGATCGACCACCAGGCCCGGCAGCAGGTCGGAGTCACCGTAGACCAGGCGGTAGAACGGCTTGTCGAACAGGCGCTCACGCAGGGACAGGGCGACGTTCAGGCGGTGTACCAGCAGCGACTTGTCCAGCGGCAACTTGATGTCGCGCGACAGCAGGCGGGCGCAGATCAGGTTGTTCGGGCTCATGGCCACGATGCCGAGGGTCTTGCCGCCGGCCGCTTCCAGGATGGCCTGGTCGCCTGCCTGGAAGCCGTGAAGTGGGGTGGCGGCCACGTCGATTTCGTTGCTGTAGACCCACAGGTGGCCGTTGCGCAAACGACGATCGGCGTTGGCTTTGAGACGCAGGCTTGGCAGGGACATGACGTCGCTCCGGAAAAAAGAGCGGGAGTATACCTGTTGCGGCGCGGTTGATGTGGGAGTGGGCTTGCCCGCGATGCAGGCGGCGCGGTGTATCTGACGTACGGCGCTGATGCAATCGGCAACCAGCCCTCTCGCGCGTTTGACCGGGTTTTTGTTCAGGTTTTTGAGGTGTCAGTCAGGTTCCTATAGAGGTTAGAATCCCCGTCTAGCCCAGAGTGTGTACTTATGTCCCAAGAGCTTTCCGCCGAACAGATCCAACAGGCCCTGCAAGGCATCAGTGTGCCGCCTCAACCGCAAATCATGGTGGATTTGCAGATGGAGCAGTACATGCCCGACCCAGACCTGGAGGTGATTGCACGGCTGATCTCCCAGGACCCGGGCCTGTCCGGCGCGTTGTTGAAAATCGTCAACTCGCCGTATTACGGCCTGAGCAACAAGATCGCCTCGATCCAGCGCGCCGTGAACCTGCTGGGCAGCCGCTCGATCATCAACCTGATCAACGCGCAGTCGATCAGGGGCGAGATGAGCGACGACACCATCGTCACCCTCAACCGCTTCTGGGACACTGCCCAGGATGTGGCCATGACCTGCCTGACCCTGGCCAAGCGCACCGGCTCGCAAGCGGTCGACGAGGCTTATGCCCTGGGCCTGTTCCACGATTGTGGCGTGCCGTTGATGCTCAAGCGTTTTCCCAACTACATGACGGTGCTCGAGGAAGCCTACGCCAACGCCAACCCCGACTGTCGTGTGGTCGACACCGAAAACAACGCGTTCAACACCAACCATGCCGTGGTCGGCTATTACACCGCCAAATCCTGGCGCCTGCCGGAACACGTGACCGACGCGATTGCCAACCATCACAACGCCCTGGCGATTTTCAGCGATGAGTCGTCGCGCAATTCGCAGCTGAAAAACCTGCTGGCAATCCTGAAAATGGCCGAGCACATTTGTTCGTCGCACCGCGTGCTGGGCAACCAGGCGGTGGACCACGAGTGGGAAGCCATCGGCCATCTGGTGCTGGACTACGTGGGCCTGTCGGACTACGACTTCGAAAGCATGAAATTGTCGATCCGCGAACTGGGCGCCCACTAAACCTGTCTTCAAGAGGTACACATGCCCGAGTTACCAGAGGTCGAAACCACGAGACGCGGAATTGCCCCACACCTGGAAGGCCAGCGCGTCAGCCGTGTGGTGGTACGTGAGCGACGCCTGCGCTGGCCGATCCCGGAGGACTTGGACGTGCGCCTGTCCGGGCAACGCATCGTGCTGGTGGAGCGGCGGGCCAAATACCTGCTGATCAACGCTGAAGTGGGCACCCTGATCAGCCACCTGGGCATGTCGGGTAATTTGCGCCTGGTGGAAGCCGGCCTGCCGGCGGCCAAGCATGAGCATGTGGACATTGAACTCGAATCCGGCCTGGCGCTGCGCTACACCGACCCTCGGCGCTTCGGCGCCATGCTGTGGAGCCAGGACCCACACAATCACGAACTGCTGATCCGCCTCGGCCCGGAGCCTTTGACCGAGCTGTTCGATGGCGAGCGCCTGTTCCAACTGTCCCGTGGCCGTTCGATGGCGGTGAAGCCATTCATCATGGACAACGCGGTGGTGGTGGGCGTGGGCAACATCTACGCGACGGAAGCGCTGTTTGCGGCGGGCATCGACCCGCGTCGAGAGGCCGGCGGCATTTCACGAGCGCGGTACTTGAAGCTGGCGATCGAGATCAAGCGCGTGCTGGCGGCCGCCATCGAGCGGGGCGGTACCACGCTGCGGGACTTTATCGGTGGTGACGGACAGCCGGGGTATTTCCAGCAGGAACTGTTCGTCTACGGCCGGGGAGGCGAGGCGTGCAAGCTCTGCGGGAGCGAGTTGCGCAATGTGGTGCTGGGGCAGCGGGCGAGTGTGTTTTGCCCCAAGTGCCAGCGCTGATTGCGGTGTGATGGCGGATATCGCCATCGGGAGCAAGCCCCCTCCCACAGTTGACCAGGTTCCACCATGAGAATGCGGTCGAGTGTGGGAGGGGGCTTGCTCCCGATGAGGCCCGAATGGACGCCGATAAGCTTCAGGCCTTACCGGTAATCTTCCGGTACTTCTCCATCAACTGCTCTTCGGTCTCGGGATGCGCTTCGTCGAGTGGAATGCAGTCTACCGGGCACACTTGCTGGCATTGAGGCTCGTCATAGTGGCCGACGCATTGGGTGCACAGGTTCGGGTCGATCACGTAGATCTCTTCGCCCTGGGAAATGGCAGCGTTCGGGCACTCAGGTTCGCAGACGTCGCAATTGATGCAATCGTCGGTGATGATCAGGGACATGGAAACTCCTGCCAGGGCGGTCAGCCAAGGCATCTGAAAACTAATGCGCGCAATTGTGCCGCATTGGCGCCCGCAGTGCGAGCCTGTGGCGAGGGAGCTTGCTCCCGTTGGGGCGCAAAGCGGCCCCGGGTCTTTGCTTGACGAGGCTGGGACTGCTGCGCAGTCCAGCGGGAGCAAGCTCCCTCGCCACAGTCATTTTTACTTCTTGAAGCGTAACGTCAGCGCATCGGCGACGGCCGGGTGCACGAACTTGGTGATATCGCCGCCCAACGCCGCGATCTCACGGACCAGCGTCGAGGAAATGAACGAATAGCGTTCCGACGGCGTGAGGAACAGGCTTTCCACGTCCGGCGCCAATTGGCGGTTCATGTTGGCCAGCTGGAATTCATATTCGAAGTCCGACACCGCACGCAGCCCACGCAGGAATACATTGGCGTTCTGCTCTTTGGCGAAATGGGCCAGCAGTGTGGAGAAACCCACTACTTCCACGTTGGGCAGGTGCTTGGTGACCTCACGTGCCAGCTCCACGCGCTGTTCCAGGGGAAACAGCGGGTTTTTCTTGGGGCTGGCCGCGACTGCGATGATCACATGGTCGAACAGGCGAGAGGCGCGTTCGACCAGATCGCCATGGCCTTTGGTAATCGGGTCGAAGGTACCTGGGTACAACACTCGGTTCATCGCGTCGTCCTGGCGGAGTCCGTTGGGGAACCGGATGGTATCGCAGCCATCCCGGTCGGCCAAGTCGACTTATGTAGATAGATACCGTGAATACCTGGTTTTTTCATGCTGTTTTCAGACGTTCGGCCAATGCCGTCGCCAGTTGCGCCGTCAAGCCATACACCGACAATTGCGGGTTGGCACCAATGCTGGTGGGAAATAGCGAGCCGTCGTGGATCGACAGGTTACGCAGTTGGTGATGGCGACCGAGGCTATCGGCCACTGCGATTTTCGGATCTTCACCCATGGCGCAACCGCCCATCACATGGGCGCTGCCCAGCGTGGTTCGATGCAATTCCAGGTTCAGGCCGTCAATCAGTTCGCGTGCTTGGGCCAGGGTGTTCACATGACGTGCATCGTGATGCAGTGGTTTGACCGACTTTGCGCCGGCGGCGAACTGGATCTCGGCCATGCTGTGAAAGGCCCGGCGCAGGCCGTCCCAGGCATAAGGTGAAACTTGATAGTCGAGCACGGGCGTACCGTCCCCGCGCAAGTCCACGGTGCCGCCTTGGCTGTCGGGGTGAAAACCGTCGCGCATCAACGCCAGCATGGCGTGGGTGTGGGGCAACTGTCCCATCTCCAGCGCGTTTTGCGTGCCGTAGCCACCGAACAAGGTACTGGCCAGGCCCGGGTGCAAGGGCGGCGCCTCGAGCTTGTAGGACATTTTGCCGGTGGTGCCGTCCTGCCATTGGAAGTGGTCGGAATAGATCGACTGTGGCGCACCGTAGAATGGGTTGATCACCTCGTCGAACAGCCCGGCGGAGAAATTCACCAGATGCAGGAACGTGCGCTTGCCCAGGCGCGAGTGCGGATCCGGCGCGTCCGAGCGCATCAGCAGTGCCGGGCTGTTGATGCCGCCGCCGGACAGCACGTAATGCTTGGCCCTGACCGTGATCTTGCGGCCGGTGGGCGCCACGCAGCGCTCGTCCATGGCCACGCACTCCAGGCTGCTGATGGTGTCGCCGCTGTATTTGAGGCGTTCGGCACGGGCCAGGTAGAGCAGCTCACCGCCTTTTTCCAGAGTGGCCGGAATGGTGGTCACCAGCATTGACTGCTTGGCGTTGACCGGGCAACCCATGCCGCAATAACCCAGGTTGAAGCAGCCGCGCACGTTGCGTGGGATCACGTGCCAGCTGTAGCCGAGCTGTTCGCAGCCCTTGCGGATCACATCGTTGTTGGCGTTGGGTGGAATGGCCCAGGGTGCGATGCCCAGGCGTTGTTCCATTTTCTCGAACCACGGCGCCATCTCGGCGCTGCTGTGGCCTTTGACCGCGTATTCACTGGCCCAGTGGGTCAGCGTGGGGTCGGGTGTGCGGAAGCTGGAGGTCCAGTTGATCAGCGTGGTACCGCCCACGGCCCGCCCCTGCAGGATCGTGATCGCGCCGTCCTTGCTCATGCGGCCGATACCTTCCTGGTACAGGCTGGCGTAAGCCTCGTCCTCCAACAGCTTGAAGTCGCTGCTGGTCTTGAGCGGGCCTTCTTCGATCAGCAGCACCTTGTAGCCCGCCGCGCTGAGGATTTCAGCCGTGGTGCCGCCGCCGGCACCGCTGCCGATGATCGCCACGTCGGCTTCCAGGGTCAGGTCGTTGTCGAGGGCGGCGCCATTGTGGGTTTTCCAGCCGCGGGCCAGGCCGTCGCGGAACAGATCGGGTACGGGCATCAGGGTCGTCTCTTGTTTTTATGAGGGAAGATACGCATCAGATCTTCGGCGGGCCGGGGTAGCCGCAGTGGGCCCAGGACTCTGGCCGAAAGTACCAGGCCATGATCACCAGCTTGAGCAACGAGCCCTGGCCCATGCGCAGCAGGTTCAGGTAGCTGTTTTCCCAGCGGTGCAGGAAATTGCGGATTTGCTCCGCGCTGGCGTTTTCCCAACTGCCCCAGATCCCGGTCAGCGGGCCACGGGTGATGCCCATGGCCAATACATCGAACAGTTGCTGGGTGAGCTTGAACATTTCCGGCGACAGGTGTTGCAGGCTGTAGTCGAGTTTTTTCAGGGTGTCTTCAACCCCGTCGACCACCGCCTGGGCGCTGGCGGCGCCTTCGAGCAGCACCGGGATCACCGCACGCAAGAAGGGCAGGTCGCTGCTGCGTAGCATGGCAAAGCCGCTGGCCGGGGTGCTGCTGGAGCAGCCACTGAGGCTGGCGCCCAACCCGGCGGTGGCCAGGAAGGCGCTGGCGCACAGGCCGATTTTCAAGACGCCGCGCCGTGACAGCGCGGGTGATTCAGTCAGGCTGGGGTTCATTGTTTTTATAGTCCCGAAGGTGGAGAGTCCCGAAGGTTGAGAGTGCCGAAGGTAGAGATATCAGCGGATAAACAGCTTCTGGATTAACTTCTGGATCGATTTTCCGTAAGGCGGGTAGATCAACTTTGCGGCGTTCAGGCGCTGCTTCACCAATACGCCTTTGGCCTTGCTGAACGTCAGGAAGCCTTCATGCCCATGGTAGTGCCCCATGCCTGAGGGGCCGATGCCACCAAACGGCATGTCGTCCTGAGCCACATGCAGCAGAGTGTCGTTCAGGCATACGCCACCGGAATGGGTTTCGTGAAGCACACGGTTCTGTTCGCCCTTGTTGTAGCCAAAGTAGTAAAGGGCCAGTGGGCGAGGGCGTTGGTTGATGTAGGCAAAGGCTTGGTCGAGGCCGCGATAAGGCACGATAGGCAGCAAAGGCCCGAAGATTTCATCCTGCATCACGATCATGTCATCACTGACGTCAAGCAGCAGGCTGTGGGCCATGCGTCGTGCCTGGCCCTGGTCATACAGCGCAATCAGGGTGGCGCCTTTGTCGGTCGCGTCCTTGACGTAGCTATTGAGCCGGGCCAATTGCCGTTCGTTGATGACGGCGGTGTAGTCGGGGTTGTCGGCCAGGGTCGGATAAAACCCGCGAACGGCCTGGGTGTAGGCCTCGACGAAACCCTCGATGCGATCTTCCGGCACCAACACGTAGTCCGGTGCCACGCAGGTCTGCCCGGCGTTCAAGGCTTTACCGAAGGCGATACGTTCGGCGGCATCCTTGAGCGGCACATCGGCGGAAACGATGGCAGGGGATTTGCCGCCCAGTTCCAGGGTGACCGGCGTGAGGTGTTCGGCGGCAGCACGCATTACATGCTTGCCGATGCTGGTGGCGCCGGTAAACAGCAGGTGATCGAAGGGCAGCCTGGAAAACGCCATGCCCACTTCGGCCTCGCCCAACACCACGCACACCAGGTCCTCGGGGAAGATTTTCGCCAAGAGGGTTTTGAGCAGCTCGCCAGTGGCAGGGGTGGACTCGCTGAGCTTGAGCATCACCCGGTTACCCGCCGCCAAAGCCCCGACCAGCGGGCCTATAGCCAGATACAGCGGGTAATTCCAGGGCACGATCACCCCGACCACGCCCAGCGGTTGGTAGATGACTTTGGCTGAAGCCGGTTGGAAGGCGACGCCTACGGCGCGGCGGGAGGGTTTCATCCAGCCCTTGAGGTGTTTGCTGGCATAGTGAATGCCATGCAGGCTGGGCATCAATTCGGCGAAGAGGGTTTCGTCGGCGCTGCGGTTGCTGAAGTCTTGGCTGATCGCGTTGATCAACGCCTGGCGTTCGTCACTGAGCAGGTCGCGCAATGCCTTGAGCCATTGCTGGCGCTGCTCGGCCGGCGGCATCGGGTTGGCCGCGTAGGCACGCCGTTGTGCGTCGAACAGGGGCTGGAGTTGATCCGGCCCTTGGGAATCTTGCAGATAGGCAACGTTGGCAGACATGGCGCAGTTCCCGACTATTATTGGAATGCATCATTTATTAGAGTCATTACTCTAAATTGTCAAATAACATTGCAGCAACATGCGGATTTATCCTGGCAAGGATAGGCCGTAAGATGCCTCATCACGTGTACAGAAGCTGATCCCCTATGGCACCACGAGTAAAGACCAGCGAGCGCATTGTGCAAACCAGCCTGGAGCTTTTTAACCAGCAGGGCGAGCGTAGCGTCAGCACCAACCACATTGCCGCCCATATGGAAATTTCCCCGGGCAACCTGTACTACCACTTCCCCAACAAGCAGGCGATCATCGCCGTACTGTTTCGTGAATATGAAGCCCTGGTGGACAGTTTCCTGCGGCCGCCCCAAGGCCGCGCCGTCACCGTCGAAGACAAACGCTTCTATCTGCAGGCCGTGCTGGCCGGCATGTGGCGCTATCGTTTCCTGCACCGTGATCTTGAACATTTGCTGGAAAGCGATCCGGAACTGGCCACCGGCTACCGGCGTTTCTCCCAACGTTGCCTGACCCAGGGCGGTGCCATCTACCAAGGGTTTGTCGATGCCGGCATCCTCAATATGGATAAGGTGCAAACCGAAGCCCTGACCCTCAATGCCTGGATCATTCTCACCTCCTGGGTACGTTTCCTGTGCACCACCAATGAAAACTCCGCGCACTTGAGCGCTGAAGCGATCAAACGCGGGGTGTATCAGGTGCTGGTGCTGGAGGCGGGGTTTGTCACACCCCAGGCGAAGGAAGCAGTAGATGCGCTGTTCAAAGAGTTTTACGTGCCGTTGAATCAGGCACTGGAAGAAGTGAAGTAGGACCTTTCCCTAATCTGTTCACAGGAGTCCGTCATGCCGCTTGCGCAACTGATCAGCCCCCAGCAACTGGCCGAGCGCCAACAGCGTGGAGGGCTGGTGATCCTTGATTGCCGTTTTGCCTTGGAAGACCCTGACTATGGGCTTTGCAGCTATGCCGAAGGGCATATCGAAGGCGCGCAATACGCCGACCTGGAGCGTCACCTCAGCGGCCCGGTGACGAAGGGTGTGACCGGTCGTCACCCGCTGCCGGCGGCGGACACTCTGGTACAGCAACTGCGGGCGTGGGGCATCAACGCCGACACCGACATTGTGCTGTATGACGACGGGCCTGGCGCCTATGCCGCCCGCGCCTGGTGGCTGCTGGCCTGGCTGGGCAAGCGCGATGGCGTGTTTATCCTGGACGGCGGCCTCAAGGCTTGGCACGCGGCCGGTTTCCCGTTGAGCCTGGATGCACCGGTGATCGAGCCGGGAGCCTTTACCGGCACGCCGGACAATCATCTGCTGGTAGATGCCGAACAGCTGCAAAAACGTCTGGGCGAACCCGGTATGACGTTGATCGATGCCCGCGCTCAACCGCGTTTTCGCGGCGAAGTGGAGCCTATCGACCCGGTCGCCGGGCATATTCCTGGCGCGCAATGTGCGGCATTCAGTGAAAACCTGGGCAGTGACGGCCGCTTCCTGCCGGCCGAACAGCTCAAGCAGCGGTTTGCCGCGCAGTTGCAGGGCCGCTCGCCGGACAAGCTGGTTGCCTACTGCGGCTCAGGCGTGACGGCGTGCCACAACCTGTTCGCCCTGAGCCTGGCGGGTTACCCCTTGGGCACCTTGTATGCGGGGTCGTGGAGCGAGTGGATTACCGATCCTGCGCGGAAGGTCGCTACTGGCGATTGACGTAATGCCGGTGTGAATCCAATCAAGATGTGGGGGCTTGCTCCCGATAGCAGTAGGTCGGTCAGGACATCTGATACTGATACACCGCCATCGGGAGCAAGCCCCCTCCCACATGTTTAACTGCGTTTTGTCTGTAGCCATTGTGGGATTCGTCGTTCGAGGTAGTAGCCGGGGCGCTTCAGCGAACCGTCCACAAACCCCACGTGCCCACCCTTGGCCAGCAGTTCGAACTCGGTGCAATCTGACAGTTCGCTGGCTTCGGGCAGGCTGTGGCTGAACACGAAGGGGTCGTCCGCGGCCTGGATGATCAGGGTGGGGGTGCGGATCCCACCCAGGTAGTAACGGCTCGATGCGCGACGGTAATAGTCTTCGGCACTCAGAAAACCGTGCAGCGGTGCGGTCACTCGCCCGTCGAAATCCCAAAACGTGCGCATTTTTTCCAACGAACCGAGTGCTTCCAGGGTTTTCAGCCCTTCAGCACGACCGTCCTGCAGAAAACGGCTCTGTTTGACGCGGATGTACGTCAGCATTTCGCGCATGAAATGCTTTTGGTAAACCCGGGAGAACCCCAGCCCGATACGATCCGCGCACTGATCCAGACGAAACGGCACCGATACCGCCGCCGCGCCTTGCAAGCCCGACCTTTCACCGGTTTCACCCAGATGCTTGAGCAGCACGTTGCCGCCCAGCGAATAACCCACTGCATACAGCGGTGCCAACGGCCGTTTGGCTCGCAGGTGTGCAATCGCCGCCGCCAGGTCTTCACTGGCGCCCGAGTGATAGCTGCGCGCCAACAGGTTTGGCTCACCCGAACAGCCCCGCCAGTTCAGCGCCGCACTGGCCCAGCCCTGCTCGGCGAGGGCTTTTTGCAGGCCGGCCACGTAGGGTGAGTTGGATGAGCCGGTCAGCCCATGCAGCACCAGCACCAACGGTGCTTGCACGTCGTGGGGACCATGCCAGTCGAGGTCAAGGAAGTCGCCGTCGTCCAGCCATAAGCGTTCGCGCTGGCGCTCGAGGTGGGTGGTCGGGCGCCACAACGGCCCCCACAGCGTTTGCAGATGTGGGTTGCCGAGGCCGAAGGCGGGCGTAAAATTTCCAGACGACGTCTTCATGAAGGTCTCTGTAGTGAGCGGGCTTGCCCCGCGCTGGGCGGCGCAGCCGTCCCAATCCGTCTAACGCATGCGTCCGGGTAGAGCTCAGGCGTCTGGTTTTAAGGTACGTATCCAGGCAGAAATTAGGCGCCTGGTTTAGGGCGGCTGCGCCACCCAGCGCGGGACAAGCCCGCTCACTACATGGTGTTGCGGTGCCACAGGGCGTAATACACGCGGCCGGACTTCTGTTCCCGGTGCAGGCGCCAGCTGCCCGGCAGGCCAAGCGTGGATGGCGCAGTCTCGCTTTCAGTGTAGATCCAGGCATCGGGCGCCAGCCATTGGCGTTCTTCGAGCAACGCACACACGGTCGGCAACAGGTTCTGGTTGAACGGTGGGTCGAGGAACACGACGTCGTATTCGCTGGCCGGCTGGGTGTCCAGGTAGCGCAAGGCGTCGGCGGTCTGGACCTGGCCGGTGGTGCAGCGCAAGGTGCCCAGGTGTTCCTTGAGGCTGGAAACCGCCACATTGCTGGCATCCAGCGCCTGGCCTTGGGCCGCCCCCCGGGACAGCGCCTCCAGGAACAGCGCGCCGCTGCCGGCAAACGGGTCCAGTACCTTGGCCCCGCCGATGTGCGGCGCGAGCCAGTTGAACAGGGTTTCACGCACGCGATCCGGCGTCGGGCGCAGGCCCACGACATCGGGGAAGCTCAGCTTGCGGCTGCCCCATTCACCACCAATGATGCGCAGTTGGCCCACACCGTTATGGACGTTGTGGACAGGTTTTTTCGGGCGAGATGAACTGGCCATTAATGCTCCGGAACCCCGAGCGGTTGCTCGGCGGGTTTGTCAGTGGGGGGCGGTAGTGGCTTTTGCGCAATCGTCGGGCCGGCGGTCACGATGACCATCTTGTCGGCGCTCAAGTGTTTGTTCAAGGCAGCCTTGACCTGCTCTGTGGTCAGGGCCTGGGATTGTTTCATGAAATCTTCCAGATAGCTCAGCGGCAGGTTGTAGAAACCCATCGCGCCCAGTTGCCCGACGATATCGGCGTTGCTTGCCGTCGACAGTGGGAAGCTGCCGGCCAACTCGCGCTTGGCGTCATCCAGTTCCTTTTGCGTCGGGCCGGTCTTGAGGTAGTCGGCCAGCACGTCCTCGACCAGGCGCAGGGTGCCGCCGCTCATTTCGGCGCGAGTCTGCAGGTTGATCATGAACGGGCCGCGTACCTGCATCGGCGAAAAGCCGGAGTACACGCCGTAGGTCAGGCCGCGTTTTTCGCGCACTTCACTCATCAAGCGAGTGCCGAAGCCGCCGCCACCGAGGATCTGGTTGCCCAGGGAGAGGGCTGCGTAGTCCGGATCGGCGCGGTCGATACCCAGTTGGGCGAACAGCAGGTGAGTCTGCTTGGACGGAAACTCGATGTGGCTCAGGCCGGCCTTGGGTTCGGTTGGCTGAGCGATCTTGGCCAGCGCCGGACCTTTGGGCAGCGATGCGGAAACCTTGGCGGTCATCGCTTCGGCTTCGGCGCGGGTCAGGTCGCCGACCACTGCAATGACTGCATTACCCGCGGCGTAAGCTTTGGCGTGAAACGCCTGCAGCTGGGCGAGGGTGATTTTTGGAACGCTTTCGGCGGTGCCTTCGCTCGGGTGCGCGTACGGGTGGTCACCGTAGAGACGTTTGAACAGCTCCAGGCTCGCCAGTTTGCCGGGGTTCTGCTTCTGGTATTCGAAACCGGCAAGGATCTGGTTCTTGATGCGCGCCAGTGAGTCGGCCGGGAAAGTCGGCTTGCCGATCACCTCATCAAACAGGTTCAACGCGGCATCGCGTTTGTCGCTGTCGCTCAGGCTGCGCAAGGACACCAGCGCCATGTCGCGGTAAGCGCCATTGCCGAAATCGGCGCCCAGGCTTTCAAAACCGCTGGCGATCTGGCTCACATCCTTGCCCGGCACACCCTCGTTGAGCATGGCGTTGGTCATCAGGGCCAGGCCCGGGACGTCACCGTCCTGGCTGCTGCCGGCGGCGAACAGGATACGCATGTCGAACATCGGCAGTTCATGGGCTTCGACGAACAGTACCTTGGCGCCTTCAGCGGTGTTCCAGGTTTGCACGTCGAGTTTGCGGTTGGTCGGCGCCTTGCCGTCCAACTCCGCGAGCGATTGCAGGGTGTTGCTCGATTGCGCCTTGTCCAGCGCCTGGCTGGCGACGGATTCGCTTGGGCGCAGGAAGTACACGGCGCTTGCGGCGACCAGGGTGACGACGACCAGGCCGGGAAAGATCAGGCGGCTGCTTCGATTACTCATGAGCGGTCTCCTCAGGCAGAACATGGGCGACGCTCAGACGATCGCGGGTGAAATAGGTGCGCGCGGCTTTCTGGATATCTTGCGGGGTCACGCTTTGCAGCTCGGCCAGTTCAGTGTCCATCAGCTTCCAGGACAGGCCGACGGTTTCCAGCGAACCGATGGCCGTGGCCTGGCTGGTGATGGAGTCGCGCTGGTAGACCACGCCGGCAATGACCTGGGCGCGGATGCGCTCCAGTTCCTCGGCGGTCGGCGGTTTGGCTTTCAGCTCTTCCAGCAGGCGCCACAGGCCGGCTTCGGCTTGGGCAATGGTCTTTTTCTTCTGTTGGTTCGGCGTGGCCGTCAGGGTGAACAGGCTGTCGCCACGGGTGTAGGCGTCGTAGCTGGTGGAGGCGGCGGAAACCAGTTCTTCACCACGTTCCAGTTGCTCGGAAATACGTGCGCTGTAGCCGCCATCCAGCAAGGCGGAGATCAGGCGCAGGGCTTGTACCGAGCGCTTGTCTTCGGCCGTTGCCAGGCTTGGGACGTTGAAGCCGAGGATCACGCTCGGCAGTTGGGTTTGCACACGCATGGTCAGCAGGCGTTCGCCGGGCGCGGCCAGCTCCAGTGGGATCTTGGCCGGTGGCACGTCGCGCTTGGGAATCGGGCCGAAATACCGTTGGGCCAGGTTTTTCACCTCGTCCGGCGTGACGTCGCCGACGACCACCAGGGTGGCATTGTTCGGCACGTACCAGGACTGGTACCAGTGACGCAGCTCCTCGACCTTCATGCGCTCAAGGTCGGCCATCCAGCCGATAGTCGGCGTGTGGTAGCCGCTGGCCGGGTAGGCCATGGCCTTGAAGCGCTCGTAGGCCTTGGACATTGGGTTGTCGTCGGTGCGCAGGCGGCGTTCTTCCTTGATCACTTCGATTTCGCGGCTGAACTCATCGGCCGGCAGGCGCAGGCTTGCCATGCGGTCGGCTTCCAGTTCGAAGGCCACGCCCAGGCGATCACGGGCCAGCACCTGGTAGTAGGCGGTGTAGTCGTCACTGGTGAAGGCGTTTTCCTCGGCGCCCAGGTCGCGCAGGATCAGCGAGGCTTCGCCGGGGCCGACCTTGGCGCTGCCTTTGAACATCATGTGTTCCAGGGCGTGGGACAAACCGGTCTGGCCCGGGGTCTCGTAGCTTGAACCCACCTTGTACCAAACCTGGGAAACTACAACGGGTGCACGATGATCTTCGCGCACGACCACTTTGAGGCCGTTATCCAGGGTGAATTCATGGGTGGGTTGTGGGTCGGCTGCGAAAGCGCAAAGGGGCAGACAAACTGTGCTGAGCAGCAGGCCTGCGGCGCGGCGGGCTAGAGCATTCATTCGTTTTTAAACCTGTTGGGCTGCCCGCTTGGTCTTAGCGTCGGCGGGCGAGGAGGTGCTAGGATACTGATCCGATTTGGACACGGCCACTGCGGCGGTCATCCTGTCCCGGGTTCAGTCGTCGGAATCTTGGAATAGAGCGTGGGTTTCCCCGACGATCTTCCACTTTTCGCCGATGTTATCGCTTCAGTCCTATATTGAATCGATTTGTCAGGGTCTTTATTTATGCCCTGAAAATGTTGCGCATGAACAAGCGAGCTTTAAAGCAGTCTGTTCTGCATTGAATTTATTTACCGAAGCGCCCTGGCGCATCGCTACTTTGAGATAGCCGTCCTCCATGTTTGGTTCCAACGACGACAAGAAGAGCCCAGCTGCGGCTGGCGAGAAAAAAGGCCTGTTCGGATGGCTGCGCAAAAAGCCGCAGGAACCCGTCGTCGAACAGCCGCAGGTTCAACCTGAGCCGATTCCAGAGCCCCCAGTAGTTGCGGCCGAACCGGTTGCCGAAACTCCGGCGCCGGTGGTGTTGCCGATGGCTGAACCGGTGTTGCAGCCGGTGGTCGAGGCCGCGCCTGAGCCGGAGCCCGAGTCCAGCCCGATACATACGCCGTGGCCACAGTTGCCGGTGGCCGAAGAGCCCGTGGCACTGGTTGAGGATGTGCAGGCCGAACATGTCACGCCGCCCATTCCTGCCGTCATTGAGCCCGTAACGGTAGTGGTCGAAGCGCCGCCGGCATTGGAGCCGGTTGCTACGGTCGTGATCGAGCCGGAGCCAGAGCCAGAGCCGGTTGTCGCCGCCGTCACCGAAGCCAGCAAAACCGGCTTCTTCGCTCGCCTCAAGCAGGGCCTGAGCAAGACCAGCGCAAGCATCGGCGAAGGTATGGCCAGCCTGTTCCTGGGCAAGAAGGTCATCGATGACGAACTGCTGGAAGACATCGAAACCCGTTTGCTGACCGCCGACGTGGGCGTCGAAGCCACTGCGGTGATCATCCAGAGCCTGACCCAGAAGGTGGCGCGCAAGCAGTTGACCGACGCCGACGCCCTCTACA
This sequence comes from Pseudomonas sp. ICBG1301, assembly GCF_016918385.1. Lineage (NCBI taxonomy): Bacteria > Pseudomonadati > Pseudomonadota > Gammaproteobacteria > Pseudomonadales > Pseudomonadaceae > Pseudomonas > Pseudomonas sp. ICBG1301. The sequence continues at coordinate 510,221 of NZ_JAEKGB010000004.1, forward strand.
AATCCCTGCAGGCCGAACTGGCCGCGATGCTCAAGCCCGTGGAAGCGCCGCTGGTGATCACGCCGAACAAACCATTCGTGATCCTGGTTGTGGGTGTCAACGGTGCGGGCAAGACCACCACCATCGGCAAACTGGCGAAAAAACTCCAGTCGGAAGGCAAGAAAGTCATGCTGGCGGCCGGTGACACCTTCCGCGCCGCTGCTGTTGAACAGCTGCAGGTGTGGGGTGAGCGCAACAGGATCCCGGTGATCGCCCAGCATACCGGTGCCGACTCTGCTTCGGTGATCTTCGACGCCGTGCAGGCCGCCAAGGCGCGCAACATCGATGTGTTGATCGCCGATACCGCCGGTCGCCTGCACACCAAAGACAATCTGATGGAAGAGTTGAAGAAAGTGCGCCGCGTGATCGGCAAGCTCGACGCCGATGCGCCACACGAAGTATTGCTGGTGCTCGACGCGGGTACTGGCCAGAACGCCATCAGCCAGGCCAAGCAATTCAACCAGACGGTGCAACTGACCGGCCTGGCATTGACTAAGCTCGACGGCACGGCCAAAGGTGGCGTGATCTTCGCCTTGGCAAAACAGTTCGGGTTGCCGATTCGCTACATCGGCGTCGGTGAAGGCATCGACGACCTGCGCACCTTTGAAGCCGAACCCTTTGTACAGGCACTGTTTGCCGAACGGGAGCGTTCATGATTCGATTCGAACAGGTCGGTAAACGCTATGCCAACGGGCATGTGGGCTTGCATGAGCTGAGCTTTCGAGTGCGTCGCGGCGAATTTCTGTTTGTCACCGGCCATTCCGGCGCCGGCAAGAGCACCTTGTTGCGCCTGCTCTTGGCCATGGAGCGCCCTACCACCGGCAAACTGCTGTTGGCCGGGCAAGACCTGGCAACCATCAGCAATGCGCAGATTCCGTTCCTGCGTCGCCAGATCGGCGTGGTGTTCCAGAACCACCAATTGTTGTTCGATCGCACGGTGTTCAATAACGTCGCGCTGCCGTTGCAGATCCTCGGGCTGTCCAAGGCCGAGATCATCAAGCGCGTGGACTCGGCCCTGGAGCGTGTCGCGTTGTCGGACAAGACCGATCTTTATCCTGGCGACCTGTCCACCGGCCAGCAACAACGCGTCGGCATTGCCCGCGCCATCGTCCACCGCCCGGCCTTGCTGCTGGCGGACGAACCTACCGGTAACCTCGACCCGCGCCTTGCGGCCGAGATCATGGGCGTGTTCGAAGACATCAATCGTCTGGGCACCAGCGTGCTGATTGCCAGCCACGACCTGGCACTGATCGCCCGCATGCGTCACCGCATGCTGACCTTGCAGCGTGGCCGCCTGATCGGTGACGGGGAGGCGGGTGTATGAGTGCAACACGTAGCCCTAAAGTTTCCGAGCGCGTGGCGCCGAAAGCGGCTGACCCACAACCGCAGAAGAAGAAAAAACGCGACGATGATGAGGGCCCGGACTTCGGCACCCTGCTGCACGCCTGGATCGAAAGCCATCGTGCCAGCTTGCTCGACAGTCTGCGCCGCCTGGGCAAGCAGCCGATCGGCAGTTTCTTCACCTGTCTGGTGATGGCAGTGGCATTGAGCCTGCCGATGGGGTTGTCGCTGCTGCTCAATAATGTGGAGCGCCTGGGTGGCTCCTGGCAGCGTGCGGCACAGATTTCCCTGTACCTGAACATCGACGCCAGTGCCAAAGATGGCGAGGACCTGCGCGATGACATCAAGCAATTGCCGGGTGTCGCCGATGCTGAATACATAAGCCGTGACCAGGCCCTTGAGGAATTCCAGCAACAATCCGGGCTGGGCGAGGCACTCAAGGAGTTGCCGCAGAACCCGCTGCCGGGTGTGGTGCTGGTGACGCCCAATGAAGTCGACAAGCCGGCCCTGGAAGCCCTGCGACAAAAACTCGCAGAGATGCCCAAGGTGCAACAGGCGCAGCTTGATCTAGTCTGGGTGGAGCGCCTGGCCGCGATCCTCAAGCTGGGTGACCGCTTTGTATTCGGCCTGACGGTGCTGTTGGTGTCTGCATTACTTTTGGTGATAGGTAATACCATTCGTCTTCATATTGAAAACCGTCGCACCGAGATAGAAGTGATTAAACTGGTCGGCGGCACAGACAGCTATGTGCGTCGTCCTTTTCTGTACATGGGCGCGCTTTATGGCTTTGGTGCAGGGATTTTGTCCTGGGGCGTGCTGGCGTTTGGCCTTGACTGGCTGAACGACGCGGTTGTCGGGCTTGCCGGGTTGTACGGCAGCGATTTTGCCTTGGCCGGCGTGCCGGTGGCCGATGGTCTGAGTCTCTTGCTTGGCGCTGTCTTGTTGGGGTATATCGGTGCGTGGATTGCGGTCGCTCGTCATTTACGCGAGCTGGCACCGAAGTAGTTAATGTCAGATTAATGTGGTTTCGTTTGTATTGACCGTATGGGTGGTTTAGGGAACTTGTCCTACGGTTCCCGGTCAATTTTCGCAGTGCTTAATTGCACGAGTTATGTGAGTCGGAGGTTTTTTCGTATGACCACTTCTTTGCAACCTGCTTATGCCTTGGTCCCGGGTGCGAACCTGGAGGCCTATGTGCACACGGTGAACAGCATTCCATTGCTGACGCCCGAGCAGGAGCGTGAACTGGCCGAGAGTCTCTACTATGAGCAGGATCTGGAGGCGGCTCGGCAGATGGTGCTCGCCCACCTGCGGTTTGTCGTACATATCGCCCGTAGCTACAGCGGCTACGGTCTGGCCCAGGCTGACCTGATCCAGGAAGGCAACGTTGGCCTGATGAAGGCTGTAAAGCGCTTCAACCCGGAAATGGGTGTGCGCCTGGTGTCGTTTGCCGTGCACTGGATCAAGGCGGAAATCCACGAGTTCATCCTGCGCAACTGGCGCATCGTGAAAGTCGCGACCACCAAGGCCCAGCGCAAGCTGTTCTTCAACCTGCGCAGCCAGAAGAAACGCCTGGCATGGTTGAACAATGAAGAAGTCCACCGCGTGGCCGAAAGCCTCGGCGTGGAGCCACGTGAAGTGCGCGAGATGGAAAGCCGCCTGACCGGCCATGACATGGCCTTCGACCCGGCCGCCGAAGCGGACGACGACAGCGCCTTCCAGTCGCCGGCCAACTATCTGGAAGACCACCGGTATGACCCGGCCCGTCAACTGGAAGACGCCGACTGGAGCGACAACTCCAACCACAACCTGCACGAAGCGCTGGAAGTGTTGGACGACCGCAGCCGTGACATCCTCTACCAGCGTTGGCTGGCGGAAGAAAAAGCCACGCTGCACGACCTGGCGCAGAAGTACAACGTGTCGGCCGAGCGGATTCGCCAGCTTGAGAAAAGCGCGATGAACAAGCTGAAGTTGTCCATCGCTGCTTAAAGCGCGGCCTGGTCAAAATGTGGGAGGGGGCTTGCTCCCGATAGCTGTGTTTCTGCCAGTTCATCTGTGACTGACGCACAGCAATCGGGAGCAAGCCCCCTCCCACAGTTGTTTCTGCGTTGTGTCAGTCGGACCAGGGGGCTTTTCTGGAGTTGTTCAGCTCAGCCAGGTAACCATCCCCACCCAGCTGGCTCATTTGCTGGCGAATCCAAGCTGCCCGTCTTGCCACATAGGCTGTTGGATGACTTGCACTCCATACTCGTGGGTTGGGCAGCACTGCAGCCAGATAACTGGCCTGCTGGCGAGAAAGCGCCTTGGCACTCACTCCAAAGTGATGCTCTGCTGCCGCTTGCGCACCAAATACCCCTTCATCCCATTCCACGCTGTTGAGGTACACCTCAAGAATCCGCTGCTTGGGCCACAACACCTCGATCAGCCCAGTGAACCAGGCTTCCAGGCCCTTGCGGAAATAGCTGCGGCCGGCCCACAGGAACAGGTTCTTGGAGACCTGCTGGCTCAGGGTACTGGCACCGCGAATGGAGCCGCCGCGCTCGTTATGCAGAATCGCCGCCTGGATCGCGCCGAAATCAAAGCCCCAGTGTTGCGGGAAGCGCTGGTCTTCACCGGCCATCACCGCCACTTTCAGTTCATCGGAGATCTCATCCCACGGCACCCAGGTGCGCTGCAGGTCAATCGGCTCGCCATCAATCCAGGATTCGATCTTGCGCTCCACCATCAGCGCCGTGAACGGTGGCGGCACGACACGCAACAGCAGCACCAGCAATACACTGCCGATGGCAAACCATTTCACGACTGTGAGGAAACGCTTGAAGAGGAAACGCAGCATAGAGATGGCTTGGCCGAACCCGTTGAGCGGGCCATTATACAGACCCGGCCCTTTGAGTCTGACTGGAGTTCCTCATGCTGCGTAGCTTTCTGATGCTGGCTGCCTTTTTCGGCTTTACCGGGGTCGCCCTGGGGGCTTTCGCCGCCCACGGCCTGAAAAACCGCCTGAGCGCCGAGTACCTGGCGATCTTCCATACCGGCGTGACCTATCAGTTGGTGCATGCCCTGGCGCTGTTCGGCGTGGCGTTGCTGGCTGCGCATATCCCGGGCCGATTGGTGACTTGGGCGGGGCTCTCATTTACCGTCGGCATCCTGCTGTTCTCCGGCAGCCTGTATGTACTGACCCTGACCGGGATCAGCAAACTGGGGATCATCACGCCATTTGGCGGGCTGGCGTTTCTGCTCGGATGGTTCTTCCTTGGCTTGGCCGCGTGGCGCTTGCAACTGACCGCTTGACGCTTGGAGCTGACCTTGAGGTCTCAATCGCGCTAGAATGCTGGCCCCTAAAAACGATGACGGCCCGTGGCATGCGCATTCTGTTGAACGGCGAATCCTTTGAACTGCCCGACGGTGAAACCGTTGCGGCCCTGCTGACCCGCCTGGACCTGACCGGGCGTCGCGTCGCAGTGGAGCTCAACCTGGATATCGTCCCGCGTAGCCAGCACGCCGAGACCGCGCTCACCGAAGGTGACCAGGTCGAAGTGGTCCACGCCATCGGCGGCGGCTAGCCGTCAGGCGCTCAATCGCGCCAACCCGCATTCTGCAGAACCTCACCCCATTTCGAGGATTTCCCATGAGCATCGTTCGTAGCGACAAGCCCTTCGTTCTGGCCGGTCGTACTTACCAGTCCCGTCTGCTGGTCGGTACCGGCAAGTACCGCGACATGGAAGAAACCCGTCTGGCCATCGAAGCCTCGGGCGCCGAGATCGTCACGTTTGCCGTGCGCCGCACCAACCTGGGCCAGATCGAAGGCGAGCCGAACCTGCTCGACGTGTTGTCGCCGGATCGCTACACCTTCCTGCCGAACACCGCCGGTTGCTACGACGCCATTGAAGCCGTGCGTACTTGCCGCCTGGCCCGTGAGCTGCTCGACGGCCATAACCTGGTGAAACTGGAAGTACTGGCCGACCAGAAAACCCTGTTCCCCAACGTGATCGAAACCCTCAAGGCCGCTGAAACCCTGGTCAAGGAAGGTTTCGACGTGATGGTCTACACCAGCGATGACCCGATCATCGCGCGCCAACTGGCAGACATCGGCTGCATCGCCGTGATGCCGCTGGCCGGTCTGATCGGTTCCGGCCTGGGTATCTGCAATCCGTACAACCTGCAGATCATCCTTGAAGAAGCCAATATCCCGGTATTGGTGGATGCGGGCGTGGGGACTGCCTCCGACGCCACCATCGCCATGGAACTGGGCTGCGACGCGGTGCTGATGAACTCGGCCATCGCCCATGCCCAGCAACCGGTCATGATGGCTCAAGCCATGCAACATGCCATCGTCGCGGGTCGCCTGGCGTATCTCGCCGGCCGCATGCCGAAAAAACTCTACGCCAGCGCCTCCTCGCCGCTGGATGGTCTGATCAAGTAAGAGCTATTGATGACTGAATCAAACGAAACGCCAAACACCGTGGAAGAAGGTGACGAGTCCAAGCACCGCCGTATCAAGAGTTTTGTGATGCGCGCCGGTCGCATGACCGAAGGCCAGCAAAAGGGCCTGGAGCAGGGCACGCCGCTGTTCGTATTGCCACTGGCTGACGCGCCGGTGGATTACGACCAAGTGTTCGGCCGTTCGGCCCCGCGTTCCCTGGAAATCGGCTTCGGCATGGGTCACTCCTTGCTGGAAATGGCCGCCGCTTCGCCGGAACAGGATTTCATCGGTGTGGAAGTACACCGTCCGGGTGTCGGCGCGCTGCTTAATGGCGTATTGACCCAGGGCCTGACCAACCTGCGAGTCTATGACTGCGACGCGATTGAAGTGCTCAACCGCTGCATCGCCGACAACAGCCTCGATCGCCTGATGCTGTTCTTCCCTGACCCGTGGCACAAGGCTCGTCACCACAAGCGTCGCATCGTCCAGGCTTCCTTCGCGGAACTGGTACGCAGCAAGCTGAAAGTGGGCGGTATCCTGCACATGGCGACCGACTGGGAGCCGTATGCCGAATACATGCTGGAAGTGATGAACGTCGCGCCCGGCTACCGCAACCTGGCCGAAGACGGCAAGTGCGTGCCACGCCCGGCCGAGCGTCCGATCACCAAGTTCGAACGCCGCGGCGAGCGATTGGGGCATGGGGTGTGGGATTTGAAGTTCGAGAAACTGGCCTGACCCGGCTGCAGTTTTGAAATGCGGTAAAAAATGTGGGAGCTTGCTCCCACATTTGTTTTTGCAGTGTGCTTGGAATTAGCGGCGGTCTGCGACAACGCCAATCAACACCAGCACGACCACCAGCACCGGTGCCAGGCTGTAGTTATTGAACTGGCTCAACCCCCGCACAATCCACGGCGTGGCATAGATCAGCGCCGCGCCGCTGCCGATCATGCACACCAGCGCCATCAGCGGTACGCGCAAAGCGCCAGCAATGCTGCCCAGGCGCGCTTCGACCCAACCCTTGATGTCGGCGCCGAACAGCACCAGCAAACAGCCCACGAGGGCCAGGGAGATTTCCGACAGGTTGCTACGGCTCCAGCGGGACACGGTGGCGAGCAGGTCGAGTACCAAATCCATGTGATTTCCTTAAGAGCGATCAGCTCAAAAACTTCTGCAACAGGTCATTGAGAAAAAGTTGCCCGCGGTCGGTCGCCGCCAGGCGTGACGGTTCGACCTGCATTAAGCCACTTTGTTCTGCCTCGCGGCGGCCTTCGTCGAGGCTTGCCAGGTCAAGGCCGGTGCGTTCGGCATAGAGTCTGGCTTCGACACCTTCGGTGAGGCGCAAGGCGTTCATCAGGAACTCGAACGGCAGTTCCTCGTTCGTCAGCTCTTTGGCTCCAGCCTGGAAGCTTTTGGCCGGGTTGAGGTAGTCCTTCGGCGCTCGCGTCTTCCAGGTGCGCACAATACGCCCGTCCGGGTGGCTGAGCTTGCCGTGGGCGCCGGCGCCGATGCCGATAAAGTCACCAAAGCTCCAGTAGTTCAGGTTATGCCGCGCCGGGCGACCCGCCTGGGCATAGGCCGACACTTCATATTGCCGGTAGCCATGTTCAGCAAGCAGCGCCTGGCCGGCTTCCTGGATGTCCCACAGCGTGTCGTCTTCCGGCAGCGCAGGTGGCTGGTTCCAGAATACGGTGTTGGGCTCCAGGGTCAGTTGGTACCAGGACAGGTGCGTAGGCTTGAGCGCAATGGCCTGGCGCAGGTCGCTCAGGGCGTCGTCCAGGGACTGATCGGGCAGGCCGTGCATCAAGTCCAGGTTGAAGTTATCAAAGCCCGCCTGACGCGCCATATCGGCAGCCCGTACGGCTTCATCGCCATTGTGGATACGCCCCAGGGCTTCGAGCTTCGCCTGCTGGAAGCTCTGGATGCCGATGGACAGCCGGTTGATCCCCAGCTTGCGGTACGCGACAAATTTTTCTTGCTCGAAAGTCCCTGGGTTGGCCTCCAGGGTGATCTCGATGTCGTCGGCAAACCGAATGCGCGCTTGCACGCCTTCGAGCAAGCGCCCCAACGCGGCGGCGCTGAACAGGCTGGGCGTGCCGCCACCAAAGAAGATCGAACTCAGCTCGCGGCCATACACCGCATGCAGGTCCTGATCGAGGTCGGCCAGCAAGGCATCCACATACTCCTCTTCCGGCAGCACGCTGCTGGCGGTGTGGGAGTTGAAGTCACAATAAGGGCATTTGCGCACGCACCACGGAATGTGGATGTACAGCGCCAGGGGCGGCAAGTGGGGCAGGGCCGCCCGTGGTGTTCGCGCGCCGCCGTGAATCAGCGGCTGCGCGGAGGTGTTTTGAGTCATTTCAGGCCCAGGCGTTGGCGCAGCAAATCCATTGCGCGGGCGCGGTGGCTGATCTGGTTCTTGTCGGCCGGGCTCAGTTCGGCGCTGGAGACATTGCGCTCCGGTACCCAGAACAGCGGGTCATAGCCAAAGCCGTGTTCACCGCTGGGCGCGTGCAGGATACGCCCGTGCCACAACCCTTCGCAGAGGATCGGCAGCGGGTCGTCGGCGTGTCGCACCAGCGCCAGTACGCACACAAACTGCGCGCCACGCATGGCGTCCGGCACATCCTTGAGCGCGTCCAGCAGCTTGGCATTATTGGCCGCGTCGCCCTTGCCATCGGCATAACGCGCCGAGTAGATGCCAGGGGCGCCGCCCAGGAAGTCCACCGCCAGGCCCGAGTCATCGGCCAGCGCCGGAAGGCCGGAGAGGCGTGCGGCATTGCGCGCCTTGAGGATGGCATTTTCGACGAACGACAGGCCGGTTTCTTCCGGCTCGACCTGGCTGAATTCGCCGATCGAGCGCAGCTGCACGGAGCCACCGAGCATGGCTTGCAGTTCTTTGAGCTTGCCGGCGTTATGGCTGGCCAGTACGAGTTGGGTGAGGTTCATCATTCGGCCGGGAAAAGTTCTTGGACAAAACTGAAACCGTGGGCCTTGCCGCCGGTTTCAACATTGATGGTGAAGGTCTTGAATTCCTGCTGCGGCACCGAGTAGGGCGCGAGGTAGTTGGTTACGCCTTTTTCGGTGATCTGCTTGAAGGTCAGTACTTCGCTCTTGCCGAGCGAGTCCTTGATGGTGCCGGTCACTTGCGCCGCCACGGGCGTCACGCCCTTGAACACCGACACGTTGATCAAGCCCTTGTTCTTGCTGCGCACTACGCCCACTGCCTGGGCGGTTTCCGGCTGCAGGAAGCTGGAGGTGAAGGTGTTGTAGCGCACGGTGATATCGCCGAATTCCTTCGTGCGATTAGGGTCGATAACGTCGGCGGCCATGGCGTTGACGCCAAGCAGTGCGGTCAATAGAACAACAGCCAAACGGCTCATGTGCGTCCCTCTGGAAAATGATTAGACGGCAATCTTATGGTCGGCCAGGCCAGGACTACTGACCCGGTAAATCCCGATTTCTCCCAACAGGTTCGGCCACAGCTTACTCGCCCAACCGTGGCGGTGCTGTTGATCGACGGCAAGGCGGTTGATCACCTTGGCTTCACGCTCGCCGCACAGGGCTTCGAAGTCTTCGAAGGTGCAGAAGTGGATGTTGGGCGTGTTGTACCACGTGTACGGCAGGAAGTCCGAGACCGGCATGCGGCCCTTGGTCGCCAGGTACCAGCGGCAGCGCCAGTGGCCGAAGTTGGGGAAAGTGATGATGCACTGGCGGCCCACGCGCAGCATTTCGTCGAGGATGCGGTCCGGGTAGTGCACCGCCTGCAGGGCTTGGGTCATCACCACGATATCGAAGCTGTTGCTGGCAAAATTGCCCAGGCCCTTGTCCAGGTCCTGCTCGATCACGTTGATGCCCTTGGCCACGCACTGGGCGATGTTGTCCGGGTCGTTTTCCAGGCCATAGCCGGTGACTTGCTTGTTGTCACGCAGCCAGCTCAGCAGTTCGCCGTCGCCGCAGCCCAGGTCGAGCACGCGGCTGCCGGCGGGTATCCAGTCTTGGATGATTTCCAGGTCAGCTCTCATGGCGTTCTCATACAGTAATACGGTTCATGTAGTTGCCGAACGCCTGCAAGTAACGCGGGATCGGGATCAGGAAGGCGTCGTGGCCTTGCGGAGCGTCAATCTCCAGGTAGCAGACGTCCTTGCGTGCCGCCATCAGCGCGTCCACCAGCTCGCGGGAGCGGGCCGGCGAGAAGCGCCAGTCGGTGGTGAATGACATCACGCAGAACTTGGCCGTGGCATTTTCGAAGGTTTTCGCCAGGTCGTCGTCGTGGTTGGCCGCCGGGTCGAAGTAGTCCAGGGCCTTGGTCATCAGCAAGTAGGTGTTGGCGTCGAAACGCCCCGAGAACTCCTCGCCCTGATAACGCAGGTAGCTTTCCACCTGGAACTCGACGCTGTGGAAGTCGTAGTTGAGCTTCTCGCTCTTGAGGCCGCGACCGAATTTCTCGCCCATGGAGTCATCGGACAGGTAGGTGATATGCCCCACCATCCGCGCCAGCATCAGGCCGCGCTTGGGGATCACACCGGCTTCCTGGAATGAACCGCCGTGGAACTCGGGGTCGGTGAGGATGGCCTGGCGCGCGACTTCGTTGAAGGCGATGTTCTGTGCCGAGAGTTTTGGCGCCGAGGCAATGGCCAGGCAATGGCGCACGCGATCCGGGTAGGTGATGGTCCATTGCAGGGCCTGCATTCCGCCCAGGCTGCCGCCGATCACCGCAGCCCATTGGCCGATGCCCAGCAGGTCGGCAAGGCGAGCCTGGCTGTGTACCCAGTCTTCCACGGTCAATACCGGGAAGTCGGCACCGAAGGGTTTTCCGGTTTCCGGGTTGATACTGCTCGGGCCGGTAGAACCGTTGCAGCCGCCGAGGTTGTTCAGGCTGACCACGTAAAACTTGTTGGTGTCGATGGGCTTGCCGGGGCCGATGCAACTGTCCCACCAGCCGGGCTTGCGATCATCGGCAGCGTGGAAGCCCGCCGCGTGGTGATGGCCGGACAGGGCGTGACAGATCAGCACGGCATTGCTCGCCGTGGCGTTCAGTTGGCCGTAGGTTTCGTAGATCAGGTCGTAGGCGGGCAGCGAGCGGCCACAGGCCAGGGCCAGCGGCTCGCTGAAGTGCGCCACTTGGGGTACGACCAGTCCAACGGAATCGGGGGGAAAGGCAGCTGGCATCGACCCTGCTCTCGTTTAAATGAGGCGTAAGTCTAAAGAGCGCTGCACCCAGCGGCAAGCAAACCCTTCCCGGCGGATCGTTCCCACGCTCTGCGTGGGAATGCCTTTTGTGATGCTCTGCGTCACGCTTCGGGACGCGGAGCGTCCAGTGCTGCGTTCCCACGCGGAGCGTGGGAACGATCGTTGCGTGTCAGATCAGGCCGAACAGTTCCTTGGGCATGAACGCGTAGTAAGCCAGGCGTGGAATCACCCAGCTTTGCAGGAGCTGGATCGCGATAAACGCGAAGATCGGCGAGATATCCAGGCCGCCCAGGTTAGGGATCAAGCGGCGGAAGGGCGCCAGCACCGGCTCGGTGATCTGGTACACCAATTCGGCGCCCGGGCTGCGGCTGCCAGGTGCGACCCACGACAGGATCACGCTGATGATCATCGACCAGAAGAGGATCTTCAAAAACAGCGAGAAAATGCCGATCAGGCCCCACGGCAACAACAACACCGTGTTGGCCTGGTAGCCGTTGAGCAGCAGGATCACGGCGAACAGCAGGATCTGCAGCAGCAGCGCCAGCACCAACGAAGACATGTCCAGGCCGAACATGCTCGGGATCACCCGGCGCAGTGGCTTGAGCAGCGGTTGGGTGGCCTTCACCACGAACTGGCACAGCGGGTTGTAGAAGTTCGCCCGCACCAGTTGCAGGATAAAACGCATCAGCACGATCAGCAGGTACAGGCTGCCCAGGGTCTGGATGATGAAAATGGCAGCGTCATTGATTCCGAGCATGTTGGTTTCCTAATGAAGGGGACGACTATTTGCCCAGCTGTTCGGCCATTTCAGCCGAACGATGCGCCGCGGCACCCAGTGCTTTTTCCACCAGGGCTTCAAAGCCCCCGGCCTGGAAGGATTCGATGGCGGCCTGCGTGGTTCCGCCTGGGGAGGTTACGCGACGGCGCAGCTCGGCGGCATCCACCTCGCTGCCGACGGCCATGTGCGCGGCCCCCAGCGCGGTTTGCTCGGCCAGTTGTTCAGCTACTTCGTGGGACAGGCCCAGCTTGACGCCGGCGGCGGTCATGGCCTCGATCAGCAGGAAGAAGTACGCCGGGCCGCTGCCGGAGACGGCGGTGACGGCATCCAACTGCTGCTCCTGTTCCAGCCACAGGGCGCTACCCACGGCGGACAGCAGCTCCTGGGCCTGGTCGCGTTGTTCGGCGCTGACGCTGGAAGTTGCATACAGGCCGCTCACGCCCTGGCGCAGCAGCGCCGGGGTGTTGGGCATGCAGCGCACAATCGGCTGGGCGCCGAGCCATTGGCTCATGCTGGCGCACGTGATGCCGGCAGCTATCGACACCACCAGTTGCTGCGGTTGCAGGCTCGGGCGCAGGCTTTCGCACACGGCCTTCATGGCTTGCGGCTTGACCGCTAGCACAATCACGTCGACGCCCTGGATGGCTTCGGCGTTGTCGGCGAACGTTTCGATACCGTGCTCGGCGCTGACGCGGGCACGGGTTTCGGCACCGGGGTCGCTGGCACGGATCTGCTGGGCTTGCAGGCCCTTGGCCCGCAGGCCGCCGATCAGGCTGGCCGCCATGTTGCCGGCGCCGATAAAGGCAATACGCGTGTTGCTCATGACAGGTCCTTATTCAGAGAGAAGTCAGCCATTTCACGGCTGGCCGTAGTCGCGGGCGCCAAACAGGGCGGTACCGATCCGCACCCAGGTGGCGCCTTGGGCGATCGCCGACTCAAGGTCATGGCTCATGCCCATCGAAAGTGTGTCGAGCGGGAGGTTCAAGCTCGCTTGCAGGTCTCTGACCGTTGCGAACGCCGCATCTTGCGCCGCGCGGTCTTCAGTCGGCTCGGGGATCGCCATCAACCCGCGCAGCTTCAAGCGTGGCAGGGCGCTGATGGCATGGGCCAGGGCCGGCAGGTCGGCGGGCGTGCAGCCGGACTTGCTGGCTTCGCCACTGACGTTGACCTGGATGCAAATGTTCAGCGGCGGCAGGTCGGCCGGGCGTTGTTCGGACAGGCGTTGTGCGATTTTCAAGCGGTCCACGGAATGCACCCAGGCGAAGTTCTCGGCGATCGAGCGAGTCTTGTTCGATTGAATGGGGCCGATGAAGTGCCAACTCAAGGGCAGGTCGGTTAATTCGGCCTGTTTGCCCAAGGCTTCCTGCAGGTAGTTTTCGCCAAAGTCGCGCATTCCGGCGGCAAAGGCTTCGCGCACGGCTTGCGCGGGTTTGGTCTTGCTCACGGCCAGCAGATGGATGCTGTGTTCATCACGTTGCACGGCATGGGCCGCGGCACGGATCCGCTCGCTAACCAAGCCAATGTTGTCTGCTATCGTCGACATTCAAGATGCACCCGTGGATATGGAGTCCGCGGCATTCTACTGGAAATGGAAAGCCCTATGGATATCACGCAATTGCTCACGGCCAGCGTGCGCCGTGGCGCCTCCGACCTGCATTTGTCCGCCGGTCTGGCGCCGATGCTGCGCATCGATGGCGAAGTCTGGCCCCTGGAGGGGTCGGTACTTTCGCCACCGCAAGTTGCGGACTTATTGAGCCCTTTGCTCAATCAACACCAACAAAAGGATTTCGAAACATCTCTTGAAACGGATTTTGCATTTGAATTGCCTGGCGTGGCGCGCTTCCGGGCCAATGTGTTCCGACACGATCGCGGCATGGGGGCGGTGTTTCGTACCATTGCTCAGGTGCGAAGCCTGGAAAGCCTGGGCCTCGGGGAGGTGTTCCAGCGTATCGCCCAATTGCCTCGTGGGCTGGTACTGGTGACCGGGCCGACCGGGTCGGGCAAGTCCACGACACTGGCGGCGATGATCGACCACCTCAACCAGCATCGGCGCCAGCACATCCTCACCCTCGAAGACCCTATCGAATTTATCCACAAACCCAAATCGGCGTTGATCAACCAGCGGCAGGTGCACCGTGATACCCACAGCTTCTCGGCGGCCCTGCGTTCGGCGTTGCGCGAAGACCCGGATGTGATTCTGGTGGGAGAGCTGCGCGACCTGGAAACCATCCGCCTCGCGCTGACGGCGGCCGAGACCGGGCACCTGGTCCTGGGCACCCTGCACACCGCGTCCGCGGCGAAAACCGTGGACAGGCTGGTGGATGTATTCCCGGCGGGGGAAAAGGCCATGGTGCGTTCGATGCTGTCGGAGTCTTTGCAGGCCGTGGTGTCCCAGGCGCTGGTCAAGAAGATCGGCGGCGGGCGGGTAGCGGCTCACGAGATCATGCTGGGCACGCCGGCCATTCGTAACCTGATCCGCGAGGACAAGGGTGCGCAGATGGTTTCAGCGATCCAGACCGGTGGGACATTGGGGATGAAGACGTTGGATATGAGCTTGAAGGCGCTGGTGAGCGAGGGGCTGGTCAGCCGGGAGGCTGCGCGGGAGCTGGCGAGGGTTCCCACAGACATATAGCTTCTGGGGGCCAGTGAAAGCCAAAATGTGAGAGGGGGCTTGCTCCCGATAGCAGAGTGTCAGTCAACACATGTTTGACAGATCTACCGCTTTCGGGAGCAAGCCCCCTCCTACATTTACTGCATTTCAGCCTGAGATCAGCGTTGTACCACGCGCAGGTTGTTCTGCTCTTTAGGCAGGACCCGCTTGGCGATCACGTAGTTCTTGTCCCAGAACGGTTTTTTCAGCGTGTCGATGCTGACCGACTTGCCACGACGCGGTGCGTGGATGAAGCGGTCGTTGCCCAGGTAGATGGCGACGTGGTTGACCTGGCGGCTCTTGAGTTTGAAGAACAACAGGTCGCCCGGTTTCAGGTCCTTGCGATCTACCTTCAGCCCGTGGCCGGCAGCCATGGCGTTGGAGGTGCGTGGTAAATCCACCGCTTTGACGTCATTAAATGCATATTTCACCAAACCACTGCAGTCGAACCCTTTACTTGGGCTGCTTCCGCCCCAACGATAAGGAGTACCCAGCACGTTGACGGCGCGGCTGAGCACGGTGCTGCTTTGCTTGCCGTTCGCGGCCAGTTGGGTATGAAGCGTTTTACCGTGGGCCTTGCTCACTTGAGTCGGGCGGTTGACGGTCAGCTTTACCGACTTGGCAGTGCTGGGTGTGCTGTGGACTTTAGGGGTGAAACCGTTGACGTTCGGAAGTCGTTGCTCACGATTGGTGGCGTGGGCGGCCAGTGGCATTAATAGGCAAATGGTTAGCCATGTCTTGAAAAATGGTCGCATTAGGCGTGGCTCATATAGGTTTGCGCGCAACTTTATAACAGCTTTTTGTGCCGTTCTCAGGCCGTTTGTCGACTGAACCTTGGGGTCAAATACAGGAAAAGCGCGACGTTTTATCGCAATTGTCCTACACAAGTCAGGCGGTACAAGGCTTTGAGGGGAAGGAAGATACCATTTGCCGTACGTCGGGCGCCCGTAAAAAAGTCACAAAGAAAGTGAAAAAATTTATCTATCGAGGCAAAAGAGGTACTTCATGAACACCTATCGACAGGATGTTTCGCAGCAAGACACCCACAGCAAGGTGATTGGTTACCTGCTCTGGATTTTCGGTTTTACCGGTGCCCATCGCTTCTATTACGGCAAACCGGTCACCGGTACGATCTGGTTTTTCACCTTCGGCCTGCTGGGTATCGGCTGGCTGATCGACTTGTTCCTGATCCCGGCCATGGACCGTGAAGCCGACCTGCGTTTTACCGCTGGGCCCATCGAATACAACGTGGCCTGGGTACTGCTGGCATTCCTGGGGGTGTTTGGTTTGCACCGCATGTACCAGGGCAAATGGATCACCGGCCTGATCTACCTGCTGACCGGCGGTTTGTTCCTTGTGGGGGTGTTGTATGACTTCTGGACGTTGAATACCCAGATTTCCATCCGCAATGCCGAGCGCATTAGCGGCCGTTGAGCTTGCTATCCATAGCGAGATCCAAATGTGGGAGGGGGCTTGCTCCCGATAGCGGTGGATCAGCCAGTTTTTCTGTAGCTGACCCACTGCAATCGGGAGCAAGCCCCCTCCCACACTTGAGGTGTGAACGATTAAATCGGGTAGGTGATCCGCCCATCCACCAGGGTGTAACGCACCGTCGCCGGCAGGCTATGGCCGATGAACGGGCAGTTTTCGCCCTTGGACAGCCAGTGTTCCCCGGCTACCGTGGAACTGCCTGTGTCAAACAGCACCAGATCCGCCGCAGCCCCCACCGCCAACTTGCCTACCGGCAAGCGCAGCGCCTGGGCCGGGCCTGTGCTCAGGCGTGCCAGCAATGTCGGCAAATCGAGCAAACCTTCATCGACTAACGTCATGGCCAGTGGCAGCAGCAACTCGACGCTGCTGATGCCCGGCTCTGTCGCGCCGAAGGGTGCCAGTTTGGCATCGCGCTCATGGGGTTGGTGATGGCTGGAGATCGCCGACACCACGCCGGACTTCACCGCCGCCCGCAAACCTTCACGGTCGGCACGGGTGCGCAGTGGCGGCTGCACGTGATACAGGCTGGAGAAGTCGATCAGCGCCTCATCCGTCAGGATCAGTTGATACAGCGCCACATCCGCCGTCACCGGCAAGCCACGGGCCTGGGCCTGCGCGATCAAGGCGACGCCCCGGGCGCTGGTCAGTTGGCTGAAGTGTGCGCGTACGCCGCTTTGTTCCACCAGCAGCAGGTCGCGGGCCAGGGCGACGGTTTCGGCGGTCTCCGGGATGCCCGGCAAACCGAGGAAGCTGGCGACGGCGCCTTCATGGGCCAGGCCGCCTTCGGCCAGGTCGTGGTCCTGGGAGTGGAAGACCACCGTCAGGTCGAATGTGGCCGCGTATTCCAGGGCGCGTAACAGCGTGCGGGTGCTGCGAAAGCTTTCCAGCCCATTGCCGAAGGCCACGCAACCGGCGTCGCGCAGGGCGATCAGCTCGGCGAGTTGCTCACCGTCCAGGCCCTTGCTCAAGGCGCCGACAGGGAACACTTTGCAATTGCCGGCTTCGCGGGCGCGGTCGAGGATCAACTCGGTCACGGCCGAGGTATCCAGTACCGGCTTGGTATTCGGCGGGCAGCACAGGCTGGTCACGCCACCGGCGGCGGCGGCGCGGGTTTCGCTGGTGATGTTGCCTTTGCGGCTGTAGCCCGGTTCACGCAGGGCGACGTTCAGGTCCACAAGGCCCGGAGCGGCCACCAGGCCCTTGGCGTCGATGGTCTCGTGGGCGCTGAAACCGCTGGGCGCGGCACCGATGGCGATGATCTTGCCGGCTTCCAGGTGAAGATCGACAACTTGATCCAGGCCACTGGCCGGATCGATGACACGGGCGCCGAGAATGCTGAGCTTCACTGGGCGTTCTCCTGCTCGAATTGACGTTGCGCGGTTTGCCCGCTCATGGCCATGGACAGTACCGCCATGCGGACCGCGATGCCGTAGGTCACCTGGTTCAAGATCACCGACTGCGCACCGTCGGCCACCGCCGACTCAATCTCCACGCCACGGTTGATCGGGCCTGGGTGCATCACTATGGCATCCGGCTTGGCGCCGGCCAGGCGCGTAGTGGTCAGGCCGAACAGGCGGTAGAACTCGCCTTCGCTGGGCAGCAGGCCACCAGCCATGCGCTCGCGTTGCAGGCGCAGCATGATCACCACATCTACATCCTTGAGCCCTTCGGTCATGTCGGTATAGACCTTCACGCCGTATTGCTCGATGCCGATGGGCAGCAGGGTTTTCGGGGCGATCACACGGATGTCCGGGCAGCCCAGGGCTTTCAGGGCGAGCATGTTCGAGCGTGCAACCCGCGAGTGCAGGATGTCGCCGACGATGGCCACCGAGAGGTTTTCAAAGCTGCCCTTGTGCCGACGAATGGTCAGCATGTCGAGCATGCCCTGTGTCGGGTGGGCATGACGGCCGTCGCCGCCATTGATGATCGCCACCTGCGGGCATACGTGCTCGGCGATGAAGTGCGCGGCGCCGGAGTCGCCGTGGCGGACCACGAACATGTCGGCGGCCATGGCTTCCAGGTTACGCAGGGTGTCGAGCAGGGTTTCGCCCTTGCTCGCCGACGAGGTGGACACGTTCAGCGTGATCACGTCGGCCGACAGCCGTTGGGCGGCCAGTTCAAAGGTGGTGCGGGTGCGGGTGGAGTTCTCGAAGAACACATTACAGATCGTCTTGCCGCGCAGCAGCGGGACCTTCTTCACCGCCCGGCCACCGACTTCGAGGAACGAGTCGGCCGTGTCGAGGATTTCGGTGAGCAGTTCGCGGGGCAAACCGTCGAGGGACAAGAAGTGTTGCAACTGACCCTGAGCATTGAGCTGCAGCGGGCGCTTGGCATCTAGAGGCGTCATCGCGGGGACTCTTTACAAGGCGGTTTAAAGGGCGAGGTCTTGCAGTTCGAGTTCGAGCGGCGTGGGACCGGACAATTTTACCCGCTGGTGGGCCTGCAGCGACAGTGTGGCACCGACCACATCCGGGCTGATCGGCAATTCGCCAGCATCCAGGTCCAGCAGGCACACCAGCGTCACGCTGGCTGGGCGACCGTAGTCGAACAATTCGTTCATGGCGGCACGGATGGTGCGTCCGCTCATCAGTACGTCGTCGATCAACACCAGGTGCTGGCCTTCAATCTCGAACGGCAGGGCCGAAGGGCGTACTTGCGGGTGCAGGCCGTTCTGGCTGAAGTCGTCGCGGTAGAAGGACACGTCCAGAGTGCCGAGCGGCGACTCGCTGCCCAGCGCTTCCAGCAAGGCTTGAGCCACCCAGACACCGCCGGTGCGGATGCCGATGAAGCGCGGTTCGCTGATGCCGCGGTGTTGCAGATGGGCCGTAAGGCGCGTCGCCATCTGGCTGATCAGGTCGGCGGGATTGGGCAGGCTCATGGGTGCTCCTTCTAGGTCTCGCGCTGGCAAGATCCGGGCTCAAACGTAAAAAGACGCGGCAAGCCGCGTCAGTCAGGATTCAAATAAAGCGGTGTTTTCGTCCAGCCAACCCTGCAGCAACAGGGCGGCGGCAATAGCGTCCACGGGGTTGTCGCGGTAGCTGCCTTTCTGGCCGCCACGGTCGCGGCGCTCGCCCTTGGCTTCAAAGGTGGTGAGGCGTTCATCATGGGTATAGAAGGGCAGGTTGTAGCGCCCATTGAGGCGGCGGGCGAACTTTTCGGCGCGCAGGCACATGTCGCTGGGGGTACCGTCCATGTTCAAGGGCAGGCCGACCACGACGGCGTCGGGTTTCCACTCCTTGATCAGGGCTTCGACCTGGTTCCAGTCCGGCACGCCGTTCTGGGCTTTCAAGGTACACAGCTCGCGGGCCTGGCCGGTAATCACCTGGCCGACCGCTACGCCGATCTGTTTGGTGCCGTAGTCAAAACCGAGGATCAGACGCAAAGCCATCAGGCGTGCCCCGCCTGGCTGGTCAGCAGGTTGAGGTTGACGCGCAGCTTGGCGGCGGCCGCTTCCAGGCGCAGTTCACTGGCGGTGTTGAACAGAATGTCGGCATCGAAGGGGCAGGTCAGCCAGGCGTTACTGGCCAGTTCCGCCTCCAGTTGCCCGGCCTCCCAGCCGGCGTAACCGAGGGTGATCACGCTTTGCTCAGGGCCAACGCCGTCGGCAATGGCGAACAGCACATCCTGGGACGTGGACAACGACACACCTTCCAGGTCGACCGTGGCCTGGAACTTCGGCCCGGTGGGGTGCAGCACAAAACCGCGATCGGTTTGTACCGGCCCGCCGATGTAGATCGGTACGCCCTGGCAGCGGGCCGGTGGGTCAACCTCCGGTCGCAGTTGCTCGAGGATGTCGGCCAGGTTCAGCTCTTGCGGGCGGTTCACCACCAACCCCATGGCACCCTTGGCGGTGTGCTCGACGATATAGGTCAGGGTCTGCGCAAAGTTCGGGTCGGCCATATGGGGCATGGCGATCAGGAATTGGTGCTTGAGGTAGGTCGGGTTGACGTTTTTCATGTCCACTAGTGTGGCGTTGGAGGGGCTAACTGACAAGCTGGGGATGTGCGGCAAATGGCAATTGTCATCAATTGCTGGACAACCGATCACCCCGGGCAAACTTCCAGGTGCGGATGATTTCCAGGCGGTCCACGTCGTTCAAGTCACCGCTGAACGGCGCAAAGGGCGCTGCCAGGCGCACGATGCGCTGGGCGGCCTGGTCGAGCAGGGGCTGGCCGGACGACTCCAGCACTTGCACTTCATAGAGCGTGCCGTCGCGGTTGATCGACACCAGCAAGCGAAGATTGCCGTAGATCTGCTGGCGCCGTGCCTCATCCGGGTAATTGAGGTTGCCGATGCGTTCGACCTTCTTGCGCCACTCGTCCTTATACCAGGCACCCTTGTCGCGCATGGTCGAGGCAGCGTTCAAGCGATAGATGCGTGGGCGCTTGGCATAAAGTTGTTGTTCGTTGGCCAGCTCCGCCTCCAGGCTGGAAATCTGGTCGGAGAGCTGCGAGCTGTCGAAAGTCGGCGCCGGTTTCACCGGCTCGGGTTGCGGCTCGGTCTTGGTCTTCTCGCGCTGGGCCGGGGCTTTTTGCGGTTTGGGTGCGACGGTGGTCACGGCAGGTTTGGGCGTGGCTTGCTTGACCTCGGGCTTGGGCGTCGGCGGTGGGGTGACTTTATTGACCTTGTTGTCCTGGAATGGCGCCACTTCGGTGGTCTTGGGCACCGCTTTCTTGTCCAGGGTGCCGCTGCCTTGCTGGTTTTCCTGTGCCAGAAAGTCTGCTTTCTCGGGCTTTTTCTCGCTCTTGAACGTGGCGAGGGTGATCTCCAGGGTCTTGGTGATCTGCTTGGGTTCGGCGAAAGTGAAACCCAGGCCGAGGAGCAATGCGAGGTGGACCAGTGCCGCGAGGAACAGGGTAAATCCGAGCCGATCAGCCGGGCGCACGCCGCTGTGGGAGAGTTCGGGGGGCAGATTGGACGGGAGGGTCATGGCAAGAAAACCAACATCGCGCGTTTCACAGGTGGCGCATGATAACGCAATGTTGGTTTGTGTCCGGCTGTTCTATGTCACTTGGCTTGTAGCTTGCGCTCAATCGCCGCCATCAGCATTTCGCCGATATTCGTGCCGAAAGCATTGTCGATCTCGCGAATGCAGGTCGGGCTGGTGACGTTGATTTCGGTGAGGTTTTCGCCGATGACATCCAACCCGACGAACAGCAGGCCCTTTTCACGCAGGGTGGGGCCGACCTGGGCTGCAATCCAGCGATCCTTGTCCGACAGAGGGCGCGCTTCACCGCGCCCCCCGGCCGCCAGGTTACCGCGCGTCTCGCCCGCCGCCGGGATGCGTGCCAGGCAATAGTCCACCGGTTCTCCGTCGATCATCAGGATGCGTTTGTCGCCGTCCTTGATCGCCGGCAGATAGGCCTGGCCCATGATCTGCTGGGTGCCCAGGGCGGTCAGGGTCTCCAGGATCACCGACAGGTTCGGGTCGCCGGCGCGGTGGCGGAAGATCGACGTACCGCCCATGCCGTCCAGCGGCTTGAGGATCACGTCACCGTGCTTGGCGGCAAATTCACGCAATACATCGGCGCGACGGCTGACCACGGTCGGCGGCGTGCACTGTGGGAACAGCGTGGCGAACAGCTTTTCATTGCAGTCACGCAGGCTCTGCGGCTTGTTGACGATCAGTACCCCGGCGCGCTCGGCCTGCTCCAGCAGGTAGGTGGAGTAGACGAATTCCATGTCGAACGGCGGGTCCTTGCGCATCAGGATCACATCCAGATCGCTCAGCGGGCTGTCGATTTCGTCCGCAAGTTCGAACCACTTCTCAGGGTTGGCAAACACCTGCAGCGGGCGCATGCGTGCGCGGGCCTCGCCGTCGCCCTGGTACAGGTCGCGCTGCTCCATATAGAACAACGTCCAACCGCGGGCCTGGGCGGCCAGGAGCATGGCCAGCGAGCTGTCCTTTTTATAGGAAATGCTGGCGATAGGGTCCATGACAATGCCGACGCGAACGCTCATGGGGGATTTCCTCTAGCAAATAAGGGCGCATAAAAGTGGCGTCAGAGTGGCGCTGCGGCTGTTGTGGGTCAAGGAAAAACCACTGGGCGGGCCGCTCGATAGATTGCGCCCTGAGACTGTGCTAAAAAGACTGCCACGGCGCAGCAGCCCTCCAATTCCAAGGCTTCTGGCGTTCATCCTGTGCAACATCAGGCAGTACACACCGAAAACCGATTCGCTGTGGCGATGGTAGAGCAGATATGGAACAGCATTCCCACGCCTTGAGAGTGATGGTGATCGACGATTCGAAAACGATCCGCCGCACCGCCGAGACCCTGTTGAAGAACATGGGGTGCGAGGTCATCACGGCCATCGATGGTTTTGATGCCTTGGCGCGGATCGTGGATCATCACCCGCACATTATCTTCGTCGACATCATGATGCCGCGCCTGGATGGCTATCAGACCTGCGCACTGGTGAAGAACAACCCGGCGTTCAAGTCGATCCCGGTGATCATGCTGTCCTCCAAGGATGGCCTGTTCGACAAGGCCAAGGGGCGTATCGTGGGTGTCGATCAGTTTTTGACCAAGCCTTTCAGCAAGGAAGAGCTGCTGAGCGCGATCAAGGCCTACGTGCCTGCCTTCGCCGCAGTAGAACAAGCACACTGATACCGCCTCACAAGGGCCGGCATCCATCAAAGTAATGGGGAAAACCATGGCACGTGTTCTGATCGTCGACGATTCGCCGACCGAAATGTACAAACTGACCGGCATGCTGGAAAAGCATGGCCACCAGGTACTGAAAGCCGAAAACGGCGCGGACGGCGTGGCCCTGGCCCGCCAGGAAAAACCCGACGCCGTGCTGATGGACATCGTGATGCCGGGCCTCAATGGCTTCCAGGCCACCCGTCAGTTGTCCAAGGAGCCGGAAACCAACGGCATCCCGATCATCATCATCACCACCAAAGACCAGGAAACCGACAAGATCTGGGGCGCGCGCCAGGGCGCCAAGGATTACCTGACCAAGCCCGTGGATGAAGACACCCTGATCGCCACCCTGAACAAGGTGTTGGCCGGCTGACGGTTCACCATCATGACCGAGTCGCAAACCGCCTTCGAGTTGCTGCTGGACATCGACCGCCGCTGCCGCCTGCTGGCCGCCGACCTGCCGTCCCAGGAAACCCGCCAGCAGCGCTGGAGCGGGATCGCCTTTCGCGTGGGGCCGAACGGTTATGTGGCGCCCATGGGCGAAGTCGCCGAGGTGCTGCATGAACCGCGTTGCACCTTGATGCCCGGGGTCAAACCCTGGGTCAAGGGCGTGGCCAACCTGCGCGGGCGCCTGCTGCCGGTGATGGATCTGGGTGGGTTCCTCGGCCTTGAGCGGTCACCGGCACCCAAGCAGCGGCGGGTGCTGGTGGTGGAGTTCAACGACCTGTTCGTCGGTCTGCTGGTGGATGAGGTGGTGGGCATGCAGCATTTCGCGCAAGACGCATTGATGGCGAGCGCCAACCCCGGCGCGCCGTATATTCAAGGCCAGTTCGACGGCGACCCGCCGTGGCAGGTCTTCAGCCCCTTCGCTTTGGCCCAGGCCCCAGGTTTCATGGATGTTGCCGCATGACCACCGCTACCACGTCCAAACCCGAGGCTGGGTCGCGCAGCCGTTCGCAGATCATCGTGCTGTTTATCGCGTTGATCGTGTTCATCATGCTGCTGTTTGCCAACTTTGCGTACCTCAACACCCAGTCCACCTACGACAAGCAGTACATCGGCCACGCCGGTGAATTGCGCGTGCTGTCGCAGCGTATTGCCAAGAACGCCACCGAAGCCGCCGCCGGCAAGGCCGCGGCGTTCAAGTTGCTGGGCGATGCGCGCAATGACTTTGCCCAGCGTTGGGGTTACCTGAAAAAAGGCGACCCGCAAACCGGCCTGCCGGCGGCACCCCACGCCGTGCGTGCCGAAATGCGTGCGGTGCAGACCGACTGGGAAGCGCTGCTGAAAAATACTGACGCGATCCTTGCCAGCGAACAGACCGTGCTGTCCCTGCACCAAGTGGCTGCGACCCTGGCCGAGACGGTGCCGCAGTTGCAGATGGAGTCGGAAAAAGTCGTCGACATCCTGCTGCAACGCGGCGCCCCGGCCAGCCAGGTGGTGTTGGCCCAGCGCCAGTCGCTGTTGGCCGAACGTATCCTCGGCGCGGTGAATACCGTGCTGGCCGGCGACGACACCTCGGTACAGGCCGCCGATGCCTTTGGCCGCGATGCCAACCGTTTCGGCGAAGTGCTCAATGGCATGCTCCAGGGCAACCCGGGGTTGCGCATCAGCCAGGTCGAGGACCACGACGCCCGGGCGCGGCTGGCGGAAATTGCCGAGCTGTTCGAGTTCGTCTCCGGCTCCGTGGATGAGATCCTTGAAACCTCGCCGCAACTGTTCCAGGTACGGGCCTCGGCGAGCAATATCTTCAACCTTTCGCAAACCCTGCTCGATGAAGCCTCGCACCTGGCCACCGGCTTTGAAAACCTCGCCGGCGGGCGCAGCCTCGACACCATTGGCGGCTACGTGCTGGGCCTGCTGGCGCTGACTTCGATCATCCTGATCGGCTTGGTGATGGTGCGCGAAACCAACCGGCAGCTGCATGAAACCGCCGAAAAGAATGAGCGCAACCAGAACGCGATCATGCGTCTGCTCGATGAAATCGAAGATTTGGCCGACGGCGACCTGACCGTCACGGCCTCGGTGACCGAAGATTTCACCGGCACCATTGCCGACTCCATCAACTATTCCGTGGACCAATTGCGCGACCTGGTCGCCACCATCAACCTCACGGCCGGGCAAGTGGCCGGTGCGGTGCAGGACACCCAGGCCACCGCCATGCACCTGGCCCAGGCTTCGGAGCACCAGGCCCAGCAGATCGCCGAGGCCTCCACCGCAATCAAGCAAATGGCCCAGTCCATCGATCAGGTGTCGGCCAATGCCGCCGAATCCTCGGCGGTGGCCGAGCGCTCGGTGGAGATTGCCAACAAGGGCAACGAGGTGGTGCACAACACCATCCACGGCATGGACAACATCCGCGAACAGATCCAGGACACCGCCAAGCGCATCAAGCGCCTGGGTGAGTCGTCCCAGGAAATTGGCGATATTGTCAGCCTGATCGACGACATCGCCGACCAGACCAACATCCTCGCCCTCAACGCCGCGATCCAGGCGAGCATGGCCGGGGATGCCGGGCGCGGGTTTGCGGTGGTGGCCGATGAAGTACAACGGCTGGCCGAGCGTTCGTCGGCCGCGACGCGGCAAATCGAGACCCTGGTGCGCGCGATCCAGGCCGACACCAACGAAGCCGTGATCTCCATGGAACAGACCACCACCGAAGTGGTACGTGGCGCGCGACTGGCCCAGGACGCCGGCGTCGCGCTGGAAGAGATCGAGGGCGTATCGAAAACCCTGGCGGCGCTGATCCAGAGCATCTCCAACGCGGCGCAACAGCAGACGTCGTCGGCTGGGCAGATTTCCCTGACCATGAACGTGATCCAGCAGATCACCACCCAGACGTCGTCGGGTTCCACCGCCACCGCTGAAAGCATTGGCAACCTGGCGAAAATGGCCAGCCAGTTGCGCAGGTCGGTATCCGGGTTCACCTTGCCGGCGGCCAAGCAAACTGATGATTGAAACGCGATGCAACTGTGGGAGGGGGCTTGCTCCCGATGGCGGTGCATCAGTCACCTGAGCCATTGGCTGAACCACCGTCATCGGGAGCAAGCCCCCTCCCACAGTTGGCCGCCGCAGGCCACAGGTTTCAAGAACACCAGCCACTCATGAATTCTAAGCGGAGCAGTTATGGTTGATCGGCACGACTACGTGGCCCTCGAATGGGTCAAGGGCGACATTGCCGAAACCCTGAAACAGGCTCGTTCGGCGCTGGACACATTTGTCGAAACCGGCGACAGCGAAGCCATCGACGAGTGCCTGGCCGGCATCCACCAAGTGCAGGGTGCGCTGCAAATGGTCGAATTCTACGGTGCCGCCTTGCTCGCCGAAGAGCTCGAAGAGCTGGCCCTGGCGTTCCAGGCTGGGCGTGTCGGCCAGCGCGATGAAAGCATCCGCCTGCTGCAACAGGCCCTCGGCCAATTGCCGCTGTATCTGGACCGCGTCCACAGTGCCCGGCGTGACCTGCCGCTGGTGGTACTGCCGCTGCTCAACGACCTGCGCAGCGCGCGCGGTGAAAGCCTACTGTCGGAAACCAGCCTGTTCAGTCCGCAACTGCTGACGATTGCGCCGTTGAGCGATGAGGTCCTGGCGCAACGTGCGCCGCCTGAACTGCATGAGCAACTGCGCCAGTGGCACCAACTGCTGCAACAAGCCTTGGCCGGCCTGCTGCGTGAAGATCACGGCCCCAGTAACCTGGTGGACATGGCGCGGGTCTTTGCGCGCCTCGAAGCGTTGTGCCAAGGCGCGCCGTTGTTGCCGTTGTGGCAGGTCACCTCGGCGCTGGTCGAAGGCATGCTCACCGGGGTGATCGCCAACAGCCCGGCTTTGCGCAGCCTGCTCAAGGCCAGCGACAAACAACTCAAGCGCCTGCTGGCCCAGGGGATCGGCGGGATCAACCAGCCGGCACCGGATGAACTGCTCAGGAGCCTGCTGTTCTACGTGGCCAAGGTCACTCGGCCGACGCCGCGCATGCAAAGCCTCAAGGAACGCTACGGCCTGGACGAAGCCTTGCCCGACAGTGCCGTGGTTGATGCCGAGCGTGCGCGCCTGGCCGGGCCGGATCGCGACGGCATGGGTTCGGTACTCGGCGCTTTGTGTGAAGAGCTGGTGCGGGTCAAGGAGCGCCTGGATCTGTTCGTGCGCAGCGACCGGCAACACACCAGCGACCTTGATGCGTTGCTGGCACCGCTGCGCCAGATTGCCGATACCCTGGCGGTACTCGGGTTTGGTCAACCGCGAAAGGTGATCATCGATCAATTGGCCGTGGTCCTAAGCCTTGTCCAGGGGCAGCGTGAACCCAACGATGCGGTGCTGATGGATGTCGCCGGCGCCTTGCTGTACGTCGAGGCCACCCTGGCGGGCATGGTCGGCACCGTGGAACCGCAAAGCCGTGAAGAAAGCCGTCTGCCCACGACCGACCTGACCCAGATTCACCAACTGGTGATCCGCGAATCCTGCCAATGCCTGCGGCAAGCGCAGGAGCTGGTCATCGACTGCATCGAAGCGGCCTGGGACCGCCAGCGCCTGGAGTCGCTGCCGCAGCTGTTGAGCCAGGTGCGCGGTGCCCTGGCGATGATTCCCCTGCCACGGGCGGCCAGCCTGATGCGGGGTTGCTCGGATTACGTCGACGAACAGTTGATGCTCAGCGACAGCCCACCTGCCGAGGTGCAATTGGGGCACTTTGCCGAGGTGGTCAGCAGCCTGGAATACTACCTGGAGCGCATGCTCCAGGACCCTGACGCTTCGGGTGAGCGGGTGCTTGAGCTGGCGACCCAGGGTCTGGCCGCGCTGGGCTACCTGCCTGCCGAAAAGCCCTGGCGCCAGGCGCTGGTCGCGCCCGATGGGGCGCTGTCGGCCGAGATCATCCCCAGCCAGTCCCAGTTCGATGCGTTGGCCAGCCCGGCCTCGCGCTTGAACCCGCCGGCCCTGCACCGCCCCGGCAGCTTGCTGCCGCCACCGGCCGACGAAGAACCGATTGACGATGAGCTGCGCGAGGTCTTCCTCGAAGAAGTCGACGAAGTGCTCGAGGTGTTGCACCGCTACCTGCCGGACAGCGCCGACAAAACCGCCCAGGGCGAAATGCGCCGGGCGTTCCACACCCTCAAGGGCAGCGGTCGCATGGTGCGCGCGCTGGTCCTGGCCGAGCTGGCCTGGGCGGTGGAAAACCTGCTCAATCGGGTCCTGGAGCGCAGCGTGACCCTTGGCCTTGAAGTGCAACAGGTGCTGGATGAAGCGGTGGCCCTGTTGCCGACACTGGTCGCCGACTTCGCCAACGACGAGCAGCGCCAGCGCGATGAAGTCGATGCCCTGGCGGCCCGCGCCCATGCCTTGGCCAGCGGCGCCGAACCGCATGACCCGCTGTTGCTGGAGATCTTCCGCAACGAAGCCCAGAGCCATCTCGAGAGCCTCAACCAGTTCCTGCAACAGGCCGCCGAACACGTGCCGCTGCAAGTCAGCGATGAGCTGCAACGCGCCCTGCATACGCTCAAGGGCAGTGCCTATATGGCCGGTGTGCTACCCATCGCCGAACTGGCGCGCCCCCTTGACCACCTGACCCGTGAATACAAAGCCCACCGCCTGCCGCTGGACCTGGACGAAGTGGAGTTGCTGCTGGAGGCCGAAGGCTTGTTCCAGCGTGGGCTGCGTGATTTGGACAGCGACCCCCTGGCGCCGATAAAAGGCGCGCAAGACCTGATCAGCCGTACCCAAGGCCTGCTCGATCAACAACTGCAAGCGTTGCTCGACGCACCCAATACTGGTCTGCGTACCAAGCGCGACCCGCAATTGATCACCAACTTCCTGGCCCAGGGCATGGATATCCTGCTCGACGCCGAAAGCCTGTTACGGCGCTGGCAGCAGCACCCTGGCGAGCGCCAGGAACTGACGGCGCTGCTGGACGAATTGACCACCCTGGGCGAGGGCGCACACGACGCCGACCTGCACAGCATCGACGCACTCTGCGAAGCCTTGCTCGACCTGTATGGCGCCGTGGAAGAGAGCAGCCTGGCGGTCAGCGAACGGTTTTTCCAGGAGGCCGAACAGGCCCATGAAGCGCTGATCAACATGCTCGACCAACTGGCCGCCGGCCAGGAAATCAGCCCGGCACCGGCGCGGGTCGAAGCCTTGCGCGAGCTGCTGGATGAAGCCCTCGACCCCTCCGCCACCGGCCTGATCAAACGTGACGGCAGCCGCGCTCCGAGCATTACCGAACTGGGCGCCGCGACTGCAAGGCTCGACCATGACACGGCCGTGGACGATGAACTGGTCGAGATCTTCCTGGAAGAAGCGGTCGATATCCTCGACAGCGCCGGGCAATCGCTCAAGCGCTGGTTGCTGGAGCCCGACAGTGCCGCGCCGTTGTCGTCATTACAACGCGATCTGCACACCCTCAAGGGCGGTGCACGCATGGCCGAAATAGGGCCGATCGGCGACCTGGCCCATGAGCTGGAGGGCCTTTATGAGGGCCTGGTGGACCGCCGCTACAGTTATTCCACCGAGCTGTCCCAGGTGCTGATGGCCTGCCACGAGCGGCTGGCCTTGCAACTCGAAGAACTGCAGCACCACCAGCCCTTGAGCGACAGCGGCGAGCTGGTCGCCAGGGTGCGCACATTGCGCCAGGGCAGCACTGCGCCCGCTGCCGCCACGGCAGCGCCCACCCAGGGTGCCGACCCTGAGCTGCTGGATATCTTCCTCGAAGAAGCCGCCGATATTCTCGACAGCTCCGGCAGTGCACTGGCGCGTTGGCAGGCTGAGCCGAGTAATCGTCAGGAAGTGGAAACCCTGCTGCGTGACCTGCACACCCTCAAGGGCGGTGCACGCATGGTCGAAATCGCGCCGATTGGCGACTTGGCGCATGAACTGGAATTTCTCTGCGAAGGGTTATCCGCCGGCCAGCTGGCGCCTTCCGCCGAACTGTTCGCGTTACTGCAAGGCTGTCATGACCGCCTGGCGCAGATGATCGACGCCGTGGCACAGGGGTTGCCGGTAGGGTCGGTGGACAAGCTCATCGGGCGCATCAAAAGCCTGGTGCAGGCCGGCGACGAGCCGCCGGTACCGGTCGCCTTGCCCGGCGGCAAGACCGAGGCTGCGGTCGACCCTGCGGCGGATATGGTGAAAATCTCCGCCGACCTGCTGGACGACCTGGTTAACCTGGCCGGCGAAACTTCGATCCTGCAGGGGCGCATCGAGCAGCAAGTCAACGACGCACGCGTTGCCCTCAATGAGGTGGAGACCACGATCGAGCGCATGCGCGACCAGTTGCGTCGCCTCGAGACTGAAACCCAGGGCCGTATCCTCAGCCACCAGCAGGCCGAGGCCGAGCGCCTGGGCTATGAGGAGTTCGACCCGCTGGAAATGGACCGCCATTCGCAGCTGCAACAATTGTCGCGAGCGCTGTCGGAGTCGGCGTTCGACCTGTTGGACCTCAAGGAAACCCTCGACCGCCGCAATCAGGACGCCCACAACCTGTTGCAGCAACAAGCCCGCATCAACACCGAGTTGCAGGAAGGCTTGATGCGCACGCGCATGGTGCCGTTTGAACGGATGCTGCCGCGCCTCAAGCGTATCGTGCGGCAGGTGGCGGAGGAGTTGGGCAAGGACGTGGAGTTCGTGGTCGGCAATGCCGAAGGCGAAATGGACCGCAACGTGCTGGAACGCATGGTGGCGCCGCTGGAACACATGTTGCGCAACGCCGTCGACCATGGCCTGGAGTCGCGCGAGGTACGGCTGTTGGCCGGCAAGCCGGAGAAGGGCCGCATCACCTTGGACCTGACCCACGAAGGCGGTGATATTGTCTTCGACATGCGCGACGACGGCGCCGGCGTACCCTTGGACGCGGTGCGGCGCAAGGCGATCAAGCGCGGCCTGCTGGCTCCTCAGCAGGAGATGAGCGACCGTGATGTGTTGCAGTTCATTTTGCAGCCAGGCTTTTCCACTGCGGAAAAAATCACGCAGATTTCCGGGCGAGGCGTCGGCATGGACGTGGTGCATGAAGAAGTGCGCCAACTGGGCGGCTCGATGGTGATCGACTCGACACCGGGCATGGGCGTGCACTTCCGTATTCGCCTGCCGTTTACCGTCTCGGTCAACCGTGCGCTGATGGTGCAATGCGCCGACGATCAATACGCGATCCCGCTCAACACTATTGAGGGGTTGGTGCGCGTGCTGCCCCATGAACTGGCGGGGCACTATCAGCAAGACCCACCGAGTTATGAATACGCCGGCCAGCGCTACGAATTGTTTTACCTTGGCGATCTGTTGCATACCGGCGCCCGCCCGAAATTGCTCGGCCAGTACCAGCCGGTGCCGGTGCTGCTGGTGCAATGCAATGAACGTCACGTGGCGGTACACGTGGACGCCATGGCCGGTACGCGAGAGATCGTGGTGAAAGCCCTGGGGCCACAGTTTGCGGGCGTGCAGGGTTTGTCCGGCGCGACGATCCTGGGTGACGGACGCGTGGTGCTGATCATCGACTTGCTCGCCCATATCCGCGCCCGGCAACCGGCCTTGCCGGCCCAGGTGGTCGATGCGCCGCTGGTGCTCAACGACCCGCTGAAAAAGCGCCCGCTGCTGGTGCTGGTGGTGGACGACTCGGTCACTGTGCGCAAAGTCACCAGCCGCCTGCTGGAGCGCAACGGCATGAACGTCCTCACTGCCAAGGACGGCATCGATGCCATTGCCGTGCTTGAAGAACACACGCCGGACCTGATGCTGCTCGACATTGAAATGCCGCGCATGGACGGCTTTGAAGTGGCGATGCAGGTGCGCAACGACCCGCGCCTGATGCGCCTGCCGATCATCATGATCACCTCGCGCACCGGCCAGAAACACCGCGATCGCGCCATGGCCATTGGTGTCAACGACTACCTCGGCAAGCCGTATCAAGAGTCGGTGCTGCTGGAAAGCATCGCCTATTGGAGCAAGTCCCATGCTTGACCACCGTGCCAGCCTAGTCACCGGCCTGCTGCTACCTCTGGCTGACCGCCACCTGGTGTTGCCCAACGTCGCCGTGGCCGAACTCATCGACTTCCAACGCGGCGAACCGGCCAGCGATGCACCCCCTTGGTATTTGCGGCAAGTCACCTGGCGTGATCGGCAGTTGCCGCTGATCAGTTTTGAAGCGGTGTGCGGTGAAGCCATCGTCACAAGCGAACGCTCGCGGATCGTCGTGCTGAATACGCTGGGTGGGCGGCCGACATTGAAGTTCATTGCGATGGTGATCCAGGGGATTCCCCGCTCGTACAAGCTCGACAGCCAGTTGAGCTATGTGGACGTCCCCCTGTGCCCCCTGGAGTTGGCGGCGGTGCAGGTGGGGGAGCATGTGGCGAAGGTGCCGGACTTGGTGGGGCTGGAAGCGCTGCTGGTCGAGTCCGGCCTGGCCTGAATTGCTCTGTTTTCAGGCCTTGTACGAATCAACGTGTGGGGGGAGGCCACGTCGCGGGCCGGTTGATCTGCTGCGTCTGTACGTTCGTGTTTGCTACTCAGGCCGCACAAACCGCTCAATCACCGGCTGCTCCCGATGTTCGGCCTGCCACAGGTCGTAGGCACTTTGCATCGACAACCATAACTGGGCAGTACTTACGCCGGCCCGTTCCAGCCGAACGGCAAGGTCCGGGCTGACCGGGGCGCGGCCATGCAAGATCCTTGAAAAGGTTTCTCGCGCGAAGCCGAGGCGCCGCGCCATTTCCGTGATAGTGATACCCAGCGAGGGAACCACATCCTCAAGCAGAATTTCACCTGGGTGAGGTGGGTTGTGCATACCCATATCGATACCTCCACTCAGTGGTAGTCAAGATAATCGACCAATTCGACCTGGTCGTCGAACATCCGAAAAATGATGCGCCAGTTACCACTTATGCTGACGGACCAGTAGTCGATCAGGTCGCCCTTCAAACGATGGAAGCGCCAGCCAGGCATGTCCAGCGCATCAGGGTGCTCGGCTTTGTCCAGAATGAGCAGAACACGGCGCAAGCGCTTTGCATGGTTTGCGTTGATGCCTCTGGTTGAACCGGTCTCATAGAAGGCCCTAAGGCCCTTATGTTTCCAGCTGACGATCATGGCGTAATTGTGATGTGATGCATCACGCCCTGCAATGACCTTGCATCGAATTTAACAGTCGGATTCATGATGCCTGCCCGTGGCACGATTCGGATGGAAAAGGCTAGAGAGGCGAGTTCCGAGCAACAACCTGAAAAGCCTGTCGGAGCATTCTTTGCTGCCTGTAGGGGTAATGAGGGGAGGCGGTTGCTCAGGATTTTTCCTGCAAGATTTTGGGCCGTGCATGAACTTGTCGCGTGCAGTCGGCGCGCCTAGTCTTCGTCCCGTCATCGCAAAAAACGGTGACACGGACGTGCAAGTCCGGTTACATGTCGGCGCACCAGCGCCCATAGCCATTCAGTGGGCGTTTTTATGTCTGCTGTACTTGTTATGGCGGCTGTGCGTGGGAGATTCTTCGGAATCTGCCGGGGTCCGATATGCCCGGTCTTGCACACCTGCGCACGGCTGCCACCTTAATTCGCGTGCAAGCGGAAGAGGGCAGTTTCCATCCCATATCGGAGCTGCGAATCATGATCAAACCTACGCCTCACCCACCAATCTTCACCGTAAACCCTCATCAAAACACCGAAACCCTGCTGGTCAACGCCAGCGAAACCCTGTCCTCCCTCAACGTTCTCACCTGCAATCTGGCTTTTGACCTGGACACGTCCCAGCGCGCCGTTATGCTCGGGATCCAGCAAATGGTGGAGTTGGGGCAGTTGTTGGTGGATCGTGCGCTGGAGCAAGTCAGCCCGTCGCCGGAAGTGTGAAGCGGTCCCTCTGCGGGACTGCTTACTGACAAACACCACTGAGCGAGTGTGGGAGGGGGCTTGCTCCCGATAGCGGTGGGTCAGCCAAGGATGTATCGACAGGTAGCAAGCCATCGGGAGCAAGCCCCCTCCCACACACAAATATGTTCGTTTCCAGACCTAGGCATGCCATAGGTCGTAGGCACTTTGCATCGACAGCCAAAGGCGTTCGGCAACTTCAACTATGGGGTTACCGGCACGGTGCTGGGCATTCCGGAAGGCGTGCTGTTGCGAGCGGCCGGTGCTGCGCAAAAGGCGGCGGGGACGTCCCGGGCGGAGTTTGGAGACTGGTGGGGAGACGCGCCGTACGGCGATGATCAGATTGACCAGCACTGGATCAAGGAGGGTATCGAATATGCGAAAAGCCAAGGATATTAAATGGCCGGCTCAAGGCCTGCTCAACGGGCTGCTGGTGATGTGTCTCGGGTACTTGGCGATCAGTTGGTTGATGAGCTCCGGTACGCCGCAGTTGGATGAGGTAGTACTCAAGTATTCCCTGGGTAACGGCACCTCTATCTACGGCGCTCGGGATGGTCAGGGGGGCGCGACGGTGGGTTTTTCCTACAGGTACTACGTGCATAAGGATCTGGGAAATGATCAGGAACTACTCAAGACATTGGTCTCGGCGCATCCCTTTCTGAAAACCCAGGAGCCCACTGTGCAAGTCAGTGGGCATGAGGGCGTGCTTCGCTTGGATGTTCGGGGGCGAGTGTATGAGTACAGCAGCTACGTTCTTGAAAGCCTTGGAGGAGTCAAGGTGGTGATGGCGTTGTGATTGACCGATGCTGCGCGTTGGGCCTGCAATATTCAATGTAGTGAGCGGGCTTGTCCCGCGTTGGGTGGCGCAGCCGCCCCAAACCCAGGCGCCTCGGTCTATCTGAAACACCCCAGCGTCCCTGTTGGGGCGGCTTCGCCACCCAGCGCGGGACAAGCCCGCTCACTACAGGAAGTGTTTTTGCCTTGAGCACGTGGGCGCACCAGCGTCTATGGCCATTCAGTGGGCGTTTTTTATGTCTGCTGTACTTGTGATTGCGGCTGTGCGCGGGAGATCCCTTGTGCTTTAAAACTTGATCGTTCCCAAAATGGGACCTATCGTTCCCTTTTTGGGACTCTCTGGCCGCCTTCATGCATACCTTGCCGCTCAGCACTGTGCTCTTTACCGTCACTCAGCAAAAAGTGCTTGGCCTGCTTTACGGCAAGTCCGATCAAAGTTTCTTTACCAATGAAATCGCACGCTGGGCCCAAGTGGGCAAGGGCAGTCTCACCCGTGAGCTGGAGCGTTTGCAGTTGGCAGGTATCTTGAGCATGACGCGCCAGGGCAATCAGACCCACTACCAAGCCAACCCCCAATGTCCGATTTACTCGGAGTTGTTGGCCATCGTGCGCAAAACCTTGAGCCTGGACGAGCCATTGCGCAATGCACTGACACCGTTTGCCGAACAGATAACCTGGGCCTTTATCTACGGTTCCATTGCCAAGGGCGAGGCGCACTCATCCAGTGACATAGATCTCATGTTGGTTGGCGAAAGCCTCAACTACAGTGAAGTCATGGAGCAGTTGATGCCGCTGGAAGAACAGCTGGGCCGCACCATCAACCCGACGCTTTACACCCCTGAAGACTGGATAGGCAAATGGCATGCGGGGAACAGTTTTGTACGGCGGGTCATGCAGCAGGACAAGATCAACCTGATTGGGGACAACCCCCTGGAACCCACGGATGGACAACAAGGCAAACCTGGAGAACCTGCAACGTAGTGGTGGCCTAAAGGCTGTGATCGACGGCGCGACGACATTGCTGAGTAGCGTGGAGTATCTGTTGGCGAGCTATCAGTGGGAATGACTTGATCAAATGTGGGAGTACTGGAAAACCGCGAACCTCCCACAGAAAGTGAAGGCCTGTATTCATTCGGGTTATCGTTAACCCAAGCGTAACAGTCCAACGACCAGCTTGATTGATACCCCCCAGTTTCACTCCTAAGGTACAGCCCACGACAGCAATCCTCGTGGAGCGACCATGACAACAACAATCACCCCCGACTCGCGCTGGACGCGGCGGCGCGACGAGAAGCAGCGGCGCCTCGGGTTGGTCCGGCAATACGCAGACGGGGCCGTGTTGGCCAGTGACAAAATCGTCGAGGCCCTTGAAGCCCTGATCCTCCCCGGCGACCGTGTCGTGCTGGAAGGCAACAACCAGAAGCAGGCCGATTTTCTCTCGCGCTCCCTGGCCAAGGCCGACCCGGCCAAGCTCCACGATTTGCACATGATCATGCCCAGTGTCGGCCGTTCCGAGCACCTGGACCTGTTTGAAAAAGGCATCGCCCGTAAGCTGGATTTCTCTTTCGCCGGCACCCAATCCCTGCGCATCAGCCAGTTGCTGGAAGATGGCCTGCTGGAAATCGGCGCGATTCACACCTACATCGAACTCTATGCGCGACTGGTGGTGGACCTGATCCCCAACGTGGTGCTCTCCGCCGGTTTCATGGCTGACCGCGCCGGCAACATCTACACCGGCGCGAGTACCGAAGACACCCCGGCTTTGATCGAGCCCGCTGCGTTCAGCGATGGCATCGTCATCGTGCAGGTCAATCAGTTGGTGGACGACGTTACTGACTTGCCCCGCGTCGATATCCCGGCGAGCTGGGTGGATTTTGTGGTGGTGGCCGACAAGCCGTTCTACATCGAACCGCTGTTTACCCGCGACCCGCGTCACATCAAGCCGGTGCATGTGCTGATGGCGATGATGGCGATCCGTGGCATCTACGAAAAACACAACGTGCAGTCGCTCAACCACGGGATCGGTTTCAACACCGCCGCGATTGAATTGATTCTGCCCACCTATGGCGAATCCCTCGGTCTCAAAGGCAAGATCTGCCGTAACTGGACCCTCAACCCACACCCAACCCTGATCCCGGCCATCGAAAGCGGCTGGGTGCAGAGCGTGCATTGTTTCGGCACCGAGCTGGGCATGGAAAACTATATCGCCGCACGGCCCGATGTGTTTTTCACCGGCCGTGATGGCTCGATGCGCTCCAACCGGATGTTCTGCCAACTCGCCGGCCAATACGCGGTGGACCTGTTTATCGGCGCCACCCTGCAAGTGGACGGCGATGGGCATTCCTCCACCGTCACCCGTGGCCGCCTCGCCGGTTTCGGTGGCGCGCCGAACATGGGCCACGACCCACGCGGCCGCCGGCATGGCACACCGGCCTGGCTGGATATGCGCCACGACGACGCGCCGGAAGCCTTGCTTGAGCGCGGCAAAAAACTCGTGGTGCAAATGGTCGAGACCTTCCAGGAAGGCGGCAAACCCACCTTCGTCGACACGCTGGATGCGGTGGAAGTCGCCCGTAAAAGCGGCATGCCGCTGGCGCCGATCATGATCTACGGCGATGACGTCACCCACCTGCTCACCGAAGAAGGCATTGCCTACCTGTACAAGGCGCGCTCGCTGGAAGAGCGCCAAGCGATGATCGCCGCCGTTGCAGGCGTAACGGCCATCGGCATGCGCCATAACCCCAAGGACACCGCACGCATGCGTCGTGAAGGTTTGATCGCCTTGCCCGAAGACCTCGGCATCCGCCGTACCGACGCCACCCGCGAGCTGTTGGCCGCCAAGAGCGTGGCCGATCTGGTGGAGTGGTCCGGTGGTTTGTACAACCCGCCCGCCAAGTTCAGGAGCTGGTAAATGCGCGCCCTCAAACTGCATGAACTCAGCCTTGCCGATCGACTGGCCGACCTGGCCGTCGATGCGCTGATCGATGAGGCCGACCTGTCGCCCAAACCCGCCTTGGTGGACCGTCGCGGCAACGGCGCCCACAGCGATCTGCACCTGGGCCTGATGCACGCCTCGGCGTTGTCGTTGTGGCCGATGTTCAAGGCCATGGCCGAGGCGGCGATCGAATTCGATGAAATCGGCCTGCCCCTGCGCGAAGCCCTTGGGCAGATTGGTCGCGAAGGTGAGCAAGCGATGCTGATCACCACTCAAGGCGTGAACACTCATCGTGGGGCGATCTGGGCGCTCGGTCTGCTCACCGCCGCCGCCGCGTTGCAACCCCGCGCTGTCACGCTGACTGCCGCCAGGCTGGCCCTGCTCAATGACCGCTATGCGCCGCAGCCCTTGAGCCACGGCGTACAAGTTGCGCAACGTTACGGCGCGCGTGGTGCTCGCGAGGAAGCCCAGCTCGGCTTCCCTTCGGTGATGCAACGCGGCTTGCCGCAACTGCGTACAAGCCGCCTGCAAAACGTCGGTGAGCAGAACGCTCGGCTGGACGCGCTGTTGGCGATCATGACCGAGCTGGCCGACACCTGCGTGCTCTACCGTGCCGGCCCTGAAGGGATCAGCGCCATGCAGCAGGGTGCCCAAGCCGTGTTGGAGGCCGGCGGCAGCGCCACCCTCGCCGGGCGCCGCCGACTGCACGAATTGGACCTGCAACTGCTGGCCCTGAATGCCTCCCCCGGCGGCGCTGCCGACCTGTTGGCCGCCTGCCTGTTTATCGACCGCCTCGACGGAGCGTTGTGATGGAAACCTTATCCTTTGAATTCCCCGCCGGGGCGCCGCCCAAAGGTCGTGCATTGGTGGGATGTGTCGGTTCGGGAGACCTGGAAGTGCTGCTGGAGCCAGGCACGGCGGGCACGCTGACGATCCAGGTGCAAACCTCGGTGAATGGCGCCGAACAACGTTGGCGTCACCTGTTTGAGCGGATTTTCCAGGAGCAGACGCCACCGGCGTTGCACATTGATATTCACGATTTCGGCGCGACGCCCGGCGTGGTGCGGCTGCGCCTGGAGCAGGGTTTCGAGGAGGTCGGGCATGACTGACTTGCTGGCTAAACACAGCTTCGTCGAATTGGGCGCTCGTCAGCGGGCAAAGGCATTGCTGGACGCCGGCTCCCTGCGCGAACTGATCGATCCGTTCCAGCGCGTGATGTCGCCCTGGCTCAGTCGCCAGGGCGTGGTACCCCAGGCCGACGATGGCGTGGTGATCGCCAAGGGCAGCATGGCCGGGTTGCCGGTAGTGATCGCGGCCATCGAAGGGAATTTCCAGGGCGGCAGCCTCGGTGAAGTCGGTGGCGCAAAAATCGCTGGCGCCTTGGAGCTGGCGGCCGAAGACAACCGCAACGGTGTGCCCACGCGTGCCGTGCTGTTGCTGGAAACCGGTGGCGTGCGCCTGCAGGAAGCCAACCTGGGCCTGGCCGCGATAGCCGATATCCACGCGGCGATTGTCGACCTGCGCCAGTACCAGCCCGTGGTCGGCGTGGTGGCCGGCAGTGTCGGTTGCTTTGGCGGCATGTCCATCGCGGCCGGGCTGTGCAGCTACCTCGTTGTCACCCGTGAAGCCCGCCTGGGCCTGAACGGCCCGCAAGTGATCGAGCAGGAAGCGGGCCTGGATGAGTATGACTCCCGTGACCGGCCTTTCATCTGGAGCCTCACCGGAGGGGAGCAACGCTTTAACAGTGGCCTGGCCGACCGCTATGTCGCGGACGATGCCGTGCAGATCCAGCAGACCGTCACCGCGCTGCTGCAACAAGGCTTACCCGCTCAACAGCGCAGCCGTCAGGCCGAGTACTACTTGGCGCGCCTGGCCGAACTGGACGCCACGCCGCAGATCGATCCGACGACGGTGCGCAAGCTGTATCAAGGAGAACGCCCATGAGAGGCTTGCAGTGGTTCAACGCATTGAGCGCCGGGGCGACGCCTGTTGAGGGCTTGCCGGCTTCATTGAGGGTCGCCGACGTTGCCTTGGGCGGGCAAGCCGTGCGCTTTATCGCCGTGGTCACCGACCCACAAAACCGCTTTGCCCGTGCCCGCCATGGGGAAGTCGGCTTGCTCGAAGGCTGGGGCCTGGCCAAGGCGGTGGATGACGCCATCGCCCGTGGCGACCGGCGTCCGATCATTGCCATCGTCGATGTGCCCAGCCAAGCCTACGGGCGTCGCGAAGAAGCCCTCGGTATTCATCAGGCCCTGGCCGCCGCCGCCGACAGTTACGCCCGCGCTCGCTTGGCCGGGCACCCGGTGATTGCGCTCTTGGTGGGCAAGGCTATGTCGGGTGCGTTTCTCGCCCACGGCTACCAAGCCAATCGCTTGATCGCCCTGCGCGACCCGGGTGTGATGGTGCATGCCATGGGCAAAGCTTCTGCCGCGCGGGTGACCCTGCGCAGCGTCGAAGAGTTGGAAACCCTGGCTGCCAGCGTGCCGCCCATGGCCTATGACATCGACAGTTATGCCAGCCTCGGTCTGCTCTGGGAGACGCTGTCGGTCAGCCGGATCGAACAGCCTACTGCGGATGACGTGGCGCGGGTCAGCGACTGCCTGGTGCAGGCGATCAAGGATATCGCCAGCACCGATTTGAGCGGGCGCCTGGGCGCCGCCAATCGCGCCGCCTCCAGCCACGTACGCCAACTGCTGCGGGAGCAATGGTGAACGCGCACGATTTGCTCTGGGGCATGACCCCGGCGCAACTGCCTGCCGATGCACCGGCCTGGGCCCTGGACGCGATCAGCGCCGGCCACCCGGTGGTGGTGCGTCGCGCCGTCGCCGAACCTGGCTCTGTGGCGGTCGGTGTGCGTGGGCGTTTGCGCGAGCAACGTTTTGCCACGGCCATGCCCTTGCACTCGGTGCAGCGCAGCGTCACGCCGCAAGCCCTGCGTGAGCGGCGCTCGTCACGGCAGGTGCCGGCATTGCGCGCGCTTGATCAACTGCGCCCGTTGCTGGCGTCTTTGGACTGGGGTGTCAGCGGCAGCGCCGGCTTTGAGTTGGCCAGCGGCATCGAAGCGCTGCATGCCCACAG
Organism: Pseudomonas sp. ICBG1301; assembly: GCF_016918385.1. Classification (NCBI taxonomy): domain Bacteria; kingdom Pseudomonadati; phylum Pseudomonadota; class Gammaproteobacteria; order Pseudomonadales; family Pseudomonadaceae; genus Pseudomonas; species Pseudomonas sp. ICBG1301. Next base: position 550,408 of record NZ_JAEKGB010000004.1, read on the forward strand.
CGATCTGGATTTGATTTTGTGTACGCCTGAACCGCTTGATCGGCATGCCGCGCGGGACCTGCTGGCATTGTTGGACACAGCAGTGTGCGCGGTGGACCTGCAACTGCAAACGCCCTTCGGCGCGGTCGCTTTACGCGAATGGGCTGGCCCATCACGCCGAGTGCTGTTGAAAACCGTCAGCGGTGCGCACCTCGTATTCAACCCCTGGCAGGCCGTGGCATGAGCAGCCTGCTGGTGTTTCCGGGGCAGGGCGCGCAACGGCCGGGCATGCTCCAGCCATTGCCTGCCGTTGTGCTGGATGAAGCCAGCCATGCCTTGGGTGAGGACGTTCGCCAACTCGATTGCGCGCAAGCCCTTGAGTCGACGCGCGCCGTGCAATTGTGCCTGTTGATCAGCGGCGTGGCCCACGCCCGCCAGCTGCAATACACACCCGATTACGTAGCGGGCCTGTCCATCGGTGCCTATCCGGCCGCGGTTATCGCCGGTGCCCTGGATTTTGCCGACGCGGTCAGACTGGTCAGCCTGCGCGGCGAACTGATGCAGCAGGCTTATCCACAAGGGTATGGCATGACGGCGATCATCGGTGCTCAGCTAGCCACCGTCGAAGCCTTGCTGGCCGCTATCCACAGCCCGCAAACCCCGGTGTATCTGGCCAATATCAACGCCGACAACCAGGTCGTCATTGCCGGCAGCAACGCGGCGATGGCGCTTGTCGCCGAGCGCATCAAGGGCAACGGCATTGCCAAGCGCCTGGCGGTGAGCGTGCCGTCCCACTGCGCGCTGCTGGAGCAACCGGCCCAGGTGTTGGCACAAGCCTTCGTTGCACTCAAGGCGCCGCGCATCACCTACCTGAGCAGCACCCGCGCCCGACCTATCCACAACCCCGAGCAACTGCGCGATGACCTGGCGTTCAACATGTGCCGCATCGTCGACTGGCGCGGCACCGTGCAAAGCGCCTATGAGCGCGGCGTGCGCCTGCAAATCGAATTGCCACCGGGCTCCGTGCTGACCGGCCTGTCACGCCGGGTGTTCGAGCAAGGCACGGTGATCGCCTATGAAGGCGCGCGCCTGGACACCTTGCAGGCCCTGCTGCAAGAGGAGGAACGCCGCCACCGATAAAGCCCCACCCAAGGCATTCGAAGTACAAAAACAACAATTTCGATCGAGCACTTTGAGGACAACAACAATGATTATCTACGGTGTGGCATTGCTGGCGATCTGCACGCTAGCGGGCGTGATCATGGGCGACATGCTCGGCGTGTTGCTCGGCGTCAAATCCAACGTGGGCGGAGTGGGCATTGCGATGATCCTGCTGATCTGCGCCCGCCTGTGGATGCAAAAACGCGGTGGCATGACCAAGGATTGCGAGATGGGCGTGGGCTTCTGGGGCGCGATGTACATCCCCGTAGTGGTGGCGATGGCGGCGCAACAAAACGTGGTGACGGCCCTGCACGGTGGGCCGGTGGCGGTACTGGCGGCCATCGGTTCGGTACTGGTGTGCGGTTGCACGATTGCCCTGATCAGCCGCACCCACAAAGGCGAACCGCTACCCGCTGAAGAGCCGCTGATCGCGTCGGCAGGAGGTCGCTGATATGTGGGACCTCATCGAGAAAGGTCTGGAACATAACGGCCTGGTTACCGCATTCGCCTTCGTGGGTGTGGTGATGTGGATTTCCGTGGTGCTGTCCAAGCGCCTGACGTTCGGGCGCATTCATGGCTCGGCGATTGCCATCGTTATTGGCTTGGTACTGGCCTGGGTCGGCGGCACACTCACCGGCGGGCAAAAGGGCTTGGCCGATGTGGCGTTGTTCTCCGGCATTGGCCTGATGGGTGGTGCGATGCTGCGGGATTTCGCCATCGTTGCCACGGCGTTTGAAGTGCAAGCCACCGAAGCGCGCAAGGCTGGGTTGATCGGCGTGATCGCATTGCTGCTGGGCACGGTGCTGCCGTTTATTGTCGGCGCCAGCATGGCCTGGGCCTTTGGTTATCGCGATGCGGTCAGCATGACCACCATCGGCGCCGGTGCGGTGACGTACATCGTCGGCCCGGTGACCGGCGCGGCGATTGGCGCGACTTCGGATGTGATGGCGCTGTCGATTGCCACCGGCTTGATCAAGGCGATTCTGGTGATGGTCGGCACCCCGGTGGCGGCGCGCTGGATGGGCTTGGATAACCCGCGCTCGGCGATGGTGTTTGGCGGTTTGGCCGGCACGGTGAGCGGGGTGACGGCGGGGCTGGCGGCGACGGATCGGCGGCTGGTGCCTTATGGTGCGCTGACGGCGACGTTTCATACCGGGCTTGGGTGCTTGCTCGGGCCTTCGGTGCTGTACTTCATTGTGCGTGGGCTGGTTGGCTGACTCTGGAGTTTGTGTTGTCTGGTCTGGCGTCATCGGGAGCAAGCCCCCTCCCACACTTGATTGGGTTCACATATCAAAATGCAGGAGGGGGCTCCCACATTTGATTGGAGCGCAGATCAAAATGTGGGAGGGGGCTTGCTCCCGATAGCGGTCTGGCGGTTGGCATACATCCGACACTCCGCCAGCAACGCGAGCAAATTCGGGTCGCGTTCCTTGGCCTTCAAGAACACCACGCCAATATGCTGCTGCAACCGATACCGCGGTTGCAGCGGTATCAGTTTCACCCGGTTCTCATACACCGCCGCAATCCTTCCCGGCAGAAGGGCATAGCCCACTCCCGAACTGACCATGCTCAGTAACGTGAAAATGTCATTCACCTGCATCGCGACCTTCGGTTCGAACCCCGCTTGCTTGAATACGCGATTGCCATCCTGGTGGGTGGCGAAGCCTTGCGTGAGGGTGATGAAGGTGGCGTCGCGAACGGCGGCGAGGTCGATCTGCTGCTCGCGATCGAACGGCGAGTCGGCCGGGGTGGCGAGGAAGATGTCGTCCGAGAACAGCGCGATCTGTTCGCAGTCAGGGTCGTTGGCGTGCTCATCGAGGGAGATCAGGATCGCGTCCACTTCCATATTCTTGAGCTTGTAGAGCAGGTCGAAGTTGGAGCCCAGGATCAGGTCGATGTTGAGTTCGCTGCGCCGGATTTTCAGGCCCATGATCAGTTGCGGCACGGTCTTGACCGTCAGCGAATACAACGCGCCGAGCTTGAAGCGTTCGGCGGAGAAACCCGCGGCTTCACGGGTCAAGCGCACGCTGTCGACCACATCGGCGACCAGTTTTTGCGCGCGCTCTTCCAGCACGTAGGCACTTTCCAGCGGGGTGAGGTTGCGCCCTTCGTGTTTGAACAGTGGGCAACGCAGGGCATTTTCCAGGGAGTGGATGGCGCGGTGCACGCTGACGTTACTGGTTTGCAGCTCGGCGGCGGCGCGGGCCAGGTTACCGGTGCGCATGAACGCCAGGAAGATTTCCAGCTTCTTGAGGGTGAACTCTTCGTCGATCAGCATGGCCGTGGCTCTTGTTCGAATGCGTTCGATTGTGCCCGCAAAACCGCGTGGCGTCCTCGGAACGTCACAAGACGCTTGCACTCTTATGCGCAAGGTCGGACGCTAGCTCGCCAATGGTTAACGGTTAGGGAGGTCGGTGACAGATGTACCACGGTGAACGATTCAACGCCTGGAGCCATTTGCTCGGGACAGTGGCGGCGTGTATTGGTGCAGTGTGGATGTTGGTGGTGGCGAGCCTGGATGGCAGCCCGTGGAAGATTGTCAGCGTGGCGATTTATGGCTTTACGTTGCTGGTGCTGTACAGCGCGTCGACCGTGTACCACAGCGTGCGCGGGCGGCGAAAAGAGATCATGCAGAAGGTCGATCATTTCTCTATCTACCTGCTGATTGCCGGCAGTTACACGCCGTTCTGCCTGGTGACCTTGCGTGGCCCGTGGGGTTGGACGCTGTTCGGCATCGTGTGGGGGCTGGCGGTGATCGGCATCCTGCAGGAGATCAAGCCGCGCTCCGAGGCGCGCATCCTGTCGATCGTGATCTACGCGGTGATGGGCTGGATTGTGCTGGTGGCCGTCAAGCCACTGATCGCCGCGCTCGGCACGGCGGGGTTTACCTGGCTGGCGGCGGGTGGGGTGCTGTACACCGTCGGCATCATCTTCTTTGCCTTGGAGGACCGGTTGCGGCATTCCCACGGGATCTGGCATCTGTTCGTGATCGGCGGCAGCCTGCTGCACTTCGTGGCGATCATGCATTACGTCTTATAAGCGCTCCAGCAGCTCCCTGGCGCGCAGGCCGAAGATCTCCACCAGCTTGGCCAGCATATGCGGCGGCGGCTCGTCGGCGCGGGTCAAGGCATACAGGGTGATGGGCAGCGGCGGTGTGAGCGTGCGGATGCAGGTGGTGGCCGTCGAGGCACCTGATGCAGTGAAGGGATCGATCACCGTCAAGCCGGCGCCGGACTCCACCATGGCCCGGGCCAGGGAGTAGGTCTGTACGGAGAGGGTCACCCGAGGCGCCGGGTCGACGCTTTCCAGGTAACTCTCGAGTTTTGCCGCCAGCGGGTCAGCGCTGGACAAGCCAATCAGCGGTGCGCCGGCCAGATCCGATAAAGGCAAAGGTTGAGCCGACGCGGTTTCGGGCCAATAGCCTTTGGACGCCAACGCCACCAGCACACCGTTGGCCAGCACCTGGGTGGTCAGCCCCGGATGGCCGGAGAAGTTGAGCGTCAGCGCCAGGTCGATCTCGCGCATCAACAGCTTGTGGACCAGCTCGCGGCTGTGGTCGCTGGACAGCTCGCAGGCGATGTCCGGGTAGTCACGCTTCCACTCCAGCACCGCCGGTGGCAACAGTGACAATGCCAGCGCCGGAATCGCACCGATGCGCACGCTTTGCCCAGGCTCGTGGCGCAGGCTCTTGGCCAGGCGCCGCACCCCTTGCAGGCTCTGGGTGACTTTCTCCACTTCACTTTCCAGCGCCAGGGCTTCCGGGGTGGGCTGCAGTTTGCCGCGCACCCGCAGGAACAGCGGGAAGCCGAGCTGCAATTCGGCGTGTTGCAACACCTTGGTCACCGCCGGTTGCGAGACGTGCAACAACTGCGCGGCGGCGCTGACGGAGCCGGTCTGGCGGATGGCCTGGAAAATTTCGATATGCCGCAAGCGCATGGCAAGTCCATAACCTTTGTTTATAGGTGGACCATCTTTATTCATTGTCGGTGACCTGTCACCTGCCTCTACCCTTGGAACCTCTTACTTCAACCACGGGTGGCGGGGATGGCCAAGCGAGTTTGCATCATCGGCGGTGGCGTCATCGGTTTGGCCAGTGCTTACGCGTTGGTGCGGGCGGGCCATGAGGTGACACTGATCGAGGCTCGCGACAGTGTGGGCAGTGAAACCAGTTTCGCCAACGGTGGGCAGTTGTCTTATCGCTACGTCGCGCCGTTGGCCGACGCCGGTGTTCCCCTGCAAGCCATTGGCTGGTTGCTGCGCGGTGATTCGCCGCTCAGGCTGCGCCCGCGCCTGGACCTTCAGCAATGGCGCTGGATGGCCGCGTTTCTTGGCGCCTGCCGTGGCTCGGTCAACAAGAGCAATGCCGCCCACCTGCTGCGCCTGGCGTCCCTGAGCCAGGACACGTTGCAGCGCTGGCGCGAGGATGATCATCTGGACGGTTTCGACTGGCGGCGTAACGGCAAGTTGGTGACCTTCCGCCACTCGGCCACGTTTGAGCAGGCGCGCAGCAAAGTCACGGATATCCTCCAGCAGCAGGTACTGTCGGCGGTGGATTGTGCGCGCCTTGAACCTGCACTGGCAGACGGTGGTTTTGTCGGCGGCATTTACACGCCGAACGAGGAAGTGGCTGATTGTCATGCCTTCTGCCGGCGGCTCGCCGAGCGGCTTGAGGCGTCGGGCCGGTGCAGGTTTTTACTGGGGCGGCGGGTGACTGCGATTCGCCACGCCAACGGCGTGGTGCGGGCCGTCGAGTTGGGCGATGAAGTGCTGCCCGTGGAACAACTGGTACTCGCGGCCGGCCATCGCAGTGCTGAGTTGGGCTTGCCGGGGTTGGCGCTGCCACTGTATCCGCTCAAGGGCTACAGCCTGAGCGTGCCCATCGGCCCACAGCACCGGGCGCCGAGCGTGAGCATCACCGACTACGACCGCAAGATCGTCTACGCGCGCATCGGTGAGCAACTGCGGGTGGCGGCCATGGTGGACATCGTCGGTTTTGACGCCCGCCTTGAACCCAAGCGCCTGGCACTGATGAAGCGTCAGGCGTTGGAGACTTTCCCTCTGGCCGGCGACTATGCCCACGCGGTCGAATGGGCAGGCATGCGTCCGGCCACTCCGACCGGCGTGCCGCTGATCGGCGCCAGTGTTTATAGCAACCTGTGGTTGAACCTGGGCCATGGCGCGCTCGGGTTTACGCTGGCCAGCGGTAGCGGCCAACTGCTGGCCGAGTTGATTGGCCAGCAGGTTCCTTCCATTGATATGCAGGGCCTGGCGCCCCGCGCTGCATGAGGATGTCCCATGACCATCAGCCGAATCGACAGCAACGAGCGCCTCTCTGGCGCCGTCACCTTCAAGGATCTTGTATTTCTTTCGGGGCAGGTGCCGGGCGAAGGCCAGGACGTGGCGACACAAACCCGCGAGGTCCTGGCAAAGATCGATGCGCTGCTGGCCCAGGCCGGTAGCGATAAGGACCATCTGCTCAATGCGACTATTTATCTGAAGGATATCGGCGCGGGTTTTGCGCCGATGAATGAAGTGTGGTCCGCATGGCTATCCCCGGGCATGGCGCCAACGCGCACCACGCTGCAAGCGGAGCTGGCGCGGCCCAGTGTACAGGTGGAAATCAGCGTGATCGCTGTACGTCAATAATCCGAACAACCAACGGAGCATAACAATGAAAAAAATCCTGTTGAGCGGCTGCACCCTGGGGCTTTTACTCGGGGCACAGGCTTATGCGAACGAAGCACCGCTGGAGGGCGCGCTGAGCAAGATCGCCAGCAGCCGGTCCATCACCCTGGGCTACCGCGACGCATCGGTGCCGTTTTCCTACGTAGGGGATCAGAGCGGCAAGCCCATGGGGTATTCGGTGGAGTTGGCGAACAAAATCGTCGAGCGCATCCAGCAGAAAACCGGGGTGGCGGACCTCAAGGTCAAATACAACCTGGTGACCTCCCAGACCCGCATTCCCCTGGTGCAGAACGGCACCGTCGACCTGGAGTGCGGGTCCACCGGGGTGACGGCCGAGCGACAGAAGCAGGTGGCCTTCTCCTATGGCTTTATCTACGTGAAGGGCCAGTTGCTCACCGCCAAGGACAGTGGCATCCAGGGGTTCGACGACCTCAAGGGCAAGAACGTGGTGACCACTGCGGGCACCACCAACGAGCGCTTTCTCAAGAGCTATGACGCCGAGCACAAAACCAATATGTTCGTGATCAGCGCCAAGGACCATGGCGAAGCGTTCAAGATGCTGGAAACCGGCCGCGCGGCGGCGTTCTACATGGATGACGCGCTGCTGTACGGCGAGCGCGCCAAGGCCAGGGACCCGCACCACTGGGTGGTGGTCGGCAAGGAGCAATCGAGGGAAATCTACAGCTGCATGGTGCGCAAGGACGACCCGCAATTTCTGGCCGTGGTCAACGAGACGCTTGGCGACCTGTATCGCAGCGGGGAGATCAACGGGATTTACCAGCGCTGGTTTGAACAGCCGATTCCACCCAAGGGCCTGAACCTGGAATTCCCGATGACCGCTGAGTTGAAGGCGATTATCGCCAAGCCGGTCAGTGATCCGGTGGACTGATAACCCCGCCTGGATAGAGGTGGATGTGGGAGGGGGCTTGCTCCCACATTACCGGGATTAGTTTTACCAAACAGGCTTAGAAATCACCCCACAGTTGTTGGGCCACCGCCAGCGCCACCACCGGTGCCGTCTCGGTACGCAACACCCGTGGGCCAAGGCGGGCGGCATGGTAGCCGGCGCCTTGGGCGGTTTCGACTTCGGCGTCCGTCAGCCCACCCTCGGGGCCAATCAGGAAGGCCAGGCTCGAGGGCTTGGCATGGCTGACCAGCGGCGCCGCGACCGGATGCAGCACCAGCTTCAGGTCGGCCTCGGTCTGCTTCAACCAGTCCGCCAACAGCAGCGGCGGATGGATTACCGGCACCGTTGAACGTCCGCATTGCTCGCAAGCGCTGATCGCCACCTGGCGCCAGTGCAGCAGGCGTTTGTCGGCGCGTTCGTCTTTGAGGCGCACCTCGCAACGCTCGCTGAAAATCGGGGTAATGGCGTTGACGCCCAATTCGGTGGCTTTCTGGATCGCCCAGTCCATGCGCTCGCCCCGGGACAGGCCCTGGCCGAGGTGGATGTGCAGCGGTGATTCGGCCTGGCCTGCGAAACGTTCCGTCAGCTGCACGGTGACGCGCTTTTTGCCGACTTCCAGCAAGCTGCCCAGGAATTCCTGGCCGGAGCCGTCGAACAATTGCACGGCGTCGCCTTCCGTCATGCGTAGCACGCGGCTGATGTAATGCGCCTGGGCTTCGGGCAATTCGTGATCGCCGAGACTCAGCAGGGTGTCGGTGAAGAAACGGGACAATCTCATTTGTGTTCTCTGGAAAAGGGTCTGCAGAGCGGACGCGCAGCGTCCGGGGATGCGTTCCCACGCAGAGCGCGGGAACGATCAGTCAGCCGGGGTCGCGGAAGTCGGGGTGGAAGTTGTTGGGCACCGCCACGCTGACGCGGCTGTTGGTCGCAATATCGATGCCTTCGCTGGCCACCTCGGCGAGGAAGTCGATCTGCTGTGGCGTAATCACATAGGGCGGCAGGAAATACACCACGCTGCCCAGTGGCCGCAACAGCGCGCCACGTTCCAGGGCATGTTCGAAGACCTTCAGGCCACGGCGTTCCTGCCAGGGGTAGGCGGTCTTGGTGGCTTTGTCCTGGACCATCTCGATGGCCAGCACCATGCCGGTCTGGCGGACTTCCGCGACGTGGGGGTGGTCAACCAGATGCGCAGTCGCGCTGGCCATGTGCTGGGCCAGGGCCTGGTTGTTTTCGATGACGTTGTCTTCTTCGAAAATATCCAGGGTGGCCAGGGCCGCCGCGCACGCCAACGGGTTGCCGGTGTAGCTGTGGGAGTGCAGGAAGGCGCGCAGGGTGGGGTAGTCGTCGTAGAACGCGCTGTACACGTCTTCGGTGGTGACCACGGCGGCCAGCGGCAGGTAGCCGCCGGTGAGGGCCTTGGACAGGCACAGGAAGTCCGGACGGATGCCGGCCTGTTCACAGGCGAACATACTGCCGGTGCGGCCGAAGCCCACGGCGATTTCGTCGTGGATCAGGTGTACGCCGTAGCGGTCGCAGGCTTCGCGCAGCAGCTTGAGGTAGACCGGGTGGTACATGCGCATGCCGCCGGCGCCCTGGATCAGCGGCTCGACGATGACGGCGGCGACCGTTTCATGGTGCTGCGCCAGGGTCTGTTCCATGGCCTGGAACATAGTGCGCGAGTGTTCTTCCCAGCTCATGCCCTCAGGGCGCAGGTAGCAGTCCGGGCTGGGCACTTTGAGGGTGTCGAGCAGCAGCGCCTTATAGGTTTCGGTGAACAGCGGCACGTCGCCTACCGACATCGCGGCGATGGTCTCGCCATGGTAGCTGTTGGTCAGGGTGACGAAGCGCTTCTTGTTCGGCAGGCCCCGGTTGAGCCAATAGTGAAAGCTCATTTTCAGCGCGACTTCGATGCAGGACGATCCATTATCGGCGTAGAAGCACCGAGTCAGGCCCTCCGGCGTCATCTGCACCAGGCGCTCGGACAGCTCAATCACCGGCTGGTGGCTGAAACCGGCGAGGATCACGTGTTCAAGCTGGTCGACCTGATCCTTGATGCGCTGGTTGATGCGCGGGTTGGCGTGACCAAACACATTGACCCACCAGGAACTGACGGCGTCGAGGTAGCGCTTGCCTTCGAAGTCTTCCAGCCACACGCCTTCACCGCGCTTGATGGGGATCAGCGGCAATTGCTGGTGGTCTTTCATCTGGGTGCAGGGATGCCACAGCACCGCGAGGTCGCGTTGCATCCACTGGTTGTTCAAGCCCATCGGTTTTCTCCTCGAAGCGGTCCTGCGCACCACGCAGGCGAAACAATCGCGCAAGCCTATGCAATGGGCGGCCGTGTCACAACCCATTACGTGCGAATAGGCAGTAAACACAGGACGGTCTGTCACGTTTCTTCTGGATAGTCCTTAATCCCTTGTTAATTTAATCTGCCTACTCTCAATATCGTATTTCTCGATATTTCAAAGCAAAATTTTCCGCTTTAATTCGATAGGTAAATCGCTAGGCTTGGCACAGCTCTTACGGGATTAAGTACATGCAGCTACGCAATTCAGAGGCCCGCTATGGTTGGGTCAGTATGGTCTTGCACTGGGGCGTTGCCCTGGTGGTGTTTGGTTTGTTCGCCCTGGGCTTGTGGATGGTCGGCCTCGATTACTACAGCGCCTGGCGCAAAGAAGCTCCGGATTTGCACAAGAGCATTGGCATCACGCTGTTTGCCATCATGCTGGTGCGGATCGTCTGGCGCTTGATCAGCCCGCCGCCACCACCGCTGGCCAGCTATAGCCGCCTGACCCGTATGGGGGCCGCATTTGGCCACGCGTTTCTCTATCTCGGGCTGTTTGCCGTGATGATTGCCGGTTACCTGATTTCCACCGCCGACGGTGTCGGTATCCCGGTGTTTGGCCTGTTTGAAATTCCTGCCTTGGTTTCCGGTCTACCGGACCAGGCAGATACCGCAGGTGTGGTGCATTTGTATCTGGCCTGGGTGCTGGTGGTTTTCGCCGGTTTGCACGGCGTGGCTGCATTGAAACACCACTTTATCGATCGTGATGTGACCCTGACGCGAATGCTGGGGCGCAAAGCCTGATGTTCAACCTCGACTCACAAGGAATAGAAAGCATGTTGAAAAAGACTCTCGCCGCTCTGGCAATCGGTTCTGCCCTGCTGTCCGCAGGTTCGGCAATGGCTGCCGACTATGTGATCGACAAAGAAGGCCAGCACGCCTTCGTCGACTTCAAGATCAGCCACCTGGGCTACAGCTACATCACCGGTACCTTCAAGGACCTGGACGGCAAGTTCAGTTTTGACGCGGCCAAGCCCGAAGACGCCAAGATCGAAGTCAATGTGCGCACTGCCAGTGTGTTCACCAACCATGCTGAACGTGACAAGCACGTCAACAGCAAGGACTTCCTGGAGTCGGGCAAATTCCCGGACGCCAAGTTCGTTTCCACCAGCGTCAAGCCAACCGGCAAGAATGCTGATGGCAAGCAGACTGCCGATGTGGCGGGCGACCTGACCTTCCACGGCGTGACCAAGCCTATCGTGGTCAAGGCTACGTTCCTGGGCGAAGGCAAGGATCCATGGGGCGGCTACCGTGCCGGCTTTGAAGGGACCACCTCGATCAGCCGCAAGGAGTTCAACCCGGGTGGCATGGACGTAGGTCCACAGTCCGACGTGGTTAATCTGTACATCACCTTTGAAGGTGTGAAAGCGAAGTAATTTTCGCCTCGCATACAAAAATGCCCCGCATCTTTCGATGCGGGGCATTTTTTATGGGGCTTGAAAACTCAGCGGTTGCGGGTCAGCAGCGCTGGTTTTTCACCACGAGGACGGCCTGGCAGTTGATCCAACTGCTCGGGTGTCGGGAAGCGGTCGGCTTTGGACTCCTTGTGGATGATCTTCGGCGCCGGGCCACCACGCGGGTTCTGCACGGCAGGTTCAGACGAGCGAGGCTGGTCGTCACGGGCCGGGCGGCGGTTACGCGAATCTTCGCGACGGGCCTGGCCGTCACGTGATGCGCCATTACGTCCGCCATTGCGCTTGGCTGGTGGGGTGCCGGCGGTGCCGCCGCTGCTGTTGCGTGGGCCGTTCTGGCGGCCGCCTTGAGGCTGGCCGCTGCGCGGAGCGCCCGCGCCCTGTGCCGGAGCACCTGGGCGGCGGCCACGGCCTTGCGCCGGTTTGGCCTGAGGCACGTAGTCGACGCGGTTACCGAAGTTGTCGATATCGTCGTCCAGGAACTCGTCCGGAGCACGGTCGGCTGCGGCGCGGGGTGGCTGGCTCGGCTGGCGCTGTTCGCGGGCCGGGGTGCCTTCGCGGGGCTTCTGCTCGCGGGCTGGGCGTTCGCCACGGCCGTTGCTCGCGGATTTTTCCTTGCCCTTGTCTTTGCCCTTGTCGCGACGACCGCCGCCGCCGCCGTTCGGGCCATCGCCCTTAGGACCGCGTGGGTTGCGTGGGTTACGCACGTCCGGACGCTCGCGCGCTTCAGGCTTTTCAGCCTCTACGGCGCTGGCATCGAAGCCCATCAGGTCGCCGTCGGCGATCTTCTGCTTGGTCATGCGCTCAATGCTTTTCAGCAGTTTTTCTTCGTCCGGTGCAACCAGGGAAATGGCTTCACCCGAACGACCGGCGCGGCCGGTACGGCCGATACGGTGCACATAGTCTTCGTCGACGTTAGGCAGTTCGAAGTTGACCACATGCGGCAACTGGTCGATATCCAGGCCTCGGGCGGCGATGTCGGTGGCAACCAGGATGCGTACGGTGCCGGCCTTGAAGTCGGCCAGGGCCTTGGTGCGCGCGTTCTGGCTCTTGTTGCCGTGGATGGCGACGGCGGTGAGGCCGTGTTTGTCCAGGTACTCGGCCAGGCGGTTGGCGCCGTGCTTGGTACGGGTGAACACCAGCACCTGTTCCCAGGCGCCGGCGGTGATCAGGTGGGCCAGTAATGCACGCTTGTGGCTGGCGGCCAGGCGGAACACACGTTGCTCGATACGCTCGACCGTGGTGTTCGGCGGCGTGACTTCGATGCGCTCCGGGTTGTGCAGCAGCTTGCCGGCCAGGGCGGTGATGTCCTGGGAGAACGTCGCCGAGAACAACAGGTTCTGGCGCTTGGCCGGCAGGCGGGCGAGGACTTTTTTCACGTCATGGACAAAGCCCATGTCGAGCATGCGGTCGGCTTCGTCCAGCACGAGGATTTCGACGTGGGACAAGTCGACGCTGCCTTGACCGCACAGGTCGAGCAAGCGACCCGGGCACGCCACCAGCACGTCAACACCCCGGGACATGGCCTGAACCTGTGGGTTCATGCCGACGCCGCCGAAGATGCAGGCACTGACGAACTTCAAGTCGCGGGCATACAGCTTGAAGCTGTCATGTACCTGGGCTGCGAGTTCGCGGGTTGGGGTCAGGACCAGTACGCGCGGTTGGCGCGGGCCGTGACGCTGGGATTTGTCCGGATGACCGTTGGGGAACAACCGCTCCAGAATCGGGAGGGCGAAACCACCGGTTTTACCAGTACCTGTCTGTGCCGCAACCATCAGGTCGCGACCTTGCAACACGGCGGGAATGGCCCGCTGTTGCACCGGAGTAGGCTCGGTATAGCCCGCAGCCTCGATGGCGCGGACTAAAGCCTCGGAGAGACCGAGGGAAGCAAAGGACATGAGTAATCCTGTTTTAGTTAGGGCTTGGCCCAAAGGGATAATCTTGCCGGGCGTGAATGGCGCTTAGGGGAGCGCAACCCCGTCCGGTCCTGCTGCGTCTGGCGGGCACTCCACCGGCTCGCGCGGGCTGAAAGCTGCGCAGTAGCTGGGTTAGGTGCCTTTTTCAAGACCTCAGCGGCCGGGCGTAAGCCTGGCGGAAAGGCCGGAGTATAACAGAGCAATCACTGCGCGCTGCTTTCCTGCTGCTCAACGGTTCCTGCGGGCGTGGTAATCGGGGTGCTGTGTAGGTGGGCATCGCCGTATTTTGCGCTCAAGATGGCATAGGCCGGCTCTTGCTTGAAGCGCTTGAGCTCGGCGGCGAAACGTTGCACCAGCAGGTCCATGCCCGCGCCACGGCGTACGGCCAGAAATTGCTGCTGGCGACTGACCACCAGCGGTGCCTGGCTGACCTTGCCTTCCAGGCCCAGGTCCTTGATCACATGCATTCCCACGCGTCGGTCAGTGATCAGCAGGTCGATACGTCCCAGCATGAGTTTGCCGAAATTGGCTTCGTGGCTGGGGGCCGGCTCGCGGTTGAAGGCCGTGGAGTCACTGAAGGCGCTGCCATACAGGTAGCCTGGCGAGATGCCGACCGTCAGGCCGCGCAACTCGTCCAGGGTCTTGGCGGGGTGAGGGCGTTCGTTGGCGTAGAACAGCACGAATTCGACCTCCGATAACGGCTCGCTGGGGTAAAGCAGCAGCGCATCGCGGTCGTGGCTGTGGAAAATATCCAGCGCACCATCGGCGTGGCCTTGGTCGAGCATTGCCAGGCAGCGCTTCCAGGGCAGGAACTGCCATTGCACATCCACCCCCAGGCGCTGGAACACGGTCACCGTGGTTTCATAGTCGAGCCCGCGCATGGTGCCGTTGTCGTCGTAGACGTAGGGCGTCCAAGGCTCAGTGACAATGCGCAGCTTCTCGCCGTAAGCGGCCAGGCTCAGGCAAGCGAAAAGCGCAGCAGTCAACAGCTTTAAAATGACAGGCATGCCGGGAGATTACGACGCTCCAGCCCTAAAGAGAAGCTCTGGCACGCGCATTGGCGGCGCGAGCTATTTCGCCGCAGCGTCCATCAAGTGGGCATGGGCCTTGATCGGAGGTGGGGCGGATTTCGCAGTTCCGTGGCTACGTAAAACGACAAAGGCCCTCGTCTGGACGAGGGCCTTGGCACAACCGGGCAAGCGTTAGCGTGGCAGCTTGAGGTTGTTCCAGATGGCAAGGCTGGGTTCAGCCTGGTTCAGGGTATAGAAATGCAGCCCTGGCGCACCGCCTTGTAACAATTGTTCGCACATTTGCGTGATGACCTGTTCACCGAACGCCTGGATGCTCTTGACGTCATCACCATAGGCTTCCAGTTGCTTGCGCACCCAGCGTGGGATTTCAGCGCCGCAAGCGTCGGAGAAACGTGCCAGCTTGCTGTAGTTGGTAATCGGCATGATGCCCGGCACGATTGGGATGTTCACGCCCATGGCCCGTACACGCTCGACGAAGTAGAAGTAACTGTCGGCGTTGAAGAAGTACTGGGTGATCGCGCTGTCGGCGCCGGCATTGGCCTTGCGTACGAAGTTGCGCAGATCGTCTTCGAAGTTACGTGCCTGAGGGTGCATCTCCGGGTAAGCCGCCACTTCGATATGGAAGTGATCGCCGCTTTCTTCGCGGATGAAGCTCACCAGGTCATTGGCGTGGCGCAGTTCACCGCTGGCCATCCCCATACCGGACGGCAGGTCACCACGCAGGGCGACGATACGCTTGATGCCGGCTTGCTTGTATTGGGTCAGCAGGCTACGCAGGTCGGCCTTGCTGTCGCCCACGCACGACAAGTGCGGAGCGGCGGGAACTTTGACTTGGCTTTCCAGCTGCAGCACGGTGTTGATCGTACGGTCGCGGGTGGAGCCGCCGGCACCGTAGGTGCAGGAGAAGAAGTCAGGGTTGTAGCGGGCCAGTTGCTCAGCAGTGGCCATCAGTTTTTCATGCCCAGCATCGGTCTTGGTCGGGAAGAACTCGAAGCTGTAGCGACGGTCTTGGGACATGGTCGGATCCTTGGAAACTCAAAATGCCGGGAGGTGTACACCGTCAATGTGGGAGGGGGCTTGCTCCCGATAGCAGTCGTTCAGTCAACAGAGCTGTTGAATGTGCTACCGCCATCGGGGGCAAGCCCCCTCCCACATAAAGCCCGCTCTCCCGTGAGTAGAGAGCGGGCAGCAGGCAAATCAGTAGCGGTAAGCGTGCGGCTTGAACGGACCTTCAACGGTCACGCCGATGTAGTCGGCCTGGGTCTTGGTCAGTTGAGTCACAACGCCGCCGAAGCCGCGGACCATTTCCAGGGCCACTTCTTCGTCGAGTTTCTTCGGCAGTACTTCTACCGTCAGGCGCTCGGCTTTCTGGGCCGGCGACAGGTCGGCGTACTTCTGGCCGAACAGGAAGATCTGCGCCAGTACCTGGTTGGCGAACGAGCCGTCCATGATGCGGCTTGGGTGGCCGGTGGCGTTGCCCAGGTTAACCAGGCGGCCTTCAGCCAGCAGGATCAGGTAGTCGTCGTTCTGCGGGTCGAAATCGCCGGCACCGGTACGGTGAACCTTGTGTACCTGCGGCTTCACTTCTTCCCATGCCCAGTTCTTGCGCATGAAAGCGGTGTCGATCTCGTTGTCGAAGTGACCGATGTTGCAGACAACAGCACGCTTCTTCAGGGCTTTGAGCATGTTCGCGTCGCAAACATTCACGTTGCCGGTCGTGGTGACGATCAGATCGATCTTGCCCAGCAGGGCCTTGTCGATGCTCGCTTCGGTGCCGTCATTGACGCCATCGATAAACGGCGAAACCACTTCGAAGCCGTCCATGCAGGCTTGCATGGCGCAGATCGGGTCGACTTCGGAGACTTTGACGATCATGCCTTCCTGACGCAGCGACTG
The DNA here is from genome assembly GCF_016918385.1 of Pseudomonas sp. ICBG1301. NCBI lineage: Bacteria > Pseudomonadati > Pseudomonadota > Gammaproteobacteria > Pseudomonadales > Pseudomonadaceae > Pseudomonas > Pseudomonas sp. ICBG1301. Next base: position 566,742 of record NZ_JAEKGB010000004.1, read on the forward strand.
GGACGAACCCTTGCCCACGTCACCGTAGCCGATCACCAGGGCTTGCTTGCCCGACAGCAGGTGGTCGGTGCCGCGCTTGATGGCGTCGTTCAGGCTGTGACGGCAGCCGTACTTGTTGTCGTTCTTGCTTTTGGTCACCGAGTCGTTGACGTTGATGGCCGGGATTTTCAGCTCGCCCTTGGCCAGCATGTCCAGCAGGCGGTGTACGCCAGTGGTGGTTTCTTCGGTCACGCCGTGGACGCGGTCCAGGATGGCCGGGTATTTCTTGTGCAGCAGCTCGGTCAGGTCGCCGCCGTCGTCGAGGATCATGTTGGCATCCCAAGGCTTGCCATCTTTGAGGATGGTTTGCTCCAGGCACCACTCGTACTCTTCTTCGGTCTCGCCTTTCCAGGCGAATACCGGGATACCGGCGGCAGCGATCGCGGCAGCGGCCTGGTCTTGAGTCGAGAAAATGTTGCAGGACGACCAGCGTACTTCGGCACCCAGTGCAACCAGGGTTTCGATCAGCACGGCAGTCTGGATGGTCATGTGGATGCAGCCGAGAATCTTCGCGCCCTTGAGCGGCTGCTCAGCGGCGTACTTGCGACGCAGGCCCATCAGGGCAGGCATTTCGGATTCGGCGATAAAGGTTTCGCGACGGCCCCAGGCAGCGAGGGACATGTCGGCGACTTTGTAGTCGTTGAAATCTGCAGGCGTGTTGACAGCGCTCATGAAGAGCCTCCATTCGTAGTGTGCGAATGGGCGCCGTTGTGCGTTTAGTATCAGGCCAGGGCAACCAGGCCGGACAACGCCCCATCCGAGCCTGACAGGTTGAACCTGCTGCAGCGCCCCTCGGACAGGTGGCGGGAGAACGGTATCAATCGTAGATGACCGTTTTGAAACGGTGGCGATTATAGCCGTGTGCGCCTGACTTCCCAAGCCTTTCCGTCGGTCATATGAAGATCGCTCATGGGGTTGATAGGCAATGGCTCATAGAGCCAGAGCCCAGGCTCTGCCATGATGTCACCCATCATTCGGCAAGACGCTTTGGAGTGACCATGAACTTCCACACCCGCAAGTGGGTAAAACCTGAAGACCTCAACCCCAACGGCACCCTGTTCGGCGGCAGCCTGCTGCGCTGGATCGATGAAGAAGCGGCCATCTACGCGATTGTCCAACTGGGCAACCAGCGCGTGGTGACCAAGTACATTTCCGAAATCAACTTCGTCAGCGCTTCGCGCCAGGGCGACATCATCGAACTGGGCATCACGGCTACCGAGTTCGGCCGCACCTCCATCACCCTGACCTGTGAAGTGCGCAACAAGATCACGCGTAAAAGTATCCTCACCGTGGAAAAAATGGTGTTCGTCAACCTCGGCGAAGATGGCTTGCCTGCGCCCCATGGGCGTACCGAGATCAAATACGTGAAGGACCAGTTCCAGGACGACGCCGTCGCCGGGTAGGTGTTGAATCTTTACCGGGTTATTCCGTAAGGATCTTTGCGTGGCTCTCTTATCACTCAGGCCTACACCCTGTAGAGAGAGCCCCGTGTATGAAAGTGTCAACCTCGCCTGTCCAATCTTCGTTTCCTCAAGCGCTCGAACAGGAGGTGAAGACGCCTCTGCTCAAGGAGGTGGGCCCGCGCAAGTTAAGCCTTCATCGTTACAGCGATGGCCGCGTAAAAGTGGTTCTGTCGCCGCCGGCGGTGAGCCATCTTGTGCTCAGTGGTGGCGGTGCGAAGGGTATCGCTTTCCCCGGAGTGCTACAGGCGCTCGAGCAGGCCAACAAGCTCCCTGGCGTCAAAGTGATTTCCGGCTCATCGGCCGGAGCGATTTCCGCGACCCTGATCGCCAGCGGCATGGGCGCGCAGGCGTTCGGTGAGTTGTCGAACAGTATCGACCTGCCCAGCCTGCTCAATAGCCAGGACCCGGTGACGGCCTGGCTGCAAACCATCAGCTCCGAACTTGGCAAGCTCGCCGGGCGTCTGCCAGGCGCCGCCGGCAACATTTCCCAACTGCTGCTGACCCTGTTGCCGCGCCTGCAAACCGAGGCCTCGCCGCTGGAGGAGATGATACGCAACGAGTCGCGCAAGTCGATCCTCGCCCATATCGCCGCAATGCCCGGGGCCAAGCCGCCCGCCGAGGTGATGAAGATCGCCGCCAGGCTCAGAGCCGGTGGTGCGCCGACGTTCCGCGATCTGGAGGTGTTGAGCCGGCATATCCCGGCGATCAAGTCACTCAATATCACCGGCACGGGCATGTTCGATGGGCGGCCGCAGTTGGTTGTGTTCAATGCCAGCCTCACCCCGGATATGGACATTGCCCGGGCAGCACGTATCTCGGGTGCCTTGCCGGGGCTGTTCAAAAGCCCTGAGGAGCAAGGCCATGAATTCCAGGCACAGGCTCAGATTACGGCGTTTCAGGACGGTGGCCTGCTGGTCAATACGCCCGCGCCGGGGGTGATCGGCGGCGCCGTTGCGCAGGGCCCGTTGAATCGGCCCGAGTCGCTGGTCGTCGAGTTTGAGTCCGCAGCAGCAGGGCCGAAAAAAAGTGGGGGATTCTTCAGTCATTTGGTCGACCGCTTTACCGGTACGCCCCACGCCGCAGCGGGTGCTTATCAGGAGCAGCGACTCAAGGCGTATCGCGATCAGACGGTGACCTTGCCGCTGAAAACCAGCAAAGGTGACTTTCGCGGCCTGCTCAACGGTACGGTCAACTTCACCATGACCCCCGAACAGAAACAGGAGCTGCAGGCACGCAGCCGGCAAGCGGTCGCAGGGCATCTGGATCAGCGTGCGCAGGCGCGTGAAGCGCACGAGTTTCCTTCATTGGAAAGTGCGGTGCTGGCGATGGACGATGAACTGCTTGCCGGCGTGCAAACGGAACTCCAGAAAGACCCGGCTGCCGCACAGGTGCTGATGTTTCGCAGGCATGCACAACAAGCCTTGCACGCCTTGGACAGCGCCATCAGCGAGGCCAATCAAGCCGGTGGTGCCCTCAAGGTCACGCCCAAGGTGGCGGCAGCCTTGCGTAACCTGGACGCGCTGGCCCGTAAACCTGAGCACATCGAGTGGCTGGCGCAGCGCTTGAATGCGCCGGGCCAGCGCAACTTCCAGCAGTTGCTGCAAGTGGCTGCCAAACAAGCTTCGCCCCTGTCCAAAGTGATGAGCAGTGCCGTCGCTGAGATGAAAAGACGCGATATCGCGGTGAAAGCCGAGAATTTCACGCGTGAAGTGATTTACCCCTCAATGCACCGCCCGGGCCAATCGAAGGCCAATCTTGAGTTATTGCAGCGCTCGGCGCGTGACTTGGCCGATGCGACCACGCCCGCCGAGTTCAACCGCGTACTCGACGGCATCATTGAGCACTACGGTGCGCGCAATAAACCCTGGAGCAAGCCGGTCAGGTCGACCACCGTTGAAATGGCCAAGGCCTGGCGCATTCCGGTTTAAATACGGTGCCACTGAACAGCCATCGTTGCGGCGTGTCGTAGCTACAGGAACCCCCTAAGGACACTGTAGATCATGGCCACCCCCGAAGACGGCAAGACCCCCAACCTGTCGCAGGAAGAGCAGCAGGACGTAGACAAAAACCAGCCGCCCCGCGCGGCTGTGTTGCATGAAATCATCCGTACCCAGGGCGACCAGGAACTGGAGCGCAACGTTGCGGCGTTGTGGTGGTCGGCGCTGGCAGCCGGGTTGACCATGGGGTTGTCATTGATGGCCATGGGGCTGCTCAACTCGCGCTTGCCGGAGGGCGAAGCCTTCAAGGTCATCGCCAGTTTCGGCTATTGCGCGGGGTTCCTCGCGGTGATCCTGGCGCGCCAGCAACTGTTCACCGAGAACACCCTGACCGCCGTGCTGCCGGTGATGAGCAAACCTACGCTGAACAATGCGGGTCGGCTGCTGCGGCTGTGGTCCGTGGTGCTGGTGGGTAACTTGTGCGGCACCTTGCTGGTTGCCTACGTGATGCTTCACTTGCCGATCTTCGACAGCAAGACCGACCTTGCCTTCCTCGAGATCGGGCGCAAGATCATGGAGAACGACGCCGGCCAGATGTTCGCCAAGGGCATCGTTTCCGGCTGGATGATCGCCACCATGGTGTGGATGATCCCGTCGATGGAAAGCGCCAAGATCTGGATCATCGTTCTGATCACCTACCTGATGGCGCTGGGCGACTTCACCCATATCGTGGTGGGGTCGGCGGAAGTGTCCTACCTCGTGTTTGCCGGTGAACTGTCGTGGCATGACTTCTGGCTGGTATTTGCCGGCCCGACCCTGGCCGGCAACATCATTGGTGGCAGCTTCATCTTTGCGTTGATCAGCCATGCGCAGATCCGCAGCGAAGGCAGCCTGCCCCGCAAACAAGCTGCGGACCCAAGGCATCCGCAGCCCATCAACAAGGATCAGTGAGGTTCGGGTGTGGCCTCGGGTTCGCCCTGGGTCACATGCTTGACCAGCTTGCCGATGCTCAAGCCCTGCAGCAGGATCGATGACAGCACCACGATGTAGGTGATGCTCAGCAACAGGTCGCGTTCCGGGCCCAGCGGCAAGGCCAGGGCCAATGCCACCGAAACGCCGCCGCGCAAGCCGCCCCAGGTGAGAATGCGGATGGTGCCACGCGGCACGCTGCGCCAGCGACGCAGCAGCAGGATCGCTGGAGCCACCGTCAGCAGGCGCGACAGCAGGATCGCCACGGCCAGCAAGCTTGCCGCCAATACATGCAGCCAGTTGAACGGCAGCAGCAACAGCTCCATGCCGATCAGCGCAAACAGCAGGGCGTTGAGCATGTCATCGAGCAGTTCCCAGAAACCGTCCAGGTAGCGCCGGGTCATGTCGTTCATTGCCAGCTTGCGGCCCAGGTTGCCGATGATCAGCCCCGCGACCACCATCGCAATCGGTGCAGAGACGTGCAGTTCGGTGGCCATCGCCGAGCCGCCGATGACCAGGGCAAGGGTCAGCATCACTTCGACCTGATGCTGTTCAATGCTTTTGATCATCAGGTACACCAGGTAACCAATCAAGCCGCCGAACACCACGCCACCCAACGCCTCGTGGGCGAACAGCATGGCGGTGGCACCCACGGTGGGGGTTTCGCCCAACTGCGCGATGCCCAGCAATACGGTAAACACCACGACCGCTGTGCCGTCGTTGAACAGCGATTCGCCGACGATGGTGGTTTTCAAGGGTTTCGAGGCGTTGGCGGTACGCAGTACGCCGAGCACCGCAATCGGGTCAGTGGGCGAAATCAGCGCGCCGAACAGCAGGCAGTAGAGGAAGCTCACGTGCCAGCCAAACAGGGCAAAGATGTAATACGCCAGGCTGCCGATCACCACGGTAGCAATCAACACGCCGAAGGTTGCCAGCAGGCCGATGGGCCAGCGGTAACTGCGCAGGTCGTTCAAGTTGACGTGCAAGGCGCCGGCAAACAACAGGAACGACAGCATCCAGTTCATCAGCAAGTCGCCGAAGTCGATCTGGCCGATCAGTTGCTGGATGCGGTCTTCCAGGCCAGGGTAGCCAAGCACGCTCAACCCTTGCAGGATCAGTGAGAAGAGCAGGGCCGTGACCATCACGCCAATAGTGGGCGGCAGGCCGATAAAACGGAAGTTCACATAGGTGAGCAGTGTGGTGAGGCAAATGAAAGCGGCGACAAGTTCAAGCATCCGGGGTCCTTGGAAGTGGTTTGGATCGTTCGTCAATGGGTGGATGGACCGCAGCAGCGGTGGGATGTTGCAAGCGCTGGATAGAACCTTTTCGGTTCGACAGGGCTCATAGCGGGTGAGTGCGGTCGCGAATGTTTAGTGCTAAAACTCTAACCGCTGGTTAAAACAACAAAAGGAATCTGTGATGACGGTGGCATTCTGGTGTGTATTGATCGCGATTTTCCTACCTTACCTGTGCACGGGAGTGGCCAAGTTCAGCGGCGGCAAATTCGGACCGCGGCAGAACCACGACCCACGTGCCTTCCTGGATACCCTCGACGGGGTAGCCAGACGCGCCCACAACGCACAACTGAACAGCTTTGAGGTGACGCCGGCATTCGCCGCGGCGGTGATTATTGCGCACCTGGCCGGTACGGCGTCGCTGGTGACGATCAACGTGCTGGCCGTGTTGTTTATCACCAGTCGCCTGCTGTACATCATTTGCTACCTGGCGGACTGGGCGATGTTGCGTTCGCTGGTGTGGTTCGTGGGCATGGCGTTGATTGCGAGTTTCTTCTTTGTCTCGATCTGACGCCTGACGCAAACCCCTGATGTAGTGAGCGGGCTTGCCCCGCGCTGGGTGGCGAAGCCGCCCTAATCCAGGCACCGCGTTCTTCCAGGCAGAGCTCAGGTGCCTGGTTTGGGGCGGCCTCGCCATAGGTCAACATCAGGTGCCGGCAGGTGCGTCCGGCACCTGTGGCAATGCAGCACCTTTAGGCCACAACATCCAGATCTGTCCCTGCTGCTTCATGTTCCCGGCCAATTCACCCGCCGCATCCCCCGTGCCCCAGAACAAGTCCGCGCGCACTTCACCGGTGATCGCACCGCCCGTGTCTTGCGCGGCAACGGGCCTTGAGATCGGTGAACCATCGGGTTTGGTGGTCGACAGCCACAACAGGCTGCCGAGCGGAATGACCTTGCGATCAACGGCCACGCTATAACCGGCCGTCAACGGCACATTCAAAGAACCCCGTGGCCCTTCGTTACTGTCGGGGCGGGCGCTGAAGAACACGTAGCTGGGGTTGCTCGCCAGCAGTTCCGGAATGCGCTGTGGATGGGCCTTGGCCCAGGCGCTGATGGCGCCCATGGTCACGTCGTCTTTTTTCAGTTCGCCTTGCTCCACCAGCCAGCGCCCGATCGGGCGATAGGGGTAGCCGTTCTGGTCGCCGTAACCCACGCGTAGTTGGCGCCCGCCTGCCAGTTGAATACGCCCCGAGCCCTGAATTTGCAGGAACTGCAGGTCCATCGGGTTCGTCAGCCAGGCAATCGGCTTGGCGGTCGAGCCTTGGCTGTTGAGGGTGCCGGCGTCGTCATAGGGCTTGAGTACGCGACCTTCCAGGCGACCACGCAGGCGCTTGCCCTTGAGTTCGGGGTAGATACTTTCCAGGTTGACGATGATCAGGTCGTCCGGTACGCCATACACCGGCACATGGGCCGTGGCGGTTTCGGTCAGGCTGCCGGGGTAGACCGGCTCGTAGTAGCCGGTGATCAGGCCGTTCGGAGTGTTGTCGGCCGAGCGCAGGCCAAATACATCCAGGCGTTCCTTGAGAAAACCGCGAACCGCCTCGGCATTGCCCGGCACGCTCACTGCGGCCGCACAGGTCGCACCCCACACCGGGTCGGCCTTGAGGCGTTGGCAGGCACTGCGCCAGGATTCAAAACCGGCCAGCAGGTCGCTGTCGGACACGCTTGGCAAGGCTTCCCACGGCGCGCTCACATAAGTGGCGATGGCATGGGGTTTGGGGGCTTGCGGTTGATTGGCGTCTTTGCCGCCGTCACAGCCCGCCAGCAGCGCGATGATCGGCAGAGCCCACGCCAGGCGGCTCCAAGGTTTGAAGGTGAGATTCATATACAAGCAATTCCTGAAGCGGTCACCCGTGCATTCACGCCAGCGGGCAACCCTTATTATTAATAGGGCTATTGGTCTTTGCGGGCGGGGCGAGGATACTGGCCGCCGTTCCCGTGACCTTGAAGCCATCATGACTTTTAAAAAACTGACCGTGGTACTGCTGGCCTGCCTGACGTTGTCCGCCTGTGGCGGTGTTGATCCGAACTCGCCGCTGGGTCAGCGCAAGGCGATCTTCAAGCAGATGCTCAAGACCGGCGAAGACCTGGGTGGCATGTTGCGCGGACGCATTCCGTTCGACGGTGCAAAGTTTGCCGAAGGTGCGGTCAAGCTGGACGCGTTGTCCCACGAACCGTGGAAACATTTCCCAAGCGTGCGTGAAGAAGACCATACCAGCGCCAAGGATAACGTGTGGCAACAACAGGCCCGTTTTCAGGAACTGGCGCGTAACCTTGAGGCGGCCACCGGTGAGCTGGTGATCGCCAGCCAAGTCCAGCCTTACAAAGCCAGCAACCTGGGGCCCGCCGTACAGAAGGTCGAAGATGCCTGCACCGCCTGCCATAAGCAGTTCCGAGACCACTGACCGGTTTTATTTGTCGAGTTCTTCCACGGCGTCCTGCAGTTCTTTGCGCGAGTCGGCGAGCTTGTCCTTGCGCTTGTTGATCTTGTCGGCGTCGCCCTTTTTCATCGCCTTGTCGAGGTCGGCCTGACGGCGGCTGACTTCGTGCTTGGCGTCTAGCACTTTGTTTTCACGCTCTTTGCGCAAGGAGGCGTCAGTGCAGTGGGTGGTGACTTCGCTCAGGGCTTTTTCCAGGCCGGCCTGTTGCTCGCTGTTGCCGTGCACCTTGGCTTGTTCGATCTGCGTGCTGATGGCCTGGCGCTTGGCGGCGCAACCGGTGAGTGGTGAGTCTTCTTCGGCTGCCAGCAACGGTGTGGTCATGAAGCTTGCGGCGGTCAATAGGGCGAGGGGTGCGAATAAATTCATGTGGAACTCCAAAGTCGCGATCCGATGGCAGGATGAATTCTGCCGGGGTTAAAGGTAGTTGGCCTGGGTTCAAAACCCGTCTATTCCGGCCGTACGTAATGTTTGAGCCAGCGCCTGCACTTGCGGGTCGTGAAAAAAAGCGCTGAGTTGCGCGGCGCGACCCGGGCCTATGCCGTCGGTGGCGAGCCAGGCTTGTGTGTCCCGGGCAGCCAGGGTGTGCCAGCCGCCTTCCAGGTTGTTGCGTGCCGAGGGCGGTACGCCCAGGGCTTTGAGCCATTGTGCAAAAGGGCGTTGCCGGGCGCTGAGGATGTTGTCGAGCACCCGCGCACGGCTGCGCTCGCCGAAGCCGTCAATGTTAGCAAGCTCTGTCGCATCCAGGGTTAACCAATCGAGAAAGCCTGCGATTAGACCGGCCTGGATCAATATGTTCCAGGTCTCGCGGCCCATATGCGGTAAAGCCAGGCCCTGGTTGCTGCTGAGCCAGGTCAGGCGCGCGAGCAACTGCTCCTCGCAGCCGGGGTCCAGTTGCCAGCAGCTCAAGGCATGGAACGCGTGGGCGTCGGGCACTTGCACTTGCACCCGGGTCTTGTTGCGCAGGATGACTTCGTCCAATCGTGGGATCACCTGGCCGGCCAGGCTGATGGACACCTGGTCTCCGGGGCGGATATCCAGGGTTTGCCAGCGCATGAGGGAGCCGACGCTGACCCGGCTGATCTGCCGATCATCCAGGCGCACGGGTTCCAGTTCCAGAATGGGAGTGATGCGCCCCGTGCGACCGATCTTGAATTGCACCTTGCGGACCAGTGCCAGGGCCTTGGCGGCCGGGTACTTCCAGGCGACTGCCCAGTAAGGTGCGGCGACTTGCCAGCGTTCGGCGGGTGCGCGCGCGGCCTGGTGCAACACCACGCCATCGCTGGCGAAGGGCAGAGGTTGGTTGTACCAATAAGTGCGCCAATGCGCGGCTTCGCTGATGTGTTTGATAGGGTGGCTGTAACGTTCGCTGTCGCTGAAACCCCAGCGTGCCAGGGTCGCCAGGCGCTCGGAGAAGCTGGCCGGGCCTTCTGGCCAGGCCCAGACGAAAAGGCCGATTCCGGCGGCTTCGACGTCACTCAACTGGTGGCGGTTCATCAGGCCGGCTACTTTGCTGCGGGCATTGAGCCCGCCCTGTGCCGACTGCACGTGTGCATCCAGGCGCCAGTAAAGCTCGCCTTGCAACACGACATCGATGGGCTCCGGCAGTTGCTGGACGATCGCGGCGATCTTGCTGGCGGAGGCGGACCAGTCCTGGCCGAGCACGCCATCGCCGCGACTGATGACTTGGCTCAAGCGCCCGTTGCGATACACCAATGTAACCGCCACGCCGTCGACCTTGGGTTGAATCCAGACGTCTTGGCGGTGCCCAAGCCAGTCGCCGACGGCCGATTCATCCAGCAACTTTTCGAGGCCGGTGTGTACCACCGGATGAGGCTGCGTGCCCCGTGAACTGGCCAGGGGTGAGTCGGTGTCCGATGTGGGTTGGGGAAAACATTCGCGCCACCGGCTCAGGCGCTGGCGGGCCTGGTCGTAGAGCTCGTCACTGACGGGGGATTGGCCGAGGCGGTGGTAACGGTCATCCCACAGGTGTATTTGCCTGGCCAGGGTGTCGAACTGTGAGCGGGTCCGGTCGGTGCAGTCTTCGGCCGTGGCCCAAAAAGGTAGAGCACTCAGCAGTAAAACCATCAGCAAGCGCATCATGAGCATCCTTGCTCGAAAAGGGTGCCCAGCCTAAGTGATCCACGCAGCCACAAAAAAGCCCCGAACGAGCGGGGCTTTTTACTGGGTGTTTCGGCTTACTTGAACAGCCCGCCCAAGGCTTTCACCGCGTCGTTGTTCTGTGCCTTGGCCTGCTGCTTTTGCTGGCTGGCGTCGACTTTGGCCTGGGATTCGGCGAGTTTGTTGCAACCTTTGTTGACTTGTTCCAGCGCAGCCTCAAAGGCCTTCACTTTCAAAACGTCGTTCTGGGCGTTGGCGGCATCGATCTTGGCTTGCAGGTCTTTGGCGTGTTGCTGGCAATCGCCGGAATTACCGCCGCCCAGTTGGGAGCTCAGGGCACCGCTCAATGCGCTCAGGTCTGCGGCGTGAGCCGGCAGGGTGAACAGGCTGAGCAAAAGGGCGGCAGGGGCGAGCGTGGAAATGCGCATGAAAAACCTCAATGTTCGATTGCCTGCGCGCTTATCCGTCCCGGGCGGGCGCAGTGCAATATCCAGATGGAGGTGAAGGGCCCGAGAGGGCGCGGATTCTAGAGGGCCATTATTTGGCCTGCAAGGTTTGGATCCAAAATATTTGACCGTTGTGCGTAAACCTGCGGGCAATAAAAAGCCCCGCCGGGCTAACCGGCGGGGCCTTGGGTACTGCGAGCGATTACAAACCGGCAGCGGTGCGCAGGTCGTTGGCGCGGTCGGTTTTTTCCCAGGTGAAGGTGGTGAAGGTGTCGTCGCCGACGGTCTTCTGTGCAGGTGTACGGCCGAAGTGGCCATAGGCTGCGGTTTCCTGGTACATCGGATGCAGCAGGTCGAGCATGGTGGTGATCGCGTAAGGGCGCAGGTCGAAAATTTCGCGTACCAGCTTGATGATCTTGTCGTCGCTGATCTTGCCGGTGCCGAAAGTATTCAGCGAGATCGATGTAGGCTGCGCTACACCGATGGCGTAGGACACTTGAATCTCGCAACGCTCGGCCAGGCCGGCGGCGACGATGTTCTTGGCCACGTAACGACCGGCGTAGGCCGCCGAGCGGTCAACCTTGGATGGGTCTTTGCCCGAGAACGCGCCACCGCCGTGACGGGCCATGCCGCCGTAGCTGTCGACGATGATCTTGCGACCGGTGAGGCCGCAGTCGCCCACCGGGCCACCGATGATGAACTGGCCGGTCGGGTTGATGTGGAACTGGGTGTCTTTGCTCAGCAATTCGGCAGGCAGCACGTGCTTGACGATCAGCTCCATCACGCCTTCACGCAGGTCGGCGTAGGACACGTCCGGGTTGTGTTGGGTCGACAATACAACAGCGTCGATACCGACCACCTTGCCGCCGTCGTAGCGGCAGGTCACCTGGGACTTGGCGTCCGGGCGAAGCCATGGCAGCAGGCCGGATTTACGGGCTTCGGCCTGGCGCTGTACCAACTGGTGCGAGAAGGTGATCGGCGCCGGCATCAGCACGTCGGTCTCGTTGCTGGCGTAGCCGAACATCAGGCCCTGGTCGCCCGCGCCTTGATCTTCCGGCTTGGCACGGTCCACGCCCTGGTTGATGTCGGGGGACTGCTTGCCGATGATGTTCATCACGCCGCAGGTGGCGCCGTCGAAGCCGACGTCGGAGCTGTTGTAGCCGATGTCGGTGATCACATCACGGACGATCTGCTCCAGGTCGACCCAGGCCGAAGTGGTCACTTCGCCAGCGATGATCGCTACACCGGTTTTCACCAGGGTCTCGCACGCCACGCGGGCGAACTTGTCTTGAGCAATGATGGCGTCCAGCACCGCATCAGAAATCTGGTCGGCGATTTTGTCCGGATGCCCTTCAGACACGGACTCGGAGGTGAAAAGGGAGTATTCGCTCATCTCGATGTTTTCCTGATATTTACCGATGGTGAGTGTCGCCAGCCGGTCGCTGAAAGTGGCGAACCTGGATCTGGAAACCATTACGTAAACCTACATAGAGGCTTTCCCCGGGAACGAGTCCCGCAGCGGTGGCCCAACGGGCCAGATCGTCCTGTTCAAAACCCAACCAGAGATCACCGCAGGCCTCCCTGGCCCAATTCTGGTTGTGGCTGCATAGATCCGTAACCAGCAGGCTACCGCCGGGGTGCAGCAACCCGGCCATTTGCTTGAGGGCGTCGGCGGGGGCAGCGAAATGGTGCAAGACCATATTCAGTACCACGCAGTCGGCCCGCAGGCTGGTGTGATTCAGGGCGTCAGCCAACTGCAGGCTGACATTGCCCAGTGCCTCGCGCTCGCATAACTGGCGCGCCAGCTCGAGCATGGCCGGGCTGTTGTCCAGCGCAGTGACCTGCTTGAAGCGGCGCGCCAGCTCCGGCAGGAAACCGCCATCGCCGGGGCCGACTTCCAGTGCGCTCGCCTCTTCACTGAAGCTCAGCTTGTCCAACAACGCCAGTACGCTCTCGCGGTACTGGGGCAAACCGGCGATCAGGTCCTGCTGGGCGCGAAACTTCTCGGCTACCCTTGAGAAAAAGTCCTGGCTGGCAGCGGCGCGTTGCCCGTGCACTTGAGCGATACGCGACTGTACATCCGACGGCAACCCGAGGTTGTCCACTTCCTCCAGCAAGGCCGCGTGCAACTTGCCGCCGAGCAGCTCGGTGTGGGGCAGGGCGCGGCGGTAGAAGATCGCATTGCCTTCACGGCGGGTGGCCACCAGTTCGGCCTGGGCCAGCACCTTCAAGTGGTGGCTCATGCCCGACTGGCCGATGGCGAAGATCTGCGCCAGTTCCAGTACGCCGAAGGAGTCGTTGGCCAGTGCACGCAATACGTTCAGCCGCAACGGATCGCCAGCGGCCTTGCACAAGGCTGCCAGTTCATCGCCGTCGTCGGGGCGCAGGGAGGGCACGGGTAGGTTCATAAGGCCAGCAGTCTAGTGGTGGGGGGAGGTCCCCGCAAGGTCAATATCAAAAAGTTTTGATATTGAACGATAAGTGGCGGTTATAAGCAGTCGGTATAGTCTTGGGACGAACCGGTGAAAGGTTTCTGCAGGCGATTGCCGCTTAAAGCACAGGAAAAACACCGCCAAGTGACTATCTGTCATTGCCCGCAGGCGGTGGCTGAGGGAAAATGCCGGTCCTTTTTTCCGTTTCTTTTATTCATTGTCTATTCAAAATCCCCAGGAGATCAGCGATGCCCAGCCGTCGTGAGCGTGCCAACGCCATTCGTGCCCTCAGCATGGATGCCGTGCAAAAAGCCAACAGCGGCCATCCCGGTGCCCCGATGGGCATGGCGGATATCGCCGAGGTACTTTGGCGTGACTACCTGAAGCACAACCCGAGCAACCCGTCGTTCGCCGACCGTGACCGCTTCGTGCTGTCCAACGGCCATGGCTCGATGCTGATCTACTCGCTGCTGCACCTGACCGGCTACGACGTCACCATCGATGACCTCAAGAGCTTCCGCCAGCTGCACAGCCGCACTCCGGGCCACCCGGAATTCGGCTACACCCCAGGCGTGGAGACCACCACCGGCCCCCTGGGCCAGGGCCTGGCGAACGCCGTCGGCTTCGCACTGGCTGAAAAAGTGCTGGGCGCACAGTTCAACCGCCCTGGCCACGACATCGTCGACCACCACACCTATGTGTTCCTGGGTGATGGCTGCATGATGGAAGGCATTTCCCACGAAGTCGCTTCCCTGGCCGGCACCCTGGGCCTGGGCAAGCTGATTGCCTTCTACGATGACAACGGCATCTCCATCGACGGCGAAGTCGAAGGCTGGTTCACCGATGACACCCCGAAGCGTTTCGAAGCCTACAACTGGCAGGTGATCCGCAACGTCGACGGCCACGACCCGGAAGAAATCAAGACCGCTATCGACACCGCTCGCAAGAGCGCGCAGCCAACCCTGATCTGCTGCAAGACCACCATCGGTTTCGGCTCGCCGAACAAGCAAGGCAAGGAAGACTGCCACGGCGCCCCGCTGGGTGACGCGGAAATCGCCTTGACCCGCGAAGCGCTGAAGTGGAACCACGGCCCCTTTGAAATTCCTGCCGACATCTATGCCGAATGGGACGCCAAGGAAAAAGGTCTGGCCACTGAAGCCGAATGGGATCAGCGTTTTGCTGCCTACTCCGCTCAGTTCCCTGAGTTGGCCAACGAACTGGTACGCCGCCTGGCCGGTGACCTGCCTGCCGATTTCGCGGAAAAAGCCTCGGCCTACATCGCCGAAGTCGCGGCCAAGGGCGAGACCATCGCCAGCCGTAAAGCCAGCCAGAACACCCTGAATGCCTTCGGCCCGCTGCTGCCTGAGATCCTCGGCGGTTCGGCTGACCTGGCCGGTTCCAACCTGACCCTGTGGAAAGGTTGCAAAGGTGTCTCGGCTGAAGATGCCAGCGGCAACTACATGTACTACGGCGTGCGCGAATTCGGCATGAGCGCCATCATGAACGGCGTGTCGCTGCACGGCGGCCTGGTGCCTTACGGCGCGACCTTCCTGATGTTCATGGAATACGCACGCAACGCCGTGCGCATGGCCGCGCTGATGAAGAAGCGTGTGATCCATGTGTACACCCACGACTCCATCGGCCTGGGCGAAGACGGCCCGACGCACCAGCCGGTCGAGCAACTGACCAGCCTGCGCACCACGCCGAACCTGGACACCTGGCGCCCTGCCGACGCGGTGGAATCCGCGGTGGCCTGGAAGCATGCGATCGAGCGCAAGGACGGCCCATCGGCGCTGATCTTCTCGCGTCAGAACCTGCAGCACCAGGTGCGTACCGACGCGCAGATCGCCGACATCAGCCGCGGCGGCTACGTGCTCAAGGACTGCGCCGGCGAGCCGGAACTGATCCTGATCTCCACCGGTTCCGAAGTGGGTCTCACGGTTCAGGCTTATGACAAGCTGACCGAGCAAGGCCGCAAGGTTCGTGTTGTTTCGATGCCTTGCACCAGCGTGTTCGAAGCCCAGGACGCGAGCTACAAGCAATCGGTATTGCCGCTGCAAGTCGGCGCGCGCATTGCCATCGAAGCGGCTCACGCCGACTACTGGTACAAGTACGTGGGCCTGGAAGGCCGTGTGATCGGCATGACCACCTACGGTGAGTCGGCGCCGGCGCCAGCGTTGTTCGAAGAGTTCGGCTTCACCCTGGAGAACATCCTGGGCCAGGCTGAAGAGCTGCTGGAAGACTAAAAGCACGTCTCCTTGTAGGTGCGAGCTTGTTGTGGCGAGGGAGCTTGCTCCCGCTGGGCTGCGAAGCGGCCCCAAACCGTGCGATCGATATGTGTCAGATACACTTCGTCAACCGGTCTGGGAGTGCTTCGCACTCCAGCGGGAGCAAGCTCCCTCGCCACGCAAGCTCGCTCCTACAATGGTTTATGTCGCCCACACTACGAGAACCCCATGCCTCAACCGCGTCCCTACAAAGTTGCACTCAACGGCTACGGCCGCATTGGTCGTTGCGTCTTGCGTGCTCTGTTCGAGCGAGGGGCGGCGGCTGGCTTTGAAATTGTCGCGATCAACGATCTGGCCGACATGGCCAGTATTGAATACCTGACACGCTTTGACTCCACCCACGGCCGCTTCCCTGGCGAAGTGCGGGTTGACGGCGATTGTCTGCACATTAATGGCAACTGCGTGAAAGTGCTGCGCAGTGCCACCCCCGAGGGCATCGACTGGGCGGCGCTGGGCGTCGACCTGGTGTTGGAATGCTCCGGTGCTTACCACACCCGTGCCGATGGCCAGCGGTTCCTCGACGCCGGCGCGCCACGCGTGCTGTTTTCCCAGCCGATGGCCAGCGAGGCGGATGTCGACGCCACCATCGTGTACGGCATCAACCAGGATTGCCTGACCGGTGATGAGTTGCTGGTGTCCAACGCCTCCTGCACCACCAACTGCAGCGTGCCGCTGTTGCGCCTGCTGGATCAGGCGATTGGCCTGGATTATGTGTCGATCACCACGATTCACTCGGCGATGAACGACCAGCCGGTGATTGACGCCTACCATCACGAAGACCTGCGCCGCACACGATCGGCGTTCCAGTCGGTGATTCCGGTGTCCACCGGCCTGGCCCGTGGTATCGAGCGCCTTTTGCCGGAACTTGCCGGGCGAATCCAGGCCAAAGCCGTACGGGTGCCGACTGTGAACGTGTCCTGCCTGGATATCACCATGCAGACCGTCAGCGACACCGATGCGACGGAGGTCAACCGGATCCTGCGTGATGCCGCCACCCGCGGCCCGCTCAAAGGCTTGCTGGCCTACACCGAGTTGCCCCACGCCAGTTGTGATTTCAACCATGACCCGCATTCGGCGATTGTCGATGCCAGCCAGACCCGCGTTTCCGGCCCCAGGCTGGTGAACATCCTGGCCTGGTTCGACAACGAATGGGGCTTTGCCAACCGCATGCTGGATGTTGCCGAACACTATCTGCACATCGCTTCTAAACAACCTCAACAGTAATTCAGGAACTGCGACCCATGACCGTGTTGAAGATGACCGACCTCGATCTGCAAGGTAAGCGCGTACTGATCCGCGAAGACCTCAACGTCCCAGTCAAGGACGGTGTTGTCACCAGCGATGCGCGAATCCTGGCCTCGCTGCCGACCATCAAGCTGGCCCTGGAAAAAGGCGCGGCCGTGATGGTCTGCTCCCACCTGGGCCGTCCGACCGAAGGTGAGTTCTCCGCCGAAAACAGCCTCAAGCCGGTGGCCGACTACCTGAGCAAGGCCCTGGGCCGCGACGTGCCGCTGGTAGCTGACTACCTGGGTGGCGTTGAGGTTAAAGCGGGCGATATCGTGCTGTTCGAAAACGTGCGCTTCAACAAGGGCGAGAAAAAGAACAGCGACGAACTGGCCCAGCAATACGCGGCCCTGTGCGACGTGTTCGTGATGGACGCCTTCGGCACCGCTCACCGTGCCGAAGGTTCGACCCACGGCGTGGCCAAGTTCGCCAAGGTCGCGGCGGCCGGCCCACTGCTGGCGGCTGAACTGGATGCACTGGGCAAGGCCCTGGGCGCGCCGGCGCAACCGATGGCCGCCATCGTGGCCGGCTCCAAAGTGTCCACCAAGCTGGACGTGCTCAACAGCCTGAGCCAGATCTGCAACCAGTTGATCGTCGGCGGCGGTATCGCCAACACCTTCCTGGCCGCTGCCGGCCACCCGGTAGGCAAGTCGCTGTATGAGCCGGACCTGCTGGACACCGCCCGCGCCATCGCCGCCAAGGTCAGCGTGCCGTTGCCGGTCGACGTGGTGGTTGCCAAGGAGTTCGCCGAGAGCGCCGCAGCCACCGTCAAGCTGATCGCTGACGTGGCCGCCGACGACATGATCCTGGATATCGGCCCACAAACCGCGGCTAATTTCGCCGAACTGCTGAAAGCTTCCCAGACCATCCTGTGGAACGGTCCGGTCGGCGTGTTCGAATTCGACCAGTTCGGCAACGGCACCAAAGTGCTGGCCAAGGCGATTGCTGAAAGCGCGGCGTTCTCCATCGCCGGTGGCGGCGACACCCTGGCGGCCATCGATAAATATGGCGTTGCTGATCAAATATCCTACATTTCTACCGGTGGTGGCGCGTTCCTCGAGTTCGTCGAGGGCAAGGTGCTGCCGGCCGTGGAAGTGCTGGAAACCCGAGCCAAAGGTTAAGGCGCGTGATCCGGAAAAGGAGCATTCCCATGATCAAGTCGCTGGCATTGGTGATGACCGCAGGCCTGTTGGCCGCCTGCGGTAGCACACCACGTGTGGCGCCCGAGGCGGACAAAGCCGATGCGCCTCGCAAACACAGTTGCTACCAGGCTGACTGGCAAGCCGAAACCATGCCGGTGATCAACAAGCGCATCGGCAACGAGCGGCTGGAGAAATACGACGCCGCGCCCAACGGTCAGGAACAGGGTTGCCCTTGACGGGTCTGATCAACTAACCGACAGCAGCAGCGGCCCTTGGGCCTGCGTTCGAGGATTGGCAATGAAAGGCGTTTTCGCCCTCGCGGCACTGGCCCTGTTGGCCGGTTGCAGCAGCATGAACATGTTCAACAAGGCAGAGCCTGCCGATAAGTGGACCACCTGGACCTGCGACAGCAAGGCTGAGGTCAACTGGCGCTTCGCGAACCAGGCCCGTTCCGAGGTGGATGTGCGCCTCGGGGGTTCGGAGCAGGTTTACCGCCTCAAACAAGAGGTTGCCGCCTCGGGCGTGCTGTACAGCGACGGCCAATTGGCGTTTCACACAAAAGGTGAGGAAGGCCTGGTCTACTGGGTTGCGACCGACGATTTGATCGGGCGCGGCTGCAAGGCCCAGTAACTGGAGCGCGGTCTCGAAGGTCATGAGATCCAAATGTGGGAGGGGGCTTGCCCCCGATAGCGGTGGGTCAGTCAAGAGATTCATCACTGGGAGGCTGCCATCGGGAGCAAGCCCCCTCCCACATGAGATTCGGTTCAAAACTGGAACTTGAGTCGCGCCCATCAGAAATAACGATTCAGCAGGCCAGGCTTACAAAACCTGACCGGCAATAACTTGAATAGCAGCCTGCGCTACGGCAGGCTTGCACGATTAACGACCCTCGATCGGGAGAGACAACACAATGGCACTTATCAGCATGCGTCAAATGCTGGACCACGCAGCCGAGTTCGGCTACGGCGTCCCAGCCTTTAACGTCAACAACCTTGAGCAGATGCGCGCCATCATGGAAGCCGCTGACAAGACCGACTCCCCCGTGATCGTCCAGGCTTCGGCCGGTGCCCGCAAGTACGCCGGCGCGCCGTTCCTGCGTCACCTGATCCTTGCCGCGATCGAAGAATTCCCGCACATCCCGGTGTGCATGCACCAGGACCACGGCACCAGCCCTGATGTGTGCCAGCGCTCCATCCAACTGGGCTTCAGCTCGGTGATGATGGACGGCTCCCTCGGCGAAGACGGCAAGACCCCGACCGACTACGAGTACAACGTACGCGTGACCCAACAAACCGTGGCCATGGCTCACGCCTGCGGCGTCTCGGTTGAAGGTGAGCTGGGCTGCCTGGGTTCCCTGGAAACCGGCATGGCCGGCGAAGAAGACGGTATCGGCGCCGAAGGCGTACTGGATCACAGCCAGATGCTGACCGACCCGGAAGAAGCCGCCGACTTCGTGAAAAAGACCCAGGTGGATGCCCTGGCCATCGCCATCGGCACCAGCCACGGCGCCTACAAGTTCACCAAGCCACCGACCGGCGACGTGCTGGCCATCGACCGCATCAAGGAAATCCACAAGCGCATCCCCAATACCCATCTGGTGATGCACGGTTCTTCCTCGGTACCGCAAGAGTGGCTGGCGATCATCAACCAGTACGGCGGCGACATCAAGGAAACCTACGGCGTACCGGTTGAAGAAATCGTCGAAGGCATCAAGTACGGCGTGCGCAAGGTCAACATCGACACTGACCTGCGCCTGGCCTCCACCGGTGCGATGCGTCGCCTGATGGCGACCAACCCGAGCGAGTTCGACCCACGTAAGTTCTTCGGAGCTACCGTAACGGCAATGCGCGACGTGTGCATCGCTCGCTACGAAGCGTTCGGCACGGCCGGTAATGCTTCGAAGATCAAGCCGATCTCGTTGGAAGCGATGTACCAGCGGTATTTGAAAGGTGAGTTGAACGCCAAGGTGAATTGAGCCTCAAGTGTTTGAAAAGAAGCCCGCAGTGATGCGGGCTTTTTTTCGGCTGGAGTTTGACGACTGCAGTTGTTTATTCGTGATCAATATCCAACTTGGCAAACGTCACCCGCGCGCCTTCCTTGCTATCCCCGCTGTTGTCCTGCACATACACCCCCGCCTTGAAGTACAACGGCTTGTTCCCCCACGCCGCGCCGATTCGTTCGTTCCACTCGCCGTCCGCGGCGTACACGCTGAGCAGGCCGGCTTTGTTGAGGTTGATCACGTAGGTAAAACTCTTCTCCAGCGGCACATTCGACGCGATGCTTACCACGCGGCCTTCGCCGTCGTCCGGGCGCATGCGCACCTTGGCGACGATGTTGCCGGTCTGGGTCTTTTCCTTGAACTGGTATTCGAGTTTGATCAGCGGCTTCTGGCTGTCATAGGCGTGAATCTGCCCGATCACGACTTTGCCGGACGACGGCACCTGGTTGACCTCCAGGGTCGCGCGCAGGAAGTTGTTCGCTTCTGGGTAGGTCCAGTTGCGCAGCCTCCCGTCGGCATAGGTTTCACGTAATTCGCTGCGAGGGTAGATGGCGTTTTCGGTGCGGGTGCCGGTCACCGGTGTCCAGAATTGCACGTTGCTGCCTTCGGCCTGGAAGTACTGGTCCTTGAAGCCGCTGACCAGCTTCGGTGTGTCGATAGTCGCGGGCGGGGAGCCGACAGGAATGCTCAGGTTCCAGGTGGAAAGGTCGATCATGGTGTTGGCCTTATTGCAGGGGTTGAAGGCTTTAGCCCGAGGGCTGCACGGGTTCTTTATAGGTCGGTTCAAACCGATTGTTAAACACTTGCTGGCAAATTTTTGGCGCCAATGGAATGCCAAAAAGCCATGTGTCCCATACCGCGTGGCCTGTAGGGCTGTACCGTTAGTCGGCTTCCTGGCTATTGGCGCAATGATGGTATCGACGTCGCTTCTGCTTTTTTAGAACCGGGTCTAGAGTGAGACCTCAGTGTTTGTCCGGTTTTAGTCTTAGAAGTGACCGGTGCAGCCCTTCAAGGAAGAGAAGTAGCATGGATTGTGCTCCACACCACGGCGATGGCAGTTCGGTTCTTTTGGTGGTCGACGACTACCCGGAAAATCTCATCAGCATGCGTGCATTGTTGCAGCGCGAAGATTGGCGAGTGATAACCGCCGCTTCCGGCCTGGAAGCCCTCGAATTATTGCTGGCCCACGAAATCGATCTGGTATTGCTGGACGTGCGCATGCCCGGCATGGATGGTTTTGAGGTGGCGCGCCTGATGCGCGGCAGCCAGCGTACACGAATGACCCCGATCATCTTCCTCACCGCCCATGCCCAATCGCCCGACGCAGTGCAGGAAGGCTATGCCAGTGGTGCCATCGATTACCTGTTCAAACCCTTTGACCCGAATATCCTCAAGCCCAAAGTGCAGGCACTGTTGGAGCACCAGCGTAACCGGCGCTCCTTGCAGCGCCTTAGCCTGGAACTGGAGGCTGCCCGTGCCTTCAATGCCTCGGTGCTGGACAACGCTGCCGAGGGTATTTTGGTGGTGGGTGAGGGCAGCGTCATCCAGTATGCCAACCCGGCGATTTCACGCTTGCTCAACGCTACGATGGCTGAGTTGCAGGGCGAAAGTTTCCTGAGTTTCCTGCAAAAGCCTCACGTGCCTGCCTGGTTGGGTTTCCCGATGTACGAGGCGTATCGCAAAGGCGAAACGTGGCGCCAGCACGACGCGATCTTGCGCACCCGTCGCGGCCAGCAAGTGCCGGTGGCCTTGTCTTGCGCGCCTCTGCCCGCTGAGCAGAAGGCCATGGTGGTGACGGTGCTCGACATGTCGGAGGTGCGCCATCTGCATCAACAGTTGGAGTTCCAGGCCGTCACCGATCCGTTGACCGGACTGTTGAACCGGCGCGGTTTCCAGCAGGCGGTGGAAAGCACCCTGGCGCGCAGCGAGCGCAGTGATCAATCACTGGTATTGCTGTACCTGGACCTCGACGGGTTCAAGCGGGTCAACGATACCTTGGGGCATGACGCCGGTGACCGTGTACTGCGTTGGGTCTCGGAACAGATGCAGGCGTGTCTGCGTTCCTATGACATTCTCGGACGCATGGGCGGGGATGAGTTCACCGCGTTGTTGGAATTGGAATTTCCGGAACAAGCGGCGAAAATCTCGGAAAAACTGATCGAGCGCGTGTCTGTCAGCCAACACGTCGACGGCTTGGATGTGATGCTCGGGGCCTGCATCGGGATTGCGACGTACCCGGATTGCGGTGCCGACCTGAGCGGCCTGCTGCGAGCGGCGGATATCGCCATGTACGAAGCCAAGCGCGCCGGCCGCCAGCAGTATCGTTACTACGATAAAGACATGAACGGCCGCGCGCGCTCACGGCTGATGCTCGAAGACAGTGTGCGCACGGCTATCCAGAACAAAGAGTTCACCTTGGTGTTCCAGCCGCAGGTGTCGTTGGAGGATGGGCGTTTGCGTGGCTTCGAGGCCCTGTTGCGCTGGCAGCACCCGAGCGTCGGCGACGTGCCGCCGGGGCTGTTTCTACCGTTGCTGGAAGAGGCTCGCCTGATCAGCCAACTGAGTACCTGGATCTACCAGGAGGTCGCGGTTCAGCGCGAAGCCTGGCAAGGCATTTTCGATAGCGAGCTGGTGTTGAGTGTCAGCCTCAGCAGCAGCCAGTTCAATATGCCTAACCTCGCGAACCAACTGCAGCAGGTACTGGAGCAGCATGGCTTGAAGGCGCGGCAGTTGGAGGTCGAGATCAGTGAAGACTGCCTGATGAACAACCTTCAAGACTCCACCAAGCAACTCAAGTTACTGCGCCAGATCGGTGTGCGCATTGCCCTGGATGATTTCGGCTCGGGTCGCTGTTCCTTGGCCCATCTGCGTGACCTGGAGTTCGATACGCTCAAGCTGGACCCGCAACTGGTAGCTCGCCTGCCGGGCTCGACACGGGACGCGGCGATGGCGCGCAGCATTATCCAGCTGTGCGAGCATTTCGATGTGTTGGTCATCGCCGAGGGCGTGGAGACATCGGAGCAGGCCCTGTGGCTTAAAACTCATGGTTGCCTGTTTATCCAGGGCCCATTGGCGGCGCAACCATTGCTCGCCGAGGAGGTTGGCGTCTGGTCTCACCCCCGTCAGCTGTGAATTCGCTACACTGGTGGCCTTTCGAGCCCCGTTGCAGATCCCATGACCGCGTTGAAATACCTCCAGGCCTATCCCGCCGCGCTCCAGGAGCAGGTGCGCCAATTGATCGCCAACGACCAGTTGGGCGCCTACCTGGAGCAGCGTTACCCCGAGCGCCACGCGGTGCAGAGCGATAAGGCGTTGTACGCGTATGCGCTGGCGCTCAAGCAGGAACACCTGCGCAACGCCCCGGCCATCGACAAGGTACTGTTCGATAACCGCCTGGACCTGACCCATCGCGCCTTGGGCTTGCACACCACCATTTCCCGAGTGCAGGGCGGCAATCTCAAAGCCAAGAAAGAGATCCGTATTGCCGCGTTGTTCAAGGAGGCGGCACCGGAATTTCTGCGCATGATCGTGGTGCATGAGCTGGCGCACTTCAAGGAATCGGACCACAACAAGGCGTTCTATAAACTCTGCGACTACATGATGCCGGGCTACCATCAGGTGGAATTCGACCTGCGGGTGTACCTCACGTATCGCGACCTGCAGGGCAAGCCCTGACCGCACAAGGCGATTGACTATGGATGTGAGCAAGACCAAAAGCAGCTTTTACCGCCGCCTGTACGTGGCGTATTTGATCGACAGCCAGCAGGCCAGCACTGTCCCGGCACTGACTGACGTCACCGGCATGCCCAGGCGCACCGCGCAGGACACGATTGCGGCGCTGGCCGACCTGGATATCGTGTGTGAGTTCGAGCAGCAAGACGGTGCGCGCAACCATGCCGGGCACTATCGGATTCGCAGCTGGGGCGCGATTGATCGCCAATGGATCGAAGGGAATCTGGTGTCGATCAAGCAGGTGTTGGGTTACCCCTGAGGGATGCGGTGATAGGGCTGACGCAATCGGGGGCAAGCCCCCTCCCACACTGGATTGGGTTCACACTGTCAAAATGTGGGAGGGGCTTGCCCCCGATGAGGTCCTCAAGCGCGCCGCATACCAATATGTGGAATATCGTCCTCCAGGTATTCCTCACCCGCCACCACAAACCCATACCGCCCGTAATATTCCTGCAAATGCGCCTGGGCTGAGAGAAAGATCGGCATCTCGGGCCAGATTTCTGCAATGTGCTTGAGCGTCTCCTCCATCATCCGGTGCCCCAGGCCGCTGCCGCGCGCCGAGGGTGCCACGATGACCCGGCCAATCACCACGTCGCCGCCCTGGGACTCCGGGTCCAGCAAGCGCAGGTAGGCCACCAGTTCATTCTCTTTCCAGGCCATCAGGTGGTGGGTATCGCCGGACAGGTCCTGCCCGTCGATGTCCTGGTAAGCGCACCGCTGCTCCACGACAAACACCTCGCAGCGCAGGCGCAGGATGGCGTAGAGCTGCTCTTTGCCCAAATCGTCGTGATGCTTGCAGACCCATTCAATCGTCATCATATGTGCTCTTGGAAATGCCTGGAGAGGATAGTAAGCGCGACGGCGCTTGCTGTCTAAGTCGTGCATTTTTGTGAATGGCGTCAATTTGCCATCATTCTCTGCGCTCGCCGCTGACTTCTTTGTGTAATCTGCAATACAAGCTCATTGATGAGCTACTGTTATAAAGCCATCACGTGCCCGCCAAGGACTTTGAGCATGCTGCGAAGTTATCGTGCCGTTGCTTTGATTGCAGTGCTGTTGCTGGCCCAACCGGCGCTCGCGCAACGCCTGCGTCTGGTCGCGGACGCCTGGCCACCGTTTACCGATATCACGCTGGTCAACGGTGGGTTGGCCACCGATATTGTCAGCACTGCGTTGGCCCGCGCCGGCTACGCCAGCGATTTCGAGCAGGTGCCCTGGGCGCGCGCGCTGATGGGGGTCAGTGAGGGGCGCTACGACGTGCTGATCAATGCCTGGTACGACGATGCCCGCACGCAGTTCGGGCAGTTCTCCGCCGAGTACCTGCTCAACCGGGTGCGTTTCATTAAACGTGGCGATGACCCGATCGACTATCAGAACCTGGAGCAGTTGCACGACGAACCTATTGCTGTCGTGCGCGGGTATGCCTATTCGCCAGCGTTCGATCAGGATGCACAGTTACAGAAAATACCGGTGCATAACTTCGCCATGGCCGTGCGCATGCTCGCTGCACAGCGGGTGAGGCTGACGCTGGAAGATGAGTATGTGGCCCGCTACTACCTGGCGCGGGAGTCGCCGCGGGTGCGCAATTCGGTGGAGTTCCTGCCCAAGCCGCTGAGTGAGAACAGCCTGCATATTCTCGTCAGCCTGAAGAACCCGGAGCATGCGCAGATCGTTGCCGGCTTCGATCGGGAGATCGCCAAGATGAAGGCCGACGGTAGTTATGACCGGTTAATGAAAGAGCATGGGATGTAGCGTTCTTTCTGGCCTTATCGTCCTGCCTTTGGAATGCAGTCCCCTGTGGGAGGGGGCTTGCCCCCGAAGCGGCCTAAGCTGCGCCGGTGTCTTTGATCAAGTGTGCAGCCAATGTGCGCAACGGCCCCAACTGCCGACAGATCAACGCCAACTGCGTCTGCACCAGGCGCTGCCCTTCATCGATCTCATCCGGCATCTGCTCCAGCTCCGCGGCCATCGCTTCCTCGGCATCGCTTTGAATCGCAATGGGCTGCTTGTTGGCCAGCCCCGTGGCGATTTCATCGATGCTTGCCGCCAGGGTATTGCCGGCGCCCTCGATCAAATGTTCACGCGCTTCGGCCGGCAGTTGGGTTTCGCGGTGCGCGCCCAGCCCCGATAAATAGCTGAGCAGGGTGTGGGACAACACCAGGAAGCGAAAGCCCACGTCTGCCTCCTTACGGAAGTGCCCCGGCTCCATCAGCATGTTCGCCAGGGTCGTGGACAGCGCTGCATCGGCGTTGTGTGCATTGCGCCGGGCCAGGCGGTAGGCCAGGTCGTCGCTCTTGCCGGCGGCGTATTGCTGCATGATCTGGCGCAGGTAGATGCTGTTGCAGGTCAGGGTGTTGGCCAGCACTTTGTTCAGGCGCCGGCCTTGCCAGTCCGGCAGGAACAGGAACACTGCCAGGCCCGCGATCACGCTGCCGAGCAAGGTGTCGAACAGACGCGGCAGGAACAGCCCGTAGCCATCGCCGACCTGGTTGAAGCAGAACAGCACCATCAGGGTGATCGCCGCCGTGGCCAGGGTGTAGCGGGTGGTGCGGTTGATAAAGAACACCAGGCCGGCGGCGATGGCGAACATCGACTGCACCAGCGGGCTTGGGAACAGGTCGAACAAGGCCCAGGCCACGGTGAGGCCGATGGCGGTGCCGATGATCCGCTGGCCGAGTTTGCGCCGCGTCGCGCCGTAGTTGGGCTGGCAGACGAACAAGGTAGTGAGGATGATCCAGTAACCCTGGGACGGGTGAATCAAATGCACCATGCCGTAGCCGATGCTCAGTGCCAGCGGCAGGCGCAACGCGTGGCGAAACAACAACGACGTCGGCGTCAGCTGGGTGCGCAGGCGCGTCCACATTTCCTTGAGGTTGCGCGGCGAGCGGTCAAGCAGGCTGCTGTCGGTGGCGTCGGCCAGGGCGTCGGGGTTGCTGGCGTCGCTCAGCAGGCGGTCGAGCGTGGACAGGTTGGCCGCCAAGGCCCGCAGCGAGCGCAGCAGGCCGCGCCAGGCCGGGTTGCTCTGGATGCGCAGATGCTCCAGGGACGCGTTCAAGTCGCCCAGGGCTTCGGCGAAGCTGTCGTCATAGATGAACGGCTGGCGTAGCTGGATTGACTCGGCGAGGGTCTGGCAGGCTTTGCCTTGCTGACGCAGCAGGCGCTGGCAACGGAACAGCACGTCGCTGTGGAAGAAGGCTTCGGCCAGGGCGTTGTAGGGATAATGGGATGAACTGGCGCGTTCGTGAATGTCCTGGGCGAGGAAGTACAGCTTCAAGTAGCGGCTGACTTTCGAGCCTGGCCGACCATTGCCCACGCGGTGCAGGATGATTTCCTTCGCCGCATTCAGCGCCGCGACCACCCGGCCATTTTGCTGGGCCAGTTCCAGGCGGCGCGCTTCCACGTCCAACTGGCGGATGGGCTCGAACAGCGACGACTTCAGTTTAAGGTAGCGTCCCAGCTCGCGGAACAACCGCGCCAGGCTCTGCTGTACCGGCTGGTTGGAAAACAGTGCCTGCCACACTACCGACAGCACGCCATACCAGGCTGCACCCGCTACCAGCAGCAGGGGCTCATGCCAGAAATCGGTGACCGCGCCACCGCGCTGGTCCACGCCGATCATGGTGTACACCGACAGAATCAGCGTCGCCGAGGCAATCGCCCCATAACGTTCACCCAGCGCCCCGAGCATGGTCAGGCCGAAACTGGCCAGGGCCAGGGCTATCGCGAAGATCCAGGGGTAGGGAAACAGCAGCTCCACCGACAGTGCCGCGATGCTGAAACACACCAGCGTCACCGCCAGGGCATTGAGGCGGCCTTGCCAACTGTCATCGGTCTCGGCCAGGGCGCTGGCGATAATCCCCAGGAACAACGGGATCAGCAGCGTCATTTCATCCTGATACCAGCACAGCGCCATGCTGCCGGTGAGGGCGATGAATACCCGTACGCTGTAACTGAATTTATCCAGCGCCCACAGGCGCCGCATGGACTGCTTGAACGAGGTCGATGACATGAAGTCTGGAGTCTTCCGGGACGATGCCGCTAAATTGAGCCAGTAATGACGCCACGGCAAGCGTGGCGATCACATCCGACAGCAAAATATATTCCCGCCCGCCATTTTCAATATGCGATCG
Organism: Pseudomonas sp. ICBG1301; assembly: GCF_016918385.1. Taxonomy (NCBI): domain Bacteria; kingdom Pseudomonadati; phylum Pseudomonadota; class Gammaproteobacteria; order Pseudomonadales; family Pseudomonadaceae; genus Pseudomonas; species Pseudomonas sp. ICBG1301. The sequence continues at coordinate 594,460 of NZ_JAEKGB010000004.1, forward strand.
GGGTGGGAGGGGGCTTGCTCCCGATAGCGGTGGGGCAGCGGCAGATAAGCTGGCTGATCCACCGCTATCGGGAGCAAGCCCCCTCCCACATTTTTTGATCCGGTTTCGTCAGGCGTATTGTGCAGCGGCGTAGCCTGACGCCCAGGCCCACTGGAAGTTGAACCCGCCCAGGTGACCGGTCACATCCAGCACTTCCCCGATGAAGTAGAGCCCTGGGCTTTTCAGCGATTCCATGGTCTTGGACGACACTTCCCGCGTATCCACCCCGCCCAGCGTCACCTCAGCGGTGCGATAGCCCTCGGTGCCGGCCGGCACCAACTGCCAGCTCGACAGCTTTTGCGCGATCTCGGCGATTTCGGCGTGGGTGTACTGCTTCATCGGCTTGGACACGAACCAGCTTTGCGCCAGCAGGTTGGCCATCTTCTTGGTGAAGATGTCGCCGAGCAGGGTTTTCAACTCGCTGTTGGGATGCTCGACCTGTTGCTGTTGCAGCCAGCTGTGGGCGTCATGATCGGGCAGCAGGTTGATCTCGACGGTGTCGCCGGACTCCCAGTACGAAGAAATCTGCAAAATCGCCGGGCCGCTCAGGCCGCGGTGAGTGAACAGGATGTTTTCGCGAAAGCTCTGGCCGTTGCAGCTGACCAGGCAGTCCACGGAGGTGCCGGACAACTCGCCGCACAGTTCCTTGAGCTGGTCGGTAATGGTGAAGGGCACAAGACCTGCGCGGGTCGGCAGCAGTTCGTGGCCAAATTGCCTGGCGACCTGATAACCAAAACCGGTAGCACCCAGGGTCGGGATCGACAGGCCTCCGGTGGCGATCACCAGGGATTCGCAGCGCAGCTCGCCCAGGGTGGTCTGCAATTGATAGCCACCGTCGACCTTGGCGATCTCCTGGATGGAGGTGTCCAGGTGCAGGTGCACACCGTTCTGGAGGCATTCATCGAGCAGCATGCCGAGGATGTCGCTGGACTTGTTGTCGCAGAACAGCTGGCCGAGTTTCTTTTCGTGGTACGGCACGCCGTGCTTGGCCACCAGCCCGATAAAGTCCCATTGGGTATAGCGGGCCAGGGCGGACTTGCAGAAGTGCGCGTTGTGCGAGAGGAAGTTGGCCGGCTCGGTGTACAGGTTGGTGAAATTGCAGCGGCCACCGCCCGACATCAGGATCTTCTTGCCGGCCTTGTTCGCATGGTCGACCAACATCACCTTGCGCCCACGCCCGGCGGCAGTCAGCGCGCACATCAAGCCTGCGGCGCCGGCGCCAATGATCACAACTTCGGTCGAGCGCAAAACGGTGTCCTCATGTTTATCAGATCGTTCCCACGCTCTGCGTGGGAATGCCGCAATGGACGCTCTGCGTCCGCAGGGTGACGCAGAGCGTCACGGGATGCTTTCCCACGCAGAGCGTGGGAGCGATCCTGTCAGAGGATGCGCACGCGCAACGAACGGCCTTTGATCTTGCCGTTATTCAAACGCTGCAGCGCCTGCTTGGCGATCCCGCGCTCCACCGCCACGAATGCCTGGAAGTCGAAGATCGCGATCTTGCCGACCTGGGCACCCGGGATGCCGGCTTCACCGGTCAATGCACCGAGGATGTCGCCTGGACGCACTTTGTCTTTGCGGCCGGCGGCGATGCACAGGGTGCTCATCTGCGGCAGCAGCGGGCCACCGCTTTGTGGCTTGAGGTTGTCCAGTTGGTCCCAGTTCAGCGGGGTTTTCTGCAACTGTTCGATGGCTTGGGCGCGGTGTGCTTCGGAGGGCGCCACCAGGCTGATCGCGATGCCGGTCTCACCGGCGCGGCCGGTACGGCCTACACGGTGGATGTGGATTTCCGAGTCGCGGGCCAGTTCGACGTTGATCACCATATCCAGCGAGTCAATGTCCAGGCCACGGGCGGCGACGTCGGTGGCAACCAGTACCGACGTGCTGCGGTTGGCGAACATCGCCAGCACCTGGTCACGGTCGCGCTGTTCCAGGTCGCCATGCAGGCCGACGGCGGAAATGCCCTTGGCGGTCAGGTGGTCCACGGTTTCCTGCACTTGCTGCTTGGTAAAGCAGAACGCCACGCACGAGGCCGGGCGGAAATGCGCCAGCACCTTGGTTACCGCGTCCATGCGCTCTTCTGGCGAGATCTCATAGAAACGCTGTTCGATCTGGTCGTCGGAGTGGAACGCCTCGGCTTTCACCTGTTGCGGCGCCCGCATGAACTTGGACGCCAACTGCTTGATGCTCACCGGGTAGGTGGCCGAGAACAGCAAGGTCTGGCGGCGCGGCGGGGTTTTGCTGATGATGTCTTCGATGGCGTCGTAGAAGCCCATGTCGAGCATACGGTCGGCTTCGTCGAGGATCAGCGTGTTCAAGCCGTCCAGTACCAACGAACCTTTGCGCAGGTGCTGCTGGATGCGGCCCGGGGTGCCGACGATGACGTGGGCGCCGTGTTCCAGGGAGGCGATCTGCGGGCCCAGGGACACGCCGCCGCACAAGGTCAGCACCTTGATGTTGTCTTCAGCGCGGGCCAGGCGGCGGATTTCCTTGGCGACCTGGTCAGCCAGCTCACGGGTCGGGCACATCACCAGGGCCTGGCAGCCGAAGTAGCGCGGGTTGATCGGGTTCAACAGGCCGATGCCGAACGCGGCGGTCTTGCCGCTGCCGGTCTTGGCCTGGGCAATCAGGTCCAGCCCTTTGAGGATCACCGGCAAGCTCTGCGCCTGGATCTGCGTCATCTCGACATAACCCAGCGAGTCGAGGTTAGCCAGCATGGCGGCGGACAGGGGCAAAGTATTAAAAGCGGTGGCGATGGTAGTCACGGGACTGGCTCTGCAAAACAAAATGTCGCGCAGTGTACCAGTCTCAAAGGAATTTCCCCGCAAGTTCTAGACGAGAAGCCGGTTAATGCTCGATGTCGTGTTCGCGGCTGACCACGCGTTTACCGTCCGTTGGCGACAATTGCAGGAAGATCGCCGCCGCCAGCATCGCCATGATGCCCACGGTGAGAAAGGTCAGTTGGAACGCGCCGAGCACGCTTTCCACGCCGTCATTGCCGGTTTGGGCGGTAAAGCCGCCGAGCAACGCACCGGCACAGGCCACGCCGAGGCTGAGGGACAATTGCGCGACCACCGATAGCAAGCTGTTGCCGCTGCTGGCCTGGGCGTCGTCGAGGTCGATCAGGGTGACGGTGTTCATCGCGGTGAATTGCAGGGAATTGATCGCCCCCAGTACCGCGAGCATGCACAGCAGCAATGGGTAGGGCGTGTGCTCGCTGACCAGGCCCATGCTCGCCAGCATGATGCCGAGGAACAAGGTGTTGCCGGTCAGCACCACGCGGTAGCCGAGGCGTTCGATCAGTACGCGGGCGATGGATTTTGCGAACATCGCCGCCGCCGCCAGCGGCAGCATGCTCATGCCGGCTTCCGACGGCGAATACCCCAGCGCCACCTGCAGCAGCAACGGCACCAGGAACGGCAGGGCGCCGCTGCCCAAGCGTGCAAACAGGTTGCCGAGGATGCCCACGGCGAAGGTGCGAGTCTTGAACAGCATCGGCGAAAACAGCGGGTTATCCAGATGCCCGGCGCGCAGCCAATACGCCGCCAGGCACGCCAGCCCGCCAAACAGTAGCAACATTACCCGCAGATGCGGCAAGTGCAGTTCGCCCAGGCCCTCCATGGCGATGGTGATCAGCACCATTGCCGCGCCAAACAGAAGAAAGCCGATGCCGTCGAAGCGTGTGCGCTCGCTGCCGCGCAGGTCGGGGATGAGTTTCCAGACGGCGTAGCAGCCGATCATCCCTACCGGCAGGTTGATCAGGAAGATCCAGTGCCAGGTCAGGTATTGCACCATCCAGCCGCCCATGGTCGGGCCAAGCAGCGGGCCGAGCAGGCCGGGGATGGTAATGAAGCCCATGATGCGCACCAGCTCCGAACGAGGGTAGGCACGTAGCACCACCAACCGCCCGACCGGCAGCATCAAGGCGCCGCCCAGGCCCTGGATCACGCGCGCGCCGACGAGCATGGTCAAGCTGCTCGACAGGGCGCACAGCAGCGAGCCGATACTGAACAACATGATCGCGCCGAAGAAGATTTTCTTGGTGCCGAAACGATCGGCGATCCAGCCCGATGCCGGGATCAGCAAGGCGACGGTGAGCATGTAGGCAATCACCACCCCTTGCATGCGCAGCGGGTTTTCCGCGAGGTCCCGGGCCATGGCCGGCAGTGCCGTGTTGAGAATCGTCCCATCCAGCGACTGCATGAAGAAGGCAATCGCTACCACCCAGGGTAGCCAGCGGGCGGTCTTGGCATCGAGAGGGGCGCGATTCGGCATGTGAACCCTTTTGTTAGCTGGCTACGTGTCGGCAATTATGCGCCATTCGTCGCGCCTTTTCCCACCAGGAAATCCAGCAGTTCACGGTGCACCGCCGCAGCCGCTTCGTTGGACTCCAGATCCAGCAAGTGGCCCGTGTGTTCGGCCACGGCAAAGCTGCTGCGCCCCACATAGTGCTTGAACAGCTGTGCCTCGGCGGCGGGGGTGTATTCGTCCAGGGCGCCGTTGAGGAAGTGCACTGGTGTTTCAATCTGCCTGAGCGCCGGCAGGTAGTTGCCGTCGCCCAGGGCCAGCACCTGATGAATGTGAAAGCGCGCCTGGCGATACTCGGTGGTGGCCATGCTCGACAGGTGTCGATGGTTATTGCGCTTGAGGCGCGGCGACAGGTATTGGCCGACAGTCTCGTTGAGCAGATGGCCGACGGCGGATTTGTCATCGGCCTCGATCAGCACGCGTACGCGTTCCACATAGTCGAGCATGGCCTGATTGAGGTGGGGCGCCAGGGCCATCACCACCGAGCTTTTGATCGACGGCGGATTGTGCGCCAGGGTCAACAGCGTGGAGATGCCGCCCCAGGAGGCCGAGACCAGATGGTTGACCTCAAAGCGCTCCACCAGCGCGCGCAGTATTTGCACTTCATCGTCCTTGGTCACCAGGTCGAGGTCGATATTGTGCTCGCGGGAGTAACCCGAAAAGGGCAAGTCAAACAGCAGCACGTTGAAATGCTCGGCCAGGCATTTACTGGTTCGCGCAAAGGACCGCGTGGTGGACAGTGCTCCATTGACCATGAGCACGGTGTTTTTTTGCGGATGGTTACCCAGCCGTTCAACGTGAACGTTGTAGTGCTTGAACAGCTTTTGTATGACAAAACTTCCATGGTCCATGTCAACGCTCCAGCTTGCCCTATCCCGGGCAAGGTCGTGCTCTCGTTGGGGGAGAGTGGCGGGATGCCACTAACCCTTATAACGAGGTTTTTTGCAGGCGACAACAGAGCACGCAGGAACAAGCGGAAGATGAGAATTTACGGTAGGAAGGGGGCGAGCTGGAGTATTTGAAATCTGCACAAAGCAGTGTGGGAGGGAGCAAGCCCCCCTCACACTGCTGTGTTCAGAGGGTCAGGGTCAGGCGTTTGACCAAGGCCCCCGGCAACAAGTTGGAGGCCGTGTTGCGTCGGTCGTAAGTGCTCGGCGACAGCAGCAATTCCCGCTCGGCGGTCAGCGCTTCCAGCTGTGAACCGAGCAGGTTGTACACACTGTCATCAAAGCGCATGGTGCTGACCGGCGCCTTGATTTCGCCGTCTTCGACCCAGAACGTGGCGAAGCGGGTCATGCCGGTCAGGCGTGCGGCCGGCAGGTCGGAGTAGTTCAGGTACCACAGGTTGCTGATATACAGCCCTGTGCCCAGCTGCTTGAGAATATCGGCATGGGCCAGGTCGCCCGCCGCCATTTGCAAGGCGCTCGGGGATTCGTCACTGCTCGCGCCGTTGGTGCTCAGGCCATATTCGGCGGCGCTGCGCGAGTTGATCAGTTGGCCTTCTGCCTTGCCTTGGTTGATCAGCGTGACATCGCCACGGGGGTAGCCTTCGGTGGAAAACGCCTGGCTGAGGGACCCGCTGACCTGCTCATCGAGCTTGATCAACGGGCTCAGCGCCTGTTCACCGGCATACAGCTTTTGCAGCGAACTGCCTTTGCTGGCGATGGCCTGGGCGGAGAACCCGCCCCAAGTGATGATGCTGATGATCTCTTCCAGCGCCGCCGGCGCGAGGTAGGCACGGTATTGCCCAGGGGCCAGTGTGTGCAGCGGACGGCCGAGAAATTCCAATTGCCGGCGTGCCTGCTGCAACCGTGCGGCGAACTCTTCGCTGTTCCATGTATGCCCGGCGTAGCTGGCTTTCACCGCTTCACCATTGGCATGGAACAGGCTGAAATCGAAGTTGAAGCTGTTGGCACGGTGCCAGCCAAAGGCCCCGTCCGAACTGGCGAAACCCCGGCTGATGGGGCCGGCGGCGTAGAAACCGACCAGGTCGACACCGTCAGCGGCCTGGCCGATCGCTTCCAATACCTGGGCCAGTTCCGGCAGTGGTCGCGCCTGTTCATTGTGGCTCTGCCAGGCATTGTGGTTCAGCAACAGGTAGGGGTCCCGCGGCAGCAACGGCAAGGTTTCACGCAGTTGCTGCAGGCCGTCGGCCAGGCGTTGGCGGTCCAGCGCAGGCTCACCGGACAGGGTGATGCCCAGGTCGGCGTGGCGGCCATCGTTGATCAGCTTCAGGTTGAGGCTGGCTTGTTGCACCTGCCCGGCCTGGCGCACCTGCGCGTGGTTGAAGCGTACGAACTCGGACGCTTCATCCGCATAGCCCAGGTGAAATTGTTCCTTGTCGGTGATGGCCTGCTTGAGCCATTGCACCAGTGCCTTGAAGTCGGTCATCAGGCATCTCCCCCAAATACATCGATATGACTGAACACACAGGCGGGCGAGGCATGGCCCACGCGGATCACCTGGTTGGGTTCGCCTTTGCCGCAGTTTGGCGTCCCCAGGACCTTGAAGGTGCTGGCGTCGCCGACGGCGCTGAGGTTGCGCCAGAACTGTGCGGAAATCGCTCGGTAGTTGGGGTTTTTCACCACGCCCTTGAGCTCGCCGTTTTCGATCAACTGGCCCCATTCGCAGCCGAACTGGAATTTATTGCGCGCATCGTCGATGGACCAGGAGCGGTTGGTCGACATGAGAATGCCGTTTTCGATGCCGCCGATCAGTTGTGCGAGGCTCTTGTCGCCCGCTTCGATATTCAAGTTGGCCATGCGATCGATCGGTGGACGGTTCCAACTGCTGGCGCGACTGTTGGCCACGCCGCCCAGGCCCGAGCGGAATTGCGACAACGCTCCGCCCAGCGGCTTGAGCAACAGCCCTTCGCGGATCAGGAATTGTTTGCGGGCCGGCGTGCCCTCGTCGTCATGGCCGTAGCTGGCGAGTTGTTCGGGAATATCAGGGTCGAAGGTCACGTTGAGCAGCGGTGAGCCGTACTGCAGCTGGCCGAAGTCGCTGGCTTTGACGAAACTGGTGCCGGCGTAATTGCGTTCATCGCCCAGGATGCGGTCCAGCTCCAGCGGGTGGCCGATGGATTCGTGGATTTGCAGGATCATCTGGTCGGGCATCAACAGCAGGTCACGCGCGCCGCTGGGCGTGTTTGGCGCGGCCAGCAGTTGCAGGGCTTCATCGGCGATGCGCGGCGCGGCGCCGACCAGGCCGAAGCGGCTGATCACCTCGAACCCGCCTTGCTGGCCGAAGTTGCTGCCGCCGAAGGTGCGGGTCTGGCTGTCGTTGCCGTCGTAGGCGGTGACATTGACGCCGGGGAATACAAAGCGCTGCGCCTGGCGCAATTCGGCGCCCGCGCTGTTGAGGTAGATCTGCTCGACGCGGGTCAGGCCCAGGCTCACGTCCCAACTGACCAGGCGCTCGTCCTTGGGCACGGCGGCCGACTCGTTACCCAGCAGTTGGTAGCAGTCGCTCAAGGACGGGAAGGGCTGGTCAAGGTCGGGGGACAGGTAGTCGGCGACGGCGCTGGAGACGGCTTGGTCGCGCAGGTCGAGCAGGGCGTGGGGCTTGATCAGGCGGGCTTGCTGTTCGGCGCGTTGGAGGGCCGCTTGCAGGCCGGCCAGGGAAATATCGTTGGTCGCGGCATAGGCTTCCACGCCATTGAGACGCACGGTCAGCATGGCGCCTTCGTCGTGCCTCAGGTGGGGCGGTTCGGCGACGTTTTTGCGCACTGACAAGTATTGGCCGGATTCGCGCACGTAGCGCAGCGAAAAGAATTCGGCGGTGGTGCGCAGGGCACTGAAATGTTTTTTGAGTGTGGCGTGGTGGTCGAACATGGGGCCTTCCTTGTGGGCGGCTCGGCGCGGGCAGGCGAACAGAGTAGGCCTGGGCTGGGAGCTGATCAAGGAAAGTGTAGGGCGGGGGGCGTGTCTTGTCTGGGCGGGCCTCATCGGGGGCAAGCCCCCTCCCACATTTGACTGCATTCACACATCTGAACGTGTGAACACCGTAGTGTGGGAGGGGGCTTGCTCCCGATGGGAGCGCTGCGGTTTATCAGTTACTGCGCCGTCTGGCCCACTTCACGCAACGGCTTGCCACGCACCGGCGCATCGCCGGCGACATAGTAGTCGGCGGTGCTGCGCGGCAGTGGCTGGCGGCCACGGATCTTGTCGGCGATTTTCTCGGCGATCATGATCGTCGGCGCGTTCAGGTTGCCGGTGGTGATGATCGGCATGATCGACGCATCGACCACACGCAGGCCTTGCATGCCATGCACGCGGCCCTGGCCATCCACTACCGCCATGTCGTCGGTGCCCATCTTGCACGAGCAGGACGGGTGGAACGCGGTTTCGGCATGCTCACGGATGAACTTGTCCAGTTGCTCATCGGTTTGCACTTCGATGCCCGGGCTGATTTCGCGGCCACGGTAGGGGTCCAGGGCCGGTTGCGCCATGATTTCACGGGTCAGGCGGATGCCGTCGCGGAACTCCTGCCAGTCCTGTTCGGTGGCCATGTAGTTGAAGAGAATGCTCGGGTAGTCCCTTGGGTTCTTCGACTTCAACTGGATGCGACCCCGGCTTGGCGAACGCATGGAGCCCATGTGTGCCTGGAAACCGTGCTCTTTCACACCGTTACTGCCGTTGTAGTTAATCGCCACCGGCAGGAAGTGGTACTGGATGTTCGGCCATTCGAATTCTTCACGGGTACGGATGAAACCGCCCGCTTCGAACTGGTTGCTGGCGCCGATGCCGGTGCCGTTGAACAGCCACTCGGCACCGATGGCCGGCTGGTTGTACCAGAGCAGCGACGGGTACAGCGACACGGGCTGGGTGCATGCATATTGCAGGTACAGCTCCAGGTGGTCCTGCAGGTTTTCGCCGACGCCTGGCAGGTCGTGGACCACCGGGATATCGAGGCTTTCCAGCAGCTTGGCCGGGCCAACACCGGAGCGTTGCAGCAGTTGCGGCGAAGCGATTGCGCCGCTGCACACGATGACTTCTTTGCGCGCACGGGCTTCGACGCGCTCTTCAGCCGCGCCGATCAAGTAACGCACGCCAACCGCACGCTTGCCTTCGAACAGCACTTTGTCGGTGAGGGCGTGGGTGACGATGGTCAGCGTCGAGCGCTTCTTGGCGGTGTCCAGGTAACCGCGTGCGGTGCTGGCGCGACGGCCCTTGGGCGTGACGGTACGGTCCATCGGGCCGAAACCTTCTTGCTGGTAGCCGTTCAAGTCTTCGGTGCGCGGGTAACCGGCCTGCACGCCGGCTTCAACCATGGCGTGGAACAGCGGGTTGTTGCCGGGCTTGGGCGTGGTCACGCTGACCGGGCCATCGCCGCCGTGCCAGTCGTTGGGGCCGATGTCGCGGGTTTCCGCTTTGCGGAAATACGGCAGGCAGTCGAGGTAGGTCCAGTCTTCCAGGCCCGGCAGTTTCGCCCAGCCGTCGTAGTCCATCGCGTTACCACGGATGTAGCACATGCCGTTGATCAGGGAAGAGCCACCCAGGCCCTTGCCGCGACCACATTCCATGCGCCGGCCGTCCATGTGTGGTTCCGGGTCGGTTTCGTAGGCCCAATTGTAGCGGCGGCCTTGCAGCGGGAACGCCAGCGCCGCAGGCATTTGCGTGCGGAAGTCGAAGCGGTAGTCAGGGCCGCCGGCTTCCAGCAGCAGAACGGTGACGCCTTCGTCTTCGGTCAGACGGGTCGCCAGGGTGTTGCCGGCGGAACCGGCACCCACAATGATGTAATCGTATTCTTGGGACATGAATGCACCCTCTTTTGGAGTTGGGTCAGCGGGGGCCTCATCGGGGGCGAGCCCCCTCCCACATTTGACTGCATTCACACATCTGAACATGTGAACACAGTCAGTGTGGGAGGGGGCTTGCTCCCGATGGCGGCCTCAAAGGCAACACAAGTCTCGGGCTGTCAGAACACCGAGACGTAGTCGCCCAGCTCAACCTGTACCGATTTGATGCGGGTGAAGTTGTTCAGCGAGCTGATGCCGTTCTCACGACCCACACCGGATTGCTTGTAGCCGCCGACCGGCATCTTCGCGTCGGATTCGCCCCAGGCGTTGATCCAGCAGATGCCCGCTTCCAACTGATGAATCACACGGTGGGCGCGGTTCAGGTCTTTGGTGACCAGGCCGGCAGCCAGGCCGAAGTCGGTGTCGTTGGCGCGGCGGATCACTTCTTCTTCGGTTTCGTAGGTGAGGATGCTCATCACCGGGCCGAAGATTTCTTCGCGCACGATAGTCATGTCGTCGGTGCAGTCGGTGAACACGGTCGGGGCCACGAAGGCGCCTTTGGCGAATTCGCCGTCAGTCAGGCGGTCGCCGCCGCACAGCAGGCGGGCGCCTTCTTCTTTGCCTTTGGCGATGTAGCCCAGCACGCTTTCCATGTGCGCAAAGCTGACCAGCGGGCCGAAGTTGGTGTTGTCATCTTGCGGGTTGCCCACGCGAATGCGCGCAACACGCTCGACGATCTTGGCTTCGAACGCCGCTTGCAGGTGTTTGGGCACGAACACGCGAGTGCCGTTGGTGCAGACCTGGCCGGAGCTGTAGAAGTTGGCCATCATCGCAGTGTCGGCGGCGCGGTCGAGGTCGGCGTCGTCGAAGATGATCAGCGGCGACTTGCCGCCCAGTTCCATGGTCACGTCTTTGAGCGAAGAGCTCGAAGCGCTGGCCATGACTTTCTTGCCGGTGTCGGTGCCGCCGGTGAACGAGACTTTCTCGATGCGCGGGTGCTCGGTCAGCCAGGTGCCGACTTCACGGCCGCTGCCGGTCAGCACGTTGAACACGCCCGCCGGAACGCCGGCTTCGGTGTAGATCTCGGCCAGTTTCAGGGTGGTCAGCGAAGTGACTTCGCTTGGCTTGAAGATCATCGCGTTACCCGCAGCCAGGGCGGGTGCGGATTTCCACAGGGCGATCTGGATCGGGTAGTTCCACGCGCCGATACCGGCCACTACGCCCAGCGGCTCGCGGCGGGTGTAGACGAACGCCGTGTCGCGCAGCGGGATTTGCTCGCCTTCGATGGCCGGCACCAGGCCCGCGTAGTATTCCAGCACGTCGGCGCCGGTGACGATGTCGACGTATTTGGTTTCGGACAAGGCTTTACCGGTGTCCAGGGTTTCCAGCTCGGCCAACTCGTCGTTGCGCTCGCGCAGGATGTCGACGGCACGACGCAGGATGCGCGAGCGCTCCATGGCGGTCATGGCAGCCCAGATCTTCTGGCCTTTTTCGGCGCTGACCACGGCGCGTTCAACGTCTTCTTTCGTCGCACGTTGCACTTTGGCGAGAACTTCACCGTTAGCCGGGTTGATGGCTTCGAAAGTGGCATCGCTGCCAGCGTCGGTGTAGCCGCCGTCAATGTAGAGTTTTTGCAGTTCGAAACGGGCCATAAAGTCCTCGCAAGTGCATAAGTGGTTGGCGTTAACCTCCAAACAGTGAGCCACAAGGTGCTGGCGGCACTGACCGGAAGCGGTTCAGGGGTTGAGCGGTTATGTGTGCTCTAACTCACCTGCTTGGCCAATTGGAAATCCATGTATTCGTACGCGATCCGTTGCGCCTGCTCCGTGTCGAAAGCGTCTCCCGACAGGGCGCCGCGCAACCACAAACCGTCGATCAGGGCCGCCAGGCCTCGGGCTGCTTTGCGTGCACGCGGCAGCGGCAGCACTCGGCGAAACTGGCAGCACAGGTTGGAATACAGACGTTGATCGTTGATCCGCTGCAACCTGTGCAATGACGGGTGGTGCATGCTGGCTGCCCAGAAGGCCAACCAGGTTTTCATTGCCGGGCCGTTGACCTGGCTGGCGTCGAAGTTGCCTTCGATGATCACCTGAAGGTGCGCCCGTGGGCTGTCATCCTTCAGGGCACGTCTGCGTTCGTGGACGTTCTCGATCAGCGCATTCATCAAGTACCGCATCGTTGCGGCGATCAGGCCGTTCTTGTCCTGAAAGTAGTGACTGATGATGCCGTTCGAAACGCCGGCCAAACGGGCGATCAACGCAATGCTGGCATCCCCCATTCCGACCTGATCGATGGCCGTCAACGTGGCTTCGATCAACTGCTGGCGGCGTATGGGTTGCATACCGACCTTGGGCATGTAGCACCTCTCGTTAGGCCTGCGGCGGACGTCAGACGTCCGTCGGCTTGAAGGCCAGTCTATTTTGTTTTGATTGAACGTTCAATCAACAAAGAATAAGATCTGCGACAAATGGTCGCTGCCTACAGATATTTCCTACCTGCGAGCCGCGACATCTGACACCTGCAAAAACCCTTGAAACAGGCCGTGACAGGGCTTGGCCACTGCTTCGGCGGGGTACAAGAATTTTCGGGGTGTCTTTATAACACCCGTCCGTCGACTGCCGAAAAATCGATGTCCCGGGATAACCGTTGCCTTGTGTTTCTCTTTCGCACTGCCCGGAGCATCTGCGCCATGAGTTCTGCCTCTCTTATAAAGACCCCACCGGAAAAGGTGCGGGTCAACGGTTGGGTGTTCTACACCTCTACCGTGCTGATTCTTTTGCTGACTGCCATTCTGATCATCGCCCCGCAGGAGGCCGGGCGCATGCTCGGCGTAGCCCAGGCGTGGCTTTCCAAAAGCTTCGGCTGGTACTACATGGTCGTCATCGCCGCCTACCTGGTATTTGTGGTGGGGCTGGCGTTTTCGTCCTACGGCAAGTTGAAACTGGGCAGCAAGGACGACACCCCGGACTTCAGCTACGGCGCCTGGGCCGGCATGTTGTTCTCGTCGGGCATCGGTATCTCGCTGTTGTACTTCGGCGCTTCGGAACCGTTGGACCACTACTTCAACCCGCCCGAAGGCGCCGCTGCCAGCAACAGTGCGGCGCGCCAGGCACTGCAACTGACCTTCCTGCACTGGGGCCTGCATGGCTGGGCGATCTACGCGCTGGTCGGCTTGGCCGTGGCGTACTTTGCGTACCGTCATAACCAGCCGCTGGCCTTGCGTTCGGCCTTGTATCCGCTGGTGGGCGAGCGTTGGGTGAAAGGTGCGGCCGGCCACGCGGTGGACGGTTTCGGCATGTTCGTGACCCTGCTGGGCCTGGTGACGAACCTGGGGATTGGTGCGATGCAGGTGTCGTCTGGGCTGGAAAACCTGTTCGGCATGGAACACAACAACACCAACCTGTTGATCGTGATCATCGTGATGAGCACGGTGGCGACCATTGCGGCGGTGTCGGGTGTGGAGAACGGTATTCGCCGCTTGTCCAACCTCAACATCATGCTGTTCAGCGGCCTGCTGATCTTTGTGTTGTTGTTCGGCCCGACCCTGCACCTGCTCAACGGTTTCGTGCAGAACATCGGCGACTACATGAACGGCCTGGTGCTGAAAACCTTCGACCTGTACGTGTATGAGGGTGACGCCGACAAGACCGAGCGCTGGATGGGCCTGTGGACCCTGTTCTACTGGGCCTGGTGGATTTCCTGGGCGCCATTCGTGGGCATGTTCATCGCGCGTATTTCCCGTGGTCGCACCGTGCGTGAGCTGGTGGCCGGCGTGCTGCTGATTCCGCTGGGCTTCACCCTGGCGTGGTTGTCGATCTTCGGTAACTCGGCCCTGGACCTGGTGCTCAACCACGGCGCGGTGGAGTTGGGCAAGACGGCGCTGGAACAGCCGTCCATGGCCATCTACCAACTGCTTGAGCATTACCCGGCGTCGAAAGTCGTCATCGGTGTGTCGATCTTTGTGGGGTTTGTGCTGTTCCTGACCCCGGCGGATTCCGGCGCGGTGATGATGGCCAACCTTTCCTGCAAAGGCGGCAACGTGGACGAAGATGCGCCGCACTGGCTGCGTATCTTCTGGTCGGCGGTGATTACCCTGGTGACCATCGGCTTGCTGTTTGCCGGTAACTTCGAAGCCATGCAAACCATGGTGGTGCTGGCGGGGCTGCCGTTCTCGGTGGTGCTGGTGTTCTTCATGTTCGGTTTGCACAAGGCCATGCGCCAGGATGTGGCCATCGAACAGGAGCAGGCGCAATTGGCCGAACGTGGCCGTCGTGGTTTCAGCGAGCGTTTGACTGCACTGGACCTGCAACCGAGCCAGGGCACCGTGCAACGCTTCATGGACAAGCACGTGACACCTGCGCTGGAAGAAGCGGCGACGGCGCTGCGCGATCAGGGGCTGGAAGTGCAGACCTTGTTGGGCAAGTCCAAGCGCTGCATCGGTGTGCGTATCGAGATGGCGGAGGGCAATCCGTTTGTCTATGAAGTGAGCCTGGATGCTTACTCGTCGGCACCGAGCGACCTGCCCGAGGAAGAGCGCACGCGTTACTACCGGGCTGAGGTCTACCTGCACAACGGGCCTCAGGAATACGACCTGATGGGCTTCACCCAGGAGCAGATCACTCGGGATGTGCTCGACCAGTTTGAAAGCCATCGGCAACTCCTTGGCCGTGTCTACAGCTAGCCGCTGAATGCTCGTTCCCACGCTCCGCGTGGGAATGCATCCTGTGATGCTCCGCGTCACGGCTTTTAAGAGCAGACGCGGAGCGTCGATGGCTACATTCCCACGCAGAGCGTGGGAACGATCAGATGGTGGAGGGCAGCACCGAGCGACCTGCCCGAGGAAGAGCGCACGCGTTACTACCGGGCTGAGGTCTACCTGCACAACGGGCCTCAGGAATACGACCTGATGGGCTTCACCCAGGAGCAGATCACCCGGGATGTGCTCGACCAGTTTGAAAGCCATCGGCAACTCCTTGGCCGTGTCTACAGCTAGCCGCTGAATGCTCGTTCCCACGCTCCGCGTGGGAATGCATCCTGTGATGCTCCGCGTCACGGCTTTTAAGAGCAGACGCGGAGCGTCGATGGCTACATTCCCACGCAGAGCGTGGGAACGATCAGATGGTGGAGGGCAGCACCGAGCGACCTGCCCGAGGAAGAGCGCACGCGTTACTACCGGGCTGAGGTCTACCTGCACAACGGGCCTCAGGAATACGACCTGATGGGCTTCACCCAGGAGCAGATCACCCGGGATGTGCTCGACCAGTTTGAAAGCCATCGGCAACTCCTTGGCCGTGTCTACAGCTAGCCGCTGAATGCTCGTTCCCACGCTCCGCGTGGGAATG